>CAMJFY010000007.1 GCA_946405105.1 uncultured Caryophanales bacterium
CCAAAGAAAGCCGTAATAAACGATTACAACAAAGAGTTAATAAATGTTTATAATGTTTTATGTAATGAAGATAAATTTAAAAAGATGTGCAATGTTTTAAATAGTTATGAAACCAATCATAGCGAAGAGTTCTATTATGAAATTAGAAATAATGTAACTGATTTTACATTCATTCCAATTGTAGATCCTAAGCATGATAATATAAGATACACAATATCTAAATATTCAAAAGGATTATCTAAATACTTTGATCCTCATAAAGTAATAAAGGCAGTATATTCAATAGATAACATTCTATTCTATGTTAAAGATGAAAAGGATGTATTAAGAAAATACTATTTTAGAATAGGCTCATTTAATATGAATGATGCCCTACCTATGATAGTAAAAGCTCATGCTCAAAAGAATGGTATGGATACACCAATCTATTTAGCATTCTTCCTACATGAAGAAGACTTACCATTTACAGTAGGAGCATGTAAAGAAGATTTCTATGCATTAAAGGATATCTTAAATAGAATATTATTTAAAGGAACAACACCACTTAAATATTTAATATTCAATCAATTAAAGAAAACTGACGCTAAAAAAATTTATGAAAAAGAAGATATAGCATTTAATCAAGCAATATATTTAAAAAATATAAATGTTCATCAATTCTGTAAGCAAATTGATATTTCAGAAGATGATTTAACAAAGTTAATTAATGAAGAAATATATAACATTAAAACAAATTCAGGAACTGAATTTACTAAGAATCATTTAATGAAGTATCTAAATATATTAGATAATATTAGAGAATTAAAATACTATGAAGAACAAAATCTAATGTGGAGAGTGAAATATAATGACATCCCAAGTTCGTTATAATACTCAACTTTCTAAATCCTTATTACAAGCTTTAATTCTAATATTAGATAACCATCAAATAACAGCAGATGATTTTATTGATACTACTGGAGAAAATGATGCTCGATTTGTTGAAGCTATGCCTGAATTTAAAAAAATGCTACAAAAGCTTGATTTAGATATATCATTTTTAAAATCTAGTATTGATGAAGAAGATGCTAAAAATAAAAGGAAAATATACTTTTTTAATGTTGGTGATAATCCAATCAATTATAAAATTGATGATTTGAATGAAGAAGAATTAATTAAGTATTCATTAGTTATAATTTATCTAATGCTAAAAAATGGTCAATATGTTTCTTCAATAACATTATCAAGAATATTTCCAAGATTTGATAGAAAAACAATGGCATTATTAAAAGATTCATTATTAGATTGTATTGCTGAAGATATAGAAAAAAATAAATATCAATCACTAATATTAGTTGATTATGAATAAAAAGAGGATGCAACTCATTAACAAATTGCATCCTTTATTTGTTTCACTAAGCCTCTAGTTAATTCAATTTTATAATGCAACAATTTTCATTATTTGTCTTATTAAATATTTATATGTTATAATTGTATCAAGATAGATTCGATTGAAATTTGGGTTTGTGAAATTATGTGATAAGTTTGAAAGTATTAATGTGGCAATGCATCAAGTCTTACAATGTAGGAAAAATGTTGGTAATTCTATATATAGTTTTTCAGGTGAAGAATAATCGAATTTATGGAAATTTTAGAAAAAAAGATAAGGAGAATCAAATGAAAAAGATTTTTATTAGTTTTCTAATTGTATTTATGCTTTTTATGGTGTCTTGTTTTAATGATTCTAATTCTAAACAAAATAATAATCAAGGAACAACAAATAATGTACACGTTCATTCATATCAAACAGTCGTTATTGAACAAAAATGTGCCACTGATGGATATACTCTTCATTATTGCAGTTGTGGTGATTCTTATAAGGATAATATAAAAACTGCTACTGGTCATGAATGGGAAGAAAAAGAGCAAAATTTCAAATGTAAGAAGTGTGGTAGATATGAGGATGAAGGATTTACATTTGAACTTGTTTCAACTAGTTCAATTTATTTTAATGAAGGTTCAGTTGGAAGAGGCAATACATATGATGTAAAGAATATTTCTAGTTCTGCTTTGGAGGGTGGAAATGTAATAATTCCTAGAAAACATTTGGGACTTCCTGTTACGGGTATAATTAGAGGGGCATTTTATAATTGTAGAAAAGAAATAAAAGAAATTTATTTTCCAAGTACTATTAAATATATTGGTTCAAGTTTAATGTCATCAAATGGTCAAGGTGGATTTACTGATACGCCTGTACTTGAAAAAATTAAATTTGATAACAATTGTTCTAATATTAATATTTCTCATTCGGCTTTCCAGGCTTGTGAGAATGTTAATAGTATTGCAATGCCTAATAATTGTGTTAAAAGAATAAACCATGATGATGGTAGAGGTAATTTATTCTTGTTTCAAGATACAAAATATTATAAAGAACATAAGACTGAAGAAAATGGTCTTTATTATTTGTTTGATATGTTGTTAGAAGTAGATAAAAGTAAAGTTGGTTCAACTATAGATATAAAATCAGGTACTAGAATTATTTCAAATGAGGTTTTTATGGATAATACGAATATAAAAATATTGAATATTCCAAAGTCAGTTATTTATATTGGAGTTAAAGCATTTTATAATTGTGTTAATTTGAAAACTATTAATTATGCTGGTTCTACTAATGAATATAATTCTATAACGATTGAAGAAAATGCATTTTATAATTGTAGTAATATAACGTATAATTATGCTTGATTGGAGTGATATTATGAAGAAAATTCTAATGTTAATTGTTTCAGTTATGGCTACTATTTTTTTGTTTAGCTGTGGTTCAAATTCTACCAGTAATAATGCTAATAATAAAGAAACACATACCCATTCTTATACATCAAATGTTGTAGCTCCTAAATGTGGTACACAGGGATATACAATTCATTCATGTAGTTGTGGTAGTTCATATATTGATTCATATACTAATGCAACAGGACATACTTGGGTTGAAGGTGAAAAGAATTATTATTGCTCTAAATGTAATCAATCTGAGGCTGAATATTTTGAATTTACATTGATGTCAGAAAGCAGTGATCCATATTATGTTTTAAGAAGTACTAAACCAAATGCTGTAGTAAATGGTGTTCTAGAAATACCCAGAAAATATGAATCTTTACCTGTTAAATCTATTGCAAATTATGCTATTTCAAATGTAACAAAACAAATTAAAAAATTGATCATACATGATAATATTAAATTGTTATATGGTAGCTTGATGCATGGACATAGTATTTGGGAGCCTGAACCTGATGTAATGAGTACACTGGAAGAAATTGTTTTTGATAGTACATGTACAGATTTAAATATTTCATCTCTTGCCTTTAGTAATTGTCCAAATTTATCAAAAGTAAATTTGAAAAAAGGTATGGTTAAATATGCTTCATCAGATGGTGTAACTACACCAAATGGAGGAACAGCAGATTATTTATTTAGAAATACACCATATTTTAATAATAATTCTGTAAATAAAAATGGATTATATTATTTGTGTGATTTATTATTATATGCTGATCTAAATGAAGTTGGTTCTAATATTAACATTGAAAGTGGAACTGTTAATATAAATTCATGTATTTTTAACAAATGTACAACATTAAAAAGCGTAACTATTCCTAGTAGTGTTACATTAATTGGCTCTAGTGCCTTCCGAAACTGTACTAGTCTTGAAACTATTAATTATAGTGGTACAGTTGCACAGTTTAAAAAAATCAGTATAGGTGCTAGTGCATTTGGTAATTTAAAAGCCACTTATGTAACTTGTACTGATGGAACAGTAACGAATTATGTTGTGAATGGGACATCAAGTAAGATTGGAAGTTAATAAATAAAAAAAGAGGATGCAACTCAATTTAACGAATTGCATCCTTTATTTGTTTAACAAGTAATCTATTTAATTCAATCTCAGTTATCTCATCATCTAATGCTCTTATTTCATCATCAGATGGTTTACCATTCGCAAATAAAGCTTCTGCCTTATTGATTCTAGTAAATTCTTCAAATATACCTAAAATATTATTAGATTTACCAACACCAATTAAAGAATTAATATCAATACATCTATGATTATTATTATCAAAGTAGATGTATTTTTTTTCTTTTAGTTCTCTATAATAATCATCTCTAATAGCAAAATAGAAGTTACCTTCTTTATATAATGCATAAATACAAAAACTAGAATTATATAATAAATAATCTATACTTACCTCAAAAAATTTAGAAAAAGTTTTTAATGCACTTGTAGGCATATCCCTTTTCTCATTTTCATAATTACTAATAACTGCATGATGCATTCCTATTTTATCTTCTAAAGCACGTGTTGTTAATTGTCTTTCTTCACGTAGTTCCTTAATTCTGTTCATTTGAATCACCATATTAATTATAGTTTATGCTATTGCCGCTGTCAATACGAAAACTATTTGCTGTCAATTTGTTGACAAAAATAATATTCGGTGTTATCATTGTTTCGGAGTCAATTTGACACCAAAAAGGAGAATAACATGAAAATAGATAAAAAATTAAAAGAAGATTTCATCAATGCATTTGGTGAAGAAAAATGGGAGATTGAAGAAGCTCTAGCTAAAATAGAACCAATATCAAGAGAACTAGCAGAATACTTAGAAGTGCCACAAGTTCCAATTGTAGTTGAAAACATTAAAGAAGATTCTAGGATGTATTTTCAAGAAGAGTTCATAGTTTTAAGAAAAGATATAGCTCTTAACTATGTGGAAGCTTTAAAATCTATCGCTCATGAATATCGACATTGGTATCAATTCCTCGCAGTTAAAAATAAAGATGAATCAAAGCCTTTAGTATATGAATACGCAGAAGGCTTTATGTATATGTCAGAACATGGTAATACTAATGATGGTTCAAATGAGTATTATTCTTTGATAATTGAACTAGATGCATTTGCATTTCAAAAATACTTTTTAAAAGAAGTATTAGACATAGAAACACATTATCCAAATGAAGAATATGACAAAATGTTGGATAAATTTATAGAATATTTTTATTAAAAATCGTCCATGTCAAATAGCGTCCCGACTATCCGAATTTTACCTATCTAAAATAAAGATGTAAACGAAATAGGAGGAATAGACAAAATGGACGTTATGAATGTTTTAAATACAGCAAAGCCAAAGCTTAGAAGAATGAGAACAATAAGACAAGCTTTAGCTGAAATAAAGGAAATAGATCCTAATACAGGTCTTAATTACAACTTTGTTAATAAGTTATGTGATGAAAACAAAATACATAACATTATAGTTGGTCAAAAGAAAAGATTATTAGATCTAGATGAACTTTTAAATTATTTTATGAATGGAGATTAAAGTTATGAATATAAAAAAGCTTTACTATCATTATATGAAAGATAATCCCACATCATCCGTTGAAAGATTTAGAAAAATAATATTCACCTGGATGGGCAATATCATTTTAAATAGGATTACTAAAGAAGATATGCTGATTCTTTTATATAAATTGGATTATATGGAATATGAATATGGCAATGCAATTGCAAAAGATAATGTTAAGCAATTGGCTGAACCATATCAAAAGAAAGGGATTAACCTTCGTAAAGCTTTTCATATAACTTCAAGTACCCTATATAAAGTATTTAATTGTGAAATAATAGCTATTTCATCTGCATTAGAATTCTGTAAACTAAATAATCTTAAATTATCTGATTATTTTAAAATTTATTCAAAAAAGAAAACATATACAAAAGAAATGAAGAAGGATATTAAAAATGCAATGAAAAGATTATTAGATTATGCAGTAGAAAAAGGCTTTATCAAAGAAAATCCAATGCCTTCAAAACATATATTTAAAATTGATATAAGAAGGACTAATAATTATTTACCTAGTAAAGCAATTGAAGATTTTGTTGAAGCATTATTTAATAGGAAAAATATTAATGAAAGATGCTATGCATTAATATTTATAATAGTTGGTTTGAATAAAGAAATAGTTTTTGATTTAAAGATAAAAAACTTTAATTTTGAGCATCATTTCATTAAATATAATGGTAGAACCTTTTATATGTCAGAATATATATCAAATCAATTAAATGATTTTTTCTTTAGTGAATTACCAAATAATAAAATTCTAAACTATAACCCCAATTATCTTAAGACTTTAATATATAAAATTGGCAATGATGTAAATGAGCATACTTTTAATCTAGAATCTTTAAAATCTAATTATGGAGTACTTATGAAATATGTTAATCAATATTCAAAAAAAGAAACTAAAACAATAAAATATGAAGAATTAACAAAAGAAAATGAAATTGCATATAACGATTTTAAAGCATTCTTACAATATAGGAAGGAGTATTTAGGATGAAACCAGCAATAATAAAAAGAAATAATAAAACAGGGTTCGTCTATAGAATCATTATTAGATATTATGATGAGTATGATAATTTAGTATCTAAAGAAACAAGCTATAAACCAGAACCCGGAATGACTGAAGCGAAAGCCGAAGTATATGCAGAATTATATGCTGAGCAATTTCAAAAGGATCTTCTTGAAAAGGTAGAAAATCGTAAAAAAGAAATTGCTGAGGATGAAAGACTTGGTGGTCCTTTAAAGAGGATGACCTTTAAAGAATTAGCACAAGAATGGTTAGATTCTAAATATGATTCTACTAATCCTGCGAATCCTAATAATATTTCTTATAGATATTATTGTGAAGCAATTACAGAAATAGCCAACTATAATAAAGAGTTTGGCGATATGAGAGTAGTAGATATTACTCACGATGTTATTTATAAATATTATAAAAAGCTTTCTAGTATGAAAAAAGTATCTACTATTTATACTGCTAAACCTAATATTAAAGAAATATTTAAAGCTAGAGGTTTATCAAAAAGAGTGGTGTATTCATTATTTAGTAAAATACCATTTAATCTAAGTGCAATTTTAAATGGAGCGAATGTACAAGAAAAAACGGCTTTAAAATTATCTCAAGCTGTTGGTATTCCATTAAATAAACTATTTGATAAGAAGGTTAAAGAGGAAGCATATGCTGAATATACTATATTTGGAAAAAAGAAAATCCTAAAGACTATATTTGAATTTGCAATTAATGTTTTAAGGATTATTCATGAAAATCCGGCAAAGGATGGAATGACTAAGAATTCATTTCAAACTAAAAGAAGAGAATCATTATCAGAAGAGCAAGCAATTAAATTTTATGAAGCTACAAAGGAATTTGATATTATGATTCAAACTGCGATGCATATGTCACTGCTTACTGGTATGAGACCAGCTGAAATGGGAGGCCTTGAATGGAAAGACATAGATTTCTCTTATAAAACAATAACAATTGAACGTAATGCCATTAAATGTGATAAGATGGGGATTATATTAAAAGGAACTAAAACTAATAAGGCAAGAACAATATCAATTCCTGAAATCCTTGTGGAGCAATTAATTAAATATCGTAAATGGCAACAAGATTGGATTGAATCATTAGGCGATTATTATAAAGATGAGGATCAGGTGTTTTCACAATCTGATGGTTCTAGAGTGACTACAGATATATTTAATAAATGGTTTAAGAAGGTAAGAGATAAAGCTGAACTTCCTGAAAAATTCACCTTGTATAACTTAAGACATACAAACCTATCAATTCTAGTTGGATATGTACCTATTACAACAGTAGCTCAAAGAGCAGGACATTCCACAATTAAAACGACTGAAGAATATTACATTCATAGAGTAAGTGAAGCTGATATGCAAGCATCTCAGACATTAAATAATGTATTTAAAACTTCATTTGAAAACCAAACCAAGGGAAAGGAAGAAATTGAAATAGAAGAATATAAACGATCATTAGAAAAGATGAAGCAGCTTGGATTCAAGACGTTAAAAGAATATTTTGAATATTTAAATTACATGAAATCAAAAGGATTTAATATTCCATTATAATGAAAAAATCATCCGTTTAATTGGATGATTTTATTGCTTTTATGGCTTGGGACTAGCTAATTGATACATATCTTGGATTTTGTCCACTCTAGTTAAAACTGAATTTGGTATAGTCCACTTTTAATTTTACATTACTTCCTGTAAACACAAATAATCCATTAGAGTTTAGCTCATACAATCCTCTTTGCGAATTATCTAAAGTCGTAAATGGATATGATGAGCAGAATGAATTCCAAAACTCAACAGGGAAGTCAACTGTTGTTTCATATACTTCTTTTGCACTAGTAAATTTATGAGTGAAATTAAATGACTGCATTTGTTGATGTGGTGAAGCTGCACCAGGCATAAAGTTTTCACTATCAATATAGAAACTAGCTGAGAATTGAATTTCAATATTGCACTCAATAATTTCAGCAGGTACAGTTTGGCCATTTAATGTTATGTTCTCATCATATGGATAATAGAACTTAAATTTATAGCTAGGCAATCCATTATTTTGTAATGATTCTGTTATTTCTTTTTTCACTGAATATTGTGTAACATTTCGTGTTGTAGTTCCAGGATCTCTAAAAATTTTTAAATCATAAGTAATCTCATTATTATTTTTTTGATTCTTAAATAGTATTTGATAATTATTAAATCCAACTGTAAGTGTCATTTCCTTAGTTGTGGTATTATATGCAGAATTACTAGATGAATATATCTCAATAAGGTGTTCTGGTGAATAAGAAAATAATTCATCAACTCTTATTGTTTCTTTATTATTTTCAACTGCAAGACTTATTTTATTTCCAGTTTGTTCCTGTTTTATAGCAGAATTTAAATTCTTTTCATATAGATAACCGTTATCATTATCTTGTGTATTAACACTCTGATTATCAGTTGTTGATGGATTTGTCTTATTTGAATTAGTGTTTGAATTACTACCACATGAAGTTATAGTAAAAAACATAAAAATTGCTAAAACTAATAGTGATATTCTTTTCATCAAAATCACTTCCCTCACTGAATAACTCTTAATTTATTTTACCATATAGTGAGAAAAAGCACTAGATAAAACTTGTGCTTCAACTCTACAGAGTTACATGATTATTCTTCTAATATTTTAAATAAATGGCTTAGTTATGCGTTTATACAAAGAAAAAAAGGCTTGATACGATATTGTATCAAACCTATTGTTCTTTAATGGCGCAGATAAAAGGATTCTAACCTTCGACCTTCCCCTTAGGAGGGGGACGCTCTGTACAGCTGAGCTATATCTGCAAGTGTATAAATTATATATTAAATTTTAGTGTGATTCAATCCGTTCGAATCCAACTAAATGGCCGGAACTATATCCACACTGTTGGCAAAAGTGTTGGCAAGAGTACCTGTATATACCCTAGTTCACATTCAACGCGTTCCAAACCTAAGCAATAAAGCCACATTTAATGTTTAGGAACCGGATGTAGCATTTTACTTAGGAGGGCATCGTTATATCCGTTTAACTATCAGGGCATTTAAAAATAACACAATAATTATATCATATTTAATAAGTTGTTAAAATATTTTTATTTGTATGAAAATGCTCTTAGTTTTACAGCATTATCATAGTATGATAAAATAAAAGTTAGGGGAAGTGATATGATGAAAAAGATAGGGATAATGCTTTATACATTATTAGCTGTTTTAGTTTTAGTATCTTGTTCTTCAAGCAAGAAGAAAAAAGAAGAAGCAGATAAGGGTATTAAAGTAAACATCGTTGATGAAATCAAATTTGATAATAAATATGATGATCAAATGGAAGCTATTCCTTTTGATAATCCTAATATGTATCAAAGCACATATATGGATGTTGATCCTGATTTTGCAGTTACAGTAGAATCTACATCTAGATTATTCTCATCTAGTGAATTAGCTAGTAGTGTTTCTGCAAAAGATTCTAAGGGTCAAAATGTTAGTTTAAATGTTCATTCATTAAATGATGCTGAAAAGACATTATACGAAATTAAAGCTGCTGGCGGATATAAGCCAGGAGATGCATATACAATTGAACTTCCAAATGTAGATACCTTATTATTTGAAGGAAAGTCTCCTGAAATAAGAAAGATATTATTTACAGTTAAGGAAGAAGAAAAAGATAATGCGAAATTAAAAATTAATTATACAAATTATGATTTTAACAAAGTAACTCACTTTGAGGGCTTTGGTGATTATAACACATACCTATATTATTCAGGTGATGATCTTGATTGTTCTGCTGGAGATATTATAATGTTTTCAGATGGTGATAATGAGAAGGTATATATTAAAGTAAAGAGTGTATCAACAGAAAATGGACAATATAAAATATATTATGAAAGTGCTGATGTATCTGATATTTTTGAAGAATTAGATGTCCATATTGATAATAGAGAAGTAGATATTGAAAATGATTTTGTATTAAATGATATTCAAGAAATAGCTGAACAAATTAAGAATTCAGAAGCTACATGGACATATTGTTATGCAGTAGCTGATGCGTATGGATTCTTACCTCATTTATCTGATTTTATTGATCAAGTATCATTTAATTTCTCATTCAAGGCTACTGGAAATTCATTTACTTTAGGTGCTGAAGCTACATTTACTTATACAGATAGTAAGGGATGGAGAACAGTAGGTGTCTTAAGATTTGAATGGCAAAAGACTTTAAATGTCAGTGGAGATGGAGAAATTGAAACATTCTTAGGTATTCCAATTGGAGTAAGTATGAATTGCTCAGTTGGAACTGATACTAGATATTCTGTTCAATTTTGTGTAACAAGAAAGAATAAGAAATTTAAATCTTATAATACTGAAGATACACCAAAGAATCTTGATATGGATAAGGCTAGAGAAGCCGTAGAAGATTTACAAAATGGTTTCACTAGACTAGAAGAATTTGGTTACAAAAAAGATGTCGTTGTTGGTGATACAATAATGATTAATGTAGGTCATATTTCATTTAAATATGGATGGTTCTCAGCTGATTTTGATCTATATGCATGCTTAAAATTCCAAACAGACATTACAATAGGTGCTAAATATACTTATAGTACACATGAAGTATTAATTAGTTATTCAACTTCTAGAAGTGAACCAGAAGGACCAAAAGAAGATTATTCAGATTCTGCAGTTTCACCTTCAGATGTTAGTGCGAAGACATTAAATTTCTATTTATGTGGTACTTTAGGTATTGAAGCATATTTAAAATTAAGAGTTACAATTTATATTACAGGATTAAAATATATCGCAAATCTTGCTTTAGATGTTGATGCCGGTGTTTATTTTGATTTATCAGGAATGGCAACTGGTGGATATAATTTTAATACTGGACAGTGGGATGGCAATTTTGGAGTATCCATCGAACCAGGAATATTCTTTAGAATATCTTTAAGTGTTAATTTAGTTTGGGTAGTACACTTTAACTGGGAATTATATGGCGTTAGATATCCAATGTTTAAATTAGGATATAAATTTGATATTAGAGAAAGATCTACAAATGAAACTCTAGAATTAAATCTAAAAGAAACTGAAATAAATAATACTAATATGTTAGTGTTTGATGCGGTTGATGGTGGATCTTTATCAGTTTCTGCAAAGCAATTTAAATATGATGAACAAATTACATGGTTTGAAACTGGAAACGGAAACAATAAAGAAACATATAGATTATTTACAGAAATTAAATCAAATTCATCTGATTTAACAATAGAAAATGGTAAATTAATTATAAGAGATGGAGTAGCTGAAACAAGCGGTACTATAACTGTTAAGGTTAGAACTAATCCATTTAGAGAAAGAGAAACTATAATTAATTTCCACTACAAATCAAAAGATGCTAGAAATGTAACATTTGATGGTCAAAATTCTACACCTTATCTTCCAGGACAAAAAATATCGTTCCCAACACCTCAAAAGAGAGAAGGATATGTGTTTAGAGGCTGGTCTTTAAATGGTGAATTAGTTGATTATAAGAATGGCTATACAATGCCTGATAATAATATCAACTTTGTAGCTGAATATCTAGAAGATAAGTATTATACAGTTAAATTCTATGACGGAAAGAATAATTGGGTATTCACAGCATATGTAAAGACATTAGAGGATGCAGCAACTCCAACTGTAGCTATGAGAGATAGATTTATGGATGAAGACTATGTATTTGTTTGTTATGACAAAGAATTTACTGCAGTAACATGTGATCTTGAAGTCCACGCCATTTACGAAAGGAGTGGAGAATAATGAAAAAGATATATAGATTTTTATTAGTATTACTTGTAGTTATTACATTAGCATCTTGCAGTAAAAAAGCTACAAAAGATGATAATAATAATTCTAATGATAATAACATTACAAAATATGAACCATTAGTTACTTCATTTAATCATAATAAATCAATTAAGCAGTTAAAATTCATCAATATTCCAGAAGAAGCAATTCAAATTGGATATTTTGGTTCTAGTAATATTTTATTAGAAGCAGAATATACAGACGGTACAACTGATAGAATGCATATTACAGAAAAGATGTTTTCTGAAGATAAATTAGATGAATTTAAAACTCCAGGTAAAAAATATTTTGATTTTGTATATATGAATAATCATATTCCTCTAAGATTTGAATTAAAGGAAGCAGAAACACCTGCAAAATTCACTGTTAATTTTGTAGATAAAGATGGTAATTTATTAGAATCAAAAACAGTAAAATATTTAGATGGTGTTAAATACACAGGTAATAAGAATCTAAGCTATGTATTTAATAATAGATATTATAAATATGTTGATAAATGGGATCAAAACCTAAATCATATTTATGCCAATATTACAACTAAGCCACTATTTGAAGAGTGTGCAATAGAATATAGTTATGATGATTATTATAAAGAAAATGGTTATCTATATAATGTTGTTGCAACATCAGGAACTTCTGATGCTAAAAAAGCATTAGTATATATAGGTAGATTAAATAATTCACCTTTAGTATCTTTAGGAACAAAGACAAGAGAACATTATAAAGATACTGAATATGAATATGATATTGATAAAAATGTTAGTAAACCTAATTTCTTAAATGCATATAGTGAAACAGTAAAAAATAGAGTATTGAATGCATATTATCATGAAGTTATGCAACAACCATTTTATAATCCATATGTATTCAACGCATATTTATTAAGCATTGATTCAACAAATTTCATTAGAGATTTATCAGATGTAGGATTTAATCCAACATCACTTACACCTGTAAGTAGAAGTGGATATGCAACTTCATATAAATCATTATTCAATATCATGTATGTTGATCCACTATATAATACATATATGGCTGATAATAGTAATCTATTAAGTCTTCAAGAAGATGACTTATTAGGTAATTATGAATTATGCTTAATGGCTGATTTAGATATATATTTATATTTAGATTTTAGTATCCAAAATGATTATGGAACTTATAATTATTATTTAAGTAATGCACAACTTGCAGTTACATATGTAGCTGAAACAGTAAGAATGGATTATGTTTATAAAAAAGATAATAATGAATCATATTCAAATGATTTATTAGTAAGTAATGCAATCTTATCTGATACATTAACTTTATCATTATAAAAAATATGGCTTCTCACTATAAAGCGAGAAGCCATTTTAATTTATTACTTTTTATATGAATCAAATAATTTTTGGAATGCTGGTAAAGAATTAATAATTGTTTTAGAAGAAACACAATAAGCTAATCTTACGTATCCCTTTACACCAAAATTATCACTTGGTACAACAATAATATTGAATTCTTTAGCTTTTTCCATGAATTTATATGCATCAGATTCAAGTGCCTTCATAAATAAATAGAATGCACCTTCAGGTTTAACACATTCATAACCAATCTTTGTTAATCCATTATAGATTAAATCCCTATTCTTTTGATATTCATTCATATCAGAAGTTAAATCAGCACATAATTCAATAGCGTGTTGCATTAAAGAAGGAGCACATACATAGCCATATGCTCTACCAGCACCTAGACATGCTAAATATAAATTCTTAGAATCATATGCCTTATCAGGTACTAGAATATATCCAATTCTTTCTCCTGGAAGTGATAAGCTCTTTGAATAAGAATAACATACAACTGTGTTGTCATATAAATTAGGAATATGAGATACCTTTGCATTGCCATAAACAATCTCTCTATATGGTTCATCACAAATAATATAAATTGCATGATTATATTCTTTTTCTTTTTGTCTTAAGAAATCAGCTAATTTATTTAAATCAGCTTCTGTATAAACAACACCAGAAGGGTTATTAGGAGAATTAACGATAATAGCTTTTGTATTTTTATTAATTACATTTTTTAAATCATCAAAATTAATACCAAATGTTTCCATATTAGGTTTAACAACCTTGAATGTTGCTCCTGCACCCTCAACGAATACCTTATATTCAGTGAAATAAGGAGCTAATGCTAATATTTCATCATTAATAGATTCAGTAATAGCTCTTAATGTTATACAAAGTGATGCGGCAGCACCACAAGTCATATAAATGTTATTAAGAGAATAAGAAGTATTGAATCTATTATTCAAATCTTTAGCAATATTTTCTCTTGTTTTGTTATCACCAGGGGCAGAAGTATAACCATGAGAATATGTATCGTCTCCTGCTTCAATTATTTTAATTAATGCTTCATTAAGCTTTGGATTAGGCTTTACTGATGGATTTCCTAATGAGAAATCATAAACATTATCAGCACCAATTTCTAGTTTTCTTTGTTTAGAGAATTCAAATAATTCTCTTATTATTGATCTATTTGAGCCTAAGCCCAACATTTCCTTATTCATAATATACCTCCAGAAAAATCAATTAATATAATACTATAAAATATAGTTATAATCAATCAAAGAATAAAAATCTCTAAAAAATAACTATTAATATAGTTAAAAATTTGGTATACTCAAAAATGTAAGTTTAAGCGAGGTGTATGAAAAATGTATGATTTAAATTATCTAAAAAATTTTTTTAAGGATGATTTATTTGCGATGAAGCAATTAGGTGCTGAAATAATTGATGCTCATGATGATTATGCAAAATGTTCTTTTAAAGTAGAAAAGAATCATCAAAATGCAAAGAATACAATTATGGGTGGTGCATTATTTACTTTAGCAGATTTTACATTTGCGGTAGCTACTAATCAGCATGAAGAATACTTGACTGTATCTACAACTGCAAGTATTAGCTATTTTAGACCTGGCTTAGGAGAAATTATTTATGCTGAAGCAAATAAAATTAAAGATGGAAAGACAACTTGTTTTTATGAAGTTTCTATCTATAATGAAAAGAATGTTTTAATTGCGAAGGTAAGTATAAGTGGAAATCACATTGCTAATTAAATATTTAATTAATATTTATGATTAAGTGTGATATAATAACAAATATAGTTTTATGAGGAGGATATAATCATTTACTGATTATAGCAAAAAAGTATTATGAAAAAATTATTAATTGGTAATGCTGCAGTAGCAAGAGGTGCTTATGAAGCTGGATGTAGTGTTGTTTCATCATATCCTGGTACACCTTCAACTGAAATAACAGAATCAATGGTTGAATACACTGATGTTAATGTTGAATGGGCACCAAATGAAAAGGTAGCTGCTGAAGTATCTATTGGAGCATCAATGGCTGGTGCTAGAGCAATGTCTTGTATGAAGCACGTTGGATTAAATGTTATGGCAGACCCTTTATTCACTGTATCTTATATTGGAGTTAACGGTGGTTTAGTATTCTGTGTAGCTGATGACCCTGGTATGCATTCAAGCCAAAATGAACAAGACTCTCGTCATTACGCAAAGGCATCAAAGGTTTTAATGGTAGAGCCTTCTGATTCAGCAGAATGTAAATCTTATACTAAACAAGCATTTGAATTATCTGAAAAATTTGATACTCCAGTTATTTTAAGATTATCTACAAGAGTATCACATTCTCAAAGCTTAGTTGAGATTGAAGATAAGATTGATTATAAATTAAAGGATTATAACAAGGATATAGCTAAGAATGTTATGATGCCTGGTAATGCTATTAAGAAGCATGTAATTGTAGAAAAGAGACATTTAGATGAAATTGCATTCGCTAATGAATCTCCATTAAATACAATTGAGAATAACAACAAGAAGATTGGTGTTATTACTGCAGGTATTTCATATGTATATTCTAAAGAAGCATTAGGTGATAATGTTGATTATTTAAAGCTTGGTATTGTTAATCCATTACCTACAACAAAGATTATTGATTTCTGTAAGAATCATGAAAAGGTATTTGTTATTGAAGAATTAGATCCATTCATTGAAGAGCATGTTAGAGCATTAGGTGTTACTAATGTAATTGGAAAAGAAGTATTTACATTACTTGGTGAATATACACCTAAGATGATTAAGAAGGCTGTATTAAATGAAGAAGGACCTGAATTCAATGAAATAAAAGAAACAATCCCTATGCGTCCTCCAGTAATGTGTCCTGGTTGCCCTCATAGAGGAACATTCTATGTATTAAAGAAATTAGGACTTGTAGTATCTGGAGATATCGGATGCTATACACTAGGTGCAGTAGCTCCACTACAATCAGTTGATTCAACTATTTGTATGGGTGCATCAGTATCTGCAGGCTTTGGTATGGCTAAGGCACGTGGTAAAGAATTTAATAAGAAGCTAGTATCTGTAATTGGTGATTCAACATTCATCCATTCAGGTATTACAGGATTAATTGATATTGTTTATAACAAGGGTGCTAATACAGTTATTATTCTAGATAACTCAATTACAGGTATGACAGGTCATCAACAAAACCCAACTACTGGTAAAACAATTAGAATGGAAGAAACATCTCAAGTTAACCTAATTAAATTAGCTGAATCTGTAGGTGTTAAGAGAATCGTTGTTGCAGATCCATTCGATGTTAAGAATTTTGAAAAGGTTGTTAAGGCAGAGGTTGAAGCTGATGAGGTTTCAGTAATCATTGCTCAAAGACCTTGTGCACTATTAAAGGGTGTTAAATACATTGGTAAGTGTGAGGTTTCTGACAAGTGTAAGAAGTGTAAGCAATGTATGAAGCTTGGATGTCCTGCAATTTCTAATGTAGATGGAAATATTGTAATAGATAAGAATCAATGTAATGGATGTGGATTATGTATGAATGTATGTCCATTTGATGCAATAGTTAAGGTTGGTGAATAAAATGAATATTATGATTGTCGGCGTAGGTGGCCAAGGAACATTATTAGCCTCAAGAATATTAGGTAACATCGTTATCGAAGAAGGATATGATGTTAAAGTATCTGAGGTTCATGGTATGAGTCAAAGAGGTGGCTCAGTAGTAACTTATGTTAAATTTGGAGATAAGGTATATTCACCAATTATTGACAAGGGTGAGGCTGATATCATCTTAGCATTTGAAATGCTAGAAGCATATAGAGCATTACCTTATTTAAAGAAAGACGGTAAGATCATCGTTAATAACCAAGAAATGAATCCAATGCCAGTTATCATTGGTGCAATGGAATATCCAAAGGATATAAAAGAAAAATTAGAAAGTGTAGTTAACGTTGAATGTGTTAACGCACTAGATCTTGCTAAAGAAGCAGGTAATATTAAAGCTGTAAATGTAGTATTAATTGGTATTTTAGCAAAGAGTACTAATATTAAATATGAAAAGTGGATTGAAGTATTAAAGAATACTGTTCCAGCTAAATTATTAGACGTAAATTTAAAAGCATTTGATTTAGGATATAATCTAAAATAAAAAATTAAGGAGAGAAAAAGAAATGTACTTTCAAAAAGATTTTGAATGTATGCCTAGAGCTGATTTGACTAAATTACAAAGTCAAAGATTAGTTAATCAGGTAAAATATGTATATGAAAATGTAGAATGCTACAGAAAAAGAATGGATTATGCTGGAGTTAAACCAGAGGATATAAAAGGAATTGAAGATTTAAAAAAGCTTCCTTTTACATATAAATCTGATTTAAGAGATTATTATCCTTATGGATTATTTGCTAGACCATTAACTGATATAGTAGAATTACATGCTTCAAGTGGTACAACTGGTAAAAGAATAGTTGTAGGATACACTAAAAATGATTTAGACATGTGGGCTGGATGTGCAGCTCGTATGTTATCAGCTATAGGTGCAACATCTGATGATATTATTCAGGTTGCATATGGCTATGGCTTATTCACTGGTGGATTTGGACTTCATTACGGTGCTGAAAAAATGGGATTAACTGTAATTCCTATTTCTTCAGGTAATACTGAACGTCAAATTGAAACAATGATTGATTTTAAAGCTACAATCCTAGCTTGTACACCATCTTATGCTCTTTATTTAGCAGAAACTGCTGAAAAAATGGGTGTAGTAGATCAGCTAAAGCTAAAAGCTGGTATCTTTGGTGCCGAGCCTTGGACTGAAGAAATGAGAAAGCAAATTGAAGAAAAATTACACATTAAGGCATATGATATTTATGGATTAACTGAAATAGTTGGTCCTGGTGTTGCATTTGAATGTGACCACCAAAGTGGAATGCATGTTAATGAAGACCACTTCATTGTTGAAGTAATTGACCCAGAAACATTAGAGCCTATCACTGAAGAAGGCGCTGTAGGTGAATTAGTATTCTCTACAATTGATAGAGAAGGAGCGCCTTTATTAAGATATAGAACAAGAGATTTGGGTGTCGTTATTAAAACGCCTTGTAAATGTGGTAGAAAATTCGTTAGATTAAGTAAGCCAAAGGGAAGATCTGATGATATGCTAATCATTAGAGGTGTAAATGTATTCCCATCTCAAATCGAAGGTGTATTATTACAATATTGTGATAAAGGTATTACAGCAAATTATCAAATTGTTGTTGATAGATTAAATAACAATGATACATTAGATGTATTTGTTGAAATGGCACCAGATCTATTTGCTGATGATATGGCATCTATTGAAAGATTACAAAAGCAATTAGTAGATAAATTAAGAAGTGTTTTAGGTATTGGAGCTAAGGTTACATTAGTTAACCCTAATTCAATAGCTAGAAGCGAAGGAAAAGCAAAAAGAGTAATAGATAAGAGAAAATTAGTATAAGGAGGACTTTTTATGGTTGTTAAGCAATTATCAATTTTCGTAGAAAATAAAGCAGGAGCAATAGCTCATATAACTAATTTATTAGGTAAAAACAATATTAATATTAGATCACTACAAATCGCTGATTCTGCTGATTTTGGTATCTTAAGATTAATTGTTGATGATGTTAATAAGGCATTAGAATTAGTTAAAGCTGAAAATTATACTGCAAAATTAACAGATGTAATTAGTGTTGTAGTTCCTGATAAGCCAAATGGTTTAAATGAATTATTAAGAATATTAACTGAAAATAATATAGAAATTGATTATTTATATGTATTCTTAGGTAAAAACAATCTTGGAGCTCAAGCAATATTAAAGTCTCCAAATATTGAAGAGGTTGAAACCTTATTATTAAATAATTATTACTAGGATTTATTGTAGGAGAAAGAAATGACTATTGTTGATTTATTAGAAAAGAACGCTAAAGAATATCCTAATGAAGAATGTCTAGTTGAATTAAATCCCCAAATTGTACCTGAACAATATAAAACATGGAGAGAATATTCATTAGTTGAACCAACTTTAGCAAAGGAATATAGAAGAAGTATCACATGGAAGGAATTTGATGATACTGCAAATAGATTCGCTAATCTATTAAAGGATAAAGGAATTGTAAGAGGTAATAAGGTTGCAATTCTTTTAATGAATTCATTAGAATGGCTACCAATTTATTTTGGTATTCTAAAGCTTGGTGCCCTAGCTGTACCAATGAATTATAGATATACATCTGATGAAATCAAGTATTGTCTTGATTTAGCAGATTGTAATGCATTAGTATTCGGACCTGAATTTATTGGTAGAGTAGAGCCAATTGCTGACCATACTCCACTTGTTAAAACATTAATATTTGTTGGAGATGCATATGTACCATTTGCAGATCATTATGATCAAATCATCAATAATTATCCTGCAACTAAGCTAGATGTTAAATTAGATGAGGATGATGAAGCTGCAATCTATTTCTCAAGTGGTACTACAGGATTCCCTAAAGCAATCTTACATTTACATAGAGCATTAATATCTTCTTGTAAGTGGGAACAAAAACACCATGGTCAACAAAAGAATGATGTATTCTTATGTATTCCACCACTTTACCATACAGGTGCTAAGATGCACTGGTTTGGTAGCTTAATTTCACAATCTAAGGCAGTAATTCTAAAGGGTATTAAGCCTGAATGGATTATGTCAGCAATTAGTGAAGAAAAATGTACAATTGTATGGTTATTAGTACCTTGGGCTCAAGATATATTAGACGCAATTGATAGAGGAGATATTGATTTAAAGAAATATAATACTGATCAATTAAGATTAATGCATATTGGTGCTCAACCTGTTCCACCATCATTAGTACAAAGATGGCTACGTGTATTCCCTAATCAGCAATATGATACAAATTACGGATTATCGGAATCAATTGGACCTGGTTGTGTACATCTAGGTGTTGAAAACACAGACCATGTTGGAGCAATTGGTGTTCCAGGATACATGTGGGAAGTAAAAATCATGGACGGAGACAAAGAGGTTACTGAGCCTGAGGCTGTAGGTGAGCTTTGTGTTAAGGGTCCTGGTGTAATGGTATGTTATTACAAGAATAAGGAAGCAACTGATGAAGTATTAAAGGATGGATGGCTATATACAGGTGATATGGCTAAGCGTGATAAGGATGGATTTATTTATCTAGTTGATAGAAAGAAAGACGTTATTATCACTGGTGGTGAAAACCTATATCCAGTTCAAATTGAAGACTTCATTAGAAAGCATGATAAGGTAAAGGACGTTGCTGTTATTGGTCTTCCAGATGAAAGACTTGGTGAAATTGCATTCGCAATCGTAGAACCAAAGGATGGAATGACATTAACAGTTGAAGAAATTGAAAAATTCACATTTGATTTACCAAGATATAAGAGACCTAGAAAGATTGTAATCGCTAGTGTTCCAAGAAACGCTACTGGTAAGATTGAAAAGCCAAAGCTAAGAGAAAAATATATTGGAAAATCATTAGTTCAAATCCAAATTGAAAAATAAAAATAAAATTGGTGCTATATTATTAGCACCTTTTTTAATTTTTTTATATCATATCCATAAAATTATATGATACAATAAACATAGTGTTTGTTTTATAGGAGGGCTTATTATATGGATCTTGCAATCAAGATACTATTTATTGCTATTTTCTTTGCTGCAACAATCTTTATTGGATTCTATTGTAGAAAGAAAGCAACGAATTCTAATGACTTCGTTTTAGGCGGAAGAAACGTTGGTCCATGGCTATCAGCATTTGCTTATGGTACATCATATTTCTCTGCCGTAATATTTATCGGCTACGCCGGTTCATTTGGTTGGGCATTCGGTGTTTCAGCATTCTGGATTGGTATAGGTAATGCATTAATTGGTTCATGGCTAGCATGGGCATTACTTGGAAGAAAAACTAGAATAATGACACAGCATTTAAATTCATCAACAATGCCTGATTTCTTTGCAAAAAGATTTAATTCAGAAGGGTTAAGAATATTTGCTGCTGTAATTATATTTATATTCTTAATTCCATATACAGCTGCATTATATAATGGATTATCTTATTTATTTAATGTAACATTCTCAACATCTGTTCCATATTGGGTATGGATTTTAATAATCTCTGTAGCTACAGGATTATATGTTATTATCGGTGGTTTAATGTCAACAGCACTTAATTCATTCGTTCAAGGATTAATTATGCTTGTAGGTATTGCATTAGTTGTAATCTTTGCATTAAACAAGAATGGTGGATTAATGGGTTCATTTGAAGCATTAGCTGGTAAAGGATGGGAATTTGCGTCTCTATTTGGACCAGATCCAGTACATTTAATATTTGTAGTATTATTAACATCACTTGGTTGTTGGGGCTTACCTCAAATGGTTGGTAAATTCTATTCTATTAAGAATGAAAACCAAATCAGAAAGGGTTCAGTTATTTCTACAGCATTCGCAATTATCGTTGCTGGTGGTTGTTATTTCTTAGGTGGTTTCGCAAGAATATTTGCTGAAACTAAGAGCTCAACAGTAATTGCTCAAATGGTTGCACAATTACCAATGGTAGTAGTTGCTATAGTTATTGTATTAGTTTTAGCAGCTTCAATGTCTACTTTATCAGGATTAGTTCATACATCTGCCGCTACAGTAACATTTGACCTATTGGATAGAAAGAAGACAATGCCTGAAAAGAAGAAAATGACTTGGTTAAGAGTATTAGTTGTAGTATTTATTATTGTAAGTGCTGCATTAGCTATATTCCAAGTATATGGACCTGCAAATTTAACTAAGGATATCGCATCATTAATGGGTATTTCTTGGGGTGCTATTTCAGGTGCATTCATTGGACCATTCTTCTATGGATTATATTGGAAGAGAACAACTAAGGCATCTGTATATGTATCATTCATTTGTGGTGTTACAATTGCAGTAGTAGGTTTAATTTTAAGCTTAGCTGGTGTTCATCCACAAATTAAGTCAACAAGTGCCGGATTTAATATCCTATGGTTTGATTTCTCAGATTCAATTTATATGGGTGTTCTTGCAATGGTATCAAGTTTTATTATTGTACCAGTTGTATCAGCATTCACTAAGAAGCCAGAAAACGTAGAAGATATTTTCAAATGCTACAATCAAAAGGTTGTTGTTACATCTGATGTAGCCTTAACAGAAACTAACCCAGAATTAAAAGAAGAAAGAATTCCTGCAGAGGAAGCAGCTGAAGAAGCAGCTAGCTATTCTGAAACAGAATAATTTAAAATAATAGGTTGTATATGGCTATAACAAATTGTCCAAACTGTGGAGCACGTTATTCTGCAGATAAATTATTTTGTGAATATTGTGGTACAAGAAAAGTTTCTGAGAAGGTTGTTGAAAAGGAGCACAAAGCTGAACCCAAAAATCAAGGTAATAGGGTAAATATTACATTCCCTGTTATTCCTGGAAAGCTATTAATTAATTGCGCAAGAATAGAAGCGTTTGTTAAAAATGTTAAAGTATATGAGGGTGGCTTCGAAATTGCGACTTCAACATTTGAATTAAGTGAGCCATCAACATTATCAATAAAAATATCAAGATGGCCTGAAAAAACATTTAAATATCCAATTGAGCCTGGTAAAAACTACGAATTAGTTTTAAGAGTGGCAGATAGTGGATATGGCTTTGATGTTGATTTTAAACAAAAAATAGACATTATTAAGATTTAGATCCTATGAAAATAGGGTCTTTTTTAATTATAAAAATTTTTTATAATTTCAATTTTTTTCGAAAAATCATAATGTTCGTATTGCTTTATTTTTTAGTTTGGAATCTAACAAGCTACTTTTTTATAAAAATGTTGATTTTTAGCCATTTTATTGCCAAAAATACCTCATTTTACAAACTTATTTTTTAGGTATATAATGCAAAAAATGAGGTACGAAAATGACATTAAACACAAGAATTGATAAAGATGGAATAACAAAAAAATATTTAGGAAAAAATGATGTATTTGCAGATTTATTTAATTATTATTTGTATGATGGAAAACAAATAATAGATAAAAACAATTTAGTTGATGTAGATACAAATTTAATAATTAATAATCCAAATGATATTAAGAGGGTTAGAGATATTTATAAAAGAGTTGAAATCAAAAAAGATAATAACACAACATATTTATTACTTGGGATTGAAAATCAAACATCTAATTTAAATGGAATGGTATTAAGAAATCTATTATATGATGTCATGAGCTATGATAAGCAAGCACTAGATATTGTAAATTCTAAAAATAATGATACAATAAAATCAAAGAGGGGATATCATTATAAAGATTTATCATTAAATGATAAACTAAGTCCAGTAATAACATTAGTTGTTTATTTCAACCATAAGAAATGGAGTGGACACAAAAGATTTATAGATATGATAAACGTATCTTCTCCAGCAATGAAAGAATATATAATTGACTATAAGCTAAATATAATAGAGCCTAATTTTATGACAGATGATGATTTTAATAAATTCAAAACTGAAATAGGATTAGTATTAGAGTCAGTTAAATATTCAAATGATAAAAAAATGTTTCTAACAACAATTCAAAATAAAATGAATTATAAAAATATGAATGTAGATACAGCTGATTTCATTAAATCGGTAGTAAATCTAGATTTAGAATATGAAGAAAAGGATGGTAAGATAAATATGTGTAAAGCAATAGAAGACTTAAAGAAAGACTGGAAGGCTGAAGGTAAAACTGAGGGTATAGAGCTTGGTAAAACTGAAGCTTTAAATCAAAGTATACAAACAATGCATACTAATGGATTTGATGAAAACACAATCGCAAGAGCATTAAGCTTAGATCCTAAATATGTAAAGGAAGTATTAGCAAAATAGTACTACATGAGCCTTGCTATTAAATTAGCAGGGCTTTTATTACGCTCATCTATACCACATTTTTCAGTGTTTAGTTTCATAAATCGATTAAAAATAAAAAAAATATTAGATCAAAATATCCTTATAACTACGCCATTTTATCTACTTCACTTTAATCAGCGTTTCTTATTGTGAAAAAAGCAAAAAAATTTTTAATTATTTTATTGACATAGGATTTAATTTTGGTATAATTAAAACGCTGTTTAGAATTTTTTGACAATTATTTGTCGTTGAACAGATAGAAGTTGTATAAGTGAAAGGAGAAATTTATTTATGCCAACTATAGAACAATTAGTACGTAATGGAAGAAAGGACAAAGTTTCAAAGTCTAAGTCACCAAGCTTAGGAATTGGCTTTAATACTTTAGAGAAGAAGTATACTAAGATTCCTTCACCTCAAAAACGTGGTGTTTGTACTCGTGTTACTACAATGACACCTAAGAAGCCTAACTCAGCTTTAAGAAAGTATGCCAGAGTTCGTTTAACAAATGGTATGGAAGTTACAGCTTATATTCCTGGTGTAGGACATAGCTTACAAGAGCACAGTACTGTACTTATTCGTGGTGGACGTGTTAAGGATCTACCAGGTGTTCGTTATCATATCATTCGTGGTACATTAGATACTACAGGTGTTGCTAACAGAATGCAAGCTCGTTCTAAATATGGTGCTAAGAAGCCAAAAGCATCTAAGTAATATTTAGAATTAATTAATTTATAAAAATTATCTTATTAAATAAAACAAGGAGGAAACGATTATGCCTCGTAAAGGACATATTGCAAAAAGAGACGTGCTTCCTGATCCAATTTACAACTCAAAGGTTGTAACAAGAACAATCAACGCTATTATGCTTGATGGTAAGAAGGGAACAGCACAAACAATTTTATACGGTGCTCTTGATAGAGTTAAAGAACAAACTGGTCAAGATCCACTAGAAGTATTTAATAAAGCATTAGAAAACATCGCCCCAACACTAGAGGTTAAGAGCCGTCGTATTGGTGGTCAAAATTATCAAGTACCAGTTGAAGTTAGACCTGAAAGAAAGCAAACTTTAGCATTAAGATGGTTAGTTAAGTATTCACGTTTAAGAAGTGATAAGACTATGGAAGAAAAGCTAGCTAAGGAAATCATTGATGCTTCTAACAATTTAGGTGGAGCTTGTAAGAAGAGAGAAGAAACACTTAAGATGGCAGAAGCTAATAAGGCATTTGCACATTACCGTTGGTAATTTTAGGAGAAAACTACAATGGCAAGAGAATACTCATTAGACAAAACTAGAAATATCGGTATCATGGCTCACATTGATGCTGGTAAGACTACAACTACAGAACGTATCTTATTCTTAACTAAGAAGATTCATAAGATTGGTGAAACACATGATGGTGCTGCCACTATGGACTGGATGGCTCAAGAGCAAGAGCGTGGTATAACAATTACATCAGCTGCAACAACTGCTGTATGGAAGGGTTATAGAATTAATATTATCGATACTCCAGGTCACGTTGACTTTACTGTTGAAGTTGCTCGTTCACTTCGTGTACTAGATGGTGCTGTAACAGTATTAGATGGTCAAGCTGGTGTTGAGCCTCAAACTGAAACAGTTTGGAGACAAGCTACAGACTACAGCGTACCTCGTATTGTATTCGTTAACAAGATGGATAAGATTGGTGCTGATTTCGAATATTCAGTAAACACTATCCATGAAAGATTAGGTGCTACAGCAGCAGCTGTACAATGGCCAATTGGTTCAGAAGCTGATTTCAAGGGTCATGTTGACTTAATCGAAATGAAGGCTTACATCTTCGATGGTGGAGATGAAGAAAAGGCTACAGTTACAGATATTCCAGCTGATATGGTTGATATTTGTAATGAAAAGAGAGAATTATTAATTGATACTATCTCTCAATTTGATGATGATTTAGCTATGAAGTATCTTGAAGGTGAAGAAATCACTGAAGAAGAAATCAAGGCAGTTATTAGAAAAGCTACATTAAAGGTAGAATTCTTCCCTGTTCTTTGTGGTTCAGCATTCAAGAACGTTGGTGTATCAAGAGTTCTAGACTATGTTTTAGAGTTCTTACCAAACCCAACTGAAGTTTTAACTAACAAGGCTGAAGATTCAGAAGGTAATTCAATTGATATT
The DNA here is from genome assembly GCA_946405105.1 of uncultured Caryophanales bacterium. Taxonomy (GTDB): domain Bacteria; phylum Bacillota_I; class Bacilli_A; order Acholeplasmatales; family Anaeroplasmataceae; genus Anaeroplasma. The sequence continues at coordinate 26,692 of CAMJFY010000007.1, forward strand.
AAAGTATCTGACGATGCTAAGTTTGCAGCACTTGCATTCAAGGTTGCAACTGACCCATTCGTTGGTAGATTAACATATTTCCGTGTATATTCAGGACACATCACTTCAGGTTCTTATGTACAAAACACTACTAAGGGTGTTAAGGAAAGATTAGGTCGTATCATGCAAATGCATGCTAACCACCGTGAAGAAATTAAAGAAGTATATTCAGGAGATATCGCAGCTGCAATTGGTTTCAAATCAACTACAACTGGTGATACTTTAGCTGAAGAAAAATATGATATCGTATTAGAGAAGATGACATTCCCAGAGCCAGTTATCTCTGTTGCTGTTGAGCCTAAAACTAAGGCTGACCAAGATAAGATGACTCAAGCTTTAATCAAGTTAGCTGAAGAGGATCCAACATTCCGTACATTCACTAACCCTGAAACTGGTGAAACAATCATTTCTGGTATGGGTGAATTACACCTTGATATCATTGTTGACCGTATGAAGAGAGAATTCAACGTTGAAGCAAACGTTGGTGCTCCTCAAGTTTCTTACCGTGAAACAATCACTCAAACTGGTGAGTGTGAAGGTAAGTTCGTTAGACAATCTGGTGGACGTGGTCAATATGGTCATGTTTGGGTAAGATTTAGTCCAAATCCTGAAAAGGGTTATGAATTCGTTGATTCAGTTGTTGGTGGAACTGTTCCAAGAGAATATATTCCAGTTGTTGATAAGGGATTACAAGAAGCTTTACCTAATGGTGTATTAGCTGGATATCCTATTATTGATGTTAAGGCTGAATTATTTGATGGTTCTTACCATGAGGTAGACTCATCAGAAATGGCATTCAAGGTTGCTGCTTCATTAGCTGTTAAGGCTATGAAGGATAAGTGTAAGCCAGTATTACTTGAGCCAATCATGGAAGTAGATGTAACAATTCCTGAAGAATATGTAGGAAATGTTATTGGTGACTTAACAAGCCGTCGTGGACGTCTTGATTCACAAGAAAAGCGTGGTAATGGTATGAAGATTCGTGCTTATGTACCACTAGCAGAAATGTTCGGATATGCTACAGGCTTACGTTCTAATACACAAGGACGTGGAAACTTCGTAATGCAAATTCACCATTATGAAGCTTGTCCAAAGAGCATCCAAGAAGAAATTGTTAGCAAAAGAGCATAATTTTAGCAATTAAGTAATATTATTAATATATTACTTGCAAACCCAAGCCAATTAGGGTAAAATATTAATTGGTAATTTTGAAAATAAAAAATATATTTAGGAGGACCATTTAAAATGGCAAAGGAAAAATTTAACCGTTCAAAACCACATGTTAACATTGGTACAATTGGTCACGTTGACCATGGTAAAACTACTTTAACTGCAGCTATAACTAACGTTCTTGCAAAGAAGGGTTTAGCTCAAGCTAAAGATTATAATCAAATTGATGCCGCTCCAGAAGAGAAGGAAAGAGGTATCACAATCAATACTGCACACGTTGAGTATGAAACAGCAAACAGACACTATGCACATGTTGACTGTCCAGGTCATGCTGACTACGTAAAGAACATGATTACAGGTGCTGCTCAAATGGATGGTGCTATCTTAGTTATCGCAGCTACAGATGGACCAATGGCTCAAACTCGTGAGCACATCTTACTTGCTCGTCAAGTAGGAGTACCTAAAATTGTAGTATTCTTAAATAAGTGTGATATGGTTGATGATGAAGAATTAATCGACCTAGTAGAAATGGAAACTAGAGATCTATTATCTGAATATGACTTCCCAGGTGATGATATTCCAGTTATCCGTGGTTCAGCTTTAAAGGCTCTTGAAGGTGATCCTAAGTGGGTTGCTAAAGTTGAAGAATTAATGGCAACAGTTGATGAATACATCCCAACTCCAGTTAGAGATAACGCTAAGCCATTCTTATTACCTATCGAAGACGTATTCACAATCACTGGTCGTGGTACAGTTGTTACTGGTAGAGTAGAAAGAGGTCAAGTAAAAGTTGGTGATTCAGTAGAAATCGTTGGTATTAAAGAAACATTAACTTCAGTTGTTACTGGTGTTGAAATGTTCCGTAAGTTATTAGACTACGCTGAAGCAGGAGATAACATTGGTGTATTATTAAGAGGTATCGACCGTGACCAAGTTCAAAGAGGTCAAGTATTAGCTAAACCTAAGTCAGTTACTCCACATCATAAGTTCACTGCTCAAGTTTACGTATTATCAAAGGATGAAGGTGGTCGTCATACTCCATTCTTCTCTAACTATCGTCCACAATTCTATTTCCGTACTACAGACGTTACAGGTATCATTACTTTAGCTGCTGGTACTGAAATGGTTATGCCTGGTGATAACACTACAATGACAGTTGAGTTAATTCACTCAATCGCTATGGAACAAGGTACTAAGTTCTCTATCCGTGAAGGTGGTAGAACAGTTGGTGCTGGTTCAGTAGTTGACATTATTGAATAATCACTGATTATAAACAAATATAAGGTCGCAAATTGCGGCCTTTTTTTTGTTCTATATGTTATAATAGTTTAAAGGAGAAATATAATTATGAGAACATTTAAATTAACTTTAGCTTTAAAAGACGGAACAAAGGTATGGATTAATCCACAATTTATTGTAAAGATGGAAAAGACAATAATGGGAGAATATTATGTTTTTTTAATTACTGGTGAAAAATATTTAGTTTCATCAAGGATGGCTTCAACAATTGAAGATTGTCTAGAAGGATAATTAGGTAGTTTTCAACTACCTTTTTTTATTATAATTAATTATGATATAATATTATTGTTTTGTGGGGGTGCTATTATGAAATACGATTGTTTAATAGTAGATGATGAAAAAGAATTAGCTATGAGCACATCTGAATATTTTAATTTATTTAATATTAAAACAGCTTCAGTATATTCTAAAAATGACGCAATTGATTTCTTAAAAGAAAATCAATGCTCTTTAATATTATTAGATATTAATTTAGGTGATGGTTCAGGGTTTGAACTTTGTAAATATATTAGAGAAGAAAGCAATATCCCTATTTTATTTATCTCAGCTAGAAATACAGATGACGATAAAATAATAGCCCTAAATATAGGTGGAGATGACTATATAGAAAAGCCATACTCACTTGGCGTTTTACTTGCTAAAGTAAAAGTAGTATTAAAAAGATATTCAAATACTACAGATATTTATGATGATGGTTATTTAAAAATAGATTTTAAAAATAATAATGTATCAGTTAATTCAAAAGAAATTAAATTAACATCAATCGAATATAAATTATTATTTTATTTAGTAAATAATAAAAATAAATTAATAACCAAAGATGAATTATTTGTTAATGTATGGAATGATAAGTATACCCAAGATGGAACATTAAATGTTCACATAAGAAAAATAAGAGAACAAATAGAAGTAGATCCTAATAATCCAAAGTATATTATTACAGTTTGGAAGGAAGGATATAAATTTATAGGTAAATAATATGAAAAAAAGATATCTTTTTATTGTTCTTGCAATAACTTTAATTGTTGAAGTTATATTAACCATTATTTTTGTTATTAATATAAATTCTACTAAAAATGATACAGTTAAAATAAATGAGATAGTCCATACAATCGAAAACAATTATGATAATACTGATAAATATCCTAATTATTATAATTATTCAATTATTGATAATGATGGGAAATTATTATATAGAAATTCAGAACATACTTCCCTATCTTTAAATGAAGCTATTAGAAATGGAGATTTAATAATTGATTTATCAATTGATGGAAGCAATTATAAATTATTAATTGAAAATACATATGTTAAACAAATATCTAATTTTAAAATAGCTTTTATTATTTCATTAATAATTATATCTTTAGTTCAAATATTGTCATTTATTTTATATTATATTTATCTTCATTTATCTATTATTAAGCCTTTTGATGATATGAAGGATTTCGCATCAAGAGTTGCGGGAGGAAATCTAGATATTCCTCTAACAATGGATAAAGGTCAAAATTTTGGTGCGTTCACTGAAAGCTTTGATATTATGAGAAACGAGCTTAAAAAGGCTAAAATAGCCGAAATGGAAGCTGAAAAATCAAAAAGAGAATTAGTAGCTAGATTATCTCATGATATTAAGACACCAGTTTCATCTATTAAATCTATTTCTGAGGTTGGTGCCATAAAGTCAGAATCTGATAAAGAAAGATTTGATATGATAAATAAAAAGGCAGATCAAATTAATACATTAGTTAATAATTTATTTACTATAACAATAGAAGAATTAGATGAACTTTCAATTAATCCAATTGAAATACCAAGCTATGTAGTTTCTGAATTAATAAAGAATTCAGATTATTTAAATAGAGGAAATAAATTTATTATCCCTGAATGTAATATTTATGCAGATAGATTAAGATTACAACAAGTATTTGATAATGTATTTGCGAATTCATATAAGTATGCCAATACTGATATTGAAATAAATGCTAATATAGAAAATGATTTTTTAATAATTAGTATTAAAGATTTTGGTGATTCTATTTCTGATAATGATATTCCTTTATTATTAGAAAAATATAAAAGAGGTTCTAATATAAAAGAAAAAGAAGGATCAGGCTTAGGATTATATATTTCTAAGAGATTTATGGATGCCATGAATGGAAATATAGAAATAATAAATGATCATCCTGGATTTAAAGTTTTATTATATTTAAGAATTATTTAAGAATTAGATAAAGATTCTTAAGATTAAAAATAATAAAATAATGCTGTAAAAAGGAGATAATGATATGGAAAAGAATGTAATTATTAAAACAAATAAATTATGTAAATCATTTTCTAATGGCGGTGTTTTACAGCATGTATTAAAAAATATAGATTTAGAAATCTATAGAGGTGACTTTACAGTAATCATGGGTGCCTCTGGAGCTGGTAAATCTACATTACTTTATGCATTATCTGGAATGGATAAGCCAACACTTGGAAGTATTATCTTTAACGATAATGAAATTACTAAGATGACAAGTGATGAATTAGCAATGTTTAGAAGAAGTTCTTCAGGCTTTGTATTCCAATCAATTTATTTAATTGATTCTATGAGTGTCCTAGATAATGTATTATGTGCCGGCCTATTAACTAATAAAAATAAAAAAGAAGTAGTTGAAAACTCAAAAAATATTTTAAAATCTGTAGATATTGAAGAATCATTATGGAATAAATTCCCTAACCAAATGTCTGGTGGTGAATGTCAAAGAGTAGGTATCGCAAGAGCTTTAATTAATAAGCCTGCAATACTATTTGCAGATGAACCTACAGGTGCCCTAAATTCTAAGACAGGAAAAGATGTCTTAGATACATTAACTAAGGCAAACGATAATGGACAATCAATCGTTATGGTTACACATGATATCGTATCTGCAAGAAGAGCTAATCGTATATTATATATAAAGGACGGAGAAATTGCAGGAGAGCTTGATTTAGGTAAATATATCCCACATGATCAAGAAAGACATCAAAAGCTAAATGACTTTTTAGTATCAATGGGGTGGTAATATGAAAGAAGTATTATTAGCCAAATCAAATTTTAAAAAGAAAAAAAGCATATCTATAGCTATTGGCTTAATTATGCTTTTAGCATCATTCTTAATTACATTAAGCTTATTATTAATATTAGATGCATATCCAAATACTAATAAATATGCTAAAAAGCTAAATGCTGGTGATGGCGTATCAATTATTTATAATGATTTAGAAAATATTGATGATGCCGCAATTTCAAAAGCCTTTAATGGTTGCAAAGAATATGAACTAACTGAATATCAATTCTTTCCAGTAACATCATTTAAATTTGGCGATGGTGATTTAGTTAGTAATTTATTAATAAATGATTCTAAAGTGTTTAGTAAGAATTTAGAAAGAACAGAAGTATGTAAAGAAGATAAATCAATTACTTCAAATTATATTTATCTACCTTATCAATTTAAAACATCTGGATCAGTAAAAATTAAAGATAAATATTCTTTAACATTAAATAGTAAAACATATGAATATACTGTAAAAGGATTTACATCTACAACATCATTTGGATGTAGTAATGCAGGTTTCTTTGAATTTGTATTAGATGATGCATCATATCAAACTTTAAAATCAGATATGAATAGTAATTCATATGTTATTTCATATAGTGTTTCTAATTCAATTAAAGCTGATAAGATGCATTTACAAATTAAAAATGAAATTCAAAAAATAAATTCAAATTCATTAGTAGAAGGTACAACATTAGATTCTATTATATTTAATAGAGGATTTATGGCTTTAATATTAGCTATTTCGTTTGTAATGGTATCTGCAATATTATTAGTTGTAGTAATATTAATGTTATCTAATTCTATTTCTAATTTTATAAAAGAAAATATGAAAGAAATAGGAGCCTTAAAAGCTATTGGATATACTAGTCAAAATATTAGAATATCATTAATTATTCAATTTTTAATGTTATCTATTATAGGATCTATATTAGGTGTTTTAGTTGGTTATTTATCAATGCCTATGATGAAGGGATTAGTTGAAAATCAACAAGGCTTAGTATATAATCCATCATTTAATGCTTTAGCAGTATTTGTCCCAATTATATTTATAATATTATTTACATCATTATTAGTATTCTTAACAACAATGAAAGTTAAAAAGATTGAACCAATAATTGCTTTAAGAGAAGGAATTCAAACACATAATTTTAAAAAGAATATGATTCCTTTAGAAAAATCTAAAGGTGGTCTAAATATCTCTTTAGCATTAAAAACATTATTTAATAATATTGGTCAAAATATAATTACTTTCTTTGTAGTAGGTTTAATGACATTTAGCTGTGTAATCGCACTATTAATGTTTGAAAACTTTAACAGAAAGCCTAGAGTTGATATGTTAACATTTGAAACATGTAGTGGAGTTGTCGCAATTGACAAAGAAAAGAAGGCTGAAGTATATAATTATTTATTAAATGAAAGAAAAGATATAACAAATGTTAAGAATATGATTAATCTTACATTAATATATGGAGATAATGATGCAGAAATATTTGCATATGTTATTGATTATATTAATAAATTAAATAATAAAAATGTTTGTTATAAGGGAAGATTCCCAGTAAGTGATGACGAAATCGCAATAAGTGGTAAATTCGCCAAAGCATATGGATATAAATATGGTGAAGAAATAGAGTTTAATTATGCAGGTAATAAGAAGAAATTTTTAATTACTGGATTAATTCAAACATGTAATAATGGTGGTTCTGAATGCGTCTTATCTACATCAGCTATTAAAGACTTAGTAGATACTGATAATCTTGATGCATATTATTGGTTTGATTCAACAACTAAAGCAGAAGATGTATTTAATGATTTAAAAGATAGATATGGTGATCATATTATAACTACAATGGATTTTGATAAGGTTATGGAAGCTGGTCTTGCTAACTTCAAATCTATTGCAGCAGTTATGTTAATTGCTATATTAGTAATATCTGCCGTAGCAATATTATTAGTTCTATATTTATTAGTTAAATCTTTAATGCAAAAGAAGAAAAAGGATTATGGTATCTTAAAGGCATTAGGATATAAATCAAAAGATTTAATATTACAAACTGCAATATCATTTATGCCAGCAATAATTATATCAATTATCTTATTCTCTATTGGCTCATATTTTATCGCAAACCCATATATGAATTTAATTATGATTAATTTTGGAATTATGAAATGTGATTTTAGTATTCCTGTAGTTGGAATAATTTTAATTGCAATATTCTTAATTGCATTATCATTTGGATTTGCAGTATTTGAAGCAAGAAGAATAAAGAAAATTGAACCATATAATTTATTAATCGCAGAATAATGATTAACGAGGATTTTATCCTCGTTTTTCTTTTATTGTGATATAATATTAAAAAGAGGTGGAAATATATGAATACAAGATATTTATTTGAACATGATGTTTTACCAAAATTATTTTCTAAAGACCCTGTTAAGGTTATTAACAAGGCATTAACAGAAAAAGAAGATTTCATTTTTAAAACTTTAAAGAAAATATATGATAATAAAAATGAAGTTTGTCCTTTTCAATTAATGGATATATCAATTGAAATTAAAAGTGATCAAGGATTTGATTTTATAATAATTGATATGCCTAAAAGAGATATTGAACCAGGAAACTGTCATCAAATTATTTTAGTATATTCTTTCTTATTAGATTTATTCCAATATTACACTGTAGAAGCAGGATTTAATCCTAAAAATGGTGCATTTAAATCACTTGCCGCATGGGTAGAAAATTCTCATATCTCATTTGGTGATTTAGGTGATGATGATGTTATTCAAAGAATTTTAAATACTTTACAGGTATAATTTTAATTATAAAGTTGAAAAAATATTTAAAAGTTTTATAATATTAAATTAGAAGGAGAAAAGAAAAATGAAAAAATTTTTTAGTGATTTCAAGGCATTCATTTCACGTGGCAATATCCTAGATATGGCTGTCGGCGTTGTTATTGGTGGTGCATTTGGTGCAATCGTAACTGCATTAGTTAATATCTTATTATCTGTATGCTTATGGGCTGTACCAGGAGGCTTAAAAGGTTTAGTTACTGTACTACCTGCAATTAACAATGTTCAAAAAGGTATGAACGCATCAATTGGCTTAGGTCAAAAGTTCGCAGCTGCTGACTTACACGCTTTAGGTGTTAAGCTTGCTGAAGCTAATTATTCTGAGCAACTTGCTAATAATGCTGATTATTTAGTTGAAAACCCTAACCTAATCGAATCAAGCAAGGCTACAATTTTAGGTAAGTATACATTACATGGTACAACTTATACTTATAATATGTCAGCTGTAATTGACTGGGGTGCATTTATTAATGCAGTTATTTCATTCATCATTATTGCTATCGTATTATTCATCATCGTTAAGGTTGCTATGGCATCTGCTAAGAAGCGTGAAGAATTAAAGAAGAAAGCTGAAGAAGAAAAATATAAGAAATGGGCTGCTGCTCATCCAGAAGAAGCTGCTGAATTAGAAGCTAAGAAGGCTGCTGAAGCTGAAGAAGCTGGTAAGCCAGTTGTTGATCCTGTTGTTGCTCTATTAGAAGAAATTAGAGATGAACTAAAGGATGACAAAGCTAAAGCTAAAGCTGAATAAGAATATAAGGCTAAATTAATTTAGCCTTTTTTCTTTTTTCTGATTTTTAAATGTGGTAAAATATTTCTTATAGAGGTACTATTATGAGAAGAAAGAGATCAAATATAATTAGAGAATTTTATTATTCTCATCCATATTTAGTTATTTTTAATATTTTAATCATTTATAATGTCGCAATAATATTATTATTCTCATTATTATTAGCCTATCTAAAGGATGGAACAATTAATGGTAATAATTATTTAGAAGCAATTCAATATTGTGCTATTTATACAATGAATTCAGGAGATATTTGGAGTGACGCTCCAACTAAAGTAATTATCTTAAAGATTATAATTAACACAACTCAGATGATTACATTCTCAGGAGCTCTAATTGGTCTTGCAACATCAATGCTTCAAAATTTATTCAATAGAAGAGTTCATAATGTTGGAAAGCTAAAAATTAAAAATCATTTCATAATCTTAAACTGGTCTCCAATCGGAGCTAATCTAATTAAAGAATTATCTTATATGCCAGGTAAAAAGACTGTAGTTATTTTATCTTTAATAGATAGAGATAGAATAATTGAAGAAATAGATAATTTATTCTTAGAATCTAATATTGAAAGAAGAAACATAAGAATATTTGTTAAAAAGGGAGATCCTGCCTCTAGAAAAGCATTAAAGGAAATTAGCATTGAAAAATGTCAATCTATTGCCTTACTTTCTAAAGCAACTTGGATTAATTCAAAGGATTTAAATGACGCAGATTCATTTAAAATCTTAATGTCTATTTTAAGTATCGATAAAAAAGCTAATGTAATAGTAGAAGTAAATAATGATAATGTATCAAAAGAAATAGCTGACCTAATGAAGGCATCTAACGACCTAAAGACAGCAAATGTTTCAATTTTCTCTAGAAATACAATTGTTGGTCATGCCTTAGGTAGAGCGGCAATCAATACTTCATTTGCTGACCTATATTATTATTTATTATCTTATGAAGGTGGAAGCTTCTATTCAATTGATAAAAAAATTGAAATAAGTGATGCCTTAAAATATTACAATATGGCAATTCCTATTGCTTCATATAAAGAAAAAGATGGAGAAAAATTATATTTATATTCTAAAAAAGAATTTGTATATAAGAGCTTATTTAAAAAAGAAACAACTAAGACCCTAGATTTTAAAAAGAATTTATTAAAAAATAATTTTACATTATTCGTTATAGGCGAAAATGAAAGATCAAGTTCTATTTTAGATGTTGTTGATACTCATAATAATGTTAAAGATGGAAAGATAAGATGTAAAATATATCCTACATCAATTGATATTAATTTATTAGTAGATGATATTAATAATACATCAGGAAGAAAGAAAGTATTAATATTATCAGATGAAAATGTATCTAGAGAAGAACAAGATAATAATGTATTCTTAACATTAATTAAATTAAAGACAAATGATAAATTTGATAAGAAAACAGAATTATATGCTGAAATCTTTGATCCATCATCTAGATTCTCTTTAGAGAGTTTAAATATATCAGGATTAATTATTTCTAATGAAATGGTTGCGTTATACATTGCACAAATATTAACACATCCTACATCTCATAGATTCTATGAAGATTTATTAATTAAGAATTTTGAATCTGAAGATATTTCATTAGATTTCGATGTTAGAAAAGCAAAAGAATTAATTGATATTAAAGAAGATTTAGTATTTAATTCTAAATTAGAATTTATTAATGCCTTATATAATTCATCTAATCATGAATATCTTCCAATTGGATTTGTTGGAATGAATAAGAAAAAGACATTACTAGATGGTGTAACATCTATTATTGAATCTGCCGTAAATGTTACAGATAAGATGATTGGTTCAATAACTAATGCCCTAACTCTATCTGATTCACCTACAGATTCACCAATTGATAAAACAAATATTGAGATATTTGATAATAATTTAAGAAAACAAGAAAAAATAACAATAACAAAAGAAACTATAATTATTGTAGCCCACTATAAAGGATAAATTATATGATTGATACACATTCTCATCTATTTGAAGATGAATTTAAAGATGATATAGATAATTGCATAACAAGAGCAAAAGAAGCTGGAATAGAAAAAATCATGTTAGTAGGCTTTTCTTATGATACTAATAGGAAAGCCCAAGAATTAGCTAAAAAATATGATATATTTTATCCTACGGCAGGAGTGCATCCTGAAGAAGCAGATAAAGATTATTTAAATAAATTTAATGAATTAAAAGAATTTATTGAAAATAATAAGGTATATGCGATTGGAGAATGTGGCTTAGATTATTATTGGGATATAACTTATAAAGAAGAACAAAAAGAATTATTAAAACTTCAATGTAAATTAGCTAAAGAAAAAGATTTACCTATTATTATTCATATGAGAGAAGCCACAAAGGATACATATGACATTTTAAAGGATTATAAGGGCCTAAGAGGTGTTATGCATTGCTATAGTGGTTCATATGAAATGGCAAAAGAATTTATAAAGCTTGGCTTTTATATATCACTTGGTGGTCCTGTAACATTTAAAAATGCTAAGGAACCTAAGCTTATAGCAAAAGAAATACCTTTAGATAAATTATTAATTGAAACAGATTGCCCATTTCTAGCTCCTACACCATTTAGAGGAAAAAGAAATGAATCAGCATATGTTAAATATGTATGTGAAGAAATAGCTAATATTAGAGGTATAAGCTTTGAAGAAGTAGATAAGATTACTACTTTAAATGCTATTAATTTATTTAAAATCTAGGTGATTTATATGATTGAATTTCTAAGAAGAAAATTCATTAAAAATTATAAAAAAGTAAATAATGAGCATGTAAGAATTGCCCATGGTAAAATGGCTGCAATAATCGGAATAATATCAAACCTTATATTATTCTTGATTAAATTATTAATTGGTATATTTACATTTAGTATTTCAATCATTGCAGATTCTATTAATAACTTATCAGATATGGCATCTAGTGTAGCAACATTAATTGGCTTCCATTTAGCTGGAAAGCCAGCTGATAAGGAGCACCCATATGGTCATGAAAGAATAGAATATGTAACAGGATTAATTATTTCATTAATAGTTGTTATTGTAGGTACTGTTTTATTAATAACATCAATATATAAGCTAATTAATTTTAAAACAGAAGATATTAATGAATTATTAACATATATCTCTCTTGCAGTATTATGCATTGCGATATTATTAAAGGTATGTCAATTCTTATCTTATAGAAAAATAGCTAAAATAATTAATTCAGTTGCTCTTAGGGCAACTGCTCAGGATTCATTAAATGATTGTATATCTACAGGTGCTGTATTAATTGGAACAATTGTTATATTAATTCTTTATAAGAATAATATTACATTACCATTCTCAATTGATGGTATCTTAGGTATATTTGTATCTATCTTTATTATTATTTCTGGTATTAAGCTATTAAAGGATGAAATTAATCCATTAATTGGTGTACCAGTTTCAAAAAGCTATGTTAATGAAATTAATAAATTCATTAAGAAGCATGATATAGTTTTAGGTACACATGATATTATTTGTCACATGTATGGACCTACAAAATGCTATATGACAATACATATAGAAGTAGATTCTAGATTAAGCCTCGTTGATGTTCATGATAAAATTGATGAAATTGAAATGAAGGTAAAAGAAAAATATAATGTTATTTTAACAACACATATGGATCCTATTATCTTTGGTGATGCTGAATTAGATAATATTAAAAAAGCTTTAGATGAAATATTATCTAAGATAGATTCTAAGATTGATTATCATGATATTAGATTAATAAAATCATCAAATAAGCTTTTATTTGATATAGACCTAAATTATGATGTAGAAATTAGTGAAGATGAAATAACTAAAATAATTCAAAATGAGCTAGCAAATAGATTTAATAAAGAATATAATGTCATTATTAATTATGACTATCCATTTACAGAATAAAATAGGAACATAATAAAATTATGTTCTTTTTTCTTTTTCATTCATTTTCAAATAGTAAAATGGTTTATACGATGCTATAATGAAAATACACACTCAATTTAGATTTAGGGAGAATTACTATGGAAAATATTGTAAACAATGTAGAAGAAAATAACGAAATAGTAGAAATAAATGATATTTCAATAGATGTATCTGTTGAAAAGAATTTTTCGTACGCAAATTATCATACTGATTCAAGATTAAAGGTAGAGACATATACTAAAAATACCTCATATTCATTTATTCATTCTATTTCAATAACAAATAACACAGAAAATGAATATAATGATTTAAAGCTAACATTTACTTTTTCTCATCAAGCCTTCCATACATTTGATATCCATATTAATTCGTTAAATAAAAATGAAACAAAGGATATCTCAAATCCTTTTTTAATTGTTGATAAGGTAATGCTAGATAATATTTTAGAGCCAGAGGCAGCATGCCTAAAGGTTAGCATTAGTGATAATGAAAGATTAATATCTGAACAAGAAATACCTTTTAATATCTTACCTATTTCACAGCTAGCATTTGAAGAAGATGAATATATAGATGAAAGAATGTATGCTAAATTCGTAACGCCTCTAGCATCCAAAGTAAAACAAATAACAATTGATGCTGAAGCATTATTAAAAAGATCTTTAGTAGGTTATCAAAATACTGACAAGAATAAGCTATTAGAGGAGGTAGAGGCAATTTATACTGCCCTACATAATTATGGTATTATTTATCAAAATCCACCCGCAAAGAGATATTCTGTTCAAAGAATCAGAATGCCTGAGGAGGTATTAAATGATAGAAAGGGTACATGTATAGATTTATCTATATTATTTGCCGCATGCCTAGAGGAGATTGGTTTAAACCCAATTATTCAATTTGGTGAGGGTCATGCCCTAGCTGGTTTATTCTTAAATGATATAGAAGATGAAAATACAGAAATACCTACAGTTATTTTTGAAAATGGTATAGAAAAAAGAGAAGAGGTTATTAGAAACCTTGTAGGTAATAAAATATTAGTAATAGATGCAGTATGCCTTGTTTCTAATGAATCTACATCATTTCAACAAGCTATTAATAATGGTAAAGATTATGTCATGAGAAATTATGGCAAATATTTTAAAGCTATAGATATTAAGACTTGTCATTTAAGTGCATTCTCACCTATTCCTTGTGTAGGTAAGGGTGATGAAATAATTGAAAGAATTGATCCTTTAACATTAGTAGAAAGAAAAACTGAAGAAATTTCTAATGAAAAATTTATTAATGTATTAAGACCAGAAGAAAAGACTAGATTTACATTCTGGGAAAGAAAATTATTAGATTTATCTGAAATAAATCCATTAGTTAATATTAATATTAATAATATGCATATAATAAGAATTATTAGTGAAAATCCTATTTATGAAGCAATATTTAAAAATGATGTTTTAGAATTATCTACAGATTTTTTAGTTAAAGCTAAAAGAGGAAAAGATGATTCATTTGTTAAGGGCGCATTTGATTATGTAACATCAAATCCTGACACAAAGCCATCGTTCTTTAATCCTGTAATATCAAATAAGGATTTATTATATGGTGTAGGCTTTGAAACAACTTTAGAACAAATGATTAAAAAATCAAATGCTTCAATGGATGAAACAGGAGCTCAAACATTATTTATTTGTTTCGGTCTATTATCATATAGAAGAAAGAATGGTAAGGCAGGACAAGCACCATTTATTATTCTTCCTGTTGAAAAGCTAGTTAAATCTAAGGTTGGAAATAAATATTATATTTCAATTGATATTGATGATTTTATGGTTAACCAAACATTCTTTGAATATTATAAGAATGAACATCCAGGTAGTGATTTTAGTGAATTATATTCAGTATCAGCTACTGATGGATATATGAATATAGTTAATACATTTAAAGCTAATTCAGATATTAGATTAGAAGAAAAGGCTGTCTTTATTTCTAATTTATCATTTAGCCACTATATCATGTGGTCTGATATAAGAAAAAGACAAGAATCATTAAAAGAAAATAAAATAATTGAAAGTATTATAGAAAATAAAAATTTATTAAATGAAAAAATGGATTATGAGAATGAAGCAATTGATGATGTTGAAAAATATGCTGATTTTGCTGCCCCATTACCTTATGATTCAACTCAGCTTCTAGCAATCCTAGAATCAGGCAATGGAAAATCATTTATTCTTGATGGACCTCCAGGTACAGGAAAGAGCCAAACAATTGTTAATATGATTGTTAATGCCTTTTATCATGGAAAGAGTGTATTATTCGTAGCCGAGAAGAAGGCTGCCCTAGATGTAGTTTATGATAGATTAGAAAAGATAAAATTATCTAGATTTGTGTTAGAGCTTCACTCTAATAAGGCTAACAAGGATAATTTCTATAATAAGCTTGCAGAATCAATGGAATTTGGCCCTACAAAGGCTCCATTTGAATTCAATGTAAATTGTATCGACCTAGAGAAAAAAAGAGATGATTTAAGAGAAATCATCACTAAAATGCATGGAAGAAATGAATATTTCTATTCTTTATATGATTCAATTGTTTCTTATGAGAGATTAAAGCTAAATGAATTTGATTATTATATTAGATTAGATGAATTATTCTTAAGATCATTAGATAATAATAAATTTAAAGATATTAATAATTTAATTGATAAATATATCCATTTATCAAAGAGTATTACAGATTATGAAAATAATCCATTTAGATTCTTAGATATTATTAATATTAGATTCTCTGATAAAAATCAAATAATGGATGAATTAAAGAATGCGAAAGTATTATTTGAAGAATTTATAAAATCATATGATGAATTAGCTAAATCAATAGAATTGGATTTAGAAAAAACACCTAAAAATATTGATTTATTAATTAATAATTTAGATATTGTTATTAATAATAAGCTATATATTGATTCTATTTATGAATTTGATAATGATGAATTTAATGATATAGCATTTAAGACATTTGATTTAGGATTAGAATTAAATCAATTTATTGAAGCTAATAAAAATAAATATAAATTTGAATTATTTAAGGATATTGATTCTGATTCATTATTAAATGAATTAGATAATACAACAGGATTCTTTAAAAAGATTTCATTAAAGATGAAGCTAAAGAAGATAATATCTAATTTATTAAATGAAAAATATAAGAAAAATGATATTAAGAAATATTTATCTGATGTTAAATATTATAATGATAATATTAAAGAAATATCTAAGAATAATGAAGATATTTCAAAACTAATAAGTTTAGATTATTTATCTAATTTAGATAAGACTGAGTCAATTAAGAATCAATATTTTAATTCAATATTATTTATTAAGAATTTAAAGAAGATTGAATCTCATTATTCAATTGATTTCATTTTAAATATATTAAAATCTCAAATTAATAATGAAAAGATTAAATTTATATTTAATAATTTAAAGCCTAAATATTTTAATTTTAAAGAAAATGAAAAGCTAATATTAGGTGAAAAATATTTATTAAATTATAAGATGATGGAATTATCTAATCCATTTGATAGATATGTTGAATTCTTAGATTACGCTACTGATGTAAATAATTTCAGTGAAATGCTAAATATCGCATCTATTAATTCAATTGTTAAAGCATTAAATGATAATAATATGTCAAGCTTTATCATTGATTTAAAGAATAATAAATTTAATATTGATGATTTTAAAGATTTCTTTGAATGGTCAATTGTTAATGGATTATTAGAATTATATTTTAAGGATGATACTATTAATTATTTCAATGCTGAAAGCTTCGCATATGAAATAGATAAATATAGAGATTGTATTAAAAAATATTCTTCAAGTGTAATAGAAGAGGTATCAGCTAGATTATCAGCTAAGCTAGATTATAATTCAATTGATTATAAGGCTTCATCATCTATAGGACAATTAAAGAAGATATTCTCTATGAAGAGAAATAAGCCTTCAATTAGAGAAACATTATTAAAATATGATGATATCATTAAGAGCTTTTTCCCATGCTTCTTAATGTCTCCACTTTCTGCTGCCCAATATTTATCAGTAGATGGTGATGCATCTAAATTTGATATAGTAATATTTGATGAGGCATCACAAATCCCTACACATGAGGCTGTAGGACCTATAGCTAGAGGTAAATCATTAATTGTTGCCGGAGACCCTAAGCAAATGCCACCATCTTCATATTTCAATTCTGAGGTACAAATATCAGAAGATGATATTGAATTTGAGGATTCTGCGTCATTATTAGATGAATGTATAGCAATTGATTTACCAAGAATTAGATTAAATTATCATTATAGAAGTCAGCATGAATCTTTAATTTCATTCTCTAATCAAAATTTCTATAAAAATGATTTATATACATTCCCTTCACCTTCAACTAAAAAGAGTGAGGTATTATTCCATTATGTAAAATTAAATGAGAATAAGAAATCTAGTGTATTATCTAATGACGAGCTAGAAGCTATTTGGGAAGAGGTAGAAAAGATATATAAGGATAAGAGAACATGTGAAAAATCATTAGGTATAATTGTATTTAATGTTATTCAAAAGCAAGCTCTTGATTCTTATATTGAAAGAAAGCTATCAGCTAATCCTGAAATAAAAGAAGCATTATTAAAGGCTGAAGATAAAACTAAGGAGCCATTATTTATTAAATCACTTGAAAATGTTCAGGGTGATGAAAGAGATATTATTATTTTATCTGTTGGATTTAGATTAAATTATCAAGGACATCCTAATATTAATGGTCCTCTTGCCGCTACAAATGGTGAAAGAAGATTAAATGTTGCCGCATCTAGATCTAAATATAGAATGATTATAGTTTCTACTATAAAATATAGTGATTTTGAATCTGATGATGCCCTAAAGAAAAATAAAAATAATGGAGCATCTTATTTAAAGAAGCTTATATATTATGCTGAAAATTCAGCATTTGAATTAGAATCATTAAACAAAAAAGAAGATAATTCTATAGTTTCATTTATTAAAAATGACTTAGAGGCATTAGGGTATAATATTGATACTAATGTTGGTTTATCTAACTATAAGGTTGATATCGCAATTAAATCAAGTGATGGATCATCTTATATTTTAGGTGTATTAATTGATAATAGTGATGTTTCAGAATTAACATCAATTAGAGATGAATTATATTTAACTGAATCATTCTTAAGTGATGCCTTAAATTGGAATTTAATTAATATTTATACAATTGAATATTTCAAAAATCCAAAGAGAATAATTGATTATATTATTTCAAGTATAGGAACAACTACTAAAAAGGTATCTAATTATGAAATAGATCCTAATATTGTTCAAGTAGAAAAATCAGAAAGAAATGATTATCAATATAATACAGTTGAATATAATAAGGTAGATAATTTAATACCTTTATCATATTCAAGTGAATATGGATTTAATCCATCAAATATAAGAAAGAATTTACAAAAAATAATAGATGTAGAAGGCCCTGTTTCCTATAACATAATTAAAAATTATATTAATGATTGTACAGAAAATTTAGCTAAAATAGGCACTAAGGCAGATAAATTTATTAGATTAGAGCTAGATTTTGTTTTAGCTAATAAAACTACTGACCTAGATTCAAATGGAAAGCCAATTGATTTCTATTGGCCTAAGGATGTTAATTATAATTTATCATTCTTTAGAATAAGTGATAGAGATATAAATGATATTCCAAAGGAAGAAATTGCAGCATGCATGAAGCAAATATTAAAGCTTCAGGGAAAGATATCTTTAGATGACCTATTTAAGGCAACATTAGAGGTATTAAAATATGGTGATGCGATTGTTAATAAGAAGAATAAATCAAAGTTACTTCAAGCTTATAAATTCGGCTTTGAGGCTGGCTTTTTAGAGGATTTGTCTAATGATTAAAATAGATTTAATTACAGGTTTTTTAGGCGCAGGAAAGACTACATTTATTAAGAAATATGCTAAATATTTAATAGATAGTGGATTAAATATTTGTATATTAGAAAATGATTTTGGTCCTATTAATATCGATATGATGTTATTAGACTGTTTGGATTGTGATAAAGAAATGGTCTCTGGTGGCTGTGATTATGATTGTCATTTTAGAAGATT
This sequence comes from uncultured Caryophanales bacterium, assembly GCA_946405105.1. Taxonomy (GTDB): domain Bacteria; phylum Bacillota_I; class Bacilli_A; order Acholeplasmatales; family Anaeroplasmataceae; genus Anaeroplasma. The sequence continues at coordinate 46,051 of CAMJFY010000007.1, forward strand.
TAAAACGAAGCTTATTCAAATGGCTTTAAAAAGATATGATAGAGTAATTGTAGAGCCATCAGGACTATTTCATACTGATGAATTCTTTGATGCATTATATGAAGAACCCTTAGATTCATTATATGAAATAGGTAATATTTTTTGTATATATGATTTTAATACAAAAAATTTATCTGATGAGGCTAAATCATTTTTAGCATCAGAATTATGTGTGGCATCTAAAATAATTGTTTCTAAAGATGAAGAGAATAAGAAGCTAGATACTACATATATTAATGAAATATTAAATGAATTTAATTCTGATCGAATAATTACTGATGATGATGTTGTATATAATAATTCATTAAATTTTGAAGAATTAATTAAATCAGGATATCATTCATCAAGTACAAGAAAAATAATAGATAGCTCTAATAAATTTGATTCTATTTATTTTCTAGAAAATAAGATGAGCTTAGAACAAATAAAAGAAAAAGCTAAAATATTATTTAATGATAAGTCATATGGTAATGTAAAAAGAATTAAAGGATTTATAAAAGATAATGATAAATGGGTAAGAATTAATTTGACTAATGAGAATTTTGAAATTAAAAATAATTCAATTGGACAAGAGGTATTTATCGTTATTGGAGAAGATTTAAATAAAGAAAAAATAAATGATTTATTTATGTTATAATTAAATCAATGAAAGGGGGGGATAAAAAATTGAAAAATACATCAAATATTATGTATAAGATTGGAAAGATCTTAAATATTATTGCTTTACCAGTTTTATTAATAGTTATGATTGTTGGAACATTTTTACTTGTGTTTGGAGGCTTAAGTTTAGCAGCTGTAGCAGCTGAAAATAGTTCAAGTGCTACTGGTAGTAGTATCAGTTTTAGCGATAAGCTTGATGAAGAAACAGCTGCAGTTTTCATGTTAAATGGTATCTATATGTTAGTTTTAGGTTTTGTTTTAATAGTTTTCGAAATTGTAGCATTAGTTGTTTGTACTAAAAAACATAATTTAATCAAAGCTGGAAATACTGAGCCATCACCTAGAGTATTTTTAATTGTATTTGGAGCTTTAAGTGAAAATATTTTCTATATCTTAGCAGGTATTTTCAGCTTAGTAGCAAGATCACAAGAAGCTAGTGGTAATACTGTAGTTGAAAACAAGATAGAGACAACTTCTGAAAAGGAAGTAGTTGAAGGTGAAGTTGTTAAGGATGAACCTAAAAAGGTTGATGCTGAATAATTAATAACAACAATAAAAAGATAGGTCTATATAGGCCTATTTTTTTGTTTACTAATAATAAAATTATTACATTAGATTTTTTTGTTGCATAATATGAAATTTTATGATAAAATGAAAAAGCATTTCGAGTAAATGCCCTTGCTTAACTTAACTATGTTAAGCCGGAAGTCCAAAAGGAGGTTAACAAAAGATGAAAAAGTATGAAGTAATGTACATTCTACGTTCTAATCTTGACGCTGATGCTATTAAGGCAGAAGTTGAAGCTGCAAAGAATATTTTCACTTCAAATGGTGCAAAGGTTTTAGAGGAAAAAGAATGGGGTTTTAGAGAGCTAGCATACGAAATCGATCATAATAAGAAAGGTTATTATGTATGGATGTTAGTTGAAGCTCCTGTAGAAGCAGTTAACGAATTCAATCGTATTGCAGGCTACAGCGAAAAGATTATTCGTCACATCGTAGTAAAAGATGGAGAATAATTAAGGGAGGTAATGATTCATGAATAAAGTATTATTAACAGGAAGAATTACTAAAGACCCAGAAATCCGTTATACATCTAATGGTATTGCAAATTTATTATTTACTTTAGCAGTAGATAGTAGCCAAAGAGATGCAAACGGTAATAGGCAAGCATTTTTCATTTCATGCGTTGCCTGGGGACAACAAGCTGATTTTATGTCACGCTATGTTAAAAAAGGAAATATGTTAGCAATTACTGGTAGAATTCAAACTAGAAGCTACCAAGATCAAACTGGTGCACAACACTATGTTACAGAAGTTGTTGTTGAAGCAATTGAGAATTTATCTCCAAGAGATCCTAATCAAGCTCAACCACAACAAGGCAATTTCCAACAACCCCAACAAAATCCATATCAAGGATATAACAATCCAAGCTATGGACAACCTCAACAATCTTATCAACAACCAAACAGCAATGAAGCTCCAAAGAGCTTTGATGTAAATGTTGATGATGAAGAGTTACCATTTTAATTTGTGAAAGGAGAAAATATCATGCAAAATACTGAAAAGAGAAGCCGTGACAATAATCAACGTCGTGGTAGAAAGAAAGTTTGTTATTTTACAGCAAACAAGATTGAACATATAGATTTTAAAGATGTAGATTTATTAAAGAAGTTTATCTCTGATAGAGGCAAAATCTTACCTAGAAGAGCAACTGGTACATCTGCAAAATATCAAAGAAAGCTTGCTATCGCTATTAAGAGAGCAAGACATATGGCATTATTACCATTCGTTAAAGACTAATTAATATGTGTTGTGAAGTGACACAATCACTCGCAAGAAAATGACATAAAACATAAGTATGAATGACCTTGTCAGAAATGATGAGGTCTTTTATTTTTGCCTTAATTAGGAAAGGAAGTGAATATGTGAAAAAATATCTTTATAATGAATAATTATTTGATAATGTATCACAACTGTGATACAATAAAAATAGGTGATAAATATGAAGAATGAAGTAATACATGCAAGAATTTCTGAAGATATAAAAAAGGAATCTGAAATCATTTTGAATAATATTGGAATGACTTTAAGTCAATCTATAGATTTGTTTTTAAGACAAGTAGTTTTAAAAAGAGGAATTCCATTTGAACTTAATGATATTTCTAATGAAAAAGATGATATTGAAGAATTAGCTTATATTATTAATTCAGTTGACGGTAATGAGCCACCAGTTGAAGCAAAAAAGTTAATTCATCTATATTCTTTAGGATATATTGATTATGAAACAGCTAAATATGGTATTATGAGGTTATTTGCTAATGACAGATAAATATGTATATCCAGGAACAAAGGTTTTAATTAATAAACTTAATATTAAAGATGCGAATAAACTTGATAATGCAGAATATTCAATTGTTTCTTTAAATATTAACAGTTTAATTAGAAACCCTATTTTAATCAACTCAGTTAAAGATATATTTGTTATTCATAAATTATTATTTTCTGATTTATATGAGTGGGCAGGAAATATAAGAAATATTAATATTTATAAAGAAGAGCCAATTTTAGCAGGATTATCTGTCAATTACTCTGATCATAGTAGTATAAATAGTGATTTAAATAAATTAGATAAAGAATTTATTAATATAAAGTGGGACGAATTGAAGTTAAAAGAGAAAGTTGAAAAATTAGTATCTATAATTTCAAGATTATGGAGAATTCATCCATTTAGAGAAGGAAACACTAGAACTGTAACAACTTTCCTTTATTTGTTCGTAAAACAAATAGAATTGAAAGTAAATATTGATTTTATTGGTAAGCATGCGAAGTATTTCAGAAATGCGTTAGTTATGGCTTCAATAGACGAATATAGTGAATATGAGCATTTAACTAATATTTTAATGGATTCAATTTCACTTAAGGATATAAATGAGAATAAATATAAAACTATTAAGGAATATGAAGTTGAAAAATATACTTATCAAACTCATAAAATAAAAAAATGATGAATTATGGTGATGATATGGAAGTAATAAAAGATAAGAAATATATGCGAATTCAAGGAGAAGAATTAGCATATAAAACTAAAAGTCTTTTTTTATTTTTCCCGCTTATAAATCTGCCTTTTTGACAGTTCTTTTAATAATAAGTTTATTTTTTAAATCACATATTAATGTTATAATAGATGTAATAAATAATTACGAAAGAATGTGATTGGAGTGAAACGATTAAATCTATTTTTAATTTTTTTAGTTTTTTCTCTTGCTTTATTTTCATGCAATCATAAAAAGAATGAACCTATTTTAGATAATTTTGAAAAAAAGACCATCAATTATTTGAATTACTCAACTGAATTTGAAGGAGAAGATGGTCAAATAGAAACATATTTTTTTGAAAATGAAGAAATACCTTATGTTTCTTATGAGTCTTTCTTAAATGGAGTCTCTTATTATTCTTCATCTTTAGATATTAAATTGAATGTTAAGAATGAAATATTTGATTATGAAATAAAATCTGATTTTAATACTACTCATCATATTATTGACCCTTATAAGGATACAATTAATATATCAAATTATGGATTGTTTGATGTTGATGAAGTATCATATAATGTTTTACCGGAATATAGTTATATGCTAAATGCAAATTTTGAATGGTTAAATCCAGAAAAAAATAGTATTATTAATCTTAATAATTATTCATTAGACATTAGAAAAGCAGATGATAAAATATTAATTCCTTTTCATGTATTAGAATCATTATTTTCATTTGAATCTTATTTTAATGTTTATTATCTAGGTAGTTCTTATGTTGGATTAAGCTATGATGATTATTTAAGCATTGACGAATTATCAAAAAATGCGAACATTCCACAAACAGAGTCTTTTTTGAATTATAATTACAATTTTATTAGATATTTATTTAATGAGTTTTATGGCTTAGATGGTTATTTTGATGATTTTGATGTGGATGAATATTTGTCAGATAATAAAGATTCTTTTTTAAATAAAGATACTTATGCTCAAGCGATAAATGATTTAGAAGAAAATATAAACGATCCTCATACAAGCTTTTACAATAGTGGAATTGATCCTGGTGATTATGTTTTTTCAAGCAGCGAAAGAAGTAAACAAATGTCAAGTGCATATAGAACTGCACGAAGCCAAAAAACAAATTATTCAACAATTGAATATTTAGACTCTACGACAGCATTGATTTCTTTTAATAGCTTTATGGTTGATGAATATGGCTTTGCGTATAAATTTATTAATAATTATTCCAATGAGCTTTTAGAAAATGGAATAAAAAATGTTGTTTTAGATATTACTACAAATGGTGGTGGAGATACATTTAGTCTTGCTCAAATTTTAGGTTTAATGACAAATGAAGATATTGTATTTGATTTGTTAAATTTAAAAAATGGTTCTCATTCAATTCAAACATTTAAAGTTGATGCGAATTTAGATGGTTCATATGATGATTTTGATGCCTATACTGATTTTAATTATTATGTGTTATGCAGTAATTATACATTTAGCTGTGCTTCCGGATTTGCATATTATTGCAAAGAAATGAATCTTGCTACTTTAATAGGTGAAAAAACTGGTGGTGGAGCATGTACAGTATATTATTCTATGCTTCCTTATTTCACATTTTTGCAAGTAGGTGGTCCTAATGTATTTACTAGTGAATATGAATATGAACTTGGCATTGATGTTCAATATGAAATTCCACAAGATAAATTATTAGATAAAGATGCAATTTTAGCAATCGTTAATAAATAAAAATATACGACTATAGTTTTTGTATCTTATTACAAATACTATTTTTATAAGACAAAGCATACAAACTATAATAAATCAGACTTATTAATCAAACATTAATAAGTCATTAAAAGACCTTGAAAAAGGTCTTTTTTTATTGTTATTTCATATTAAAATAATTTCATTAATGAAATATTATATTTGATATTGATGTTTGAAAATATATACCCTATAATATAGTTGTTTAAAATTAATAAATATAGTTATATTTGGGAGTTAGCATGAGAGAGTTAAAATTAAGCATTAATAAAAAAGTTGACATAAGTGAAATAATAAAAAATACATTTAGAGAAATGAATTTAAGTGAATATTATATGAGAGAATTTAGAGGTTCAAAAGCAACTGTTTATTTTTTCGTATATGAGGTTAATTATAAAACACTTAAGCAGGTAAAGTTTTTCTCACGTGCTCCTGGTGAAATAATTGTTACAACATCAGTAGTTGTTAGAGTTAGCCAAACATCAACAGATGTATCACTTGTATTAAGTACAGATGATGATTTCCAAATTCCTAATCATCTAGTTACTGTTTTGTTAGATCACGGCTTTGAAATAGTGAAATAAAAAAGTACAATTGTTTTGTTAATTGTAATATTGACATATATTAAATAATAGTAGCCTACTTGAATCTGTTTGATTAATGTAGGCTTTTTATTTTAATTGTTATAAATATATGATAATATATAAATAGTGTTTTATTGGGAGATATTAAAATGGAATCAATAGGGAATAATTATGAAAAATTAAGCTATGGTCAATATTTTATTGATACATCAGGTGATATTAATAATACAGGAAAGGCTACATTTAAAATAGAATATAATAGTGTAGAATATGTATATAATGGTGTTTTAACACACGCAAATTATTTCATTCGTTATGATGAAAAAAGAAATGTTATTCAGGTTCATTTTGAAGGAACAAAGGATGTTCCAGACTGGATTACTAATTTATTATTTCAGCCTAAATATTATGATTCATTTACATGGAATGATAAAAAGATTACATTAAAGGTTCATAAATCATGGGCAGCTATGTATAAGGTAATGAAGCATTTCATTAGAAAAGGTGTTAGTGAATTATTAGAATTACATCCATTTGCTGAAGTAGAAGTAATTGGCTGGTCACTTGGTTCTGGTCAAGCAATGCTATGTGTACAGGATTTAAATTTTAATTTAAGAATAACACCACATCTTTATACATTCGGATCAGTTAATTTATTTAAAACAAATATATTTAATAGAAGAAAAACATTAAAATATTTAAGAAGCTGCTGTAAAAGCTATCATATATTTTGCAATAGAAATGATATAGTAACATATGTAGTTCCAAGAATATTTGGATTTGTTAAATTTGGAAGATTAAATATTAAAAAAAGATTAAATATTTTTAGTATGTTTAGAGTATTAAAAAATCATTTTATCTATGATAATGAATTAATGTATGAACGTATTTATAAAAGAGAAATGAAAAACTAAAATTTTATTTTAAAGTATTGGGGAGATTTATTATGAAAAAAATATTATCTTTTATTTGTTTTTTATTTATGCTGGTAACACTTTGTGGATGTGCTATTCCAGGAAATTATGATACACCATTAAAATTTTTATCTCATATTACAAAAACTAGTGCTAAGAATTATCGTATGATTATTTCTACAGATGATACAAATGGTAGTGCATTACCAAGAGATATATTAAATTTTAAAAAAAAGATGAAAGAAACTAAAAAATTTGATAAGACTGATAATTATTTAGAAAGAACCGAAAGATATGTAAAAATATATTTAACTGATTCATCAATTGAATCAAGTATGGATTTATATGATAATGGTGAAATATATATCGAGTTTTATCAATGGCCACAACGATCTGAAAAATGTTATTTAATGGATTCAAGTTCTGCAGAAGAATTAATTAATTTAGCTGATGAATATATTTCATCAGCAAATGAAATTAGAGATAGAGCATATGATAAGGCAATAAAGGATGCAACTATAGATAATTTTTTAGATTATATTTCAGGTTTAAAGCATAAAGATTTAGATTGTTTCCATAGGGAAAACGAAATTTCTGATACAACTCATTTCACTATTAATGATGAATTAATTAATTTAATAAAATCTCATCAATATAAATTTGTAGAAGAAATTAGAAATGATAGAAATCATTTTTATGATAAGGTGCGTATTGAAGCAGTTGATAAGAGAAATAATAAGAATAAGTGGTCATTTTCAATTTTCAAATATTCTTCATATGAGTGTTATATAGATTATGAAGTTAAAGATGAAGAAAATAGAACTTTCTTATTATCTTTAAAATATGATACAGATAATGCATATGAAATAATACAAGAAGCAAATAAAATAGGTGGCAAAGTTACAAAGAGCTAATAGGCCTAATATAAAAGAAAAACGAAAAAGGAGCTATTATGAAGTCAATATTAGATAATAAAATATTTAGCTTAATTTTAATATTAATAATGTATGTAATAGCATTTGGTGTTGGTTATATTGTTTATATCAATTTACCATATGTATTCTATTTTTCATTTTTAATTGCTGATTTTGTAGCTACAGTTATAATATTTATATTTAGTTTAATATTTAGAAATGCATCATGTTATGACGCATATTGGAGTGTCTTACCTTTATGTGCTGTAATAATGTTATTATTAACATCAGAATTAAATCCTGTAAGAATATTAATATCTATTGCAGTAATAGGCTGGGGATTAAGATTAACTATAAATTGGATTTATACATTTGATAATTTAAAATGGATTGATTGGAGATATAGAGAAATAAAAGAAAAAACTAAAAAATTATATCCATTTGTTAATTTATTTGGAATCCATATGTTTCCAACAATAGTAGTATATTTTTGTTTTTTACCAGTATTATTTGTTTTTAATTATGATGTAGAAATAAATCCATTTGTAATAATATTCTTTATTTTAGCTATCTTATCATTTACAATGCAAGGCTTAGCCGATATACAAATGCATAAATTTAGAAAAAATAGAGATCAAACATTCATTAGAAGAGGATTATGGAAATATTCAAGACATCCTAATTATTTAGGTGAAATATTAATGTGGTGGATGGTTGCCTTATTTTCTATATTTGCCCTAGTTGGTAATTATTATTTCTTAATTATAGGGGCAATTATAAATACATGCTTATTCTTATTTATTTCTATTCCTCTAGCTGAAAATCATCAAAGAAGTAGAAAAGAAGGCTTTGATGAATATAAGAGTGAAACTAGAATGTTATTACCTATATATAAAAGAAAAAAGTAATAATTAAATGGAGGTTATATTATGATTCCATGCATTATTGTTATATCTATTGCAATATTATTATTGCCATTTTATATTTATTTCAAATCTAAAAAATATGATTTAAAAGAATTATTTTTAAAAACAGCAATATCATTTTTATTTATTGTTTTAGCATTAATTGCTACTTATAATTCTGATAAATTTACTATATTTAACATTTTAATAATTATTGGATTATTATTAGGATTATTTGGAGATATATTCTTAGATTTAAAATTTGTTGATAAAGAAAGAACTGTAGGATATACATATGCTGGATTTATAGTTTTTGGAATAGGTCATATTCTATATATAACTGCATTAATAATGAATTATTATATTAATGGAGGAATATTATTTATTATCCTTCCGATAATATTAACAATTGTTTTATCTTTTATCACAATATTATTAGAAAAGCCTCTTAAATTAGAATATGGTAAATATAAAAAAATATCATTTTTATATGCTATATGCTTATTTGGAACATTAACATTTAGCTTATTTTTAGCTATTCAAAATAAATTTGAAATATTACCTCTAAATTTATTTTTAGTAGGTGCAGTTTTATTTGTTATATCTGATTTAGTATTATCAGGAACGTTCTTTGGAAAAGGAAAAGAAAGACCAATTGATTTTATTTTAAATTATGTAACATATTATGGTGCACAATTTATTTTCGCTTTTATTTTATTGTTATTATAATTATTAAAGTCTTACTTACGTAAGGCTTTTTATTTTTATAGTAATTTTAATTGCAAAATATATGATTTAATTTTATAATAAAATTATCATAGACTTTGGAGGTTAATATTATGGGATTGATTAAAGCTTTTTCTGGAGCTGTATCTACAGCACTAGCAGATCAATGGAAGGAATACTTTTATTGTGAAGCTTTACCAAGAGATGTTTTAGTAGCAAAGGGACAAAAGAGAGTAAATGCTAAGAAATCATCTAATACTAAGGGAAGCGACAATATCATATCTGATGGTTCTGTAATCGCTGTTGCAGATGGTCAATGTATGATTATTGTTGAACAAGGAAAGGTTGTTGAATTTGCAGCTGAACCAGGAGCTTTCAAATTTGATTCTTCAACAGAATCATCTATTTTCTCTGGATCATTTGGAGAAAGAGTTGTTGGTTTATTTAAAACAATGGGTAGAAGATTTACTTACGGTGGTGACACTGGTAAGGATCAAAGAGTTTATTATTTCAATACAAAGGAAATAATGGACAATAAATTTGGTACTCCAAATCCAGTACCATTCCGTGTAGTTGATAAGAACGTTGGTTTAGATATCGATGTATCTGTTCGTTGTAATGGTGTATATTCATACAAGATTACTAACCCAATTCTTTTCTATCAAAATGTATGTGGAAATGTATCAAATGTATTTACTAGAGGTGAAATTGATACTCAATTAAAGACTGAATTCATCAGTGCTTTACAACCAGCATTTGGTAAGCTTTCTGCAATGGAAATGAGACCAAACCAAATTATGGCTCATATCCAAGAATTAGAAGATGCAATGAATGCTTCTTTAATTAATGATTGGAGAGATCTTCGTGGTATTGAAATTGTTAATATCGCTTTAGGCTCTGTAACATTACCAAAAGAAGATGAAGATTTAATTAAAGATTTACAAAGAAAGAATGTTTATGCAAGAAATGCTTCAATGGCAGGTGCTACATTAGTTGAAGCACAAGCAGAAGCAATGAAGTCAGCAGCTGGTAATTCAAATGGTGCTGCAATGGGCTTCTATGGATTAAACATGGCTGCAAATGCAGGCGGTATGAACGCTCAAAGCTTCTACGCTATGGGTCAACAACAGCAAGCTCAACAAGCACAACAGCAACAAGCACAAGCTAATATTTATGCTTGGAAGTGTCCTCAATGTGGTAACGATGTTAAGAGTGGAAAATTCTGCCCTGAATGTGGTGCAAAGAGACCAGATGCTGATGGCTGGACATGCTCTTGTGGACAAGTAAATAAGGGTAAGTTCTGTGCTAATTGTGGTACAAAGAAACCTGAAGGAACATTAAAATATAAGTGCGATAAGTGTGGTTGGGAGCCAGAAGATCCAACTAATCCACCTAAGTTCTGTCCTGAATGTGGTGACTTATTCGATGAAAAAGATATTAAAAAATAAGAAAAATAAAAAAAGTCTAATTATTTAGGCTTTTTTGTGCTATAGGAGGGAATATGGCAAATATAGATTTTAAGTGTCCATGTTGTGGTGGTACACTAAATTTTGATAATAAATCTCAAAATATCGTATGTCCATATTGTGATTCACAATTTAGTGCAAGTGATTTACAACAATATAATGATGAATTAGCTACTGACGGACAAGAAGATACTGCTTGGGATGAATCAATGGTTGAAGCTTATACATCAGAAGAAATGAAGGGAATGAAAATCTATACATGTAATTCATGTGGTGGAGAAGTAATTTGTGAAGAAACAACTTCATCAACTTTCTGTCCATATTGTGGAAATAATATGGTTGTAAGTAAAGAAGTATCTGGTGATTTAAAGCCAAACCTAATTATTCCTTTTAAAAAGGATAAGGCCGCTGCCGTAGAAGCTTTTAAAAAGCATCTAAGCCATAAGCCATTATTACCAGGCTCATTTAAAAAACAAAATACAATTGAAGAAACAAAATCATTATATGTACCATTCTGGGTTTTTGATGCTGATGTATCAGGTAAGGTCCGTTACAAAGGAGAAAAAACAAGAAGATGGGAAGATGCAAATTATAGATATGAAGAGACTAGATATTATTCTTTAGTTCGTGGTGGTGGAGTAGGCTTTGAGCATGTTCCAGTAGATGGCTCTAAGAAGATGGATGACCAATTAATGGAATCTATTGAACCATACACATGGAGTGAAACTAAAGAATTTAATGTAGCATATTTAGCTGGTTATGCAGCTGACCGCTATGATGTATCTAAAGATGAAACATTTGAGCGTGCAACTGTTAGATTTAAAGAAGGAACTGCAGAAGCATTTAAAAGAGATATCCATGGATATCAAAATGTAAGAACTGATGAAACTAATTTACAATTCTCTAATACACAAACAAGATATGTATTATATCCAGTTTGGACATTAAATGTAAAATGGAAGGATCAATTATTCCGCTTTGGAATGAATGGTGAAACAGGAAAGATTGCTGGAAATTTACCTATTTCAGTTCCTAAAGCAATTTTATTCTTCTTATCATTCTTCCTAGGAATAGGCGCATTAGCATTCTTTATTGTATTCGCAATATGTGGATTTGCTGCAGATAAAGCCTTACTTTCTGTAATAATAGGAGTTGTTCTAGGATTAATAGTTGCAGTATCTGTTTTAGGAGCATTTAGAAGAAAGAATAAAAATGTTCATTTCTCTTATGGAGCATTCCCGTATGAGAAAAAGGATAGCTGCTATATTGATGTAAGAAAAGATATTTTCTTATATAGTAAAATTAGAAAAACTGCTAAGCCAAAGAACAATTCTAATAGAAGATAACAGAAATGAAAATCGTACTTTCGTGGTACGATTTTTATTGACAACGATATTTTTTAACCTTAAAATAAAATTGTAAATGAATAATCCTGAAAAAGGGAGTAGAAAACCTAGCAATAGGTATGAAATATCGTCAATACGACTTAATGTCCGGTATTAATTTAAATTTCAAGACTTTTGATTACAACATCAAAAGTCTTTTTTTTTCGGGATTTTCATTTAAATAATGCTAATTAGGAGGAGAAGGTTATGAAGGCATTAGTTTTATTAAGTGGAATGGTAGTTCCAGTAATCGTTGGTATAGCAATCGCTATTGCAATTCTATTAGTTTGCTTATTTGTTGCAGGCTATGTTAAGGCTGCTCCAGATACTGCAATCATTATTTCAGGTCTTGGAAAAAGAAAAATATTAATTGGTAAGGCTGGCTTTAGAATGCCTTTCTTACAAAGAATTGATAAATTATCTTTAAGAGTTTTCCAAGTAGATATTAAAACAGATGAAGCAATTCCTACTTCAAATTTCATTAATATTAGAGTTGATGGTGTTGCTAACTTAAAGATTTCTTCTGATCCTGAGCTTTTAAAGCTAGCTGCAGAAGCAATATTAAATATGAGTGAGAAAAATTTAATTACTCAGGTACAACAAGTATTACAAGGTAATATGCGTGAAATTATTGGTACAGTAGATATTAAGAGATTAGTTCAAGATAGACAAGGTGTAGCACAATCAGTAAAAGAAAATGTAGTTCCTGATATGGCTAAAATGGGTATTGAGGTTGTTAATTTCAATATTCAATCTTTCTCAGATGACAATCATGTGATTGAGAATTTAGGTATTGATAATATTTCTCAAATCTCTAAGGATGCAGCAATTGCGAAAGCAAATGCTGATAGAGATGTTACAATTGCAAAATCTTTAGCTGAAGAGGCTGCAAACCGTTCAAGAGTTGAAGCTAATCAAAAGATTATTGAGCAAAATACTGAATTATCTTTAAAGGAATCTTCTTTAAAGCAAAAAACAGATACTGCAAAGGCTACTGCAGATGCAGCATATTCAATTGAAGAGCAAAAAAAACAACAAGAAATCAATATTGCAAAAATCAATGCTGATATTGCAAAGAGAGAAAGAGAAGTTGAATTAGGACAAAAGGAAGTAGAATTACAAGAAAGAAAGCTACAAGCTCAAATTAATAAGCAAGCCGAAGCTGAAAAATATGCAGCTGAGCAAAGAGCAGAAGCTGATCTATTCACACGTCAAAAGGCTGCAGAAGCTAGAAAATATGAATTAGAACAAGAAGCAGAAATGCAAAAGATTGAAGCAGAAGCTAAAAGAGTTGCTAAAGAAAAAGAGGCAGAAGCTTTAAAAATTGAAGCTCTTGCTAAAAAGGAAGCAGCTTTAGCTGAGGCAGCAGGTATTGAGGCTAAGGGTAAGGCAGAAGCCGATGCTATTAAGGCTAAGGCAGACGCAATGAAGCAATATGGTGAAGCTGCTACATTACAATTAATTCTTGATTCTAATGTTTTACCAGAAATGATTAAGGCTTATGCAGAGCCTATGGCATCTGCAATGTCTAAGATTGATTCTATTACAATGTATGGTGAAGGAAATACTGCAAAATTAAATGAAGAAATTACTAGAAATGGTACTCAAATCTTTGCAGGTCTAGAACAAGCTACAGGATTAGATATTAAATCTTTACTTGCAGGCTATTTAGGTGGAAAGCTTATCAGCAAAGAACCAAAAACTGAATAAATAAAAAAGGCCTATCGTAAGATAGGTCTTTTCCATTAATTTAAAGATTTTTCGATTATATTAATTAGTAAATTAATACCTTTAGGAATATTATCTATATCAATACCTGAATATCCAATAATAATTCTATTATCATCTTTATTATTTAGATAATAATCTTCCATTAATGATATATCTATAGAGTTTTTTATACATTCCTTTTTAAATATTTCTTTATTTAAATTCTTTATAGATATAATAAGTGATAAATATGAATTATTATAATCAATATCAATATATTCATAATTTTTTAATAATGAAATAATTAATTCTCTTTTTTGTTTATATAATGATTTAGTTTTATTTAAATGTCTTGAATAAGCACCACTATTAATAAATTCAGCTAATATTAGCTGATCTAGAGTAGATACAGTAGTTGAATAGAATGAATATTTTTTATTATATAATTCATATACCTTATCAGGTAAAATCATATAGCTTATTCTTAATGAAGGAGATATAGTTCTAGAATATGTAGATAATAAAATAGTATTTTCTTTATTTAATGATAATAATGATATTGATTTATTAGATAAATATTTAAATTCAGAATCAAAATCATCTTCAATAATATATTTATTACCTTTAGCCCATTTAGCTATTTCAATTTTTCTTTTCATTGATGTTTTAATTCCTGTAGGGAATTGATTAGAAGGAGTAATATAAATAGCATTGGCATTTAGATTATTAATAATCATTCCTTCATCATCTAAATCACATAAAACTGCTTTTTTATGATTATTTTCAATAATTTTATATATCTTATCATATCCAGGATTTTCTATACCAATAGTAGATAGATTTAATAAATTAATAATTAAACTTAATAAATATTCAATACCACTACCAATTATTATATTTTTAGGATTAATGCTGATACCTTTATTTTCATATAAATAATTCGCAATTGTATTTCTTAATTTTACATTTCCATAATTATCAGATTTAATTAAGATATTTTCATTATAAATAATATCTTTACATAATTTATTCCATGTATAATATGGAAATATTTTAGAATCAATATTTTTAGTAGAAAAATCATATTTATAATTTTTGATAGATGTATTTAAAGAAGAAGATTCTATATCTTTAGTAATAGATAGGTCATATTCAGATACATAATATCCCTTTTTAGGAATAGATATTATTAATTCCTCATCTATTAATAAATTATATGCTTCAATTACCGTATTTAAGCTTATATCTAAATATGTAGATAATGTTCTTTTAGAAGGGAGCTTCTCATTAGGCTTTAAGGTTTTATTCAATATTAATTCTTTTATTTTGTTATAAAGCTCTATATAAATTGGAGCCTTTTTCTCAAATGTAAAATCAAACTTTTTCATAATCCACCTGGTACCAAAAAAATATTGTAATCTGATACTAAAAATAGTTTCAGTTTAAGTATATTATATAAATGTATTTTCAAAATATCAAGGGAGTGATTATTATGAATGAAAAAAAGAGAATTATTTTGAAAAAGGTAATAATTGTTGCGATGCTTATCGCACTATGCTTTGCAGCAACATTTATTAAAATAGATATGCCAACAGGAGATATGGTACACTTAGGTAATTTTGTTATGATTATGGCAGCATTATTACTTGGTGGAATTGAGGGCGGACTTGTTGGTAGCCTAGGAATGGGTTTATATGATATTATATTTTATTCAAATAGACCTACAACAATAATAAGAACATTTATCTTAAAGTTTATAGTTGGATTCTTAGTTGGATTCTTATTTAGATTAGTATTAAAGAAGAAGGTAAGCACTAAGGCATTATTAATTAGCTCAATTGCATTTTTCTTAGCATTATTCGGTATTTCTTTAACACTATTCTTAGTAGGAAACAAGGATGGATTCTCATTTGCTAATGGCTTAACAGCTAGTATTTTAGTTAGTGGTAAAGCAGTAAAGATTTCATTATATATTCCAATTTTCTCATTATTATTTGCAGCAGGTTTGACAGTTGCATTAATCTTATCTAGAAAGCTTTCATCTAGATCTAAGGCTGCATTATTTGCAATAACAATTGCTGTTTTAGTTAATATTTTAGGTGAATTCTTATTAAGATGGTTATTTGAAGGAGCATATAACACATTAATTGGTGGCTTAGCAGCAGAAAATGCATTCTCTGCATCATTATTAACAGCAACTTCAAAGATTCCTGGTTCATTAATTACAGGATTTGCAAGCATATTATTAGCTGTATTAGTATACGAGCCTGTATATTTAGGTGTAAAGAATCTAGAAGTATTTAATGATGATACATTACAATATGATGAGAGAAAAGAAGCTGAAGAAAATAAAGAAGAAATCAGCTTAAATAATAATTCAAATACCGTTCAAGGAAATTTAAATTAATATTTTAAATCATTTTATGATGGTTTATAGAAAAGTAGTTACTAGTTACTATAGTAACTATTTTTTTATGTTCTGTTGAATAATACCATTATCTTTGATATAATTAAGAGGATAGGGGTGATACCATTGATTAAATTAATTATTGGTTTTATATTTCTAGTAATTTTTGGTTTTTCAGGTTACTTCACATATTACTTTTTAGAAATACAACAAAATTTAATTCTAGCTGCAGTATTTGCTGTATCAGCAACAGCTGCATTAGTATTATTCATGTTGTTCCTATTTAGTTTTATTAACAAGAAGAACAAATTAAAATTGGAAGATATGGAATTAAGATTAAAGAAATGGTCTAACATTGCATACCATGCATCAAAGGCCGGAGATGAAGTATTTAATCAATTACCTATAGCTATCCTTCTATATGATGAATCATATCAAATTAAATGGTCTAACAATTATGCAAAGGAAATCTTTAAAAGCCAATTAAATGATGTTGTCCTTGATCAAATTTCTAAAGATTTACTTGATGCAATAATTTTAAATAAAAAGCAAATTCTATTTAATTATGATGGAAAAGCTTATGACGTTATCCATAATATTGAAAATGATATCTTATATTTCTTTGAGGTTACTGAAAGAGAAGCAATTAAAAAGAGATATAACGAAAGAATCACTGCAGTTGGTATTCTAGAGTTAGATAACCTAGAAGAAAGCTTAAAGAGATTTGATATGCAAGAAAAAGCAAACGTTCGTGGTCAAATCCTAGGTGAGGTTTCAGACTGGATTGCTAGATATGATTGTTACTTACAATCTGTAACAGGCGATAGAATGATTATCATTATGGATAAGGATTCATTAAGTAAGATGATCGTTGATAAGTTTAGTATTCTATCTTCTGTAAGAGAAATATCACAAAAGAATAGATTAAAAGCAAGTATCTCAATGGGTATTGCTTGTCATGATGTTAACTTTGATGAATTAGGTAGCATCGCTCAATCAGCTATTGAATTAGCTGAAAAGAGAGGTGGAGACCAGGTTGTTGTTAACGAAGAAGGTAAGAAGATTCAATTCTTCGGTGGTAACTCTAACTCATTCGAAAAGAACTCATTAGTAGAAGTTCGTATGCAAGCAATGAGCTTAAAGGAAGCAGTTGAAGGAAGCTCTAACGTATTAATTATGTGTCATAACTTCGCAGACTGTGATGCCTTAGGTTCTATGATTGGTGCCTTCCACATGGTTGCATCTAGTGGTAAGGACGTTAAGATGGTATTTGATGTAAACAGAGCTGACGCAACAGTTAAAAAGATTTACAAAAAGGTTGTTGATGACCCTGTATTACCAAGCTATTTTATTTCAATTGGAGAAGCCCTAGATTTATTAAAGCCTACAACATTATTATTAATTACTGATACACAATCACCTAATTTAGTAATGTTCAAGGAATTATTAGAAAAGGCTAAGAGATTATCAATTATTGACCACCATAGAGCTGGTGATAATGGATATAAGGATTATTTATCATATTATGTTGAATCAAGTGCTTCATCAGCAGTTGAATTAGTTTCTGAAATGTTCATGTTCTATAATTCTGATATTACAGTATCAGCATTAGAAGCATCTATTATGTTATCTGGTATTATCGTAGATACTAATAACTTCACAATGCGTTCAGGTATAAGAACATTCGAAGCAGCAGCTACATTAAGAAGCATGGGTGCTGATATGATTTTCGTAAGAAGATTATTACAAGAGCCACTTGATAGTGAAAAATTCATTGCTGAAGCTATTACTAATGCTGAGGTATATGGTGAGAAATTCGGTATCGTTAGACTTGATGATGATAGACTTATTTCAGATAGAACATTATTAGCTAAGATTGCTGATAGATTATTGACAATCAATGGTGTACAAGCATCATTCGTTATTGGTAGAATTGATGAGCTAACTGTTGGTGTTTCAGCACGAAGCTTAGGTAATGATATCAATGTTCAAATGGTTATGGAAGCCATGGGTGGTGGAGGACACTTTAATAGTGCAGCTACTCAGGTTAAACAAAAGGATGATACAAAGCCTGTTAGTGTTTCAAGCGTAAATAGTAGATTAATAGAAATCTTAAAGCTTGAATATGTTGAGGGAGGCGGAAGCGTTATGAAGGTTATTTTAACTCAAGATGTTAAAGGTAAAGGTAAAAAGGATGATATTATCGATGTTGCTACAGGATATGGTAACTATCTAATCTCTAATAAGATGGGATTAGCAGCATCTGAAGAAAACCTACAAATCTTTGAAAAGCAAAAGGCTGATCAAAAGAAGGAAGCTGAAAATAAGAAGAAGGTTCTTAAGAAGCTTAGAGATGAAATTAATGGTAAATCAATTTCAATTAAATTAAAGATTGGTCAAGGTGGAAAGAACTTTGGTCATATTACAACAAAGCTAGTATGTGATGAATTCGAAGCACAAACTGGTATCCATCTAGATAAGAAAAAGGTAGAATTACCTGGTGATATTAACTCTATCGGTATCTTCACTGCAACAGTTAAGATTGATACTGATATTACAGCAAACTTTGAAATTAAGGTTGAAGAAAAGAAATAGTTTGAGGAGATTATTGTATGAATGCACCTATTAAGATTCCAAGTGAATTAGAAGCAGAAAAGGCAGTATTAGGTGGTATATTCATGGATCAAAGCGTATTAGTTCAAGTAATTGATATGCTAACATATGATGATTTTTATGATGCAAAGCATAAATTAATCTTTAAAGCTATGCAAGAATTAGCTAACGAAAGAAAGACAGTTGACCCAACAACTGTCTTAAGCTATCTTGAAACAGCTAATCAATTAGATCAAGCAGGAGGCTCAATCTATGTAGTTTCCTTAGCAGAGCATGTATACTCACTTGATAATATTGAAACATATGTTGAATTGATTCAGGATGCTTCATTTAGAAGAACTGCAATTGAAAAATTTAACACTCTATCTCAAGAAGGATATAATACTCAGGTTTCAGCTGAGGATTATTTAGAATATGTTGAAAAGACTATTTTTAATTTGCAACAAAATAAGAGAACTACATCATTTAGAAAAATGAATGATGTTGCCCAAAGAGTATTAGATGAAACAACAAAAAATGCTACTAAAAACACTGAAATTATCGGCTTAGATACAGGTTTTGGAGAATTAAATAAATATACTCAAGGCTTACAAGCTGGTGCATTAATTATTTTAGCTGCTCGTCCAGCTATGGGTAAATCAGCATTTGCCTTAAATCTTGCTCATAATGTAGCTTTATTGAATAAAGGCGGACAAGCTAGAGTTGCAGTATTTAACCTAGAAATGTCAGATGAGCAATTAGTAGAAAGAATGATTTCTGCAAAAAGCCAAATTAAGCTAAAGAACATAAAAAGTGGTAGAATTTTACAGCCTGAATGGATTAGATTTAATAC
>CAMJFY010000008.1 GCA_946405105.1 uncultured Caryophanales bacterium
TATATGGCACAGGTTGAAAAACTATCATATCTTGCATATGAAGATCAATGCTCTCCAGCAAATCCAAGAGTACCAATGGTAGAAGATATGCAAAAGATTTTAAGAGATGCATACGACAATAAAGAATTTTTAGATTAGGAGAATACACATGCTAAACCCAAAACAAAAAGCATATTTAAAGAGTCTAGCTCAAAAAGAAAAGGCAGTATTTCAAATTGGTAAAGATGGCCTTAATGAAAATTTATATAATGATGTATTAAATTATTTAAATAAGCATGAATTAATTAAAATATCTATTTTACAAAATTCATTTGTTACTGAAGAAGAATGTATTGAATTCTTTGTAGATGAAGATATTCAATTTGTTGAGCATAAGGGAAGAACATTTGTTTTCTATATGCATTCAGATAATGCTAAAAATCCTATCGAATTGCCAAAAAAGAAATAATTTAGAAGAATAAAATGAGACTTTGTCTCATTTTTTCTTTTCTCTATCTTTTTATTATAACATTTGTTATAATATAATTAGTTTTTATGGGGTGCTTATTATGAAAAGAATGATATTAATAGATGGAAACTCATTAATGTATAGAGCATATTACGGTATGGCCGCAGGAGGAGCTCCAGTTGCCAACTCAAAGGGTCTATATACTAATGCAATTTACGCATTCGCAAGAATGATAAATCATGTTATCAAAATATCTAAATATGACAATATCTTAGTTGCTTTTGATGCTGGAAAGAAAACAATCAGACATGATTGGATGCAAGAATACAAAGCTGGTAGAGCACCAATGCCTGATGAATTTAGAATGCAAATTGCATACATTAAGCAATTCTTAGAAATTATGCGTATTAAGCAATATGAACAAGAACTATATGAGGCAGATGACATTATTGGTACAATGTCTAAAAAAGCAGAAGATGCTGGCTATCATGTAGATATTTATTCATCTGATAAAGATTTATTACAATTAGTATCTAATAACACTACAGTTCACCTAAATAAAAAAGGAATGACTGAACTTGAAGATTACACTCCAGAAGTATTCTTTGAAAGATATCAAATTAACTATAACCAATTCGTTGATTTAAAAGCAATGATGGGTGATAAATCAGATAACCTATCAGGTATTCCTGGTGTAGGTGAAAAGAAGGCAGTTTCATTATTACAAGAATATGGTTCACTTGATGGTATCATTGAGCATAGATTTGAAATTAAGGGAGCTTTAGGAAAAAATGTTCAAGAAAATTTTGAACAAGCTAAGCTCTGTCAAAAGATGGCAACTATTTTAAGAGATTTCCCTATTAATCTAGAATTAGCTGATACTGAAAAGAAAGAGCCTGATAAAGAAAAGCTAATTGCTTTCTACAAAGAATTAGAATTCAAATCATTATTAAAAGATATTGAGGTTGAAAAGCCAATAATAGTAGAAGAAAACATTTATAAGGTTGTTGATAGTATATCAATGCTAGATGATATATTATTACCTAATTCAGCATTAATATTTGAAACATTTGAATATAATTATCATAAATGTCCTATATTAGCTTTAGGTATTAAAAATGGTAAAGGTACATTTATTGTTCCACCAAGCATGATGTTTAATAATATGTCTTTAATGATGTATTTAACTGATGAGAATATAAAGAAATCAGTTTATGATTATAAAAGAGCATATGTCCTATTAAAGAGATTAGGTATTGAATTTAAGGGTGTAGATTTTGATTTATTATTAGCAACATATATCTTAAATTCAACAGTTAACCAAGATGAATTTAAATATATCGCATCTTTTTATAATTATGATGATGTATATCTAGATGAAGAAATCTATGGTAAAGGTGTTAAAAAACAAATACCAGAATCTAATTTCTTATATTCACATATAGCTAAAAAGGCTAATGCTTTATATGAATTAAAAGAAACATCTATTAATAAGCTAAAAGAAAAAGATCAATTACATTTATTAACTGATATTGAAATACCTTTATCTGTTGTTTTAGGTAAAATGGAATTCAATGGAATGAAGATTGATATTAATGAGCTTGAAAGACAAAAAGAAGACCTTCAACAACAAATATCAAATCTAGAAAAAGAAATTTATAAATATAGTGGTCATGAATTCAATATTGCATCTCCTAAGCAATTAGGTGTTGTATTATTTGAAGAATTAAATATTGAATACCCTGGTAAAGCAAAAGGTAATAGCTATTCTACCGATATAGACATTTTAAATGCTATAAAGGATATAAATCCTATTGTTAGCTTAGTAATTGAATATAGAGCCAAAACAAAGCTTTATTCGACATATATAATGGGTATCAGTGATCAAATATTTGATGATGGCAAGGTTCATACAATCTTCCAGCAAGCCTTAACTGCCACAGGAAGACTTTCAAGTATTGATCCAAATCTACAAAATATACCAATAAGAACTCCTGAGGGACATAAGATTAGAAAAATGTTTGTTCCTGAAAAGGAAGGAAACAAGCTATATTCATCTGATTATTCTCAAATTGAATTGAGAGTATTAGCACATATGGCTAATGTATCTAAATTAAAGGAAGCATTTATTGAAGGTGAAGATATTCATACAAAGACAGCTAAAGAAGTCTTTAAAAAAGATGTTATTACATCTGAAGATAGAAGACGAGCTAAGGCGGTTAATTTTGGTATTGTATATGGAATATCAGCATATGGCTTATCACAAGATTTAGGTATTAAGCCTTATGAAGCATCTAATTTTATAGAAAAATATTATGAAGCATATCCTGAAATTAAAACATTTATGGAAAAGATTGTAGAAGATTGTAAAATTAATGGATATGTAAAAACAATGGAAAATAGAATAAGATTTGTTCCAGAAATAAATTCTAAGATATATATGCAAAGAGAATTCGGTAAAAGAATCGCAATGAATACTCCAATCCAAGGTAGTGCTGCAGATATTATCAAGATTGCCATGATAGAGGTAGATAAAGAAATCGAAAGACAGCATTTAAAGAGTAAAATGATAGTTCAGGTACATGATGAATTAGTATTTGAGGTTGAAGCTGGAGAAGAGGAAAAGATTCAAGCTATCGTTAGAAATAAAATGGAGAATGCATATAAATTAAATGTTCCACTAGTAGTTGATGATTCATTTGGTAATAACTGGTATGAAGTTAAATAATGATTTAATTAAGAATGTATATTCATCTAGAATTAAATTTGAATATAATGATTCATTAATAAATGTATTAGATAGACATTCAAATGATTATATTGGATATATCAAAGAAATTGATAATGATAATTCATTATTAATCGAATTTGATATTGAAGATAAATATAAAAATAAGGGTTATCAAACTGAAATATTAAGGGAATATTTAAGATATAAATATTTATGGGAAAAGAAATGTGATAAAATCATTTGTATCCCTAAACAACAACAAACTAAAAAAATATTATCAAAAAGAAATTTTAAAAATGATAATGATATTTATTACATCACAAAAGATATTTATATGACATATGTAGAAAGACTTCAATTATTTGATGAAGACCTAAATCGTCTTCCATATCCTAATTTAAGAGGAGAAGACATAAAGCCTCATACATATGCTGGAATAGTTGATGTTATTGTAAAAAATAATTCAACTAATAAATATCTAACAACAAGAAGAGATATTAATAAGCCAACCTCACCTGGCCTTTGGGAAATAACTGGAGGAGGAATTGATTTTGGTGAAAAAACTGAAGATGCAATTTTAAGAGAGGTTAAAGAAGAAACTGGGCTTAACATTATTGATTATACATATTTAGATACAAATAAAATAAAAGATTTAGTTTATTTTACATATCTTGGGATAGTTGATTGTAATGAAGATGAAGTAGTATTACAAAAAAATGAAACAATTGATTATAAATGGAGGACAAAAGAAGAATTAATTGAATTATTTAATTCTAATTTAGTACCTCCAAAACAAGCTTTAAGAATTAAAAAAATAATAAATAAAATTTGAGGAAAAATTTATGAAAAAAATTGTATTAGCTTTATTACCTTTGATTGCTTTAACATCTTGTAGTGCAAATAAATCTCCAATTAAACAAGCTGGATTAACTGATTTTGTTACGCCAAGCGGAAAATCTCATAAGGAATCAAAATCAATAACAAATTATAAAGGATCTGAAGAAGAATACTATGAATATGTTAATGATGTTTATAATTATTTATTAAATAAAGATTATAAATATTTTGGAACACAAGGTGAAATGTTAGATTCATTGTTTGGTGGAAAACCTACTTATGCATTATATGAATGTAATAAGTTAGATGATTTCAAAGATAATAGTGATTATCCTTGTTTTACTTTTGTTGTCTATAATGAAGTATTTGATAATGATAAATCAAAAGATGATTTATGTATTAGAATATCATATATATCAGATAGTGATTATCCTATCCATGTTTCTTCAGTTTACAATGAAACATCGATATATTATAGATTAACAGAAAGGAATAATAATCAATAACATTAATTGATTATAGATTTATATATGGATGAAATATTAGAGCGTAGAAGCATAAGAAAATATGATTTATCTAAAAAGATATCTAAGGATACATTAGTTGAACTATGTAAATACGCAGAATCTGCCCCTTCAGCTAGAAATCAAAGATCTAGAGAATATGTAATAGTAACTGATAAAGAATTAATTAATAAATTATCAACTATTATGGTAGGAACAATGATATTAGCTGAATGCGATAATGTAATCATAGTTGTTGGAAAAGATCCTAAAACTATTTCAAGACCTGAATTCCAACCACAAGATTTATCTGCCGCAACAGAAAATATCTTGATTGCCGCCGCAAAAAAAGGTATTGGTTCATGCTGGTGTGGAGTTTATCCAATTGAAGAAAGAATTAAGATTATTAATGAACTTCTTGGCATTAATGATGGAAGATTCGCGTTCTCTATTATTGCTTTAGGCTATCCTAGGGATGAAAGTGAATTTAGGGATAAAAATAAATTTAGTGAAGATATGGTTCACTATAATAGAGGTTAATGTATGCCAGAATTACCTGAGGTAGAAACAGTAAGAAGGGTATTGAAAAAAGATTTAGTAGGTCTTGTTATATCAGATATTGAAATTAGATATAGTGGAATAATTGAAGATGATCTTAATTATTTCATTAATAATATTAAGAATAAAACAATAGAAGATATTAAAAGAAGAGGAAAATATTTAATCTTTAAGCTTAATGAAGGATATATGTTATCACATTTAAGAATGGAAGGTAAATATTTTTATGTACCTAATAATTCATTAGATAATAAACATATACATGTAATATTTAAACTTAATAATGGATATTCACTTTTATATCAGGATGTCAGAAAATTTGGAAAGATGTCTTATAAAAAAGAAGATGAATTATATGATACAAATCCATTAAATGAATTAGGTGTAGATCCTATATTAGATACTAATATTGATAATGAATTGATTCATTCGAAAATTATCAATAAAAGAATACCAATTAAGTCAATATTGTTAGAACAATCAATAATTACAGGACTTGGAAATATTTATGTAGATGAAGTATTGTTTTCTGCTAAAATAGATCCAAATAGACCTGGAAATACAATAACATTGGAAGAATCTAATAACATTATTAGATATTCAAAGGAAATATTAGAGAAAGCTATTTTAAATAAGGGCACAACTATTAGAAGCTATACATCTAGCTTAGGAGTTGAAGGTAATTACCAGAATTTTTTAAATGTTCATACAAAAAATATATGTCCTCATTGCAAAAATACATTAACTCGTGTTAAAATAAATGGAAGGACGACATATTTTTGTAATAATTGCCAGAGGTGATACACTGTGAAAAAGGTAGTAGGAATAACCGGTGGTATTGCGAGCGGAAAAAGCAACGTATGCCAAGTAATTAAAAAATTAGGATATCCGATTATTAGCTGTGACGAAATCACAAGAAACAATTACGAAATCGGTGGCAAGATTTACAATGTAGTTCTAGAAAGATTTGGAAATGAATATTTATTAGAAGATGGTAACATTGATAAAAAGAAATTAGCTAGACTAATTTTTAATAATCAAAGTGCTAAAATGCTAATTAATTCTATTACTCATCCAATTATTAAAGATGAGCTATTAGAAGAAATAGCTAAATATGATGATGGTTTAATTTTTGTTGAAATTCCATTATTATATGAAGCAAAATTTGATACTATATGCGATATAGTAATTTGTGTATTCCTATCTCAAAAATATCAGGTTGAAAGACTAATGGAAAGAGAAGGAATAGATGAAGATTTTGCGTTAAAGAAAATTCATTCTCAAATGGATTTATATATGAAAAAATCACTTGCTGATTATGTCATTGATAGTAAAGGGAATTTCAATGAGACTGAAAAACAGGTGATTGATGTAATAAACAAAATAAAAAAGGAGTGTTAAAATTATGACAGTAGTTGAAACAGGAGAAAACCAAAAGAAGTTAGTTTTACAAACACATTATTACAAAGCATCTTATGATGAAATTAAAAAGGTTTATTTAGCATTTATTGAGGATGAAAACCATAATGTTGTTTCTGTAAATGATGACTATACAGAGATTTATTCTGAGATTCCTCATATGGAAGTTATTGCTAAAATAATTATGCAAGACCCTAAGGAAACATCTATTGATTTCTATATCAATTCAGATTTCATGGTTGGTGCTAAGGGTAAGGCTGAAAAGTTTATTGAAAGAGCACTTGCTAAGATCGAATCTCAATTCGAATTCAAAGGAGTATCATTACATAAATAATTAGCCATGAAAGCATTAGACAGAAAATCAAAATTCAATATCTATTCAGGATTTACACTGTCTAATGATGATGTATCTGTCATTTCCCTTTTGTATACACCACTAATTGGCAGTGATGCTCTTATGCTATATTTGGCATTCCATTCTTTTTTGGAGCGCCATAATTTACGTAGCGAAGAGATGATGCATGAGGATTTCTTTGAAATTTACTCATTAAATGAAAAGAAATTTATGGATGCAAGAATCAAATTAGAGGGTATTGGATTATTAATCACATATTACAAAAAAGAGAATAACAATTACATCTATGTTATTTGTCCTCCTCTTACAGCAAAGAACTTTATAAAAGATGTTACATTAGGTCTATATTTATTTTCTAAAATTAGAAAAGAAACATTTGATTTAATATGTAATCATTTTAAAATCGAAAAGATTGAAAAGTCTAGCTATGAGGATGTAACAAAATCTTTTGATGAGGTTTATCAATCAAATGTATCTAATGATGAAACATTTGAGAAATTCCAATATATTTTAGGCAAAAAGCCTAATGTAGGTATCAAAATCAAAGACGTAAGCTTTGATTTTCCTTTTTTTCTAAAAGGAATAAATCAGGATTTCTTAGAAACTGGTGTTACTAAAAATTTTGAAAGACAAATAAAGGATATTGCCTTTGTTTATGGCTTTGATGAATCTGAAATGATTAGCTTATATAATGATTCTATTAATCGAAGTGAATTATTTGATTATAGATTATTAAAGAAGAAGGCTAACGCATTATTTAATTATAAGAGAAATATGAAGGGACCTAAGCTTCAATTTAAAGGAGCTGAGGACAATTCAGTTAATACAGATTTAATCGAGTTCTTAGAAACAACGTCTCCAGAGGAATTCCTAGAGTCATTTATACCTAATTATCCAGCATCATATCTTGATACTATTTTAGATATTTATCAAAATATTTCACTACCACGTGGTGTTTTAAATTGTATGATTCTAAAGGTAGTTAAGGATAAGAGTGGAGAAATGCCTAAATTAAATTATTTCAAGAAGGTTTCTGAGTCTTGGATTAAGGATAATATTTTCTCTACAAAGGATGCAATAAAATATATTACTACAGCAAAAATACCTACTGATGAATCACAACCAGTAGATGAGAATGCTGGATTCGAGGTATTATAATGAAAAAGATTGAATTAAATACCACTGTAGATCAAAAAGAAATAAAGAAATTCATTGATTCAATTCAAAATGAATTCAAGGAATATGACGTTAATGAATCTAACGTTATTGATTTCTCTTTATTGTTAGAATCTAATAATAGATGTTTAAAATGTAAGGGCCTTGATTCATGTGAAAATGAAAATAATGGATATAAGCTTGTTTATGAGGATGAAATTTTTAAATTTGCTCCTTGTAAATATATGATTGAAAAACAAAAGAAGAATAAAAATAATAATTTAATTAAAACATTATACCTTCCTACAAAAATCTTAGAGGCAAGAATCGAAGATTTTGATGTTAATTCAGAAAGTAGAAAGAAGGTATTCCAAAAGATTAATGAATTCATTACAGCTACTAGAAATAATAACTATAGTAAAGGTTTATTATTATGGGGCTCATTCTCTATTGGAAAGACATATACATTAGCTTGTATAGCTAATGAGTTAGCTAGAAATAATATTGAATCATTATTAATTTATTTCCCTGATTTAGTAACAGATTTAAAGAATGCTTTATCAGATAATAGTAGATATGAATCATTAATTAATATGCTAAAATCAGTTCCGGTGTTAATGCTTGATGATTTTGGTAGTGAAAACATGACACCATGGGTTAGAGATGAGGTTTTAGGACCAATCATTAATTACCGTGTATTAGAGAATAAACCTGTGTTTATTTCAACTAATTTAAAGCCAGCTGAGATAAAGACTCATCTAGCAATTGATAAGTCTAGCGAAGGCTCTTTAAAGGCTGATAGAATCGTATCTAGATTAAATTCATTAATGTCTGTTGTAGATATGAATGATTCTAATAAATATAATAGATAAATTAGTTGAAAAAAATTATCAATAAGCGTATAATTACTTTGTCGATAATGAAGGACAAGATAATAAATTATAAATTTATAGAGAGAATATGGCCGGTGAAAATATTCAATTTTATTTATTATTACTACCTTACTAGATTAATGGAGGAAATGCCATTACGTATTACTGCGTTAAAGTATTAATGAGTGCTAGATTATTCTAGAATAAAGGTGGTACCACGGTTTATATCGTCCTTAGGATTTAATATCTTAAGGACTTTTTTTATGGAGGAAAATTTATGTTGAAAGTTGAATTAAAGGATGGCTCTATTATTGAAGTTGAATCAGGTAAGCTTGTAATAGAGGTAGCTAAGGAATTATCACCTTCTTTAGCAAAGAAGTGCTGTGTTGCAAAGCTTAATGGTAAGCTTGTAGATTTAAAGGCACCAATTGTAGAGGATTCTAAATTAGAATTAGTAATGTTTACTGATCCTGAAGCATTTGAGGTAATCAATCACTCTTGTGCCCACTTAATGGCTCAAGCAGTTTGTAGATTATATCCAGGAACTAGAATGGGTGTAGGTCCTGCCATTGAGGAAGGATTCTATTATGATTTCTCTATTCCAACAGCAATCACTAATGAGGATTTACCAAAGATTGAAGCAGAAATGAAAAAGATTGTTAAAGAAAACATCGCAATCAATCATTATATGTTATCAAAGGCTGATGCAAAGAAGAAATTTGGTAGTGACAAATTTAAATGTGAATTAATTGACGCAATTAATGATGATATGGTTGGAATTTATGAACAAGCTGATTATGCAGATGTTTGTAGAGGACCACATGTTATTTCAACTGGCATAATTAAGAATTTTAAGCTTTTATCATGTGCAGGCGCATATTGGAGAGGCGATTCTAAAAACGAGGTTTTAACAAGAATCTATGGTACTTGCTGGGCAACTGAGGAAGAATTAAAGAACTTCTTAGCAATCTTAGAAGAAAGAAAGGCAAGAGATCATAGAAAATTAGGTAAAGAGCTTGGTATCTTTATGTTTGATGAGTTAGTTGGTAGAGGACTACCAATGTGGCTTCCTAATGGTTTTATTGTAAGAAGAAAGCTACAAGATTATATTATGGATAAAGAATATGAGCTTGGTTATAAGCATGTTATGACTCCATGTATTGGTAATGTTGAATTATATAAGACATCTGGTCACTGGGCACATTATAAAGATGATATGTTCCCTAAGATGGATGTAGATGAAGAATCATATGTATTAAGACCAATGAACTGTCCTCACCACATGGTAATGTATAGATCAACACTTCACTCATATAGAGAATTACCTTTACGTATAGCTGAAATCGCTGCTGACTTCAGATTTGAAGCTTCAGGTGCTCTAACTGGTATCGAAAGAACAAGAGCTTTCTATCAAAACGATTCTCATATTTTCTGTACACCATCTCAAATTGGTGATGTATTTAAAGAAGTAACTAAATTAATTCTTGATGTTTATAATGATTTTGGATTTAAGAATTATAAATTCCGTTTATCATTAAGAGATCCTAACGATGTTGAAAAATATTTCGGTAATGATGAATTATGGGAAAGATCTGAAAGCGAATTAAGACAAGTATTAAATGAGCTTGGTGTTGATTATTATGAAGCAATTGGTGAAGCAGCATTCTATGGACCTAAGCTAGATGTACAAGTTAGATCAGCAATTGGACATGATGTTACATTATCAACTATTCAATTAGATTATCAATTACCAGAAAGATTTGAGCTTGAATACATTGATGAAAAGGGTCAAAAGGCAAGACCAGTTGTTATCCATAGAGCAATCTTAGGTTCAATGGATAGATTCGTTGCCTTCTTATTAGAAGAAACTAAAGGTATCTTCCCTGTATGGCTAGCACCAGTTCAAGTTAAGCTAATTCCAGTAAACCTAGAATATCATAAAGAATATACTGATAAGCTATTCGCAATGTTTAAGAAAGCTAAGATTAGAGCTGAAGTAGATTATAGAGATGAAAAGCTTGGATATAAGATTCGTGAAGCTCAAATGAAGAAGATTCCATACCAATTAGTTATTGGTGATAATGAAGTTAACAATAACACTGTAACTTATAGAAAATATGGTGAACAACAACAAGTAACTGTATCAGTTGAAGAATTCATTGAAATGATTTCTAAAGCTGAAAAAGAAATGAAGTAAAAATATTAAGCCTAGATTTGTCTAGGCTTATTTAAATTAGAGGATAATATGGCAATTTTAGAGGTGGAAGGACTAAAATTTAAATATGCAAATGAAGAATTATTTAATAATGTTTCATTTAGAATTTTAAATGGTGATCATATAGTCATTGTTGGTGATAATGGTGCTGGTAAATCTACCTTTATGAACCTAATTGCCAAGAACTTAATCCCAGATGCCGGAACTATTAATTGGGAAAATAATGTATCATATGCTTATCTAGATCAGCATTTAAAGGTTAAAACTGATATATCAATTAATGATTATATTATTGATGTTTTTAAGCCTTTATATGAAAAAGAAGCATTAATGAATTCATATTATGAAAAACTAGCTACTTGTAAAGAATATGAATATGATAAATATCTAGATTATGCTAATTCAATTCAAGAAGAACTAGAAAAGAAAAATTTTTACGCTATTAATTCTACAATGGGAAATATGATAAATGGCTTAGGTATATCTGAATATGGCTTAGATACTAAATTATCTAGCTTATCAGGTGGTCAAAGAGCTAAAGTATATTTAGCTAAATTATTACTTGAAGCACCTGATGTATTGTTGATGGATGAGCCTACAAATTTCTTAGATGAAGCTCATATTATTTGGCTTGCATCATATTTAAAAACATTTAAAAAACAATTTGTAGTAATTAGCCATGATGAAGCTTTCCTAAGAGAAATAGGAGAAGTAGTTTATAATTTAAACAATAAAACATTAACTAGATATAATATGCCTTATGATAAATTTCTAATTGAAAGAGAAATTAGAGAAGATAATTATAAAAAAGCATATCAAAATCAGCAGGCATTTATTAAGAAAACTGAAGATTTTATTAAGAAAAACATTGTTAGAGCAACAACTACCAAGCGTGCTCAATCAAGAAGAAAAATGCTTGAGAAGCTTCAGGTATTAGAAAAACCTAAAAACCATGAGCCAATGCATTTAAAATTCCCATTTTCAAAGGCATTAGGTCAGGATGTATTAACATTTAAGAATTTAGCTGTAGGATATGAAAATAAGGTTGTATTATCAAATCTAGATTTCTTATTAAGACAAAATCAAAAGGTTGTTATATTAGGCCATAATGGTGTTGGTAAATCAACAATTATTAAAACTATTATGGGATTAATTAAAAAGCTAGATGGAGAATTTATATGGAATCCATCAGTAGACCTTAATTATTTTGCCCAAGAAGAAAGCTACGCTGCAAATGTTAATGCGATAGATTATTTAAGATATTTTTATCACCTTAAAACTGATGGTGAATTAAGATCAGTATTAGCTCAAGCAGGAATAAAAGGTGATCTAGCAACAAAGCCAATGGTACAATTATCTGGTGGTGAACAGACAAAGGTAAGACTTGCATTAATGACTATGAAAAAGAGCAATGTCTTAATCTTTGACGAGCCAACAAACCACTTAGATGTTGCATCTAAGGCGGAGCTTTGGGAGGCAATTGATGCATTTCCAGGCTCAGTTATATTAGTAACTCATGAGGATGATTTTTATGAGGGATTAGTAGACTTAGAATTGAATTTTGATTAGTATAAATATAGATAAAAATTTCTTGACTTTATATTTATATAAAAGTATAATTGAAATGCTGAGGTGATTTTATGAGGTTTACTTTAGCTCAATTAAGAAAATTACAAATGCCTTATAGCTATGAAGAAACAATTGATTTATCAAAAGAACTTGATGGTTTTGAGGATATAGTTTCATCTAGCCCTTGTGTTGTTAAATCAACAATCAAGGATAGAGGTGATGAAACCTACAAAATTAGTTTTAATATCAATATTAATTTAGTTTTAGAGGATTCAGTTACATTAAAGCATTTTGATTATCTAATTGATGTAGATGCAGAAGAAATTTTTTCTTCAGATGAATCAAATGAAGATGCCTTCATTATTGATGGTATTACACTTGATACAAAGGAAGCAATCGTCGCTAATATTTTAATTAATAAGCCAATGACAGCTACAACAGCTGAATTTGAAAGTGATGAAGAGCCTGAAGCTGAAGAAGAAAAGATTAATCCAGCATTTGCCTCATTAAAGGATTTATTGTAGGAGGTGTTCTAAGATGGCAGTACCTTTTCGTAGAGTATCAAAGATGAAGAAAAGAATGAGAAGATCTCATTTAGCTTTATCTGTTCCTGGAATGATTACTTGTCCTTCATGTGGTGAATTAACATTAGCTCATAGAGTATGTTCTAACTGTGGTTACTACAAGGGAAAGCAAGTTATTACAAAGAAGGAAGAAGCAGCTGAAGAAGCAGCAAAGTAAAATTCTAATACGAAAATAGAAATAGACGCCTTGGGTGTCTATTTTCTATTTATACCTAAAAAGGGGGGATTACATGTATATTCATAAGAGTGTTTTATTAAATGAAGCTATTGAAAATTTAAATATAAAGCCTAATGGTATATATGTTGATTGTACCCTAGGCGGTGGAGGTCATTCTAAAGAAATCTTAAAAAGATTAACTACAGGTCATTTGTATTGTTTTGACCAAGATGATTATGCCTTCCAAAGAGCTAAAGAGGTTTTAGATTCTATATCAAAGAATTATACATTTATTAAATCTAATTTTAAGAATATAAAAGAAGAGCTTAATAAGCTTGGTGTAGAAAAAATAGATGGTGTCTTATATGATTTAGGTGTTTCATCATTTCAATTAGATATACCTGAAAGAGGATTTAGTTATAATTATGATGCACCACTTGATATGAGAATGAACCAAGATAGTCCTTTAACCGCAAGAACTATAATTAATAATTATTCATTTAATGATATTCAAAATATATTATATAGATATGGTGAAGAGCCATTTGCTAAACAAATTGCTAGACAAATAGAAAAAAAGAGGGCAGAAAAGCCTATTGAAACAACTTTTGAATTGGTAGATGTTATTAAATCAGCATTACCACAAAAGGTGTTAAATAAAAAGGGTCATCCTGCTAAACAAACATTCCAAGCATTAAGAATAGCAGTAAATGATGAATTAAGAGTATTTGAGGTATCTATTAATGATGCCTTAGATATGCTAAATAGTGATGGCTACGCTGTAGTTATTACATTCCATTCATTAGAGGATAGAATATGTAAAACAGTATTTAAGGAAAGATCTACATTAGATATTCCTGAGGGCTTACCTATAATTATTAAGGATGAAGCTCCATTTGAATTAATAACAAGACATCCTATTACATCAAATGAAGATGAATTAAATGAAAATAATAGAGCACATAGTGCTAAAATGAGAGTATTAAGAAAACGATAAAATATATTTAAAATAAATATATTTGTGATATAATAAAATGGTATTTTGGAGGTAAGAGTATGAAAAAGGGAGATACTTTATTCTGGCTAATAGGATTATTAGCATTCTTAGCAGTATTACTTGGTGGTACAGTTTGGGTATTAGGTTTAGCAAAATGTCCAACCGATATTACAGAAAAGGTTAAATTTGTTGTTGATATTGCATTATTTGTATGTGCTGTAATCGCTGGATTTATTTGGATTTCATCAACAAAATGGAATAAGACTGTTAAGATTGTATTTGAAGTATTATTCATAGTATTTGCTATTTTAGCAATCCTTGGCGTATTCCATGTTGGATTCTAGAAAAGAGAGGGAAACCTCTTTTTTTTATTGCACATTTTTGGTATATTTTAATTGGTGATAACAATGAAGCTGATACATTTTATTTATAACAACAAAGAAAATATAGGTATATTGGAAAATGAAGAAATCAAAATATTAGATGTTAAAGATTTTGATGAATTAATATCTAAATATGATTTACCTAAATTAAAAGAAATTAATAAAGCATTATTACCTATAATTGAAAGTAAAGATATAATACCCCTACCTTTTATTAAAAAATCAAATGCTGATATAATATGTGCTGGAATGAATTATTATTCACATAAAGAAGAATGTATTAAAGAGGGCGTTGATAAAAAGGATAGAACAGCTAGTGTATATTTTTCTAAAAGAGGAACTAATATTATTACCTCAAATGAAATAATCAATAGACATTCTGATATAACTAATGAATGTGATTATGAAGGAGAATTAGGAATAATATTATATAAAGATATTTATAAGCCAACTAAAAAAGAAATATTTGATTCTATATTTGGCTATGTAATAATCAATGATGTTTCAGCTAGAGATCTACAAAGATATCATCAACAATATTATTTTGCTAAATCATTAGATACATATATGGTGATGAGTGAAATATTATTAACAAGAGATACATTCGATGATTATCATGAATTTAATATAAAAACATATGTTAATAATGAATTAAGACAAAATGATAATACATCTAATATGATTTATTCAATAGAAGATATGTTAGAAGAATTATCATCAGGAATAACATTAAATAAAGGAACTATTTTATCTACAGGTACACCATCAGGTGTAGGTATGGGTATGAATCCTAAATGTTATTTAAATAAAGGTGATGTCATTAAAATAGTAATAGATGAAATAGGAGAATTAATAAATACTTGTGAATAAAAAAGAATCTAAGGTTTTTAGCCTTAGATTCCTTTTTTTATTTAGTAAATATTCTTAAGTTTCCATCAACTACATCACATACATAAGGTAATTGTGGTTTTAATTCGCCGGAAATAATCTTAGTAGCGATAAATGTTTCAATATTTTTAGTAATGAATCTAGCAATTGGTCTTGCACCAAATTCTTCATTATATGATTCATTTAATATCCATTTCTTTAATGAATCAGCGAAGTAGATATTAAGACCTTGACAAATTAATCTCATATTTAATTCCTTTAACATCTTATTAACAATTAATAATTGTACATCTTTTGTTAATGGATTAAATTTAATTATTTCATCAATACGATTTAAGAATTCAGGTTTAAATGTTGATTTTAATAAATGATCAATTTGTAAATCTTTATCCTTATCATCAGATAATAAAATGCTAGAGCCTAAATTAGATGTCATGATAATAATTGTATTTTTAAAGTCAATTGTTCTACCTTGAGAATCAGTTAATCTACCATCATCTAATATTTGAAGTAAAATATTAAATACATCTGGATGAGCTTTTTCAATTTCATCAAATAGAATAATAGAATAAGGAGAACGTCTAACCTTTTCGGTTAATTGTCCACCTTCCTCATATCCTACATATCCAGGAGCAGAACCAATTAATTTAGATACAGAATATTGTTCCATATATTCAGACATATCAAGTCTAATAATATGACTTTCTGAATCAAATAATGCTTCAGCTAATGCCTTAGCTAATTCAGTTTTACCTACACCAGTAGGTCCTAAGAATAAGAATGAACCAATTGGTTTAGTTTCATCTTTGATTCCTGCACGCTGTCTAATTATTGCGTTAGATATTAATTCAACAGCATCATCTTGTCCAATTACTCTATTCTTTAGTTCATTAGCAAGATTTAATATCTTTTCTCTTTCACCCTGCATTAGCTTAGAAATAGGAATGTTTGTCCATTTAGATACAACTTCAGCAATATCTTCCTCAGTTACAGATTCAGATAGAAGATGATCTTCTTTAGATTTAGCTTGATATTCATCAATTTTCTTTTGTAGATTTGGTATAACTGAGTATTGTAGCTCAGATGCTCTCTTATAATTACCTTCATTAAAGGCCTTATCTAGCTCGAATTTTGATTTATCCATCTCAGCCTTGATATTCTTATAGTCTTGGATTTCATTCTTTTCTTTAGCCCATTTTTTATTTAATTCAGATTGTTGCTGATTAAGCTTATCAAGCTCAGCATTGATTTCTTTTAATCTATTTAAAGAAACAGAATCATTTTCTTTCTTTAAAGCCATTTGTTCAATCTTTAATTGAGCAATATGACGATCAAGGTCATCTAGCTCAGCTGGCTTTGAATCAATTTCCATACGACAAGAAGCACAAGCTTCATCAATTAAATCAATTGCTTTATCAGGTAAGAATCTATCTTGAATATATCTATTAGATAGAGTAGCAGCAGCAACTACTGCGTTATCTTGAATTGTTACACCATGATGTAATTCAAATTTTTCTTTGATACCTCTTAGAATAGAAACAGTATCTTCAACAGATGGTTCTTGAACTAAGACCTTTTGGAAACGTCTTTCAAGTGCTGAATCCTTTTCAATATATTCTTTATATTCCTTAAGAGTAGTAGCACCTATACAGTGAAGCTCACCTCTGGCAAGCATTGGCTTTAACATATTTCCTGCATCTAGTGCACCATCAGCCTTACCAGCGCCAACAATTAAGTGAATTTCATCAATAAACATGATGATTTTACCTTCGGATTTTTTAACCTCATTTAATACAGCCTTTAATCTTTCCTCAAATTCACCACGGTATTTAGCACCAGCAATTAATGCACCCATATCTAGCTCGAATATTGTCTTATCCTTTAATGATGTAGGCACATCATTTGCGACAATACGGTGAGCTAATCCTTCAATAATAGCAGTTTTACCTACACCCGGCTCACCAATTAGAACTGGGTTATTTTTTGTTCTTCGTGATAATATTTTAATAATACGTCTAATTTCTTCATCTCTACCAATTACGGGATCAATTTTGCCCTCTCTGGCTAGATTAACGACATCACGACCATATTTTTCTAATACATTTTCTTGTTCCATGTTTTCATTATTCATCATATTTAATCCCTCCATTTCATGGTAGTCATCTAACTACAATTATATTATACCACTAAAATTAGCACTTTCAATAGGAGAGTGCCAATTTCTTTTTGAAACG
The DNA here is from genome assembly GCA_946405105.1 of uncultured Caryophanales bacterium. Lineage (GTDB taxonomy): Bacteria > Bacillota_I > Bacilli_A > Acholeplasmatales > Anaeroplasmataceae > Anaeroplasma. Next base: position 17,906 of record CAMJFY010000008.1, read on the forward strand.
ATGAATTAATTACTAAGTAATTAAAAAAAAGAGATTCGATTAGGAATCTCCTATTTTACATATAATTTATGAGCATAAAATTCAGGCTCAGTTGTTAAATCTATTTTTAATTTCTTAAAGATAGAAGAATCACTTTCAGGTAAGATTACAGTAGCATGCGCTTGGCAATGAGCTAATTCAGGTAATTTATCAATTGCCTTTTTAGCATCCTTATTTACTGTTGCAGAAATAGCTAGTGCGATTAAGATTTCATCAGCATGTAATCTTGGGTTATGATTTCCTAAATCTTTAATTTTCATTTTAGATATTGGCTCAATAATAGATGGGCTTATAATTAAAACATTATCATCTATACCAGCTAGGGCTTTTAATGCATTTAAAAGTAGAGCAGCAGGAGCAGATAATAAATCAGATGTTTTTGAATCAACGATTCTACCATCAGCTAATTCTAATCCCATTGATACAGTGTTTGTCTTATCTCTCTTATCTAGGGCAGCCTTAACACACTTTCTATCACTAACTGAGATTTCAAGCTGTCTCATTAAAAGTGATATCTTATCTACAGCATCACTTTTTACTTTACCATTTCTTAAATCTACTAATGTATTTAAATATCTTCTAATTATTTCATCCTTAGATGCTTGTTTAGCAGCTTCATCATCACAGATTGCATATCCTGCCATATTTACTCCCATATCTGTAGGAGACTTATAAGGAGAAGAACCATAGATTGCTTCAAACATAGATTTTAATACAGGGAAGATTTCAACATCTCTATTATAGTTTACTGTTTGAATATTATATGCTTCTAGATGGTATGGATCAATCATGTTAACATCTGCAAGATCAGCAGTAGCAGCTTCATATGCTAGGTTAACAGGATGCTTTAGAGGAATATTCCAAATAGGGAATGTTTCATACTTAGCATAACCAGCTTTAATACCACGCTTATTTTCATGATATAACTGAGAAAGACAAGTAGCCATTTTTCCTGAACCAGGTCCTGGTGCTGTAACTACAACAATTGGTCTTGTTGTTTCTATATATTCGTTTTTACCAAATCCTTCATCACTAATAATATGATTAATATCATGAGGATATCCTAATATTTCATAATGAAGATATGTTTTAATTCCTAAATTATTTAATTTATCTTTAAATGATTCAACTTGAGGTACAGATTGATATTGAGTGATACATACAGAACCTACAAATAAACCAGAAGCTCTAAATGCATCAATTAATCTTAAAACTTCAGATTGATAATTAATACCTAAATCAGATCTAATTTTATTCTTTTGAATATCGTGTGCATTGATTGCGATTACAACTTCAACCTTATCCTTTAATGTAAGAAGCATCCTTAACTTACTATCTGGTAAGAAGCCTGGTAATACTCTTGATGCATGATAGTCATCAAATAATTTACCACCGAATTCTATATATAATTTATCACCAAATAATGATACTCTTTTTAAGATATTTTCTGATTGTAATTTTAAATATTTTTCATTATCAAAAGCTATCTTCATAATATTCACCTCAATAGTTTAGAATCTTTTCTAAAAATACATAAATATTATATTATTTATGGCTATCATTATCAAGAATAAAATTAGAAAAATAACAGTCAAAAAAAGATTAATTTTTATTTGACTTTAGTTATGCGGTTTGCTATAATTATATCGTTCATATGTGGCCCTGTAGCCAAGTGGTAAGGCACGGCACTGCAACTGCCTGATCGCTGGTTCAAATCCGGTCGGGGCCTCCATTAAAGAACAATAGGTTTGATACAATACTGTATCAGGCCTTTTTTCTTTATATAAACGTAAAAATCGCATAACTAAGCCATTTATTTAAGATATTAGAATAAATATAGCATCAATTTAGAGTCTTATAAACTCTATTTTGGTGCTTTTTAATTTTTTTTAGATTTGTATTCGGACATTTTTTATATTAAACGTTGCATTTTCGTGGTAAATTGAAAAACATCATTTATTGTATACTTTTCATAGCAACAACTTGTTGCGTGATTTTGTTTTCTTAATATTATATAATAATGCTAGAGGTGAGAAACGATGGAAACAAAAGATGTATTATTGGAATTAAGAAATAGACATGGTCTATCTCAAGATGAACTTGCGAAAAAAGTGTTTGTAACTAGACAAGCAGTTTCACGTTGGGAAAACGGAGAAACCATTCCAAATACTGAAACTTTAAAATTATTATCTAATATATTTAATGTTTCAATTAACACACTTTTAGGATCTCCTAGAGAACTAATTTGTCAATGCTGCGGTATGCCACTTACTGATGAATTAATTGGTCACAATAGTAATGGAACACTAAATGAGGATTATTGTAAATGGTGTTATGCTGATGGAACGTACACTTATCATGATATGGATTCACTTATAGATGTTTGCGTTCCACATATGGTTAAGTCTGGTTTTAACGAAGAACAGGCTCGTTCTTATATGAAAAATATGCTACCAAATTTAAAATATTGGAAAAATCATGATTATTTAAGCGATGGTGGCAAATTTGAAGCTTTTAAGAAAGAACTTATAGAAGAAATAAATGATTTACATATTAAAGGAATGCCTAAAGTTGAAAGTTTAAATGCATTAATAGGTTCTTATGTAAATTTAGAATATCCACTTCCAAGCGGAATTAAAGCAAAATTTTTAAATGATCAAATAACATATTTAGGAACACAACTTGAAAGTGATAAATTCTGTTATGGTGTTGTTGCCAATGCTGATTATATCTTAGTATGTACATACGAAGAAGAAGGTAAAAATCCTAATTTGTTATTATTTAAAAAGAGATAAGAATTGTTTTGAATCAATTAGCATTTATCACAAAAAATTTATCTTTGGAAAGATTGCATCAATAAAGTGTAGACTTATAATTCATTATCACTTATACTATATTAAATAGAAATAGCAATTTATAGCGGAGATTAAATATGAAAAACGGTACAATAAATTCAATTGAGTACAAGAAATATAATACTTCTTATGAAAAAGAAGTAATAAATATATTTACAAAATCATTTGAAAATTATCCCCTTTTTGAAATCACTAAGTATGATTTTAAAACAGAAGAAAAGTTTAAAAATTTTTATAATAGTTTTATGAAGGCCTTATTTAAAGCGACAATCCGTAAAAATGCATGCTATATTGGTATAAATGAAGGAAAGGTTATTGACTTGGTTATTATTGATGCTCCTACTGATAAACCTGTAGGATTTTTAGATTATATCCTAAGTGGGGGTATAAAACCTATATTAAAGCTTGGATTGTTCAATGCTTTAAAATATCTTAAACTTTCTGATGAAACAGAGTTTGTTGTTAAAAGCATTAAAGAGCCTCGTTGGCATTTGTATTTTTTAGTAGTTGATCCAAAATATCAAGGTATAGGTATTGGAACAGATGCAATAAAAAATTTTTTAATACCTTTTGTTAAACAAAAAAGCGGGAATTTAATTACTGTTACAACTAATGAAAAGCACAATTGTAATTTTTATATTAATAGTGGCTTTTCTCTAATTAAAGAAGAAAATCTTAAATATAAAGATAGAGATATTAATAATTGGAGTTTTAGAATGGATTTATGATTTTAGATTTAATAATATTACTATTTTATGGAAAGATATTATGAAGACTATAAATGTCCAAGATGTAAACAACCAAAATCTAAATTTAATAAAGCATAAAAAAGGAGGAAAAAGCAAATGACAAATTTAGAACGAGTTTATAATTTTTTAGAAGAAGTACAATCATATTCTTTAGCAACTGTAGAAGGTGATCAACCTCGAGTTAGAGTATTCGGTACTATACTTTGTTATGGAGGTAAATTATATATTCAAACAGGTAAAAAGAAAGATGTAGCTAAACAATTATATGCTAACCCAAAGGCAGAAATTGTATCTTGTAAAGGCCCAGAATGGCTAAGAATCACTTGTAAGCTAATTGAAAATGATGATAGAAACATTAGAGTTGCAATGCTTGAAAAGATTCCATCCTTACGTGCAATGTATAATGAAGATGATGGTAATATGACAATGTTTGAAATTGCAGATGCAACTGCAACATTTTCATCATTTACTGCACCAAGTGAAACAATAAAATTTTAAAAAAATATTTGCATTTTTTTGGTGAATGATGCATAATTAGATTGGTTATATTTGTTATAACTATAATAGGGAATGATTGTCTCCCTTGCATTTATGCAAAACCGCTTCTTAAAGCTGATGACGTCTATGATTTTTTGTCATGGATAAATCAGCTTTTTTTCATGACAAGAGGAGGAATTATGAATATATTTTTATCATTATTTATTATTTTTACATGTGGTATCTTAGGTGGATTTATATTTGAAAAAATAAAATTACCAAAGCTTGTTTGGTATATTATATTAGGAATATTAATAGGCCCATCAGTATTTAATATTGTAGATGATACATTAATAAATATATCATCTTATTTAAGGCAAATAGCTTTAGTTATTATATTAACTAGAAGTGGATTATCTCTAGATATAAATAATTTAAAGAAAATTGGTAGACCTGCAATATTAATGTGCTTTGTTCCTGCATGTTTTGAAATTGTTGGTGTAACAATATTTGCACCTGTATTTTTAGGAATATCATATTTAGAAGCTTTATTATTAGGAAGTGTACTTGCTGCTGTATCACCTGCAGTAGTTGTTCCTAGAATGATAAAATTAATGGATGAAGGTTATGGTAAAGAACATAACGTTCCTGAGCTCATTATGGCAGGAGCTTCATGTGATGATATTTTTGTAATTGTATTATTTTATTCATTTAAAAATTTAGTTTCAACATCAAACTTTGATGCCTGGAATTTAGCTCAAATACCATTAAGCATAATAAGTGGTATAACACTAGGTATAATAGTTGGATTCTTAATAGTTTTAATTATCAATAAATTAAAAATGAATAAAGTTATTAATGTTATATTTATGCTTGGGTCATCTTTTGGAATGCTAGCATTAGAAAATGCATTAAAGCCATATTTTAGTGTTTCTGCCCTACTTGCAATAATTGTTATGGCCTTAATTATTAATATATTTAAAAAAGAAGAAGCAAAAGAAATTCAGAAAACATATAATTCACTTTGGAGTGGATTTGAAATATTATTGTTTACATTAGTAGGAATTGCAACAAGTATAGATTATGCATTTTCTAAAGATGGAGCAATTTTAGTTGGTGTTGTCTTATTAGCATTAATATTTAGAAGTATTGGTGTAATTATTTGCTTAATTGCTACTAATTTTAATAAAAAAGAAAAATTATTTATTATATTTTCATATCTTCCTAAAGCAACTGTTCAAGCTTCAATTGGGGCAATCGCATTATCAGAAGGATTAAGCTGTGGTACAGTTATTTTAACTGGTGCAGTTATATCTATTATAATTACAGCACCACTAGGTGCTATATTAATGGATAGCACATATAAAAAATTATTGAGAAAAGAGGTTTAATACATCTTGTATTAGGCCTTTTTTTATAATAAGACCATTAATTGACATAAAGTTTATTTATATGATAAAATTTAATCAAATATAAGCGTTAAAAAATCAAATAATTAAATTAAAAAAGGAGAGTTAATTATGAAAAAAATAATTAGATTCTTAATGAGCTTTAGCTTTCTAATTATATCTATTTTATTATTAAGCTCATGTAAAAAAGATAAAATAGATATTAATTTATATCATTTAAGTAATAAAACAATTAATGGTATTAAATTTGTTGAAGAAAATACATCAAAAAAATATTCTGATAATACATTAGAATTAGATTTTGATTTATCATTAACAAATACAAAAAATAAAAAATTAAAATTAGAAATTAATAATCCAATTGCTTACGCAAATGATGCAATATTACCTGAAAAAATATATAAAAATTATAATAATGATTCACATGATAATGAATTATTTAATAAAGAAGAATATGAATTAAATAAAAAAGAAAAAATTGATATTAGATTCATACTTGTTATTGAATATGGCAATGTCGATGCTAAATATAATCTTTCATTTGATTTTAATGATGTTAAATTAAATATTAATTATCATGAAGAAGGATATGAAACAGATAAATTTATTTATGCTCATAATCCATCATCTAATCCAAAAGTATTAGCTGATGCTGAAGTAAACGAAGATGCAGTATATGGCTTTATACCTAATGCGACTGGATCTTTGGCATCATATAGAGATTATGATTGGAATGATAAAGATGCTGTTGAAGTAGCTAAAAAAAATAGAATTGAATATATTGAAACAAATGATAAGATGATTAGAAAATTAGAAAATGAATTAAGAAATCAAAATAAGAATATAGAAGAAATTGCAAGAGCGTGCTCTAATCTTCGTAATCAACTAAGATTAGATGCTTATAAAGATGATCCAGAAGGATTAGCAGCATTAAAACAAAGAAATTTAGAAAAATATGGACATGAAGAAGGACCATTACCTGAAGAATCATATGAGAAATATGGTTCATGGGAAAGAGTACTTGAAAAATGTTATAATCCAAACCCAGCTATGGATGCATGCTGTGGTGTATATGACATGTATTATTATTTATATAGTTAATATTTATTAGCTTGATACTAAACTGTATCAAGCTTTTTTATTATTGTATTTATATAAAATAGCCTTTTTTTAGAAAAAATGTTATAATTAAAGAATAAGGATATTTACTATTTAAATTTTATATTATTTCAAGAGAGGAGTTAGTGCTATGAGGAAAATATGGATTATAGTTGTTAATGTATTCATTATGATTGCTATGCTTATTTTCGTAGCACTTTATTCTTATTTTGAAAATACTAATTTAACTAAAAGACAAATAGAACATTATGAAAATACAACAATCACAATGGAACACGTTACTGAAAATTATTTAGAGGGAGAACAACGTATTTGTGATGTCTGGGCACAATATATAAATAATGAAAATTTATCTATGGAAGAAGCAATAGCTTTTATTAGAGATTCTCATGTATTAGAAAATACATCAGCTCATATAATTTATAAAGATAATCTTACAGGATTATCTACTAGAATAAATATTAGTACTAATGACTATACAATAAATTATAATGCTATAGAGCTATTTAATGATGTAAGCTGGATTCATAATATTGGAGAATCAATTAATGTTTCAAGAGCTTATACTAATAAAGCTAGTGGAGAACAATGTATTGCGTTCTGTAATTTTATTACACTTAATGATGGTGGTATTTCTAAGGATGCTATTTTACTTCGAGTTCTTCCAGTTTTAGAATTAAAAGAAAAATGGATTTTCCCACAAGAAGAATTTGCAGAAGCAGAATTATCTATTATAGATATCAATGGTGATTATATTATCAAAGGAAATTCTTTTAAGAATTCTAGCTTCTTTGAATTTTATAAATCATATAATAGTATTAATTCTAGCTCATCAGAAGATTTTTTCAAGAAAATAACTTCAACTACAGGATCATTTACAATGCTTAATTCACGTGGTGAAAAATGTATTTTATCATATACACCATTTGACGTAGCTGGTGGATGGACATTATTGAGCTTAATGCCAATGAAATATTTAACATCAAATACACAAAATTGGCTTTTAATTGGTTTCGTTTCTGTTGGATTATTAATATTATTTGTTTTTGATTTGGCTGTTATGATTTATTTTAATAAGAGACTTCAAACAACAGCTAAAGAGGCAGATTCAGCTAATAAAGCTAAAACTGATTTCTTATCAACAATGTCTCATGATATTAGAACCCCAATGAACGCAATAATTGGATTTACAACAATTGCGAAAAACAATATTGAGGATAAAAAATCAGTAGAAGATAGCTTACATAAAATTGATTTAGCTAGTAATCATTTATTAACTTTAATTAATGATATATTAGATATTTCTAAGGTTGAAAGTGGAAAAACTAATTTATCTCCACAAAAAATATCTATTGTTTCAATAGTTGAAAATTTAGTAAATATTTCTCAACCATTAATAAAAGAAAAGAATATTGATTTTCAATTTAATATAGATAATATTGATAAAGAAAATCTATATGTAGATCAATTAAGATTAAATCAAATATTAATTAACATATTATCTAATGCTTTAAAATATACTGAACCAAATGGTATGGTTAAAGTATTATTAAAGGAAGAAGAAAGCCAAAAGGCAGGATGTACTAAATTAACTTATAAGGTATCTGATACTGGTATTGGTATGAGCCCTGAATTTATGCAAAATATGTATCAGCCATTTTTGCGTCAAACAGATAGTCGTGTAAATACAATTCAAGGAACAGGACTTGGACTTGCAATCACAAAACAAATGGTTGATTTAATGGAAGGAACAATTGATTGCCAAAGTGAAGTAGGAAAAGGTACTACATTTACAGTTGTTTTAGATATACCTATATCTGATCAACAAAGAATGGATTTAAAATTTGATTCAATGGATATCTTAATTTGTGATAATGATGAAGCAATTATAAATTCTGAAGCCAATACTTTAAAATCTATAGGAATTAATGTAGACATGTCTTTAAATGGAAAAGATATGATTGATAAAATTACTAAAAGACATGAAAATGGAAAAGATTATAATATATTAATTTTAGATTATAAGATTATAGATATTGATATTTTTGAATTGATTAATCTAATCAGAAAAAAGCTAGATTTAAATATTCCAATTATAATAATGTCTCAATATGATTTATCTGATGTTGAGAAGAATCTGAAAGATAGTGGAATAAATGGATTTATAAATAAACCTCTTTTCCGTTCTACAATTTATGATAAGATTAATGAAATATTAGGAAAAGAAAATAATATTATATCTGAAAATGATTATTCTGATTTAAGAGGTTTAAATGTATTAGTAGCTGAAGATCATGATATTAATTTTGAAATTATTTATTCATTGTTACAAATGTATGGAATAAATGCCATTCGTGCAACAAATGGACTAGATTGTATAGAAAAATTAAAAGAAGCACCAAAAGGCAAATATACACTTATATTTATGGATATTCAAATGCCAAAGATGAATGGTTTAGATGCAACTAAAGCGATTAGAGCATTAGAAGATAAAGATATGGCATCAATTCCAATTATTGCAATGACGGCTGATGCTTTTTCAGAAAATGTTACTGAATGCTTAAATGCTGGCATGAATGGACATATTGCTAAGCCTGTCGATATTAATCTTGTTATTAAAGAAATCAGAAGAATTAAGGAGGAATATGAGAAATGAAAAAAATATTTTATTGTTTTATAATGTTTTTTATATTACTTTGCGCAGTATCTTGTAAAAATTCTAAGAATAAATCTGATGAATTTAAACCAAGCTTAGATAAAAATAGAAGCTGTGATATAAGAATAGTTGGAAGTTATGATAATTTTGAATCTTTAGAAGCTGAATTTGATAAATTCAATAAATATTATCCTAATGTTAATTTAAGCTATGAGAAAATAGATGATTATAATAATACATTATTTAGTGTATTAGAAGGTAAAGATAAACCTAATATATTCTTTTCAAACACATGGATGATTGGTAATTCAAAATATGATAAAGTAGTTAGTCATATGGAAGATTTATCAGATTCTAATTTGAAATTAAATTTAGATTGTATTAGAGAAGGCCTTATTAATAAATCAAATGGAAAGATATTAATGTTACCAGTTTTTTCAAGAACATATGGTATGTTAATAAATGAAAATATTTTTAAAAAAGAAAAAATTAATATTCCTTCAACATGGACTGAATTAAAAGAAGTATGCAATTCATTTAATGAAAAAGGTTATGATAGTCCAATGATGGGCTATAGTGAAAAAACTTCAAGCTGCCTTATGAATACTATCGCATATCCTGCATTTGTGGCAGAATTAGCTAAAAATCCTGAAGCATTAGCTCTAGCTAATAATTTAGATAGCTCAGCAGGAGAATATTTACGTCCTGCATTAGAAAAAGTTGATTATCTTATTAAAAATGGATGTGTAGATATTACTGAATGTGATAACATTAAAGATAATTATAAAAAAGTATTATTACGCTTTTTTGAAGGTGATGTACCTATGATGATATGTACTGCTGATACAGTTTCAGGAACTAAAAAGCGTGAAACAGAATCAGAAGCATTCCAAGCATCACCATTTGATTATTCATTTTCACCTATACCATTTACTGATGAAGGAGGTTATTTTATTGATAGTCCTTCAGTAGAATTTTCAGTTAATAAGGATTGTGAAAACCTAGATATGACAAATGAATTTATGCGTTTCTTAATTTCTACAAAAGAATTAAATGAAATGGCATCATCAAAGAGATTAGTAACTCCTACAAAAGATATGTCATTCCATTCAGTTTATAGTTCTTTTTCAAATATTCCATCAGAACGTATTATTTTCCCAGAAGTATTAGGAATTACTGATCAGCTTTCAGTTCAAACAAGAGTTGCATCATATAAAGTTGGAAGAGGCTTAATGACCATTGATGAAGCAGTTCTAAATTATGGTAATTTTGAAGATATAAAATAAAATCATTTCTATCAAAGAAAGGATGATTCTATGCGAAATAATAATATTATTAATAAATTAAAAAGATATATTTTAATAGTAGAAGATGAATTCATCAATCAAGAAATATTAAAGGAAATATTATCTAATGATTATGAAATATTAGTAGCTAATAATGGAATTGAAGCATTAGAAATATTAAAAACTTATTCAAAACCTATTTCTTTAATCTTACTTGATTTAAATATGCCTTTAATGGATGGATTTACGGTTTTAAAGGAAATAAAAAAAGATAAAGACAATATGAATATTCCAATTATTGTAATAACTGGAGATAAAGGTAGTGAGCTTGAAGCATTAACATTAGGTGCTGTAGATTTCATTACTAAGCCATTTGACGCAACTGAAATAATAATGGCACGTGTTAATCGTTCAATAGAATTATCAGAAAAAAGAATTATTGTTAGTGCATCTGAAAGAGATGAATTAACAGATGTATATAATAAACATATCTTTGAAGAATATGTTGGAAGAATTAATAAATATAGACAAAATGAAAAGAAAGATATGATTGTCTTAAATATATCTCATTTTCATCTATATAATGAATTATATGGAAAAGAAGAGGGAGATAAAGCATTAGTATGCATTGCTAATGTATTAAAAGATATCGCAAGAATTAATGATGGTATTGTTTCAAGGCTTCAAAGAGATTATTTCGCATTATTTATAAATCATTTAGATAATTATGATGAATTAGTTAATAAAATAAATAATGATTTAAAAGATAAATATAATATTTCAAATATTATTATAAGACTTGGTATTTATTCATCTAATAATAATGAAGATGTTGATAATTGTATTGATAGAGCTAAATTAGTTTGTGATGAAATTAGAAATTCAAATTCTAAATTTTATAACATATATAATGATGATGATCAAAAGAATCAATTATTTAAAGAAAAATTAAATCATGATTTTAATAAAGCTATAGCTAATAAAGAATTTAAAGTTTATTATCAGCCTAAAATATCTATTTTAGGTGATAAATTTAAATTAGCATCTGCCGAAGCTTTAATTAGATGGATTCACCCAGAACTTGGATTTATATCTCCTGGTATGTTTATTCCTTTATTTGAAGAAAATGGAAATATTAAATTATTAGATCAATATGTTTGGAATGAGGCAGCCAAACAAATAAAGGAATGGCAAAATAAATATAATATTACTTTACCTATTTCAGTAAATGTATCTAGAGCGGATATGTTTGATGAAAAGATAGTAGATATAATTAATAATATTGTTAAAGAAAGTGGAATAAAGCCTGAAAATTTATATTTAGAAATAACTGAATCTGCATATAATAATGAAACAGATCAAATCATTGGAATTATTAATAAATTAAGAGATTTAGGATTCAAAATTGAAATTGATGATTTTGGTTCTGGATATTCATCACTTAATACTTTAGCTACATTATCTTTTGATTGTTTAAAGCTTGATATGAAATTTGTCCATGATATGTTTAAAAATGATAAGACATTAAAGATGGTTGGAATAGTATCTGATATAGCAAAATATTTAAATGTTAAATTAGTTGCTGAAGGTGTTGAAACAAAAGAACAATTAGATAAATTAAAACAATTTAATTATGATATTATTCAAGGCTATTATTTTTCTAAACCATTACCAAATGATGAATTTGAAAATTTATTTGGAAAGGAATTTAAATAGATGTTAACAATAGAATCATTAAATAAATTTGGGGCAGATACATTAGATGGTATAAAAAGATGTGCAAATAATGAATCATTATATTTAAGACTTGTTGGTATGGTCCCATCTAATCAAGGTTTTAATAATTTATATTCAGCAATTAAAAATAATGATTTAGATAATGCATTTTTAGCTGCCCATGGATTAAAAGGAATATTATCTAATTTATCATTAAATCCTATATTAAATCCGATTGTTGAAATAACTGAACATTTAAGAAATAGAGATAATATAGATTATTCAAATTATATAAAAATAATAGAAGATGAAAGAAAAAAATTAGAAGAATTATTATAATAAAATAAAAGGTTTGATAAGTTATTGTATCAAGCCTTTTTTATTAGCCATTTTATGTAAAAAATGATATAATATAAAATATAGGAAATGATTTAATAATTAATAAAAAGGTATATGTTTATGAGAAAAATTTCAAAATTATTTATTTTAACATTTTTATTAATCATGATTGTTACATTATCATCATCATGTAGCAAATCCCAAAATAAATCTAATAATGCTTTTTTAAATATTAGAGTTAATGATTCGAAAGATGATATTTCTTTATCTCTAGATCCGTCAGAAAAAGATTATACAACTGGTTTGGATACGAAAGCAATTGACAATTTCAGCCAAACATCTCCAGCAGCATATCTATTCGCAAATCAATTCGCAAAGATTGGTGAGCTACACAGAGAAAGAGGAGACATAAGCTTCGATAAGACTTATGGTTATTCATTCTACATCGTAAATACAACATCAAACTTCCAGGATGTAACAGTTAGATTAAAGCTAACAATGACAAAGGATGATGGATTAAGTGATGCAATTAGAGTTATGACATACTACGAAGAAAGTGGTGTTCAAAACTTTAGAGTATATCAAAAGAATGATGAAACACCTACAACATATACAGCATACTCAATGATTGATGCGAGAAATGCTAGAAAGTATTTCAGCAAGAATGCTACATTAGTATTCGATACAAATTCTGTAGATGGCAGTAATGAAAATATTCATATTTCTGGTAAAAAAGGAAATAATTTCATAAAATATACAATTCTATTCTGGCTTGAAGGTGATGATCCTGATTGTAATGAAAACATCTTAGGAAAGAAATCAAAATTCAAATTAGAATTATCAACAATTTAATAATTGAAGTAGTAGGTGGTAATTGTGGCAATACTTGATAGTGAATATTGGGCTGAATTTTATAAAGGTGGCTTTTTTGGATTTGGAGAAGAAGGCAATTTTAAATATTTTTCATTTTGGCATTTTTTACCAATTATTTTATTAATCGCAGCTATCATATTAACTTACATATTTAGAGAAAAAATTAAAGAATGGAAATATGAAAAAACATTTAGATTAGTATTAGGAATACTAATGATGTTAGTAGAAATGGGTTATTACTGGAGATTAATATATGCTGGACCTGGTAATACTGAACAACATAATTTATTGTCTAAACTCCCATTTCAGGTTTGTGAATGGACATGTATATTCGCTATGATAATGGTATTTACTGAAAATAAGCATTTGTTTGATATAGATGTATTTGTTTGTTTAACATTAGGTATATTCCCATTATTTATACCTGCAGTAATTAAAACTACAGGACCAACATATTTTAGATATTATCAATTCTGGGGTGAACATACACTACCAATTTATTCAGTTTTCTATATGATGTTTATTAAAGGATATAAATTTAATTGGAAAACAGTTTATAAGCCTATAATATTCTTATCTGTCCTAACAGTATTTGCGTTAATATTAAATAGTCAAATTCCTGATGGAACATATCTATATTTAAGAGGAGATGCCTTAGGACCAGAAATTTCTAAATTATTGACAGATAATCAATTTATAAGACTTCCTATATATGCAGCTATTGTTGCTATAATATTCGGTATAGAAATATTAGTATTCTATTTAATTAGAAAATATAGAGGAAAGAATAAAACAATTGAAAACGAAGAAACAAAAGAGATAGAAAAAGAAGCTCAATAAAGGTATTTAATATGAAGAAAGTAAAAATAACAGTAATGCGTATGGCATGCTACGAGGATTTAATTGAAGAATATGAAAACCAAATTGAGCATGCTTGTGATATGCAGCTTGGAAAAGTATTTATTGCTAATGGCTGGGAGAAGCCAGAAGACTTTTGTGATAGTGCATGGGAGACTATATCTCCTTTTGTAATGGCTCTATCACATGGCGCAGAGAATTTGTATGATGGTTGGATGAAAAACCAAAAATCAGCAATGATTTCATGTAATGATGGATTTCGTCCAGTAAGCTTTTTATTAGAAACAATGGATGAAGATGCTAATTAAAAACGAATGAAGAATCGGATGAAAACACGAAAATCTTAAGGTGATGTTTATGACTAAATTAGAGATTCAAGAAAAAATTAAAGAACTTGATAATCTTGTAGAAGAATGTCAAAAAAGAGAAGAACATCATAGCAAAAATATATTTAATTTAGTTTTTGTTACTTCAAGCTGTTTTGCATTATTTTTCATTGGAGTATTTTTGGCAATAAATCCAAATTATAGTGGATTAGGTACTATGCTAATATTATTATCAGGATTAATTGTAATACCTATACCTTTTTGTATTGTTGATGTAGTTAAATCTTCGAAGGCTCCAAGCGATAAGAAATCTTTTTTGGCTAAAAAAGAAAAATTGGAAGAAGAATTAGAAAAATATGATGATCAAAAATCTAGTGTAACTTCTAGTGAATTAATAGTTAAAGCACTAATTGATTTGAAGAAATTGTTAGATGATAATATTATTACTAAAGAAGAATTTGATGAGAAGAAAATAGAAATTTTAAAGAGAATGTAATCGGATGAGTTCGCTCATCCTTTTTCTTTACAAAAAATTTTAAAAATTACATTTTTAATAAAAAAATTTATTGAAAATCTATTGACACTCTTGATACCTCGTGATATGATGTATAGCGTAAAGTGAGGTATGCTATGGACGCACAATTAAAACGAGGAGTATTGGATGTCTGTGTTCTTGCTGCAATAAAAAATGAAGATTCATATGGGTATAAGATAATCAAGGATGTTTCTCCTGTATTAAGATTATCTGAATCTACATTATATACGATTCTGAAGCGACTGGAAGAAGCTAGCATGCTTGAGGTAAGAAGCACGATGCATGAAGGAAGAGTCAGAAAGTATTACCATATTACAGATAAGGGCTTAAACAGAATTGAAGAGTTTAAAAATGAATGGAAGGAAATAATGGAGATTTATTCATTCATTGAAAGGGGATAATTATGACAAAGGAAGAGTTTTTGATAGAACTTAGAAGTAAATTACAGGGGCTTCCCAAAGATGAAATAGAAGAGCGTGTTGAATTCTACAGTGAAATGATTGACGATAGAATTGAAGAAGGAAAGACTGAGGAAGAAGCAATTGCAGATTTAGGTGGAACTGATGAAGCAGTTAAGCAAATTGCAACTGCAACACCAATGGCAACATTAGTAAAAGAAAGAATTAGACCAAAGAGAAGTCTTAGAGCATTTGAAATTGTTTTATTAATTTTAGGATTCCCACTTTGGTTCCCATTATTAATCGTATTTGGAGTTTTGATATTAGTTGCATTCATATTATTATGGGTTTTAGTTATCGTATCATATAGTGTTGAGATCGGCTTATTTGGAACTTCAGCTGCAGGAGCAATAAGATTCTTTGCTGAAATAATGACAGGAAACTTCAACGTTGGATATCTAGCAATCTCTATTTTAAGTATTGGTGCTGCTGCATTATTCTTCATTATTTGTTATTACGCAACAAAGTTATCAATAAAGATAACAAAGGGAATAATATTATCAATTAAGAGTAAGTTAATTGGAGGTAAGAAAAATGACTAAGTTTTTAAAGGTATTATTATTTGTAGGTATATCAGTTGTAATAGTAGGTGGTATATTCTTAGGAATTGCAATTGGAACACATGCATTCTCAAAAGAACAAAAGATTACAAATGATATCGTATTAGAAGAAAAATTCGATAATTTTGATATTGATGTATCAATTTCTGATATTTATTTCAAGAAATCAGATAATGATAAGAATAAAGTAGAATTAATTGAAAAAAAGAAATTATATCATGAAGTTAAAGTAGATGATAACACATTAGTTATTAAATCAAAGGATGATTACCAATGGTATGAAAATATATTTAATTTTGATTTTAGTTCAGTAGTTGTTACTATTTATTTAACAGAAGATAATTATGATAGCTTGAATATAAAATCATCAACAGGTGAAATCTTTGTTCCAGATAATTTCACATTTAATTCAGTTATAATTAAACAATCAACAGGTAATACTAGCTTTGAAGGTAATTGCTTAGCTAGTGCAAAAATTGAAGCTTCAACAGGTGATGTTTTATTAAAAACAATTGAATCTAATGATAATATTACTATTAAAACTTCAACAGGCGATATAGAACTTGAGGATGTAAAATGCAAAGAATTAACAGCAACTGCATCAACAGGTAAGGTTAAATTAGATAAAGTATTAGTAGAAGATCATATTGAACTAAAAACATCAACAGGAAGCATTAAACTAATTGATTCTGATGCAAATACATTAAATATAGAATCATCAACTGGAAGTGTCACTGGAAATCTAAAAACTGATAAAACATTCAATGTTGAATCATCAACAGGAAAGAAAGATTACCCACAACATACAACTGGTGGAGAATGTAATATTAAAACATCAACAGGAAATATCAAAATTGAAATAAAATAAGAAATAGGCTCCGGCCTATTTTTTATTTTTAAAAGTTAAATTGTATAAAATGTAATTAATTGATATAATAATATTTGGTGATAAATTATGGACAAATATGATTCTTTAAAATTAGAAAATCAAATATGCTTTCCTCTATACGCAGTAGCAAAAGAAATAACAAGAAAGTATAAACCATTTTTAGATAAGCTTGATTTAACATATACACAATATATATGTATGATGGTTCTTTGGGAACATAAAACATTAAATGTAAAAAAAATAGGAGAATATATCTATCTTGATTCTGGAACATTAACACCATTATTAAAGAAGCTTGAGGATAAAGGATATATTGAAAGAAAAAGAAATGATGTAGACGAAAGAAACCTAGAAGTATCAATAACAGAAAAGGGTCTTGCACTAAGAGATGAAGCATTATCAGTACCACAAAGTATTGGTGGTTGTATAGCTTTATCTAGGGAAGAAGCTGAATTATTATATAAGGTTTTATATAAGATATTAAATAATTTATAAAATTAAGACTCTTAAGAGTCTTTTTATTTTTTTTACAAGAAAGTATTGACATTTAAAAATAAATTGTATACAATATAATTGCAATAACAAATTGCATACAATTTAATTTGAAAGGAATGATAAGGTATGGTTAAAGAAGTAAATGGTTTAAATGAATTAGATGTATTAGTTAAAAATAATAATAAGGTATTAATAGATTTATATGCAACATGGTGTGGTCCATGTAAGATGTTATCACCAATTGTTGATAAAGTATCAGAGGATTGTAAAGATGTATTAGTTTTAAAAACTGATATTGATGAGAATCCAGATATCGCAAATGAATTTGGTGTAGAAGCAATCCCAACATTATTAATATTTGAAAATGGTAAGTTAAAGAATAAAAATGTAGGATTTATTCCAGAAGCAAAAATTAAGGAATTATTAAAGTAATTAGGAGGAAAAGAAGATGAATGATAAGTTTTATGGAATTGAAGTTTTAAATCAAGATGGTAGTACACAAAATTTAGAAGAATATAAGGGTAAAGTATTATTAATTGTTAATACAGCAACAGGCTGTGGCTTTACACCTCATTATGAAGGCTTAGAGGCAATGTATCAAGAATATAAGGATAAAGGATTTGAAATCTTAGATTTCCCTTGTAATCAATTTCTTGAGCAAGCTAAAGGATCAGATGAAGAAATTAATCAATTCTGTTCTTTAAAGTATAATACAACTTTCAAGAGATTTAAAAAGATTGAAGTAAATGGCGAAAATAAATGTGATTTATTCGCGTATTTAGAAGAAAGTGCTCCATATAAAGGAAAAGGAGTTAAATTAGGATTCTTACAAAAGCTTAGCAAGGCTAAAGGTAATGAAATTAGATGGAATTTTACTAAATTCATTGTAGACAGAGAAGGTAATGTTATTCAAAGAATTGAGCCAACTGTTGATATGAAGGATGTAAGAAAAATAGTAGATGAATTATTTAAATAATATATTATAATATAATTGTTATAGATTGGAGGATTTCTAATGTTTGATACTATTATAATTGGCACAGGACCTGCTGGTATATCTGCTGCCTTAACACTAAAACAACTTAATAAAAATTTCTTATGGATAGGATCTAAGAGCTTATCATATAAAATAAATAGTGCTGAAAAGATTAGAAATTATCCAGGACTTCCAAGCATTTCAGGAACTGAAATGAAGAATGTATTTTTAAAACAAATCAATGAGATGGAAATAGAAATACTAGAAGCTCAGGTTACTGGAGTATATGATTTATCTACACATTATGCTGTTTTATGTGGAAATGATCAATATGAAGCTAAATCAATTATTTTAGGTCTTGGTGTAGAATCTGTTAAGCCTATAGAAGGTGAAATTGAATTATTAGGCCAAGGTGTATCATATTGTGCAACATGTGATGGATTCTTATATAAAGGAAAAGATATAACTGTTGTTTCAACATCAAAAGAATTTGAGCATGAAGCAAAATATTTAGCTGAGCTAGCTAATAAGGTTACATATATAGCTTTATATAAAGATATAGATATGAATTTAAACAACGTTACTGTAATTAAGGGTATGCCTAAAAAGATTGAAAAAGAAAATAAGAAGATGAAGCTAACATTAGCTGATTCAGTTATTGAATCTGATGGTATATTTATGTTAAAGGCTGCGATTTCACCTGCAGTATTAGTTCCAGGTTTAGAGGCAGCTGAAGGTCACATTGTTGTAGATAGACAACAAAAAACAAATTTGAAGGGTGTATTTGCTGCAGGAGATTGTACAGGTAGACCATATCAATATACAAAGGCAGTAGGAGAAGGAAATGTTGCTGCCCATAGCGTTGTAAATTATTTAAATAGCTTAAAGTAAAAGAAAAAGGATTCAAAAGAATCCTTTTTTTGTTATTTTATTTCTTTTATTTGTTTACATTTGTAATTATAATAATAATTAATTTCAGTTGATCCAAAACAATTATACCAGTCCTCATATCGTCTGAAATCTGCTTTTATCTTTTTTAGTTTATTATTTACAAAATATATTTCCACATTATCATAATAATAATTAAATGTGCCTTCAACATAAATTTCTACATCCTTTTGTTTATAAACACCATCTACATATTCATAATTATTCCAATTGTATAATGTGTTAATAGCAGAAGAATAGGAATTTTCTGTTATCAAATCATCATAATCATATGGATAATCATCAAATTCATATAATAATGTTTTCCCCAATTTGAATTTTCTATAATTAGGATTACCGTTGTTATCTTTTTTTGCATCAGATTTTAACGATGAAAGTGAAAGAGCTTTGTACGAATCATTTTCTTTTGTTAAATAATTATAAAAGTTTTGTTCATTCTTTCCCATATCATCATAACAAGTCTGATTTCTGAAATATGTATTTTTATATATCATTGTTGTTTCAACTATGTCATTGCTGCTGTTTTTAGGACTATCAGTCTCAGCCAATAGCCATATAAAATCATTATGATATTTTTTGATTCTTTTTAAGCCTTTGTTGTAGGCATAATCCGGACTGAAGATACTGTTAGGATTATTTTTATCAAATATATTTTTCCACTGTTCTTCAGTTACATCAGTTTTTTTAATACTACAAGAAGTAATAATTAGAATGAAAGGCAATGCTAATAATATTTTTAATAAACGCATTTTGCTACCTCCTTATTTACTTATAATCGTTTTTTGTTATATTCATTATAACATATATTAATTAAAAAAAGAAGAAGGAGGACATTTCACAACGTCCTCCTTCAATTTATTGGAAAGGAAAATTATAATTTCTTGACAAATACTTTCTTTAATTTTGCAAATCTTGGTAATCCATCTTCAAGTGGTGCTTTACAATCACCTTGGATTAGAGGAAGGGCATAATCAATATAATCTTGAGTTAATCCAGTTCCATCTGGTGTAATCCATTCAAGTGGAACTTTCTTTTCAGCATTAGCAACCTCTTCAAGTGGAACTCTAATGTATTCGCATTTATATCTTCCACATCTCTTTGTTCTCTTGAAACCAATCATGTAATCTGTTACACCTTCACATGCTGCCTTAACAGCTTCTCTACCAGCTTGGAATGCTTCTTCAACATCAACTTTAGATGCTAGATGTTGAGCACATCTTTGTAGTAATGAGAATTCAATAGGTCTAACCTTAACATTTAATTTATTTTTTAATAAATCAGCTAATACAGAAGCAGTACCACCCATTTGTTTATGACCAAATGCGTCAACTGCGATATCTGATACTAATTCAGGAACATATTTACCATCTTTAGTTTTAACACCTTCAGATACAGCAATAATTACTTTACCATTGTTTTCTTTGAATTTCTTTTCAACATCTGCATAGAATTTATCTAGATCAAATGGAATTTCTGGTAAATAAATTAAATCTGGACCATATCCCTTATAGCAAGCTAGAGAAGCAGCAGCAGTTAACCAACCTGCGTTTCTTCCCATAACCTCAACTATAGATACCATTGGAGTATCATAAACTGTAGCATCACACTTTAATTCCATGAATGAAGTAGCAACATATTTTGCAGCACTTGCATAACCTGGACAGTGGTCTGTAACAGCTAGATCGTTATCAATAGTTTTAGGTACGCCCATACAGAAGCATTCATATCCTGAATCTTTAAAGAACTTAGATACTTTATTACATGTATCCATAGAATCATTTCCACCATTGTAGAAGAAATATCTAATGTTATATTTCTTGAATACTTCAAGTAATCTCTTATATTCTGAATCATCATCAGCTAAATTTTTCATTTTATATCTAACTGAACCGATTGAAGAAGATGGAGTAGTCTTTAATAATTCAAGCTCCTTCATATCCTCTTCATTTATATCATAGAATTCTTCATTTAGAATTCCCTTAATACCATGACATGCGCCATACACGCGTGTAATATTTTCTTGTTGTAATGCTTCAATAAATACACCTGCCGCAGAAGCATTAATAACGGAAGTTGGTCCCCCTGATTGACCAATAATTGCAGCACCTTTTAATTTGTTCATAAAAAAATCTCCTTTATGCAATTTGACTTATCGTCTTTATATAATTTAATTGTAATTAAAAAGGCCTTTAAAGTCAAGTTAAAAAGCCCTTCACATTGTTTTTATTTTCAATTGATTTATTATTTATAATAAAATTTTGTTGATAGGTTGTTTTTTTGTGATATAATGTATCATGGAGTGATTTTTTAGGAGTGATTATTTATGAGAATTGGTGTCCTAACTTCAGGTGGTGACGCTCCAGGAATGAACGCCTGCATCCGTGCAGTAGTTCGTGCCGCACTAGCTTCAGGCGATCAAGTTTTCGGTATCTATGATGGATATAGAGGACTTATTGAAGGAAAGCTTATGGAGTTCACTAGAAAAGATGTATCTGAAATTCTATCTAAGGGTGGAACTATTTTAGGTACAGCAAGACTTCCAGAATTTCAATATGAGGCTGTAAGAAAGCTAGCTGTTGATAAGCTAAAGAAGTATGATATTGATGCTTTAGTTTGTATCGGTGGTGATGGTACATATACTGGTGCCTTAAGACTTCATGAAATGGGTATTAAGACAATTGGTATTCCAGGTACAATTGATAATGATATTGCATCAAGTGATTATACTATTGGATTTTCAACTGCATTAAATACAGCATGTGAGGCAATCGATAAGCTTCGTGATACCTCATCATCTCACCAAAGATGCTCAATTATTGAGGTTATGGGTAGACATTGTGGTGATTTAGCATTATATTCAGGTATTTGTTGTGGTGCTGAATACATTATCACAAATGAAACTGGTCTTGATAAGGAAAAATTATTAAAATCCTTAAAGGAAAATAGACTTAATGGTAGACGCCATGCCATTGTTGTTATTTCTGAAAATCTAACTGATGTATATCAGCTTGCTAAAGAGGTTGAGTCATATTCAGGATATGAATGTAGAGCTACAATCTTAGGCTACATTCAACGTGGTGGTAACCCAACACCAGAGGATAGACTTTTAGCTGCAAGATTAGGTAAATATGCGATTGACCTATTACATGAAGATACATCTGGTGTTGCTGTTGGTGTTATTAATGGAAAATTATGTGCAACACCTATTGAACAAGCTCTTACTATGGTAAATGAGCCAAATATTGAATTGAATAAATTAGTTCAAAAAATATCTTAATTATTAATTATTTATGGAGGAAAATTAAAATGAAGAAGACAAAACTTGTTTGTACAATCGGACCTGCAAGTGAGCAAAAGGATTGCTTAGAGAAATTAATTGGAACAGCTGGAATGAACGTTATGAGAATGAACTTATCTCATGGTGATCATGATGAGCAAGGTTTCCGTATCAGAAACGTTAAGGCATTAAATGCTGAAAAGGGCTGGAATGTTGGTATGGCATTAGATACTAAGGGTCCAGAAATCAGAACAGGATATTTAAAGAATGATGAGCCAGTTATGATTCATACTGGTGATATCATTAGAATCACAATGGATTATTCTTTCTTAGGAGATGCAAATAAGATTGCTATTTCTTACCCAGGTTTATATGACGATATCAACGTTGGTGGTAGAATCCTAGTTGAAGATGGTCTATTAACATTAGTTGTTAAAGAAAAGGATGCTAAGAACAAAGAATTAGTTTGTGAAGCACAAAATGATCGTAAGTTAAAGAACAAGAGAAACTGTAATGTTCCTGGTGTAGTATTAAATATGGATTATATCGCACCAAAGGATTTAGATGATATTAACTGGGCTTGTGAGCAAGACCTAGACTTCATCTTCGCATCATTCGTAAGACGTCCTAAGGATATCGAAGATATTAGAGCAATCTTAAAGAAGAACAACAATGATCATATTAAGATCATTTCTAAGATTGAAAACCAAGAAGGTGTTAAGAACATGGCTGAAATCATTGCATTATCTGATGGTGTAATGGTTGCTCGTGGAGACTTAGGTGTTGACGTTGATGCTTGGGATTTACCTTCTATCCAAAAGGAAATGATTTATTTAGCACAATCTACTGGTAAGATTGTTATCACTGCAACTCAAATGCTAGATTCTATGCAACAAAACCCAAGACCTACAAGAGCTGAGGTTTCTGACGTTCATAACGCAGTATTAGATGGTACTTGCTGTGTAATGTTATCTGGTGAATCTGCACAAGGTGATTATCCTTATGAAGCAGTTACATATTTAGGAAAGATTGCTAACAGAGCAGAAGATGATCTTGATCATGATGCAATGATTGAAAATGTTGTATATGGTAAAGAAGATAAGGATGAATATGATGCAATTGGTTTAGCAGTTGCTACATTAGCTAATACATTCGAAATTCCTGCAGTAGTAGCTGAAGGAGATGTTGATTTCGCATTAGCATTATCTCAATATAGACCTGCAACAGATATTTTCTTTGCAGTTAAGACTCCAGCTGAGGCTAGAACATTAGCTATCGTTTGGGGTGTACAAGCAGTTGTTGGTACAATTGATGATGCATTCAAGGCTGCTAAGAAGTGTTTAGAATTATCAGCTGATGACAAGGTAATTAAGGCTACTTCAACTAAGTTTGAAATTGTAAATGCATAATTAATAATTTAGATTTTATAAAGCCACGATTTGGTATCCAAATTGTGGCTTTTTTATATTTATATAAAAAGAAAAACCAGCTTTGTGCTGGTTTTACCATTATTTATTATTTAAATTAGATCCACAATTTGGACAAAATTTAGCATTATCATCAACTATAGAATCACAATATGGACATCGTCTATATATTTTCTTTTCTTGATATGTATTTTCGGCAGTAGCAGCCTTAGTTCCTTCATAAGCACCTTCGGCTTTTCCTTTTGCGATTTTGTCAGCGTATTCTAAATCTTTTTCATCGACTACGCCATCTTTATTTATGTCTCCGACCTTTTCAAGCTCGGCTTTATATCTTTTATAATTAATTATTCCAATAACAATTAATGTAGTTCCTCCAGTTGCAAATATTAAAAACATTACAATTGCAGCAGAAGCATCACTATCAAATTTATATTTTGTTGGAATGAAAGGATTAACATAAAGTGTATATGTTTGACCTTCCTCTATTGTTAATTCACCAGTAGATGATAAGTCATCATCACCATGACCATAATATGTTTTATTATTGAATTTATATTCAAAATCATATATTTCATATTTATCATATCCAGAGCCTATAATAGATGTATTTGTTATTTTTGCATCAACAGCAACATCCATTAATGCAACTAATATTAGGATACCAAACATTATAGATAAAATTCCAAATATTAAATATTTAGTTAGAAGTGTTGCCTTACGTCCTCTTTGTCCACCAAAATAAAAACCATGTCCAGAACTATGATATATTCTTGTTGAATGATAGCTGGTTGAGTGGTAGTGATGTGATGAATGTGAGCTATGTCCTCCACCATGAAATCCACCATGACTACCTGAGCTATGTCCCCCGTGAAAGCCTCCCATAATATCCTCCTATTAATAGAATAGTATTTTAAAATACAGCAATAATTATATCACATATGATTTATCTTAAATATAATTTTTTCTTATTATTTAAAAAAACTGGATATTATTATATAATATAATAGTAAATTATGTTTACAATTAGGAGTTGATTTTTATGGCTACTTTAACAAAGGAACAAATGTATGCTGATATTACTAAGTGGAAAAAGGAAAAGAACGCTGTAATTCTTGCCCACTATTATCAGGATGGAGATATTCAAGATATTGCTGATTATGTTGGTGATTCACTAGCATTAGCTCAAAAGGCAAGTCAAACAAATGCCGATATCATTGTTTTCTGTGGAGTTCATTTTATGGCTGAAACTGCAAAGCTATTATCACCACAAAAGAAGGTATTACTTCCAGTAATGGAGGCAGGCTGTTTTATGGCAAATATGATGGATGAGGCAGCAATTAAAAAATATAGAGAAGAAAATCCAGATACTGTAATTTTAATGTATGTTAATTCAACAGCTAATTGTAAGCAATATGCTGATGTATGTGTTACATCATCAAATGCTTTAAAGATTATTGATTATTATGCTAAACAGGGCAAGAAAATGTTATATGGTCCTGATAAGAATTTAGGAAATTATGCTATGCACAAATCTAATATAAAAATGGATTTATGGCATGGTTTTTGTGGAATACATAATGGATTAAAACCATCTGATGTTGAGGTGGCAAAGAAGAAATATCCAAATGCTTTATTTGTAGCTCACCCAGAATGTAATTTAGATGTCTTAGCTTTAGCTGATTATGTTGGTTCAACTAAACAATTAATTGAATATGTAACTGCTAGTGATGCTAAAGAATTTATCATTGGTACTGAGGTTGGTGTTATCCATGAAATGGAAAAGAGAAACCCAGGTAAAAAGTTCTATATTTTAAGCGATAGATTAAAATGTTTTGAAATGAAATTAACAAGATTAGAAGATCTATATAATTGCCTAAAGGATGAAACTAATGAAATTGAAATATCTAAGGAAGTAAGCGAAAAGGCAGTTAAGTGTGTTAATAAGATGTTAGATTTTAGCAAATAGGAGACTAATTATATGAAAAAGAATTTCAAATATGATGTTGTTATATTAGGTGCTGGTCTAGCAGGTATATATACAGCATTAAATATCGATAAAAATCTTAAAATTGCTATATTGGTTAAGGACAAAATCGAAAGAGGATCATCTAATTTAGCTCAAGGTGGTATTGCCGCTGAGGTTGAATTTGATGAAGATAGAATTGAAGAGCATTACGAAGATACACTAAAGGCTGGCTCATATTTAAATAATGAGGAAGCAACACGTGTATTAGTTAATGAAGCTGGTGCGAATATTAAAAACCTAATTAGCTTAGGTGTTAATTTCGATAAGGACAACAATGGTGAATTAGTTAAAACCCTAGAGGGAGGACATCGTTCTAGAAGAATCCTTCATGCTGGTGGTGATGCCACAGGCGCTAAGGTAATGGCTGATTTAAGAAATACATTAATGAATGCTAAAAACATTGATGTATATGAAGATGAAATGGCCTTTGAAATTATTAAATCAAAGAATAAGGCTATTGGTCTTATCGCAATTAATCAAGCTAATGAAGCTATTTATTTCTTTAGTAAAAAGATTGTTATTGCCACTGGTGGTGTTGGTGGTATTTATAAAAATTCAACTAATGAAAAATTCGCAGTAGGTGATGGTATTGCCTTAGCTTATAGAGCTGGTATTACAATTAATAATATGGAATTTGTTCAATTCCATCCAACTGGTCTATATGAAGAAGAAAAACAAGGACAAAGATTCTTAATTAGTGAGGCAGTACGTGGAG
The DNA here is from genome assembly GCA_946405105.1 of uncultured Caryophanales bacterium. GTDB lineage: Bacteria > Bacillota_I > Bacilli_A > Acholeplasmatales > Anaeroplasmataceae > Anaeroplasma. The sequence goes on from CAMJFY010000008.1 coordinate 44,914, forward strand.
AAGGAGCTATCCTTAAAAATATTGAAGGCGAAAGATTTATGGCCAAATATGATAAGGAAAGAATGGAATTAGCTCCAAGAGATGTAGTAAGCCAAGCTATTTATAGAGAAATGTTTGATACATGGAGTGACCATGTATATCTAGATATCACATCTAAATCTAAAGAATTCTTAATGAAGAGATTTCCAACTATTTATGAAAAATGTTTATCAATTGGCGTAGATATGTCAAAGGATTTAATTCCAGTTGCCCCAATTGAGCATTTCTTATGTGGTGGTATTAAAACAGATCTTGATGGTCATACAAACCTAGAAAATGTATATGCAGTAGGTGAATGTGCCTTCACTGGTGTACATGGAGCCAATAGATTAGCATCTAATTCATTATTAGAATGCTTAGTATTTGGTCATAGAATTGCATTAAATATTAATGAATCTAATTTAAGTAATGTATCAATTGATGAAATATATCCTGAAGTAAATGAAGATTTTAAGAAATATAATTTCAAAGCTATTAGAACTGAAATTAGAGAAATAATGGATAAATATGTTTCAATAGTAAGAACTAGCCAAGGCTTAGATATTGCTAAAAAGATTATTGAAACTCATTATGCTAACTTAATTAAGCTAGAGGTTATGTCTAGATATTATTATGAAACATTAAACATGGTAACATGTGCAATGATCATTATTAATGCCGCTATAGCTAGACCTCAATCTATAGGTTGCCATTATATTATTAATTCAACATTAGATTTAATTAAGGTTGATAAGATTATCAAGGATGCATTAAATGAAGATATGCCTGAAGGTGATGTTACAACTGATAATTTAATTCCATCAAATCACAAATCAAAAGCTTTCTTTATTGCTAAAGAGGATGGAATAATTTCTGGTACTGAAGTTGTTAAGAGAGTATTTGAGCTAGTAGGCGGCAAATCAAGCATTACATTCTATAAAAAGGATGGAGATAAAGTATCTAAGCTTGATAAGATTGCTAAAATTGAAGGAGATACTAGAACAATCCTTAAGGGTGAAAGAGTTGCCCTAAATTTATTCCAAAGAATGTCTGGAATAGCTACTGAAACTAACAAATATGTAAAAGAAGTAGTTGGCAATACTAAGATATTAGATACAAGAAAAACAATGCCAGGCTTACGTTATTTAGATAAGCTAGCTGTAACTCATGGTGGTGGAACAAACCACAGATATTCTTTATCTGATATGGTAATGCTAAAGGATAACCATATCGATGCTGCTGGAGGAATCACTAAGGCAGTAAAGATAATGAAATCTAAAACAAATCTTAAGGTTGAAGTAGAGGTTGAAACTCTAGATCAATTTAAAGAAGCATTAACAACTGATGCTGATATCATTATGCTAGATAACATGACAACAGAATTAATGGCTGAATGTGTTAAACTAAATAATGGTAAGAAACAGCTAGAAGCATCTGGAAATATGACTATAGGAAGAATTAAAGAAGTATCTAAAACAGGAGTTGATTTCATCTCTGTAGGTGCTATAACTCATTCAGTTAAAGCACTAGATATTAGCTTAAAATTCCACGAAATTAAATAAAAAAATAAAGGACTATCTTCGGATAGTCTTTTTTGTGTTAAATTTTCCTCGCATTTTTATTCTTTTGAAATATAATATATAATGAAAGGACGCCACGGCTATGTTTAAATTTCTAAAATCAATGATGTGGTATATTAAGCCAAATTGGTGGAGATATGTAATAGTAGTAATATTATGTATCCTAAATGGCTTAGTTAATTTATTACCAGCTACAATTATAGCCATTTTAACAAGCTCAATTGAGAGCGATACATTGACAGAAGAAATTCTGATATATAGGGTATTTTTGCCCTTTTTAGGCTCAATTATATTAATTTATTTATGTGCTACATTCATGAGATTGTCACAAAATAGATTAACAACGTCTTTATATTATGCTTTGCATAAAAAATATATGGAATCAATTATGATTCAAGATGCCTACTTTTTTGAAAAATTTAAGGCAGGAGATCTTTTAACAAGAGCTTTAGGAGATATTAACCAGGTAAAATTTTCTGGTGGAAATAGATTATTAAAAATAGTAGGTGAATCAATAACTATAACAATAACATTTGTTGCCTTAATATTAATTCATCCAATTCTTGCAGTATGCTGCTTCATACCTCTAACATTAATTTTTATTTCTAATTTATTATTAAAAAGAATAGTAAAGAAGAATTGGGCAGAGGTTAGAAAAAAGCATAGTGATATGGGAAATAAAGTATTAGAAAGTATTACTAATGTTAGAACTATTAGAGCTTTCTCAAAAGAGGAAGAAGATTATCAAGAAAATATTAGATATTCTAATATAGCTTATCAGGTAGAAAAAAAGAATCTAAGAGTTAATGTAATATTCCAACCATTATTCCAATTTATTGTTGGTGTTTCAACTGTTATTTGTTATGGACTAGGTGCATATTTTTATTATATTTCAGAAATATCAATTGCCCAGCTTGTTCAATTTGTAATGTATTTAAATTTATTCCAAGCACCACTTACTGCAATTGGAAATTTAGTTAATAATTTCTATCAATCAATGATTTCTGCTGATAGATTAAATGAGGTATATTATTCAAAATCTAGCGTTATTGATAAGGATGATGCAGTAGATGCAGAAAACCTTGAATTAATGGAATTTAAGGATTTCTCATTTAAATATCAGGGTGATTCATTCTATTCATTAAAGGATATTAATTTAAAAATAGAAAAAGGTAAAACATTAGGTATTGTAGGAAAAACTGGTTCAGGTAAATCTACATTAGTAAGACAGCTAGTAAGACAGCTTCCTATTGATTCAGATACATTATATTTAAATGATAAGCCTATTGATAATTATCATAAGGAATCTATTAGAAAAATAGTATCATATGTTCCTCAAGAACATATATTATTCTCAAGAAGTGTATATGAAAATGTAAAGCTAGGTAAGAAAAATGCTACTGATGCTGAAATAAATGAAGCTATTAAGTTAGCTGATTTCGAAAAGGATTTAGACAATTTACCACGTGGATTAGATACAGTTGTTGGTGAATATGGTGTTACATTATCTGGTGGACAAAAACAAAGATTAGCTATTGCTAGAGCTTTTTTGAAAAATAGTGATATCTTAATTTTAGATGATTCATTATCAGCAGTAGATGGTAAAACAGAATCTAATATTATTGATACATTAAATAGTTATCGTAAAGATAAAACTAATATTATTGTTGCCCATAGATTATCTGCAGTTATGCAGGCTGATAATATTATTGTTTTAGATAAAGGAAAAATAGTTGAGGAAGGTAGCCATAGAGACCTTATGAAGAAAAAAGGCTGGTACTATACTCAATTTAAGAATCAACAAATGAATAAGGAGGGTGATTAGTATGGCAAAGAAAGAATTGCTTAAAAAATCAACTCTTCTAAAGAAAACTATGCCTTATATTAAAAAAGAAAAAGGTTTAGTATTTTTAACAATATTCTTATGTTTATTCATTTCTGCAATTAACGCAATAACTCCGTTTGTTACTAAATATATTTTAGATGAGCTATTACCATTTGAACAATATGATGAAATAATTAAATTTGTAATAATTTACGCAGTATTAATAATTGTATTATCTATCTCTAGATATTTATTCCAATACGTAAATAATTTATGTGGAATGAGAATAGAAAAGAGAATAAGAGAGGAAGCAATTAGAAAAATTAATTTCTTACCTGTTGATTATTATTCATTAGAGCCAGATGGAAAAATAGTAGCTAAAATAACATCTGATTCAAGTGGTGTTAGAGTATTCTATACTACAATGTTCCAAATAATTAACGCATTAGTAAATATTTCAATTGTTTATATTGGTGTAATTATTATGGAGCCAATGCTTGGACTTTTAGTATTAATAATTGTTCCAATTATTGCAGTATGGATCACATTATATAGAAGAAAAGTTCATTCTTATTATGTTGATTTAAGAGAAACAGGATCTAGAATTACTGGTAAATTAAATGAATTAATTGTTGGTACTCCAATTATTCAAGATTTCAACCAAGAAGATGAAATGCTAAAGGAATATAATGATTTAACATGGAGATATGTTAGAAATGATAGAAAAGCTAATGCTATTAATATTTATTTTGGCTGGGAACTATTATCATTAATTAAGAGATTAGCTGAAATTGGATTATTGTTATTCCTGGGATATAGTACAATCAATGTATTAGGTGTTGGTGTTACAATTGGTTTAATATCTGCCTTTGTAGAAAACCTAGATAAGATGGTTAACCCAATTAATACAATCTTCAATAACCTAAATGAATTAGAAGACTCAATTGTTGCCGCAACAAGAGTATATATGTTTATTGATGAGCCAAATGATTTAAGAATCTTTGATGGAGAAGAAGCACCTGAAATAGAAGGTAATGTTAAATTTGATAATGTTAAATTCTCATATGTAGCTGATAAACAGGTATTAAATGGAATTAATTTAGATATTAGCCAAGGACAAACTATTGGTATAGTAGGACAAACAGGATCTGGTAAATCTACATTAATGAATTTATTACTTGAATTTAATGATTATGATTCAGGTCATATTTATGTTGATGGTTATGAAATCAATAAATATAATAAAGCATCATATAGAAGAAATTTAGGTATTGTTTTACAAACACCTGCCCTATTTGCAGGAACTATTAAATCTAATATAACAATGGGTCGTGAATACCCTGATGAAGTTGTTATTGATGTAATCAATAAGGTTGGTGCATCACACCTACTAGAAAAGAATGAATTAGGTATTTATTCACCTGTTTCATTTAGAGGAGAAAACTTATCTTTAGGCGAGAAGCAGCTAATAGCTTTCGCAAGAATTTTATTAAGAAATCCTAAGATAGTTATCTTAGATGAAGCAACAGCTAATATTGATTCAGATACTGAAGAAAAGATTAAAAACGCAATGAAAATCATTGCTAAAGGAAGAACTACATTTATCATTGCTCATAGATTATCTACTATAAAGGAAGCTGATAATATTATCGTATTTGAAAGCGGAAATATTGTAGGAATTGGTAAGCATGAAGAACTATATTCAGACTGTCCTGTATATAAAGATATGTATGATAGTCAATATAAGAATTTAGATAAGCAGGTTAATTAAAAAAACCTGCTTATTTTTTTAACTATTATGATATAATCATAATGAGGTTGTAAAAAAATGAAAACGAAGATACTTGTGACATCTGATTCTTTAATAGATTATATATCTCATCCATACTCAATATCTTCAATTCCAGCATTAATTAAATTTATTGATGTTGAAACATATTTTGATTATATTGATATGTCATCTGAGAAGTTTTTTAATAGATTAAGGTATGATTCTAAAAGTGTTCCATCAATAGAACCAATTGATATTGAATATCTACAAAATGATATTAATATCGCATTAGAATCATATGATAATGTTTTATTAGTTACATCATATGAATTGAATTATTCAGAAATCTTTACTAAATTAAAAGAAAGCTATGGAGATTCATTAAATTTTTATATGACTAAGGCTACAGGATTTATCCTAGCAAATATGGTCTTAGAAGGAGATAAAGCCCTAAAGGCTGGTGAAAGCTTTGAACAAGCATTTGCCGCAATGAATGAAGCATATGAAAATTCAGCAATGCTTGTCTTAAATCCAAAGGATGATATTGATATTTCAAATGTCATTAATGAGGAAAAAAGAGTAGAGGAAAAGCTTAAAGGAAAATTATATTTAGTTAGTTCAAGAAAAGAAATTGAAATAAGGGATAGAGATAGAGATATCATAGTTTCATTAATTAAGCATTATTTAGATGTTATAAATGATGATACATCAGTAACACCATTTATTTTATATTCATCAAAATATTCATATTATTTAAAGCTTATTGAAGAAAAGCTATTAATTATACATAAGAGATTTAGAAGTATTAAAAAAATCCCCGCATCTATTAATATGGGAATGAAATATGGAAGTAACCTTATAGCAATAGGTTACATTAAGAATAATTAGGAGTGTGAATAGAAATGATTATTAGAGCAAAGCAAAGTGCAACTGAAAAGGAAATAAACAAGCTAATAGATTATTTTACAAGTAAAGGATACCAAGTAAAAGATGCTTCAGGTGAAACATTTAAGGTATTTGGTATCATTGGTGATACATCAAAGCTAAGTGAAGAAGAAATCTATAGTATTCCAGGAGTTGATGAGGTAACAAGAATTCAGGTACCTTATAAAAAGGCATCTAAAATATTCCATCCAGAGCCAACAATAATTGATGTTAATGGCGTAAAAATTGGTGGTGGAACATTTACTGTTATCGCAGGACCATGCTCTGTTGAAAACCACGATCAAATCTGTGAGTGCGCAAGATTAGTAAAAGAATCTGGTGCTAAGATTTTAAGAGGTGGTGCATTCAAGCCTAGAACAAGCCCATATGCATTCCAAGGACTAGAGATGGAGGGCTTAAGATTATTAGAAGAGGCTAAGGCAGAAACTAAAATGCCAATCATCACTGAAATAATGAGCGAGGATATGATTCCTGAATTCGTTAAGAATGTAGACATTATTCAGGTTGGTGCTAGAAATATGCAAAACTTCCACCTATTAAAGGCATTAGGAAAAATTGATAAGCCAATTTTATTAAAGAGAGGCTTATCAGCAACAATTGAAGAATGGCTAATGGCAGCTGAATATATTATGGCTGGTGGAAATGAAAAAGTAATTCTTTGTGAAAGAGGAATTAGAACATTTGAAAAATATACAAGAAATACATTAGATATTTCTGCAATATTAGCAGTAAAAGAATTATCTCATCTACCTGTATTTATCGATCCTTCTCATTCAGGTGGAAGATGGACAATGGTTGAAGGCTTATCAATGGCTGCCCTAGCTGCAGGTGCTGATGGTATTATTGTTGAGGTTCACAATGATCCAGAACATGCCCTATGTGATGGTGCTCAAAGTTTAAAGCCAAAGAAGTTCGATCGTATGATGCAAAAGCTTCGTCAAATTGCACCGATCGTTGAAAAAGAGATGTAATTATGAAGATATTAATTGTAGGATTAGGATTAATTGGTGGCGCTTATGCTAAAAAGCTTACTGAGCTTGGCCATGAGGTATATGGCTCAAATCATAGACAGCCAGCAATAGATTTCGCAGTTTCAAGATGCTATATTAGAGAAGGTAATATAGATCCAATTAAATATTTTGACATTGTAGATATGGTTATTTTAGGTACATATCCTAGCCATATTATTAGCTTCTTAAAGAAATATAATAAATTCTTTAGAGAAGGACTTTTAATAACTGATGTATGTGGTATTAAATCTAATTATATTGAAGAAGCAACTAAAATATCTAAACCTGCCACATATTTAGCACATCACCCAATGGCTGGTAGAGAAAAAATTGGTATTGAATATGCTCATGAGGTTTCTTTCTCAAAAGCTAATTTCATTATCACACCAATCAAGGGATATAAATATAATGAAAAATATTTTGATATGCTAAAGAATCTTGGTAAATCTTTAGAATTTAATCATATATCTGTTTTAGATACTAAATCACATGATTTTATGATAGGATACACATCACAGCTAGCTCATGCTATCGCAGTAGCTTTAGTTAATAGTGATGCAAAACAAGATACAAAGCTATATATCGGTGATTCATATAGAGATTTAACTAGAATCGCTATGATAAATGAAAATTTATGGTCAGAATTATTTATAGAGAATAAAGAATTCTTAACTGAAAATATTTCTAATTTTATTGAACAGTTAGAAAAGATTAAGGATGCAATAGAAGATAGTGATTCAGAAGAATTAAAGAAATTATTTATTAAATCAACTAAGCATAGGAAAGAGATGGTAGAATGAGACAATTAGATGTTAATTTAAAAGACCATTCATATAAAATCGTAATTGAAAATGGTATTTTAAATAATTTATCTAAATATGTAAAAGAAGTTTATAATAACGATAATATTTTTATCATCACTGATGATGTTGTTGAGAAATTATATTTGAACAAGGTTATTAATTCTTTAAAAAATGATTATAAAGTAGATTATGTAGTAATCCCTCATGGAGAAGAATCAAAAACATTAGAGAAATATGCATATATTTGTGAGGAATTATTAAAAAAAGAAATTAGAAGAAATAATCTAATTATCGCTTTAGGTGGTGGAGTTATAGGTGATTTATCTGGCTTCGTTGCTTCAAGCTTATTTAGAGGAATTCCATATATTGGTATACCTACATCATTACTTGCCCAAATGGATTCATCTATTGGTGGTAAGACTGGTATAGATTTTTATGGAAGAAAGAATATATTAGGTGCCTTTAAGCAACCTTCAATGGTATTAATTGATCCAGAAACAATTAAAACTCTAGATGAAAGAGAATTTAATAATGGTATGGGTGAATTAATTAAGCATGGCGCTATTGGTAATAAAAAGTTATTAGATTCATTATATAGTAAGCCTGAAATTAACGAAGATATTATATATGAATCACTTAAAGTTAAAAGACATGTTGTTGAAATAGATGAATTTGATTTAAATGAAAGAATGACTTTAAACTTTGGTCATACATTTGGTCACGCTATTGAATTGAAATATGGATATAAGCATGGAGAAGCAGTTGCTATAGGAATGCTTATGGCAATTAAAATGGGTATTGATTTAAAAGTAACAGACCCAAGCTGTTATCAGCCTATATTAGACATATTAAAGCTATATAATCTTCCAACAACAGAATATAATTACAAGGATTACCTAAAAGATGTTTTATATGATAAGAAAAACATTGCAGGTACTGTAAGATTTATCTTCTTAACAAAGTTAGGAGAATGTGTCATTTATAAATTGACTGAAAAAGAAATTGAGGAAAAATTGATATGAATGTAATTATTAAACCAGCAAAGCTAGCTGGTGATGTAATTATTCCACCATCAAAGAGCTTATCTCATAGAGCAATTATTGCAGCTGCATTAGCTGAAGGAAAGAGCGTTATAACTAATGTATTATTTTCAAAAGATATAAACGCAACTATAAGCGCAATGGAAGCCTGCGGTGCTAAAATTATTAAGCATGAATCTTCATTAGAAATTTATGGTGTTAAAAGAATAATTAGAAAAGACAATATAATAGATGCAAATGAATCTGGATCTACAATTAGATTTATGATTCCTATTGCACTTACAAATCCAGAACCAATTACATTTGTTGGTCATAATAATTTAGTTAATAGACCACTAGATATTTTCCTTGATATATTTGATGAACAAAAAATTGAATATAAGAAAGAAGAAAATACATCATTACCACTATATGTAAATGGTATGCTAAAGCCATCTAAATATTATGTAAAGGGTGATGTATCTAGTCAATTTATTACTGGCTTATTATATTCACTTCCAATGCTAGATGGAGATAGTGAAATTATTATTACTACAAATTTAGAATCAAAAGCTTATATTGATTTAACATTAGATATCCTAAAAATTTATGGTATTGAAATAATAAATAATGATTACAAATCATTTATTATTAAAGGAAATCAATATTTCAAAGCTCATGATTATGAAATAGAAGGAGATTATTCACAATCTGCGTTCTTTTTAGTTGCTGATATGCTAGGCGCTGATATTAATTTATTAGCAATGAGACATGATTCATATCAAGGAGATAAAAAGATAATTGATGATATCAAAGCCTTTGGAGGAAATGTTAGCTTTAATGATAGAATATTAAAAGCAAGTGGTAATCCAAAGGGGGCAGTAATTGATTTTAGTCAATCTCCTGATTTAGGACCAGCACTTACAGTTTTAGCTGCATTATCAGAAGGTCATTCATCATTCATTAATGCTAAGAGATTAAGAATTAAAGAATGTGATAGAATTACTTGTATGAGAGAAGAGCTAGAAAAGGTTGGCTGTAAAATCAATGAATTACCTGATGGTATGGAAATTGATGGAGTTAATGTAATTAATGCTAATGTATTAGATGCTCATAATGATCATAGAGTAGCAATGTCTTTAAGCTTATTGTGTTTAAAGGCTAAAAATGATATAAAGATATTAGGTGCAGAATGTGTTTCTAAATCTTATCCAAATTATTGGGAAGTATTTGAATCACTTGGAGGTAAAGTAATTTATGAAAACTAAATTAGATGAAGCCAGAGAAGTTATAAATGAAATAGATGAACAAATGGTTGATTTATTCATTAAAAGAATGGCTGCAGTTTCAATGGTAGCTGAATATAAGGCTGAAAATGGTATGCCTATTTTTGATAATGGTAGAGAAGAAATTATTAAATCTAAAAATGCTGAAATATTAGCAAATAAGAAATTAGAATCATATTATAAAACATTCTTTGATGGCGTGTTAAATGCATCAAAGGATTATCAAAATGATATAATAAATAAATACAAAGGTAATAAATAATGAAAAATTATGCGTTAATTGGTGAACATCTAGGACATAGTCACTCACCTCAAGTTCATTCTGAAATATTTAAAGCAATGAATGTTGAAGGAAATTATACAAAAATTGAATGCAGCAAGGAAGATCTTAAAGGCTTAATTGATGATTTAAGAAATGGTAAATATTATGGATTCAATGTAACTATTCCTTATAAGCTAGAAATTATGAAATATTTGGATGAAATAGATCCAAAGGCTAAAGAAATAGGAGCTGTTAATACAGTTGCTATAAAGAATGGAAAAGTTATTGGATATAATACAGATTATTATGGATTTAAAGAAGAATTAGAATATTTTAATGTTCCTTGTAAAAATAAAAATGCCTATATTTTAGGCACAGGTGGGGCATCACTTGCAGTATCTAAATCATTAATTGATTTAGGTGCTAATGTGACATTTGTTTCTAGAAATCCTAAGAATTCTAATACAATAACTTATGATGAATTAGCAAAAAGAGAAATAGATGTTTTAGTTAACGCAACTCCAGTTGGTATGTATCCTGATGTGGATTCATCACCAGTTGATGAAAATATAGTTAAAAATGCTAAATATTGCTTAGATTTAATATTTAATCCTGAAATCACTAAATTTTTAAGCTATGCAAATTCTAAAATGAATGGCTTTTATATGCTAGTTGGTCAGGCAATTAAATCAGAAGAAATCTGGCAAGATAAAAAATGTATTGCAGATATTGAAGTAATTATTAAGAATGTAAAGGAGATGATTTAATGAATACTTTCGGTAGATTATTTAGAGTTAGCATATATGGAGAATCACATGGTCAATCTGTTGGCGTAATCGTTGATGGAGTTAAGCCAGGAATTAAACTAGATAAGGAAGATTTCCAATCTGATTTATCAAGAAGAAAATCAGGAGGCTTAGGAACTACACCTAGAATAGAAGCCGATGATGTAATCATTGAATCTGGTGTATTCGAAGGATACACTACAGGTGCTCCTGTACTTTTAAGATTTTTAAATCAAAATACTAAGAGTAAAGATTATTCAAATTTAGTATTCCAACCAAGACCAGGTCATTCAGATTTTACTGCAAAGAATAAATATAATGGCTACAATGATTATCGTGGTGGAGGACATTTCTCTGGTAGATTAACATTAGGTATAGTAAGTGCCGCAGTTATCGCAAAGAAGATGCTAAGAGGAATCAGTTTTGACACAAAGATTGTTAATCTATGTGGTGAAACAAATCCTAATAAATTTAATGATATTATTGTTGATGCAGTAAAGAATAGAGATTCTGTTGGTGGTATCATTGAAATTAATGTTAAGGGTGTTCCTATTGGACTTGGTGAACCTTATTTTGATTCATTAGAATCAACTATTTCACATTTATTATTCTCAATTGGTGGAGTAAAGGGTGTTGAATTTGGTATTGGATTTGATGGTGTAGCATTAAAGGGTTCACAATTTAATGATGCAATCATTGATGAAAAGGGAACAACAAGGACTAATAATAATGGTGGTATCAATGGTGGTATTTCTAATGGAAATCCAATTTCATTAAAGGTATTTATGAAGCCTACAGCTTCAATTGGTTTAACTCAAGAAACATATAGCTATAGAGAAAATAAAGTAGCTTCACTTGAAATTTCAGGAAGACATGATGCTGCAATTATCTTAAGAGGTATGGTTGTATGTGAAGATGCTGTAGCTATCGCATTAGCTGATGCATTATTATTAAACGAAATGTATAAAACACAAAAATAAAAATAGGTCGTTTGACCTATTTTTTTATTATAATATCATCATTATATATGAAATTAATAAAATCGAAGAAGTGTAAATCCCAATTTTCTTCATTATGAATTCCTTCGGCAGAAACTACAAGCCTTGTCCTTATATTATTATCTTTGAAGAATTTATATAATTTGTTTCCTTGTTCTTCATATAATCCATCTTTCATAAATGAATCTGATGTTTCTTTTTTACCATAATATATGAATATATTTTTATTGATGTTTTTATTTTTATTTAAGAATTTAAAGAATTCATCTTCGAATAAGAAAGTTGCAGTTGAAAATGCACCTACATAATTAAATGAATTAGGATATTTAAATGCTAAATATATGGCAGTAGTAGCGGCAAGTGAAGAACCATATATAAATCTATTATTAGGATTTTTATTGATATTATATCTATTTTCAACAAATGGAATAATTGTATTAATTAAATCTTCACAAAATGCCATACATATAGATATATCATTATTTTTCCAATTATCTAGTTTAGCATTTTGAATTGAAAAAGGTGAATATTCATTTACTCTTCCCCTATCAGATCCACTATTATGAATTCCAATACCAATTATATTTTTATTTAATTGGCTTTTGGCAAATTCTAAATGAGATGTTGCCCTAACAGATCTACCAAAGGCAGCATGAGAATCTATAAATGCATTTTGTCCATCTAATAAATATAGAGAATCAAATAATATATTTTCATTATTATCTGGTATTGATATTTCTATTTTGACTTCCCTTTTACTTTGAGGAAGATATAAATTATAAAATTCATACATACTTTTATACCTCATTAATATTATATATTAAAATCTATTATTTAACTAGGCTATTTAATTTACAAAATATTATTTTTGTATTAAGATATAGTTGGTGATATATATGATTAAAGCTATAATTTATGATTCAAATACAGGCTTTACAAAACAATTTGCATATTCATTTGCAGCCTCTACAGGTCTTCCAATTTATACCCTAAAGGAAGCAAAGAAGACATTGAATAAAAATGATAATATAATATTCTTTTCTTGGATACAGGCTGATAAAATCCATAATATAAAAAAAGCTAAAAGATATAATATAGCTTACGCAGCCGCTGTAGGACTAAGATTATATAATGAAGAACTTGTTGAATTAATAAAGAAGAATTCTAAAGTTAATAATGTATATTATTTAGAAGGCGGTATTAGATGGAGAATGCTAGGACCATTCCAAAGATTAATGATGAAAATGATATTAGCTATGCTAAAAAGTAAAAAGAAGAAGAATAAGGCAACTCCAGATGATATTGAATTAATAAATAGATTAAATTTAGGTTATGAAAATATTAACCTAGATTCATTAAATATATTAATTGAATGGTATAACAGCCAAAAAGAATTAGTGGCATAAAAAAAATCCCGATTTTATTCGGGATTTTATTATTATGCTCTGTTGTAGAACTCGACAATTTGTTGTTCGTTGATTTCTGGTAAGAATTCATTTCTTTCAGGGATTCTTACTAAAGTACCAACAACCTTGTCTGCATCGAATGATACATATTCAGGTCTAGAAACCTTAGCTGCTAAAGCTTCCTTAACAATCTTGAAATCTTTAGCTTTATCTTTTAATGAAATAGTTTGACCTGGAACTAGCTTATAAGAAGCGATGTCAACCTTCTTGCCATCTACTAATACATGACCATGGTTAACTAATTGTCTAGCTTGTGGTCTAGTAGTAGCGAAGCCTAAACGATAAACGATGTTATCTAAACGGCACTCTAATAACTTAAGGAAGTTTTCACCAGTCTTACCTTCCATCTTTGCTGCTTGATCGAAAATTCTTCTGAATTGCTTTTCAGACATACCATAAGTAAATCTTACTTTTTGCTTTTCTTGTAATTGTACTGCGTATTCTTTTAATTTACCTTTTTTTGCACCATGTTGGCCTGGAGCGTATTTTCTTTTGATAATCTCTTGACCAGTTTCGCTAATTGAATAGCCTAAACGACGAGATACCTTCCAACTTGAACCTGTAAATCTTGACATTTGAATGTCCTCCTCTAATAATATTTATTTTCGGAGTAAAAATCGATGCTCACATAATCAATTAGGATATCTTAAACTAAATGTTCACCATCAAGCAGCGAAGGTTACTATTTAAACTATAATGCTTTAAGATATTTACTAAGATATTTAAGCTGCTGCTTTTTACCCACGCTATGACATTATAACAAAAACCATATTTACTGTCAAATCTATTTTGTAATTTTATTACATTTTTTAAAAAAAGTGTTGACTTATTATTTTTTTAGTATAAAATATAAATGGTTAGCCGCAACTAACCACATACTATCTCCAGGATTCTTTCCCCCTTATTTTTTTACTTTTTTGCATCCTGGAGCTATATAAAAATAACACCATCCGTGTTTAATATAAGAAAGAGGCAAGCATTTGCCTTTTTTTTATTCCATTTATTTATAATTATGATATAATTCATTTCGTATACAGCCTAGGAGGTAATATTATGATATACAACCAGATTTTAATTAGACTTGGAGATTTAACTTTAAAGGGTAAAAACCAAAATGTGTTTTTAAGAAGATTATTTAATTTAGTTTATGAAAAGCTTGAAGGATTAGCTGTTGATATCGAAATTCAGCATGATCGTATTTATGTTCAATTAAATGATGAAGATGTAAATAAGGTAATAGAAAGAATTAATTTAATATCAGGTATTTCATCTTATTCATTAGTAGTTAAATGCTCAACAGATTTAGATGATATTAAAAAGACTGCCTTAAGTTTAATGAATGAAGTAGTAACAAAAGATGTTAAATTTAAATGCGAAACAAAAAGAGCAGATAAATCATTTCCACTACATTCATTAGAGCTTACAAAAGCAGTATCAGGCTACGTTTTAGCTAACAATCATTTATTACATGTAGATGTACATAATCCTGAAATAACACTACATTTAGAGTTAAGAAGAGGTCAATGCTATATCTATAATACTCAAATTAGAGCGATGGGTGGCTTCCCTGTAGGTGTTGCAGGAAAGGGCTTATTAATGTTATCAGGAGGAATTGATTCTCCAGTGGCAGGCTATTATGCTATGAAGCAGGGTATTGAAATTGAATGTATTCATTTTGAATCAACACCATTAACTTCAATTGAATCAGCTCAAAAGGTAGTTGATTTAGTTAAAGTTATTGCCAAATATGCACCTAAAAATAGAATTAAGCTACATATGATTCCATTTAAAGAAATCCATATGGCATTATTAGATAATATACCTGAAAGTTATAATATCACTATAATGAGAAGAATGATGTATAGAATTGCTGAAAGATTAGCAAAGAGAAGAGATTGTCTTTGTATTATAAATGGTGAATCAGTTGGTCAGGTTGCAAGCCAAACATTAAATTCAATGAACACAATTAATTCAGTAACTAATTTCCCAATTCTAAGACCACTTGTTACATTTGATAAATGTGACATTATTGATAGATCAATGAAGATTGGTTGTTATGAGCTTTCAATTAAGCCATTTGAGGATTGCTGTACAGTATATGTACCAAAGGCTCCCGCAACTCAGCCTAAGATAGAAAAGGCAATTGCTTATGAAAAATCATTTGATTATGAAACTATGATTGAAGAAGCAGTAAATAATGTAAATAGTATAACTATTTCTGCTGATTCAAACATTGATTTAACAATGTATGGTCTTGAGGTTAGAGAAGTTATTCCTGAAATCCTTAAAGAAAATAAATAAATTAAAGAGACGCTGGTCTCTTTTTTCTTTTATCTATGATAATTTCAGTGTATAATATAAATAGTTTTGAGGTATGATTCGATGAGATTTATAATAATTAGAAATTTTAATGATTCTAAAATGTTAATAAATATCATAAAGAATTTATTAGGTATAAATATCAAAATAAAAGAAGAAGATAATTATATTATTGTTTATCATGATTATAAAAATGATGATGATATTATTAAAATAATAAATTCATTAAGCGATGATTTAATGGCTTCTTTTATTACATATATATCTAGTGATTTTGATGAAAACAAATTGGCAAATGAATTAGAAATTGTTTTACCAATTTTTATGAATAATGATTTCCCAGTAGGAGTATATAATTTCAAATCATTATTATTACAAAAACCTATCATCCATAATAGAAGAGAAGTTCTAAATTATATATTAGATTCTTCAGGAGTAGGAGAAGATTTTATTAGAGGATTTGCTGAGAATGATTTAAATGTTAGTAAGGCCTCTAAAGCTATGTTTATTCATAGAAATACAATGATATATAAGCTTGATAAGTTAAAAGAATTATCAGGGTTTGATTTAAGAGTATTTATAGATGCATATATTTTATATATGTTAATTCAATGAAACAATTGTTTGGTAATGATTTTTGTGCAAAGTGCACATAGAATTTCTATTGTAAAACAAGTATAATAACTTTGAAATGTAAGCTAGGAGGTATATTATGGCTACACTTGATTTAAAAAACATTAATAAGATTTATCCTAATGGAGTTCAAGCAGTATTTGATTTCAACTTACACATTGATGATCAAGAATTCATTATTTTCGTTGGACCTTCAGGATGTGGTAAATCAACTACACTTCGTATGATCGCAGGTCTAGAAGATATTACATCTGGAGATTTCTATATTGATGATGTAAGAATGAATAACATAAGCCCTAAAGATCGTGGTATTTCAATGGTATTCCAATCATACGCATTATATCCACATATGACAGTATTCGATAACATGGCATTCGCATTACAAATTAGACGTATGTCAAGAGAGGAAATTTCTAAGCGTGTTGCAGAAGCAGCTAAGATCTTAGGTCTAGAACCATTCCTATCTCGTTATCCTCGTCAATTATCAGGAGGTCAATGTCAGAGAGTTGCATTAGGACGTGCTATCGTTCAACATGCAGGCGTATTCTTACTAGACGAACCACTATCTAACCTAGATGCTAAGCTACGTGTAACAATGCGTGGTGAGTTAATTAAATTACATAAGAGATTAGGTTGTACTACAATTTATGTAACACATGACCAAATCGAAGCCATGACAATGGCAACAAGAATCGTAGTTATGAGAGATGGTAGAATCCAACAAGTTGGTGCTCCAAGAGATATTTATTCTACACCAGCTAACGTATTCGTTGGTGGATTCATCGGTACACCTCCAATGAACTTCATCCATGGTCATTTAAAAGACAATGGTACATTCGTTTCTCAAAAGGGTAACTACACAATTCGTATCCCTGAAGGAAAATTAAAATATCCTAGAGAATTAGGTTATGAAAATAGAGACGTTATCTTAGGTATTAGACCAGAAGATATTTATGATAACCAAAATCCTGAAATGTTCGAAGTATGGCCTCAAGGCGTAGTAGACATTACAGTTGAATTATCAGAATTATTAGGTGCTGAAACAAACATCTATACTAATATTGATGGAGACCCAGTTATTGCTGCTGTTCCTTCAAGAGCAGACTTAGCTCCTGGTCAACCATTAAAGTTAGTTTTCGACTTAAATCACATTCATTTCTTTGATGAGGACACTGAAAAAATCATTAATCAAAATTCAGAGCGTGCTCAAGCAAAAGATGAAGACGATATGGACATCTAAAAGAAATAAGATTGCATACCAAATTATGCAATCTTTTTTTTACATTTTCACATATTAAAAATGTTTATTTTTTAAAATAATTATTATATAATGTCAATATGTGCTATTTTAAAAGAGAAAAGAGTTGGTTTTATGCTTAAATTAAAAGACCTAGT
>CAMJFY010000009.1 GCA_946405105.1 uncultured Caryophanales bacterium
CGGTATTTTTGGAATATTTGAAAGCACACAATCTGATGTTGCTACTTCAGCATATCTTGGCTTATTTGCACTTCAGCATAGAGGCCAAAACACATGTGGTATAGCTGTATCAGATGATGGAGTTTTCCGTCATCACAAGGGTTTTGGACTTGTTAGTGAGGTATTCTCTACTGATGATATTAAAAAATTAGGAAAAGCAAATATGGCTGTTGGCCATGTTGGTTCTTCTTCTGATTCAAATATTAACAATGTAGGTCCAATCGTTGTAAGACATATAAAAGGTAATTTAGCATTAGCTCATAATGGTAATTTAACTAACGCATCTGAATTAAGAAATCATTTTGAATTAAATGGTGCAATATTCCATACTACTTCTGATACAGAAGATATTATCTACGCAATAGTTTCTGAAAGACTTCAATCAAGATCAATTGAAAATGCAGTTGAAATGGCAATGTATAAAATTAAGGGAGCATATTCATGCTGCCTAATGAGTCCATCTAAGCTTATCGCTTTTAGAGATCCAAATGGATTTAGACCTCTATGCTTAGGTATGACAAGAACTGGTGGATATGTTGTTGCTTCTGAATCTGCAGCAATAGATTCAATTGGTGCTACTTTCGTAAGAGATGTACTACCAGGCGAAATTATTGAAATTTCTGAAGAAGGTTTAAAATCAATTAAAACTCATTGTAAAAATATTAATACACTTTGTGTATTCGAATATATCTATTTTGCAAGAAAAGATTCAATTATTGATGGTGTAAGTGTTTATTCAGGTAGAAAAGAAGCTGGTGCTATTTTAGCTAAGGAAGCTCCTGTAGATGCTGATGTTGTAATTGGTGTACCTGATAGTGGAATCGATGCTGCAATTGGTTATTCTAACCAAAGTAAAATACCATACGCAATTGGATTTGTAAAAAACAGCTATATTGGAAGATCAGTAGGAAGAATCGTTTCTTTATTTGATAATAGAGAATTTGAAGTTAATAATAAATTAAATGTAATTAAAGAATCAGTTGAAGGTAAAAAGGTTGTATTAATTGATGATTCAATTATTATGGGTACTACTTCTAAAAGAATCGTTAAGCTATTAAAAGATAATGGTGCTAAGGAAGTACATATTAGAATTACTTCTCCTGCTCTTAAATATCCATGCTTCTTTGGATCTAATATCAATCCTAAGGCAGATTTAATCGCTAATAAATATGATTCAATTGATGAAATAAGAGATTTCATTGGTGCTGATTCTCTTGCATATTTATCAATTGAAGGTGCACATAAGATTGCATCTGATTCTGGATTTAAATTATGTGATGGATGCTTCAGTGGTAAATATCCAATTGAAACTCCAAAGAATGAAGAAAAAAATATTTTTGAACAAAAAATAAATAGATAAAACAAAAAAGGGAATCAAATCCCTTTTTTATTTTTCTAAATTACTTATTTGATCTTCTTCTATAATTTTCTTATTTATATGCTTAAAATAATAAACATAAAAAATAATTAATATAATTATTGAAGATGTTAAATATCCACTATAATCAATAAATACATCTGTGAAAGCTCCATATCTTCCTGGAACTGATAATTGAATTAATTCAGTTAATATCGCAAATAGAAAACCAAATGTCAAAATAATTATTACTTTTATCCAGAAAATCTTCCACTCTTTTCTAATATAATATAACATTCCTGTAAGTGTTGCGAAGATTGCCATAAATAAAAACGCACCATAATGGCCTATTAATTTTCTAATAAAGCCTCTAAATTCGTCCAAATTTGTAATTTTAGGCTTCTTGGTTATAGTTTGACTTATATTATTAATAATAGACGCTATCGTGTCAGAAACAGCATTTGATTTACTTGCAGACTCTACACCTGGAGTTGCAGCTTCTATTATTAAAATGATACATGATATTATAAAGATAATTAAAAAGATTATTCTTAAGATTTTAGTTTTTTTAGAAATCTCCATAATATCACCTACCTCACTGTCCTATTATAAAATAAAAAGGGTTTTAGCGAAACCCTTTTATGCCATTAAGCTTTCACATTTGTCTAAAATCATTCTTAGATCAAATGAATCAATTTTAATTAAATAAATTTTTTTCATGAAGCTCTTCTTAAATTCAGCTTTTTGTAATACTGGATAAACTGAATTAGAGAAATAATCCATTAGCTTATTTCTTTTACCATTATTACTATAAGTGTTTAAAGCTTCTGCTTGTGGAAAGATTTGTTCATAATCTTTAACCTGAAGTTGTTGAAATTCTTCCATGTTATCGCCATATACAGGCTTCATGTTTCTCATTACGTGAATAATATTTTCTAAAATATGATTATAATAATTATCTTGCATTTCTTTCCTCCATTTTTACCAAGGTAATTATAATAATTAAATTATGTGATTTCAACCAAAATTATAAGTTAAACGTTTTCTTTTTTTTCATCATTGAAATGATTAAAAATATTTATAGCAATTTCTTCAGGAATACCAGCATTTTTTATGTCATCTATAGATGCCTTTTTTATTGCATCTACAGTAATGAAATGCTTAATTAATGTTTCTTTTCTCTTTGGTCCTAAACCAGGGATATTATCAAGATGTGATGAAAAGAATCCTTTAGCCTTTTCGCTTCTAAAGAAGCTTATAGCGAAATCATGTACTCTTTGAGATATATCAGCAAGTAATAAATATATATCACTATTTTTATCAATATTAATTAATTCTTCATTAAAGAATAATATTGTTGCCCTATGGTGATCATCTTTTTGAATACCTAAAACTGGAATATCTAAATTAAGTGATGCCAAAACATCTTTACAGGCATGTACCTGAATTTCTCCACCATCCATTACAATTAAATCCGGCATAGGTGAATCTTCCATTAATAATCTAAAATATCTTCTATATACTACTTCCTTCATTGATTCATAATCATTAGGACCTTTTACAGTTTTAATATGATATTTTCTAAATTCTTTTGGAGCTGCCTTACCATTAATATATGTAACCATTGCTGAAACAGGATATTCACCAAATAGATTTGAGTTATCAAATGCTTCTATTCTATATGGCGTAGAAATATTTAAAAGCTCTCCTAGCTTTTCAATTGTTTCTACTTTCTTTAATACTGTATTTTTATAAATGTTTCTCTTATTTTCTAAATTGAATTTGGCATTCTTTAATGCCATATCCAATAATTCTTTTTTCTTTCCTGTTTTAGGGAATATTATTTCAGTTTTTAATAATTCTTTTATAGGCTCTAAATCAATTCCTAAGCCACAAAGCTCTTTAGGCTTATTATTAATTTCATAATATTGAATAATGTAGTCATAAATAGGATCTTCTGATGCATCATTTAAGCTAATAATAGTTTGATGATTACCTACAATATTTCCAAGTCTTGTAATAATGATATTGATTGAAATATCATCATTATCACTATAAATACCAATATAGTCTCTACTTGTTAAATCATTAATAGATATTTTTTGTTTTAATATTGTCTCATTAACTGAATTAATTAAATCACGATATTCTATAGCTCTTTCAAAATCCATATTTTCACTTGCAGTATCCATTTTAGATTTTAAAATATTAATAACATCAGATGCATCACCATTTAAAAATGATGCAATTTTATTTTTATAATCAATATAATCAGTGTCTACCTTATTAATACATGGGGCAAGGCATTGATGCATATGATAATATAGACATGCCTTATTAGGTAGCTTATAACATTTTCTTAATGGGTAGATTCTATTTAATAGATCTACTGTTTGTCTTGCGGCAGATACATTTGGATAAGGTCCAAAATATCTAGCCTTATTCTTTTTTCTTTGATCTCTTGTAACTATTAATCTAGGGTGCTTTTCATTTGTTATTGCGATATATGGGTAAGTTTTATCATCAGTTAGGGCAATATTATATTTAGGCTCATATTGCTTAATTAAATTAATTTCTAACACATAAGCTTCTAATTCACTTTCAGTGATAATATAATTAAAATCTCTTATTTCAGAAACCAGCTTTGTTGTCTTGGCATTATGTGCGCCGTGGAAATAGCTTCTTACTCTATTTTTTAAATTTTTAGCTTTACCTACATAAATAACCTTACCAGTCTTATCAAGCATTTGATAAGAGCCTGGTAAATCAGGTAAAAGCTTAAGCTTTTCTTCTATTATTCCCATAATCTAATCCTTACCCTTTAATAGCTTTTAATGAAAATAAAGTGGTTAACCAAAATGATTAACCACCATAATTCTTACTTAAATGTAACTTTAGTCTTATCCTCTAATATTTCTTCTAATGCAACACCAATTGGCTTATCACATAGAGGGTCCTCTAAAGGAGACCAATCATTCTCTTGTTCCATAATTTTAGCTCTTTTTGCAGCTGCATAAGCTAATTTATATTTTGAATCTATTTTCTTTAATAACTCATCCACAGATGGATAACGCATACCATCATAATCTTTATCTACCATATCCAAAAACCTCCTATAAGATTATATCACAACAATATTTATTAATCAATTTTTTTTAATCTTCGATTAATTTTAAATAATTATCAAGAATTCTTGTAGTTCTTGCATGCTCTGCACGAATAATTGCCATTATTCTATCTGCAGCATTTGAAACCTCATCATTAACTACAATGTAATCATATAAGCATGCCTTCTTGAATTCTCTATTTGCTTTTGCAATTCTTGCTTGAATTACATCTTCTGATTCAGTGCCACGAGCCTTTAATCTATTATATAATTCTTCCTTTGAAGGTGGGGCAATAAATATCATAACACAATCTGGCATTTTAGCTTTAACCTGAGATGCACCCTCTACTTCAATTTCTAGTACAACCTCTTTACCTTGCTCAAGCTGCTCATTTACTTTATCAAGTGGTGTACCATAATAATTACCAACAAATTCAGCATGCTCTAAAAGCTTACCATCCTTTATTTTTTGTTCAAATTCATCCTTTGAAACAAAATAATAATCTTTACCATCAACCTCACCAGGTCTAATTTTTCTTGTAGTCATAGAAACACTATATGTAAGATTGTGATCAGTCTTTTCAAATAATGCTTTTCTAACTGTACCCTTTCCAACTCCAGAAGGGCCTGAAATAACAATTAATAAACCTCTATTATTTAATTTCATCTTTTATCCCCTCCTAAAAATTTTCAATATAATCTAAAAGATTATCTAAACTTCCAACTGAAGCTTCATAAATATCTTTTAGATTATCTGAGTATATTGTATTATATTCCAAATATAATATATTGTCACTAGATATTTTCGCAACAAAATATTGGCTAATTAAATTAAAATCATTTATTTTTTGATATATATCAGCTAATTTCTTGTCATTATATTTTTTGATATTAATTATTATTGAGAAATAATTATTATCATCGTCAATAACAAAATATGGGTATAGTGAAATGTTTTTTGAGCTAAAAATTATTTCAGTCTCTATTTTATTATTTGATTCATTATATGTAATTTTATTTTCTTTAAAATATTTTATTATTTTATCTCTTTGAGAATTACGAAATAATGCCATTTTCACACCTCCACATAATTATATAACAAAAATCACCTTAATTATAGAATAATTAATTAAAAAATGCTATACTTAACTCGGTGATTTCTATGTTTGATGGTATTTTTTTATCTAAATTAATAACTGAATTAAGTATTTTAAAATCTGGTAGAATAACTAAAATTAATGAAATTAGTGATACAGATTTTTTATTTACCATCAGAAGTCAAAAAAATAATCATAATTTAATTATTTCATTATCTTCTTCTTATTCTAGAATTCACCTATCAAATAAGATTTATGATACCGCAATTAACCCTAAAAGCTTTACTATGCTTCTTAAGAAGCATTGTGAAGGATATTTCATTGAAGAAATATTTCAAAATGAAACTGATAGAATATTAGTTTTAAAGCTTACAGGATTTAATGAAATACAAGATAAAAATTCAAAATATTTAATTGCTGAAATAATGGGTAGATATTCTAATCTAATCTTAACTAATGAAGATTATATTATCATTGATTCATTAAAACATGATGGAGTTGGTGAATATAATAGAACAATATTACCTAATGCTAAATATGTATTTCCAGAAATTAATAAATTAAATCCATATAAGATGACATTAGATGAAATTAAAGATACATTCATTAAAAATAAAATTGATAATCCTAAAATGATTGTTGATACATTTAATGGTATATCATTATCTACTGCTTATTCTTCTTTTTTAGCTGATGAGCATTATTTAGAATTTTATAAAGATATTAATAGTGAAATAAAGCCAGCAATAATTAAAGGATTTAATGATAAAAATGACTATTATTTTAATCCATTATCTTATGAAATAATTAAAGAATATGATACATTATCATTAATGCTTGATGATTATTATTATGATATGGATGTTAAAGCTAAAGTAAAAGCTAAGACAGATGATTTATCTAATTTCTTAAATAAACAAAT
The DNA here is from genome assembly GCA_946405105.1 of uncultured Caryophanales bacterium. Taxonomy (GTDB): domain Bacteria; phylum Bacillota_I; class Bacilli_A; order Acholeplasmatales; family Anaeroplasmataceae; genus Anaeroplasma. Next base: position 6,522 of record CAMJFY010000009.1, read on the forward strand.
TAAGAAACATGAAGAAAAAATAAATAAGCTAAAGATCTTATTAGAAGATACTAAAAATGCTGATGAATTTAGAATTAAAGGTGAGCTTTTATTAACATATCCTAATCTAAAAGAAAAATCTAAATCTGTTGATATTTATAATTATTATAATAATAAAATTGAAAGAATTTTATTGGATGAAAAATATAGCATCATAGATAATTCAAATAAATTCTTTAAGAAATATCAAAAAATGAAAACATCTGTATCTTATCTAAATGAACAATTAGATAAAGTATATGATGAATTAGAATATTTTAAATTATTAAGTTATCAATTAACTAATTGTAGTGTTAATGAAGCACTAGATATAAAAGATGAACTAATAAAAAATAAATATTTATTTAAGCCATTAACTAATAAGAAAAAACAACAAAAACCTAGATTATTAACATATATTGTTAATGATATTGATATATCAGTTGGTAAAAATAATATTCAAAATGAATATTTAACACATAAATATTCTAAACCTAATGATATGTGGTTCCATGTTAAAGGAGCCCCAGGAAGCCATGTTGTAGTTCATAGTGAAGATGAGCTTGATGAAGATTTAATTAGAGCGGCAGCTAATCTTGCTGCATATTATTCTACTTTCAAGGATTCTTCTAGTGTTGCAGTAGATTATACTAGAATTAAATATATTAAAAAGATTCCAGGCAAAAGAGCTTGTTTTGTTACATATACACATCAAAAGACTATTTATATAGATCCTGATATTGAATTTATTAATAAGCTTGAGGTAAAAAGAAAATGAAAAATGCATATAAAAAATTTGCATATTATTATGATGAAGTAATTCAAGAAACTAATTATGATTTATGGGTTGAATTTGTAGAGCCATATCTAAAAAAAGATGATAAAATTCTTGATTTAGCGTGTGGTACTGGTACATTTTTAACTATGTTATGTTTAAATGGTTATAAAAATGTTTCTGGATTAGATTTATCAGATGAAATAATTGAAATCGCAAATGAAAAAAGAAAAATAAATAGATTTAATATTGATTTTTATGTTGAGGATATGATGTCATTTAAGGTGGCTGAAAAACAAGATGTTATTACTTGCTTCTTCGATTCAGTTAATTTCTTAAAAGATAAAAATGAAATCAAAAAATTATTTAATGCTGTATATAATGCATTAAAGCCTAATGGATATTTTATATTTGATATATTCTCTAAAGAAATGTTAAAAGAATATACAGATAATAAATATGAAAAAGATTTTGAAACATTTAAAATCAATTGGGTGACTAAAAAGATTAATTCTACTACTCTTAAACATGAAATTGAAATTAATGAGGATGGAGAATCAATCAATGAATCTTATTATGAATATTATCATCCTTTAAATGAATTAATGGATTCTAGATTTAATTTAGAAAAGCTTAGTGGTGATTTTAATGATGATCTTGAAGATGAGGATGAAAGAATAATAATTGTTTATAGAAAAAAATAAAGGAACTTTTAGTTCCTTTTTTCATTAGAATTTATCATCAAATGCTTCAATTGAAATAAACACTAATTTATTATTCTTAAAATAATTTTTAATTCTTCTTTCATTTGATAAATATGAAAGATAACTTTTGATTGTTGATGTGATAATCATATATTTGTTATATGATATTTTTAAATCATAATAATTAAATATATATGCAGTAACATCTTCTACTGTTCTTTCTTTATCTAAATAATCTACAATTAAATCCATTAAGGTATAGATTTGTTTTTTATTATATTCAACTAAATCTGAGATTTCTGTAGTTACTGGTGCGTGGCTTGGAACAATTATATTTCCATCTAATGTTTTGAGGAAATTTAATGTTTCTAAATATCCTTTTACATCATAAATTAATACAACATGTTGTGTATCTAATAATGTTTTAGAAACAATTGAATCTGCCACAAAATGAACTCCATCTGGTGTTCTTATACCAATCATTCCATAATGGTGTCCTGGAAGCTTAAATGAATGTAGGTCTCTAGGTAATTCATTTAATGAATAAATTTCTTTTTGATCATCAATATGCATTAATCTACTATCATATTCATCTAATGGATATCCACCATATAAAAAGCCAATATCTAGCTTTGAATCTCTTAAAAATGCTCTTTCAATTCTTGATGTTACAATTCTACAGCCAGTTTGTTTCATTAAATATAAATTAGCACCACTATGGTCAGCATGTGAATGAGTATTAACAATGTATTTTAGCTTTAGCTTATATCTTCTTAATAATGATTCTAATACTGGTCCTTCTTCACTATGACCGCAATCAATTAATACACAATCTGTGTCATTAAGTTTATATAAGCCAACATTTGTTGTTCCATCAATATAATATGTATTACCTTTTAAATGATGCAATTCATACATAATATCAGCTCCTAAATTCAATATCTTTATAATTCTTTTTAAAGATATATTTAAATAAAACGAAATATATTTAAGATTCTATAATAAAATCAAGTAAATTATACAAAAATTATATATTTTTGTAAATATAAAAAGCATTGCCGGAGCAATGCTTTAAAATTATTTATCTTCGTTTATATAGAATAATAATCCTAATACATTAGCTAAATGTACTAATGTAACTAAATCAGTTTGTTGCCATATTCTTCCTGTGTCTACAGCAACCATATCACATCTTAAGAAGCCATAATGGAATTCATATGCTTTTATTTCTGCAAGGAATGATGAATAAATACCTTGTTCTTTATATTTTTTTCCTAAAGCAATATTATCATTATCATAAATGCCTTTGGTAACATTGACATAAAATAGTCCATTAACATCAATATCTTTCATTATTGTATCGTATCCGAATGCTTCATATCCACCAAATTTTTTAGATAATGGATGGAAATATTCATAATTTAATTGACCATCACGTTCGATACAAATATGATCAATCATTAATGTAGCACCTAAAAATGATAAAGAATCTTTTATTCCTTCTTCAAATGATCTATTTGTGATTAATGATGTATAAAATTTATTGTTGATATATAAAGGTGAATAAACCTTATCACGGTGATTTAAGACATCAATATCTTTATGCTTTTCAGGTAAATAAACGATGAAACAATTTCTTCCTTTTAATTTACCTCTATATAATGCTTTATCAGCTAATTCAAATAATTCATCTAGATTTGTTGTATCTAATGGGAATCTTGAGCATCCCATTGTATAAGAAATATTTAAATCCTTAGCCATTGGTATTTCTAAGTCAACAGTTGATTTTAAAATTTTTAATGCACATTTCCAAATATCTTCATATTCTTGTACATTTGGGAAAACAAATATAAATTCATCTCCACCATATCTACCTACGACGCCAAAATCTTCACATTCTTTTTCGATAGATTTAGCTACAATTTTTAATACTTCATCACCAACTAAATGTCCATAATTATCATTAACAAATTTGAAATTATCAATATCTAGAATGACAAAAGAGAATGGTGTTTTCTTTGAGACTAATTCATCCATATATGAGTTAATCGCATATCTATCATAAATATCTGTCAGTTCATCATATCTATAATTATTTTTATTTTTGAAAAAGCTTATATCCATAGGAATCACCTACAATCGATTATTATTTTCTATACTACTAACATGTATAATAAATTTGTTACTTTATTTCTATCCTTTGTTCTTAAAACATTTTTATAAATTTGATAATAATGGAATCCAGAAATATATAAAAGCTTGTTGTATAGTTCTAAGGCTTTTTTCTCAATAGGTAATAATTCATAATTTTGTAAAATTAAATTAAGACTTCCTCTATGGGATTTAAGTAATTTATTACAAATATCTGTAGGAGCCATAGTTGTAAAATCATCTTCTGAAAGATCAGCTCTTGCCTCACATGAGAAATAATTAACAACTACTTCACTACCACATACACTAAAATCATCTAATCCAACAAAATGATTATCCTTAACAAGGATAGATCTGTTAGTTAGAGTACCATGATAATTACATCTTGGTAGCTTTTTATAAATTTCTTTTAATTCCTGTCTTATTTTATCGTTAAATTTGATTAATTTATTACATAAGTCTGTAAATCCAGCTTTTTTTAGCATTTCGCATAATAGATTAAGGTTTGCTTGTCTTTCATCTACTTCTGAATCTAAAGGTGATAAATCAAATACTGAATAAGGAGATTTTGTTTGATATAAATCCTGACTTCTATATTTTGCAGAATATTTACCAAGATAAGCATAAAGCTCCTTTAAGATATTTAAATAATTTACATCTTTTGATTCTGATAATAAAATGCCATCAGTCTTTTCACGAACTGTTGTGCTGTATTCACCATCAAAATAAATATATTTTCCATCATTAGATTGAATATATTGAGGACAAATTATGCCAAATTCGATATATCTAGAAATTAGCTTATTCATATTAACAACTTTATTTTCATCAAAGTTCTCATCATTAGTAGCTTCTAAGATATAATTATCATTTATATCATAGACCATTTTAATTGTATTACCAGATGATGAGCTAATAAGCTTAGCGTCACTACATTCAATATTAAATTCTTGTAATGCCTTTTTATAATCGTATGCCATAATGAATCGTCCCCTTTCTTATATTCTATCATACTTTTTTAAATTTTAATAGAAAGTATAAATATATTACTTTCTAGGGTTTTTAATGTTTGCTTGAGCAGCAGCTAATCTAGCTACTGGTACTCTAAATGGTGAACATGATACATAATCTAAGCCTACATTATGGTAATATTCAATAGATCTTGCATCTCCACCAGTTTCGCCACATACACCTACATGAAGGTCAGGTCTAGTCATTCTACCTTGCTGAACGCTCATTTTAACAAGCTTACCAACACCTTCAGTATCTAATGTCTTGAATGGGTTGAATTCTAAAATCTTAGTATTGTAATAAGATGGTAAGAATTTTTGTGCATCATCTCTTGAGAAACCAAATGTCATTTGTGTTAAGTCATTTGTTCCAAATGAGAAGAATTCTGCTTCTTGTGCGATTTCATCAGATAATAGGGCAGCTCTTGGAATTTCAATCATTGTACCAACATGATATTTTAATTCAACATTTGCCTTCTTGATGATTTCATCAGCAGTCTTACAAATAATATCTTTTACATATTTTAATTCTTTAATTTCTAATACTAATGGTACCATTATTTCTGGCTCTACATTAATGCCTTCCTTTTTAACATTAATTGCAGCCTTAATAATAGCTTCTGTTTGCATTTCACAAATTTCTGGATATGTTACAGCTAAACGACATCCTCTATGACCCATCATTGGGTTAGATTCATGTAAGTCGTTAATTCTATCCCAAATTTCAGCTGGAGTTTTTCCTAATGCATCAGCTAATTCTTTAACTAATGATTCTTCTTTAGGTAAGAATTCATGTAGAGGTGGATCTAATAAACGTACATTAACATTTAGACCCTTCATAATTCTATATAAATCTTCGAAGTCTTTTTGTTGCATTGGCTCAATTTCAGCTAATGCAGCCTTTCTATCTTCTTTCTTATCAGCTAAAATCATTTTTCTCATAGAGAAAATTCTGTCCTTTTCAAAGAACATATGCTCTGTTCTACAAAGACCGATACCCTCAGCACCAAAATCTAAAGCCTTCTTTGCATCTCTTGGATTATCAGCATTTGTTCTAACCTTTAGATATCTATTTTCATCAACCATCTTCATAAATCTAGCGAAATCACCACTAGTTAAATCAGGGTCAACTGTCTTAATAGCACCTAAATATACTAAACCTGTTGTACCATCAATAGAGAATGTATCCTTATCAGTATATACCTTACCATTGATAGTTACAGTTTTTGCTTCTTCATCAATTAAAGCTTCACTACATCCACAAACACAGCACTTACCCATACCTCTAGCAACTACTGCAGCATGTGAAGTTTGTCCGCCTCTCATTGTTAATATAGCTTCACTTGAAATCATACCAACAATGTCTTCTGGAGATGTTTCAGCTCTTACTAAAACAACCTTTTCTCCAGCTTTATGTCTCTTCTCAGCCTCTTCAGCTGTAAATGCTAATTTACCTGTTCCAGCACCTGGACCTGCAGCAATACCTTTAGCTATTGGTGTAAATTTAGCAATATCGTTCTTATCGAAGTCTGGAAGTAAAATCATATCAAAGCTTTGAGGATCAATTCTTAAGATTGCAGTCTTTTCATCAATTAATCCTTCATCTAATAAATCTAGGGCAATCTTTAATGATGCCTTAGGAGTTCTCTTTCCATTTCTTGTTTGTAAGAAATATAATTTACCATCTTCAACAGTAAATTCCATATCTTGCATATCCTTATAATGATTTTCCATTAATTTAATAGTCTTAATGAATTCATTATAAACATCTGGCATTCTTTTTTGTAATTCTTCAATTTTTAATGGTGTTCTAATACCTGCAACTACATCCTCACCTTGTGCGTTAGGTAAATATTCTGCAGATACCTTATTTTCACCTGTAGCTGGGTTTCTTGAGAACGCAACACCTGTACCAGATGTTTCACCCTTGTTACCAAATGCCATTGATTGAACATTTACGGCAGTACCCCAGTCATATGGAATATTGTTCATCATACGATAAACATTTGCTCTATCATTATCCCATGATCTAAATACTGCTTTGATTGCTTCAATTAATTGAGCATATGGATCAGTTGGGAATTCTTGATTAAATGTTTTCTTATAATATTCTTTATATTTCTTAACTAATTCTTTTAATTCGTCAGCCTTAACTTCAGTATCTAGCTTATAGCCTTTAGACTTCTTTAAATCATCTAACATCTTATCCATATCATCTCTTGGATGACCTTTCGCAATGTTAGTAAACATTAAAATGAATCTTCTATAGCTATCATATGCGAATCTTTCATTATTTGTTTCTTTAGCTAAAACATCAACTGTCTTGTCATTTAATCCTAGGTTTAAGATAGTATCCATCATACCTGGCATTGATACTCTAGCACCACTTCTTACTGATACTAATAATGGATTCTTATCTCCACCAAATTTCTTACCAGTTTTCTTTTCAACCTCAGCGATTGCTTTATAAACATCGTTGATTAGAAATTCAGGTAAATCTCTGTTTGATTTATAATATAAGCCACATGCCTCAGTTGTAATTGTAAATCCTTGAGGGATAGGTACACCGATGTGAGTCATCTCAGCTAAACCAGCGCCTTTTCCTCCTAATAATTCTTTGCCTAAGCCATAGGCTTCTTCAAAATGATAAACGTATTTTTTAGTCATAAAAATCCTCCAAAACTAAAAAAATTTACTTATTTAAAATCCTGTCTAAGTATATATAACCTATTATATAGCCTTTTAGTTTTATTTTCAAGAAACTTATATATTTATTATAAATAAAATAAGCCCTTAATGGGCTTATTCTACTTCATTAATTTATATAATTTTCTCTGATAAAATCTATCAAATAATTTGATTCTAGTAGCCATTTTCATGCTATAAGAATCATATCTTTCTAAATAGCTTTCATCAATGCCTTCAGCCTTGAATCTATAATCCTTTAAATTATCACTATAAACCTTATCACTAAATATAGCCTCAAGCTCATGTGAATAGAAAATATTTTCTAATTCATCATTAACCATAAATGCACTCTTACCAACATAATAATTTTCATTATATTCAACACCTAATAGATCTAAAATTGTAGGAACAATTACATATGGTGTTGAGAATTTATCATATGTTTTATTACCATATATTGCTTCATATGATGAATTTAAATCAGTGTTATACATTATTAATGTTGTGCTATAAAGCTCTGGATTTGTTGCATCATCAGAATTATACATTGCATATTTTAATTGCTTCTCACCATTACTCATATAATATGGTTCATGATCACCATATAAAACAATTAATGTATCATCTAAAATATCTAATGATTCTAATCTATCTAGCATTGTTCCAACTGCTAAATCTAAATCCATATATTCAGCCTGTAGATTAATTACTTGTTTCTGTAGATTTTCATTATCATCAGCACAAATATTTGTCCATAATCCAGAATGTTCTGCTTCTATAATTCTTTGATAATATCCAAGTCTAGTATAATAATCCATATTTCTCTTTGATGTATTATATGGACCATGTGTAGACATTGTTGTCCAGAAGCTAAAGAATTTTCCTGTATCTGGAATTATTTTTTCAATAATACCATCAATATCTTCCATATTTTCTTCTAATCTATTCATTCCAGATGCTGATAGACCACTCATAAAATATGAATCTAGAGGGTAATTAGCACTAATAAAATTATGTGTTTGTTTTGGATCTATATCTTCTTTAAAGTATAGATTTTCAAATCCTGTAGTTTCTAATACCTTTCTTCTATCATAGAAAGATCCACTATTATTATGGAAATATGATGTTTGATATCCTTCTTCCTTTAAAATGTTTGGTAAGGTAGCCTTTGTGTTGTAATTCTTAGTTGTTCCAACCTCAGCAATGCTTCCAATTATACCAATCATTTCAGACATATTAGTTTTATTTTTTGAATAATTTTTACTAAAATCCACACCATCATTTTTTAATCTATAAAGATTAGGTGTTAATGTTTCATTAATATAATAATCAACGCCAGTTTCAATCATAATTGTAATAACATTTTTGTCACTACAAACTCCTGATAAATCATCAGTAATATCTTTATTTACAATCTTTCCTTCATTAAAGAATCCATTTAAATCTTTTGAATCTGATCCTTGAGGAATTGTATATGTTATTTCTCCAAAAAGATATGTTAGCATACCATAATTTTTAATGGCACCTCTCTTTAAAATAACTGATGAATTTTCAATTATTTCATTACCTGACATACCTTTATATACATCATAATCTTTAAAATCTTTTTTAACCTGAGATGAGCCAATCGCTCTAAATATTGCTCCAATAGCTATTGCCATTACCATTATAGATAATGCTATTGGATAATATTTATATGATTTTTGTTTATTTTGAAGAATATGATGATTAAATATTCTGTGAATTAATACTACAAATAATACATAAATTACTACTAAAATTATTGCTAAAATAATATACCATGCATTAACGAATTGCATACTCATAACCTGAGCAGCTTCGTTAAATAAGAATAAATATTTAATTGAGAATATATCTCCTGATGCATAATTTAATAATAATGAAATAACCATGATTACTATAAATAATCCAAATATTACTGAACTATATGCAATTGAAAACTTATTATTTTTTAACAAAAATAATGGTGCTGCAATAATCATTATTACTGATATTTCAAGTAAAGGGTATGTAACAAAAAATTTGTTAAATACTACACTTGAGATGACACAGTCAATAAATATTAGCATTAATACCATAAAAATATATATGCATATCTTTTGTTTTACTAGGTTATGCACATTATCATCCCTTTCAATAATATAATTGTAATGATTTTGATATGAAAAGTCAATTATTGTTTATTTATAAATAAATAAAAAATCCAGTCAACAAATGACTGGATATATTATTTTATAAAAGCTTTTCTAATCTAGAAATTGCCTTTAATGTATTTTCTTTTGAAGCAAATGCTGTTAATCTAAAATATCCTTCTCCATATTTACCAAAGCCTACACCAGGTGTACCTACAATATTTGCTTTTTCTAATAAATATTGGAAGAATTCAAAGCTCTTCATATTATTAGGACATTTTAACCAAATATATGGTGAATTCTTTCCACCAGTATACCAAATATTTTTTCTATCAAATAATTCACATAATAGCTTAGCATTTTCATAATATATATCTAAATTCTTTTTACATTCCTTTATTCCTTCAACTGATAAGGCAGCCTCTGATGCTCTTTGAACAGGATATGAAACACCATTGAATTTAGTAGCTTGTCTTCTTTTCCATAATTTATTAATTGATTTATCATTAGCCTTTAGCTCTAAAGGAATAATTGTATAGCCACATCTTATTCCTGTAAATCCAGCCATCTTAGATAAGCTAGATACCTCAATTGCCACATATTTAGAATTAGGTATTTGATAAATTGATCTAGGATAATCTCCTTTTATAAATGCTTCATATGCTGCATCATAAATAATTAATGATCCAGTTTCATAAGCATAATTAACCCATTTTGTTAGCTCCTCATAATTATATGTTGCTCCTGTAGGGTTGTTTGGTGAACATAAATATATAACCTTTGGATTATAATCTAGTGAATCAGGCATTGGTAAGAAATGATTTTTTTCATTGCCTTCAATGAAATTAATTTTTCTTCCGCTCATTAAATTTGAATCTAGATAAACTGGATATACTGGATTAGGAATATAAATTTCATTATCACCTAATATATCTACCATATTACCTAAATCACTTTTAGCACCATCAGAAATAAATACTGAATCTAGATCTATCTCTGTATTATTTCTTTTATAATAATCTTTTACTGCTGTTTTTAAAAAATCATATCCATACTCAGGTGGATAGCCTCTAAATGTATCCTTATTAAGCATTTCTAGTGATGCGTTTACCATCGCATCTACAACAATTTTAGGTAATGGTAATGTTACATCTCCAATACCTAATCTTACTATATCGCTATTTGGATTTTTTGATTTATATTCATTTACTCTTTTATTAATATCTGAAAATAAATAGCTTTCAGGTATATTAGAAAAATTATCATTTACCTTAATCTTCATATTCGTATACTCCATCATAAACCTTCTTTGCAGGTCCAGTCATTGTAATTCTATAATTATTGTCACAAATTATTTCTAAAATGCCACCAATTAATTCGACATATACTGTTTCATTATGATTACATATTCCATTGATGCATGATGATGCAACTACAGCGCATGCGCCTGTTCCACAAGCATATGTTTCTCCGCTTCCTCTTTCCCATACTCTCATTTTTAAATGATTTTTATCAATTACTTTAACAAATTCTGTATTAACTCTTTCAGGAAAGATTGGATTATTTTCAAAGAAATGTCCTTTCTTCTCTAAATCAATATTTGAAATATTATCCATATATATTACAGCATGAGGATTTCCCATTGATACTGCTGTAATATTATAATCTTGCTTATTCACAATGCATTTTTCATTAATCATTGGGTGATCTAGGGTTGTTGGAATTGATTGTGGAAAAAATGATGCATTACCCATATCAACACTTACTTTTGAAACTAATCCATTTTCAACTGTAAGCTTTAAATGCTTAATACCAGATAATGTTTCAATGCTTATTTCTTTTTTTAATACTAGCTGATTATCATACAAATATTTGCCGATGCATCTAATTGCGTTACCACACATTTTTCCTTCGCTACCATCAGCATTGAACATTCTCATTTTTGCATCTGCAACCTTGCTTCTTTCAATTAATACAACTCCATCGCTACCTACTGAAAAATGTCTTTCTGACATTTTAATTGCTAACATATTTGGATTAGATATTGTATTATCGAAACAATTTATATAGATATAATCATTTCCACAGCCATGCATTTTAGTAAAATTTATTTTCATAATTATTCTCCCAAAGACGCTTTAACAAAAGCTTTAAATAATGGATGTACCTTATTTGGTCTTGATTTGAATTCAGGATGATATTGAACACCAATATAGAATTTATTATTTGTTAATTCTACTGCCTCAATTAATGTACCATCTGGTGACATACCTGATAATGTCATTCCATTATTGATGAAATCATCACGATATTTATTATTAAATTCATATCTATGACGATGTCTTTCACTAATGCTTTCTGAATTATATATTTCATATAGCTTTGATTTTGTATTTAATACACAAGGATAAGCACCTAATCTAAGTGTTCCACCCTTTTTAATATCATCAGATTGACCATCTAAATAATCAATAATCTTATAGCTTGATTTATCATTAAATTCATTTGAATCAGCATCTTTTTTATTTAAAACATTTCTTGCAAATTCAATACACATAATTTGCATACCAAGACATATTCCAAAATATGGAATATTATTTAATCTTGCATATTTTGCAGTTAATATCATTCCATTTATTCCTCTTTTACCGAAACCACCTGGAACGATAATACCATTAGTATCCTTAAATAATTCATTAACATTATCTTCAGTTATATTTTCACTATCAATCCAGTTAATATTAACTTTGCATGATAAATCATATCCTGCATGATGTAGTGCTTCTACAACTGATAAATATGCATCATGAAGCTCTACATATTTACCTACTAATGAAATATTTACTTCTTTATGTAAATTCTTTATTTTTGATACCATTTGTCTCCATTCAGTTAAATTTGAAGGGCCTGCATCAATTCTTAGCTCTCTACATACAATATCAGAGAAGCCAGAATCTTCTAGCATTAGTGGTACCTCATATAAATTATCTAATGTATTATTCTCAATAACACAATCTTGCTTAACATCACAGAATAATGAAACCTTTTTAAAAATATTTGGATCCATTATCTTTTCATCAGTTCTTAAAATAATAATATCTGGAGTGATACCCATTCCTCTTAATTCTTTAACAGAATGCTGAACAGGCTTTGATTTATGCTCCTTTGAAGCATATAAATATGGAACTAGACAAACATGAATAAATAATGTATCATGTTCATCCTGTTCACGGCCTATTTGTCTAATGCTTTCAAGGAATGGTTGTGATTCAATATCACCTGTTGTTCCACCAATTTCAGTGATAACTACATCGGCATTTGTCTTCTTTCCAACCTTATAAATAAATTCCTTAATTTCATTTGTTATATTAGGAATATATTGAACTGTTGATCCTAAATAATCACCATTTCTTTCCTTTGAAATAACATTAGAAAATACCTTTCCAGTTGTTAAATTAGAATATTTATTTAAATTTTCATCAATAAATCTTTCATAGTGGCCTAAATCTAGATCTGTTTCTGCCCCATCTTCAGTGACGAAGACCTCTCCATGCTGATATGGTGACATAGTTCCTGGATCAACATTAATATATGGGTCTAGCTTTTGAGCAGCGACCTTTAAGCCTCTAGATTTTAATAATCTTCCTAAGGATGCAGCAGTTATACCCTTTCCGAGTCCTGATACTACTCCTCCTGTTACAAATATATATTTCATTTTGCCCTCTTATAGTTTGAAATAATTTCTTGTGCTACATAAGCCTTTGTTTTTCTAATAAACATTGCTCTCTTTTCGATATGCTTATGTGCCTCATCCTCACTCATATGTAAGTTTTTAATTAATAATAATTTTGCATTATTAATTAGTTTTATCTCTTCTAGCCTATCTTTAATATCTATTGGCTTAGTTTCTCTCATTCTCTCCCTAGATAATGAAGCCTCTAATAATTTCATTGATTGAATTATTATTTGACTTGATGTTGGTCTTGGAAGTGTTAATATTCCATAATCATATGTTTTATCATAAACCTCGTTATATAATTCATTCTTTACAAATAATAAAATTCCCATTTTATATTTATATTCAGAATCAATAGCGAAATTAATTCCAAATTCATCAGGCAATGGAGAGCTTATAATCATCAAATCATAATCATTATCAATTAGCTCTCTTCTTGCCTCACTAATAGATTCAACAACCTTGATTGGGTCGTTTTTATCTTTTAATAGGTGAATGATTGTGTCTGAAAAGCTATTTTTTCTAGCTACAATTAATAAGCTATTAACTTTTTCTTTCACAATCTCACCTTCTTTCAAATATTGTTAATTAATTTAGATAATTATCAATAATTCTTTGATTTAATATTTTCTTAATAAATTCTGAATCCTTTGCTACCTTTTTAGCTTCTTCTAAAGTTTCAGGTAATAATTCTAATTTATCTAATACCTCCTTAGGAGCTGTGTATAAATTGTAATTAACTGGCTCTCTAAGGGCTTTTTTATTTTTAATTCCATCTATTGCTGCATAAATTAATAATGTATAAGCTAAATATGGATTTGTCATAGGGTCAGCCTGTCTAAATTCAATACGCTTATATTTTCCATTTGCAGCAGGTATTCTAATTAATTCACTACGATTTTCACTTGACCATGAGACATATTTAGGAGCCATCATCTTACCTAATCTCTCATAAGATTTTTCAGTTGTATTGAAGAACGCTGTCATTTCTCTTGCGTGCTCTAGGATTCCTTCAATTGCATAACAAATGTCTTTTTCATCATTTGATTCAACTGAAATATTTATATGCTGTCCATTACCTGGAGCGTTAATAATAGGCTTTGGATCAAAAGATGCATATAAACCATTTCTTGCCGCAATAGTTTTAACAACGCCCTTAAATGTTGTGGCATCATCAGAAGCACTTAAGGCATCACTATATCTAAAATCTATTTCATTTTGACCTGGACCCTCCTCATGGTGGCTACCAACTGGAAGGATACCCATTTCTTCTAATGTCAAACAGATTTCTCTTCTGACATTTTCTCCTTTATCCTCAGGTGCTATATCCATATAACCAGCCTTATCAAATGGGACTGATGTAGGCTCGCCTAGCTCATCTGTTTTAAATAAATAAAATTCTATTTCAGATCCAAAATTAAATGTTAATCCATATTTTTTAGCTTCCTCTATTGCCTTTATTAGAATAGTTCTTGTATCACACTCAAAATCACTACCATCAGGATTTTTAATGTTACAATACATTCTAATTACTCTACCTTGGCTTGGTCTCCATGGTAGTCTTTGAATAGTATTTGTATCAGGTTTTAAAATTAAATCTGATTTAACATTAGAATCAAAGCCTTTGATGGCAGCACCATCAATGCTTACTCCATGTAAAAATACCCTTTCTAGCTCATGTGGCATTACTGATATATTCTTTTGATTCCCATAAATATCTACAAATGCCAATCTTATGAATTTAACGTCCTCTTCTTCAATGTAATCTGAAATTGTTTTTAAATCGTACATAGAATACCTCCATTATTAAGAAAATATTTTTTATGAATTAATTAGTATACTTATCAATAATTTGTTGTGCACAATCGATACCATCTTTAATAGCTATAACTACTAAAGATTGACCATTTTTCATATCTCCACAAACGGAAATTTTATCATTATATTTGAAATTGTTTAATTTAACTCTATTGTTAATAGAATCTAATTTATAATTGTTTAAATCTTCTGTTGTTGTACCAATGAATCCCATTGCGATAATTAAATAATCACATGGTAAATATTCTCTAGTATTTTCAACATCTACAAGCTTCATTTTGCCGCCATCATTAACGAATTTAACTTTTTTAATATAAACACCAACTAGTTTATCGCCTTCTTTAACGACCTCATCAATTGTTGTTTCATATCTTCTAATATCATGATTCATTAATGTGTTAGCTTCTAATACACCATAGTCTGTCTTCTTTTTATTTGGATAATTAGGCCATGGTAATGTATTTTCTAGTGGTGGCTCCTTAGTTATTTCAAGCTCAGTTATAGATTTCGCTTTTTCTCTAGCTGCAGTACCACAACAGTCATTTGCGGTATCACCACCACCAACTATAATTACATTTTTATCTTTTAAATTGTATTCAAATTCTTTTCCATCTAATAAATTCTTAGTGGTCTTAGTTAAGAAATCAACTGCATAAACAATACCTTTAGCATCATTATTCTTAACCTGAAGTGGTCTTGCAAAAGATGTACCACATGCAAATACGATTTCATCATATTTTTCATTTAGCTCATCCATTGTAATATCAACACCAATTTTAGTATTGTTAATAAATGTAATTCCTTCTTCCTTTAAAAGGTTGATTCTTCTTTCTACAATTTTCTTTTCAACCTTCATATTAGGAATACCATACATTAATAAGCCACCAAATCTATCATTCTTTTCATAAACTGTAACACTAAAGCCATTATCATTTAGCTTTTTAGCTGCAGATAATCCTGATGGACCAGATCCAATTACACAAACCTTTTTATTATTTCTTTTAATATCCTTTTTAGGCTTAATCCAACCATTCTCATATGCCTTTTCAATAAGGAATAATTCATTTGCTCTAATAGATACTGATTCCTTATTTATACTGCATGAGCAGCATGCTTCACATAATGCAGGACATACATTACCAGTAAATTCAGGGAATGGTGCTGTTTTTTCTAATCTCTTATATGCTTCTTCAAATAATCCAAGATAGATTAAATGATTCCATTCAGGAATAAGATTAGATAATGGACAACCAACGTTTCTGTTGTTTACCTTCATTGCTGATTGGCAAAAAGGCACGCCACAGTTCATACATCTAGATGCTTGTTCCTGTTGAGTTTTTAAATCAAATGGAATGTGAAAGTCATTAAAGTTTTCGATTCTAGTTAGAACATCGATTTCTTTTTTATTCTTTCTTTCGAATTCCATAAAACCAGTAGGCTTGCCCATTATTTCACCCCCGTAAACTTATTAAATGCATATAATTCTTCATCTAATACACCTAAAGATTTTGCTTCTTCTATGTATGATAGAATCTTTGCATAATCATTAGGTAATACCTTAAAGTAATCCTTAGAATCGAAATTATATAATAAATTAGATACATATTCGCTATTTGTATATTTAACGTGGTTAGCTAATAATTCTTTAATAGTCTTAATATCATTATCATCAATATCTAATACTGATACTAATTCTTTATTAATGTTTTTCTTGTTCATAGGTCCATAAATATATGCAACACCACCAGACATACCAGCAGCAAAATTTCTACCTATCTTTCCAAGTAAAACAACTACACCACCAGTCATATATTCACAGCCATGTAGACCACAGCCTAGTGCTACTACCTTAGCACCTGAATTTCTGATAGCGAATCTTTCACCACAAATACCATCTAGGTATACCTCTCCTGAAGTAGCACCATAAAGTGCAACGTTACCACAAATGATATTCTTTTCAGGTGCGAATGTTGCCTTATCTGATGATTTAACAATTATCTTTCCACCACATAATCCTTTTCCTAAATAATCATTTGCATCTCCTGTGACATCTAGTGTTACACCACTAGTTAGGAATGCACCAAATGAGTTACCTGCGTTACCTTTAGCATTAATGATGATTGTATCTTCCTTTAGACCTTTATCCTTATATACTTTAGTTATTTCATTAGATAAGATTGTTCCTAAAGATCTATTAACATTAGATATTTCAATATCCATTCTCTTTACATGACCATATTTAATAGATTCTTCACATAAAGGAAGTAACATTCTACAGTCTAATGTATTATTTAAATCTATCTTCTTATATTCTTTGAATATATTGTCATGTCTATTAACAACCTTAGCATTGAATAAAAGCTTAGAAACATCTAATCTATCCTTATATTCATCCTTAAGTGATAATAATTCAGTATGACCAACCATTTCATCAATAGTTCTAAATCCTAATTTAGCCATATATTCACGTAATTCTTGAGCAATAAACCTCATGAAATTAATAACATATTCAGGCTTACCCTTAAAATTCTTACGTAAATTTGCATCTTGAGTTGCAACACCTACAGGACATGTGTTCATGTTACAAACTCTCATCATAATACAACCCATTGCGATTAATGGTCCTGTAGCAAAACCAAATTCTTCTGCACCTAAAAGAATAGCTACTGCTAAATCCTTACCAGTTAAAAGCTTACCATCAGTTTCAAGTCTAATTCTATCTCTTAAACCATTTAATACTAATGTTTGGTGAGTCTCAGATAGGCCAATTTCCCAAGGAATACCTGCGTTAGAAATTGATGTTCTAGGTGAAGCACCTGTACCACCATCATAACCTGAAATTAAGATTGTATTAGCACCAGCCTTAACTACACCAGCAGCAATTGTACCAACACCTGATTCAGATACTAATTTAACAGAGATTCTTGCTTCTCTATTAGCATTCTTTAAATCATAAATTAATTGAGCTAAATCCTCAATTGAATAAATATCATGATGTGGTGGAGGTGATATTAATGAAACACCAGGAGTTGAATGTCTTGCCTTAGCAATCCAAGGGAATACCTTTTGTCCTGGAAGTTGTCCTCCTTCACCTGGCTTAGCACCTTGTGCCATCTTAATTTGAATTTCAATTGCGTTTGTTAAATATTCAATAGTTACACCAAATCTACCAGATGCTACCTGCTTAATCTTTGAGCATCTATCTGTTCCATATCTAGCTCTTTCTTCTCCACCCTCACCAGTGTTAGATTTACCACCTAGAGTGTTCATTGCGATAGCCATACATTCATGTGCCTCTTTAGATATTGAACCGTAGCTCATTGCACCAGTTTTAAATCTCTTAACGATTTCATCTACGCTTTCAACCTCATCAATTGAAATTGAATGAGAGAAATCTAAATCTAATGTATCTCTAATATTTATTCTCTTTTTAGCTAATAAAGATGTAAAATCTTTATACATTTTATAATCATTGCTTCTACATGCTGCTTGTAATGTGAATATAGCAACTGGATCATAGATATGATCGTGCTTATTCTTTCTATAGCCATGTAGACCCATTGAATCTAGAGTATCATCTGTTCTATTTAATGCTTTTTGATATAACTTAATTGAATTTGCTTCAATTACATCAATATCAATACCACCAATTGAATTTGGTGTATTTGTGAAGTATTTATCAACAACCTTATCTGATAGGCCAATACATTCAAATATTTGAGCACCATTATAAGATTGAATAGTTGAAATACCCATTTTAGAAATGATTTTTGTAATACTCTTTATAGTGGCATGTCTATAATTTTCAACAGCCTTCTTAGCATCAATTGTGATATATCCTCTCTTAGCATATTCATCAATTGTTTCATATACTAAATAAGGATAAATAGCATTAACACCAAAACCTATTAATGCAGCAAAATGATGAATTTCTCTTGGTTCTGCAGCCTCTAATACGATTGATACATGTGTTCTCTTTGAAACCTTAGTTAAATATTGATGTAAGCCTGAAGATACTAATAATGAAGGAATCTTTAATCCCTTAGCACCTCTATCAGTTAAGATAATAATAGATGCTCCATCATCAACCTTCTTTTCACATTCTTTAAATATTCTATCTAAGGCATCAGCCATCTTTTCTTTTGTATAATCATATGCAAAAGATACGATATCTACTTTAATTTGATATGATTTATCAATATATTTAATCTTATTGAATTCTTCTTCAGATAGAATTGGATTATCTACTCTAATTCTTCTTGCGTTAATCTTTGTAGGATTTAATAAGTTTCCTTCTCTACCTAAATACATTAATGAAGACATTACTATATCTTCTCTTATTGAATCAATAGGAGGGTTTGTTACTTGAGCAAATCTTTGTTTAAAGAATTGATATAAATTAAATTCTTTTTCCATTAATACTGCAAGAGGTAAGTCATTACCCATTGAAACTACCTTTTCAGCATCATTTTGTGCAAGTGGAATAATACCTTCCATTAATTCATCATATGTATAATTTAATTCATGTTGAATAAAATGAATATCATCTTTGTTTGTTTCCTTATGAGCTTTTAAATCATCAATATGAATAATGTTTTCATTCCACTCCTTATAAGGAAGCTGCTTTGAATATTTCATTTTTATTTCATCGTTAGAAATAATCTTTCCAACGCTTGTATCAACTAATAAAATTTTACCTGGTTCTAGTCTCTTCTTTTCTAATATATTATTTTCATCAATAGGAAGAGATCCTGTTTCACTAAATAAAATTAGATAATCATCTTTAGTTACATAATATCTAGATGGTCTTAAACCATTTCTATCTAGAGATGCACCAAGCTTAATACCATCTGTAAATAATACAGCTGCAGGTCCATCCCAAGGCTCTAGGAATGTTGAATGGAATTCATAGAATGCCTTTAGATTTTCATTCATTGTATTATTTTTCATCCAAGGCTCTGGAATCATCATCATAATTGTTTCTTCTAGTGTTCTACCATTTAAATATAAGAACTCTAAGAAATTATCAAACATTGCTGAATCTGATGATTCCTTTGGAATCAATGGAATGATTTTCTTTAAATCATCATTAAATATTTCAGATTCAAATAAACCTTCTCTTGATCTAACGTTATTAACGTTACCTCTAATTGTGTTTATTTCACCATTATGACATAAATATCTATTAGGATGAGCTCTTTCCCAAGATGGGAATGTGTTAGTTGAAAATCTTGAATGTACTAAAGCAATGGCAGTTTCTACTTTTGTATCCTTTAAATCAAGATAGAAATCTCTAACTTGTGTAGATACTAACATACCCTTATAAACAATAGTTCTTGATGATAATGAACAAAAATATAAAGTTTGTTTTTCTTTTATAGCAAGAGTTTCAATTACTCTTCTTACTACATATAGCTTTCTTTCAAAAGGTAAACCCTCTTCAATGTCTTCAGGCTTTTTAACAAATACCTGCATAATATATGGCATAGCTTTAATAGCTGTTTGACCAATACCATATGTATCTACTGGTACTCTTCTATAACCTAAAACCTCAAGGCCTTCCTTTTTAAATGTTTCATCAATTAAAGATATTTCTTTATTTCTAATATCTTCATTCTTAGATAAGAATAATTGACCAACACCATATGAACCTAGCTTTGGTAATTCAAAATCAAGCTTTTCACTTCTAAAGAACTTATCAGGAACTTGAAATAATATTCCGGCACCATCACCTGAATTATCTTCAGCACCTGTTCCACCTCTATGTTCTAGATGAATTAATATATTTAGGGCGTCTTTTATCGTCTTATGAGTCTTAATGCCTTTTATTTGAGCGATTGCACCAATACCACAAGCATCATGCTCATAGCTAGGATTATATAAGCCTACTTTCTGTTGTTCATTCATATCGAAAACCCTCTTCCTAATATAAAATAATAAAAAAAGGCATTCACCCCTATACAATGATGTCCTAAATAAACATCATAAAGGTGAACACCATTGTTCATAAATATATTATATTTTTTTATTCGATATGTCAACAAAAAATAAAATAAAATTCGTGAAAAAACTTTTTTTCATAAATAAAATTTAAATTTTAGCCAAAAAATTGATAAAAAAATTCAAAAAAAGTGTTGACACACTAATTTTTTAGAATTACAATAGAAGCATACAAGGCAAGGATGCCTAGGGTAAAAACCTAGAGTCCCTGCCTTTTTTTGTTTAAGGAGGATATATGAAACAGGTAAATGATTATTTTGGATGTCTTGTATTTAATGATGAAGTAATGAAATCTAGATTATCTTCTGATATATATAAGTCATTAAAGAAAACAATTAATGATGGTTGTGAACTTGACATCAGCGTTGCTAACAGTGTTGCAGTAGCAATGAAAGACTGGGCAATCGAAAATGGCTGTACACATTACACTCACTGGTTCCAACCAATGACAGGTATTACAGCTGAAAAGCATGATAGCTTCATTTCACCAGATGGTGATGGAAAAATTATCATGGAATTCAAAGGAAAAGAGTTAGTAAAGGGTGAGCCTGATGCTTCTTCATTCCCATCTGGAGGATTAAGAGCAACATGTGAAGCTAGAGGATATACAGCTTGGGATCCAACAAGCTATGCCTTTATTAAGGATAAGGTATTATGTATTCCTACAGCATTCTGCTCATATGGTGGTGAGGCACTAGATAAGAAGACTCCACTTCTTAGATCTATGCAAGCTATCAATAAAGAAACATTAAGAATATTAAAATTATTTGGTCATACAGATGTTACTTCTGTTAAAACAACAGTTGGACCTGAACAGGAATATTTCTTAGTAGATAAGGAATATTATGATCAAAGACCTGACTTAATTTATACAGGTAGAACATTATTCGGTGCAATGCCTCCTAAGGGACAGGAACTTGAGGATCATTACTTTGGTGTAATTAAACCTAGAGTACAGGCATTCATGAATGATTTAAATGAAGAGTTATGGAAATTAGGCATTCTAGCTAAGACAGAGCATAATGAGGTTGCTCCT
This sequence comes from uncultured Caryophanales bacterium, assembly GCA_946405105.1. Classification (GTDB taxonomy): domain Bacteria; phylum Bacillota_I; class Bacilli_A; order Acholeplasmatales; family Anaeroplasmataceae; genus Anaeroplasma. The sequence continues at coordinate 28,611 of CAMJFY010000009.1, forward strand.
GCACAGCATGAATTAGCACCTATCTTTGCAACAACAAATATTGCTGCAGATAATAACCAATTAACAATGGAGATTATGCAAAAGGTTGCTAAGAAGCATAATTTAGTTTGCTTATTACATGAAAAACCATTCAAGGGAGTAAACGGATCAGGTAAACATAATAACTGGTCTATATCAACAAATACCGGCCTAAATCTATTAGAACCAGGTGCTACACCACTTCAAAATGCACAGTTCTTATTATTCCTAGTTGCAGTAATTAAAGCTGTAGATGAATATCAGGATTTATTAAGAATAAGTGTTGCAAGTGCTGGAAACGACTTCCGTTTAGGAGCAAACGAGGCACCTCCTGCAATCATCTCAATGTTTGTTGGTTCTGAATTACAAGATGTCTTAGATTCAATTGAAACAGGTAAACCATTAAATACAAAGGGAACAAAATTCTTAAAGATTGGTGCTGACGTATTACCTGATTTACCAAAGGACTCTACAGATAGAAACAGAACTTCTCCTTTCGCATTTACAGGAAACAAGTTCGAATTTAGAGCACTTGGTTCTTCTGAATCAATTTCTTGTGCAAACATCATGTTAAATACAGCTGTTGCTGAAGTATTAAGAGAATTTGCAGATCAATTAGAAAAATCTAAAGATTTCAACAATGACTTACATGATTTAATTAAAGATACAATCATTAAACATAAGAGAATTATCTTCAATGGTAATGGTTATGATGAGTCATGGGTTAAAGAAGCTGAAGCAAGAGGCTTATTAAATTTAAAATCTACACCAGAGGCATTACCTCATTACTTAGATAAGAAAAATGTTAAGTTATTTACTTCTCATGGTGTATATACAGAAGCTGAAATTAATGCAAGATATGAAATTGCTCAAGAGCATTACATTAAGATTGTAAATATTGAAGCATTAACAGCTTTAAATATGACAAATAAATATTATTTACCTGCTATTAGTAAATATAGTGCTAAGCTAGCTAAAGTCGTAAATGAAAAAGCAAGCTTACAAATTGATGCAGTTTATGAAAAAGATATGTTAAAGAAGCTATCTGATGGCTTAAACAAGGCATATGTAATTAAAAATGAATTAGAAACTGCATTAGCTAAGAAAGATGATATTAAGAAAGCATCTGATGAATCTATTTATTTAAAAGAAAATGTATTAACTAAGATGGAGGCTCTAAGAGATGTAATTGATTCTCTTGAAGAAATTACTTCTGAAGAAGCATGGCCATTCCCATCTTATGGAAAACTATTATTCGGTGTAAGATAATAAAATAATTTTTGGAGGGGATTATTATGGAAATCGTAAATGGTTGGGATTACCAAATATGGAAGCTAATTGCAATTGCTTTAATCTTCTTCATGCAAGCAGGATTTGCAATGTGTGAAGCAGGTTTCACAAGATCAAAAAATACTGGTAATATCACAATGAAAAACTTAATGGACTTCTGTTTAGGTACAGTAACATTTATCTTAATTGGTGGTCCATTACTATGTGCAGAAAATGCAATCGCCGGTGGTCTATTTGGCGATGCAGTCCAAGTATGGAAAGGTATGTTCGGAAAAGAAGCCTCATTATATAACTGGACTGATTTCATATTTAACTTAGTATTCTGTGCTACTACTGCTACAATCGTATCAGGAGCTATGGCAGAACGTACAAACTTTAAAGCTTATTGTATTTATTCAATGATTATTTCAGCTGTTGTATATCCAGTTGAAGCTTATTGGAACTGGGGTGTTGGAAACCAAGGTTGGTTACAACAATTAGCTGCATCTTGGGGCTTAGCTGATGGTTATGCTCAAGGATTCATTGATTTATCTGGTTCTTGTTCAATTCATATGGTTGGTGGTTTAACTGCATTAATCGGTGCTTGGATGGTAGGTCCAAGAATTGGTAAGTATACTAGAGATGAAAATGGTAAGGTTGTTAAAATTAACGCTATTCAAGGTCACAATGTATTAATTGGTGCTCTTGGTGTATTCATTCTATGGTTTGGTTGGTATGGATTCAACCCAGCTGCTTGTACAACATGGGATGGATATGAAGGTATGGGTCAAGTATTCATGACTACTACTATTGCAGCATCACTTGCTACAGTAACAGTAATGATGATTACATGGATCAAAAATGGAAAACCAGATGTCTCAATGACATTAAATGGTTCACTTGCAGGTCTAGTAGCTATTACTGCTGGTTGTGCAAGAGTTGATTTAGTTGGTTCTGTATTTATTGGTATCGTTGCCGGTGTAATTCTATGCGTTGGTGTTGAATTCTTCGATAAGGTTTGCCATATCGATGACCCAGTAGGTGCTTGTTCAGTACACTTCTTAAATGGTGTTTGGGGAACAATCGCTTGTGGTTTATTCTCAACAACTACAGGATTATTCTATGGTCATGGCTTCGCACAATTAGGAATCCAAGTAATTGGTGTATTAGCAGTATGCGCTTGGACAGCTGCTTGGGCATTCTTAATCTTTGGTGTAATGAAGCTAATCAAGAGAAAAGATGGTGTAACTCCATTCTTAAGAGCTACTCCTGAAGAAGAAATTAAAGGTCTTGATATTTCTGAACATGGTTTATTATCAGCATATCCAGACTTCGTAGCACAAGTTGAATCAATTGATTATAGCGGTGCTATGGTAGTTACAGGTGATGCTCCAATGGCTGAGGCTGTTGAGGTAGCTCACTTAAGTAAAAATGATGCAGTTGTTCCTGAAGCTTCAGGTGCTAAGGGCGATTATAAATTTACAAAGGTTGAAATCATTTGTAAAGAAAGAATGCTTGATTCATTAAAGGATGCAATGCTAAATCTTGGAATAAATGGTATGACAGTTACTCACGTACTTGGTTGTGGACAACAAAAGGGTAAGCCTGAATATTACCGTGGTGTTCAAATTGAAGCTACACTTCTACCTAAGATTCAAGTAGATATGGTTATTTCTAAGGTTCCAGTAAGAGATGTTATTGAAACTGCTAAGAAGACATTATATACAGGTCACATCGGCGATGGTAAGATCTTCGTATACGATGTAGAAAATGTAATCAAGGTTAGAACTGGTGAAGAAGGCTACGCCGCTTTACAAGACGAAGAATAATTGATGTGCCCTTCGGGGCACATTATATTGTTAGAAAGGGATTATTTATATGTGTGCAATAATAGGATATTTAAGCTTAGAAAATTATGAACTATTATTAGAAAATTTTGATAAGGTAACATCTAGAGGACCTGATAAATGTGAAATAAAAAAGTTTTCTAATGCTGTATTAGGATTCAAGAGATTATCAATAATGGGTATTGATGATTCGGGAATGCAACCATTTAATTACAAGGATTATACAATTGTATGTAATGGTGAAATATATGGCTTTAGAAAAATCAAAAAGGATTTAGAAGATAAAGGATATAAATTTAACAGCAATTCAGATTGTGAAATACTTCTTCCCTTATATGAATTATATGGAACAGATATGTTTAGCAAGCTAGATGCAGAATTTGCATGCATAATTTATGATTCTAAAACAAAAGATTTTATTGCCGCTAGAGATCCTATTGGTATTAGACCACTATATTATGGATATGATAAAGATAATAAAATTATCTTTGCATCAGAACCTAAATGCTTAGTAGATATAGCACAAAGAATTTATCCATTCCCACCAGGATATTATTATAAAGATAATAAATTTGTTTGTTATACAGATATTACTAAAGTAGATTCTTATGTAAATGATGATCTTGAAACAATTGCTAAATCAATCCATGATAAGCTAGTTGAAGGTGTAAATAAGAGATTAGATTCAGATGTTAAGGTTGGATATTTATTATCTGGAGGACTAGATTCTTCTCTTGTTTGTGCTATCGCAGCTAAAACATTAAATAAGAAAATAGATACATTTTCTATTGGTATGTCTACAGACGCAATAGATTTAAAATATGCAAAACAGGTAAGTGATTATATTAATTCAAATCACCATGAAATTATTATTACTAAAGATGATGTATTAAATGCTTTAGAAGATGTAATTGAAATATTAGCAACATTTGATATTACTACTATCAGAGCTTCTATTGGTATGTATTTATTATGTAAAGCAATACATGAACAAACTGATATTAGAGTTTTATTAACTGGTGAAATATCAGATGAATTATTTGGATATAAATATACAGATTTCGCTCCTAATGCTGAAGAATTCCAAAAAGAATCTATTAAGAGAGTTAAGGAATTACATATGTATGATGTATTAAGAGCTGATAGATGTATTTCTTCTAATTCATTAGAAGCTAGAGTACCATTTGGTGATCTAGATTTTGTTAAATATGTATTATCAATTAATCCAATTAAGAAAATGAATACCTATAATATGGGTAAATATTTATTAAGACATGCGTTTGAAGAAGATAAAATCTTACCAGAAAATATCTTAATGCGTGAAAAGGCAGCATTCTCTGATGCTGTTGGACATTCAATGGTAGATTATTTAAAGGAATATGCAAACAACAAATATACTGATGAAGAATTTGAACTTCTATCATGTAAATATACTCACGCAAAACCATTTACAAAGGAATCATTATTATATAGAGAAATATTTGAAAAATATTATCCTGAACAAAGTCAAATGATTGTTGATTTCTGGATGCCTAATAAAAATTGGGAAAACTGTAATGTAAATGATCCTTCTGCAAGAGTATTAAAAAATTATGGAAATAGTGGTAAGTAGGAATGTTTGATAGTATTCATGAGGAATGTGGTGTTTTTGGCATTTATGAGCCAAAACAAACAGATGTTGGAAATTTAACATATTTAGGCTTATATGCTTTACAGCATAGAGGCCAAGAATCATGTGGTATTGTTGTTTGTGATGATGGAATATTTAGACAACATAAAGGAATCGGCCTAGTTGGTGAAGTATTCTCAAAAAATGATTTAGATGAATTAGGAACAGCAAATATGGCAGTAGGCCATGTTAGATATTCTACTACTGGCGTTAATAATGAAAATAATATACAGCCACTTGTAGTAAGACATATTAAGGGAAATCTAGCATTAGCACATAATGGAAATTTAACTAATGCAGATGAATTAAGAGAAAAATTCGAGCTTAATGGTGCTATTTTTAGAGCGACATCAGATACTGAAGATATTGCATATCAAATCGTCGCTGAAAGATTAAAAGCTAAATCTATCGAGGAAGCTATTAAAAAGGCAATGAAAAAGATAAAAGGTGCTTATTCTTGTGTCGCAATGTCTTCTCAAAAGCTTGTAGCATTTAGAGATGTTAATGGTTTTAGGCCATTAATATTAGGTAAAACAAAAACAGGAGGCTATGTTGTAGCTTCTGAATCTTGTGCAATAGATGCGATTGATGGTGAAGTAATTAGAGATATAAAGCCAGGTGAAATCTTAACAATTTCAAAAGAAGGAATTAAATCTGATTTCGTACCTTCAAGTACTTCTTCACTTTGCGTTTTTGAATTTATTTATTTTGCAAGACCAGATTCAGTTATTGAAGGTTCTTCTGTTCATCAAGCAAGAATAAATGCAGGTAAGATTTTAGCAAAAGAATCTCCTGTTGATGCTGATGTTGTTATTGGTGTACCTGATTCGGGCTTAGATGCTGCACTTGGTTATTCAATGGAATCTAAAATACCATATGGTATTGGATTTGTTAAGAATAAATATATTGGAAGAAGCTTTATTAAGCCTACTCAAAAAGAACGTAGTGCTGCCGTTAAAATAAAATTAAATGTAATTAAAGAAACAATAAAAGATAAAAGAGTTATTTTAATTGATGATTCCATCGTTAGAGGAACAACATCACAAAGAATAATAAAGCTATTAAAGGATAATGGTGCTAAGGAAGTACATATGCGTATTTCTTCTCCTGCCTTTAAATTCCCTTGCTATTTTGGAACAGATATTGATTCAAAAGAAAACTTAATCGCATGTAAATATGATACCAATGAAGAAATTGCAAAGGAAATATGTGCTGATTCATTAGCATATTTATCAATTAAAGGAGCACATATGCTTGCAACAAATTCTAAATGTGGATTCTGTGATGGCTGCTTCTCAGGAAAATATCCAATTAAAACTCCTACTATTACAAATAAAAATAAATTTGAAGAAAAAATCAACAAATAAACATTCAAAAAGCGTCATACAACAATATGACGCTTTTTTATTTTAGCTTAATATATCTTTAACATTATCATCTAATAATGAAAACATTAAATTTTGATAATCTTCTTCCATTTTCTTTACTTCTTCAATAGAATTTTTTATGATTTCTTTATCTATTATTTCATATTTTAAAAATTTTAATTGTGATTTAGCTTTCTCACTTTTAATTACTATTTGATAATATAGGGGATCATTATTTAATATTTTAAGGGCAGTTTCATTATTTATAAATCCACTAGTTAAAATACCATATAAATCAAAAATAGTATCATTAGCTATAGGTCCTATAATAACATCATAATCTTTATAAATGTCACCATAACCATTTCTATTTTTAAATATATAATTAAGCCAATCATTATTTCTTTCTTTAAAATTTAATATTTTTAAATCATTGATATCTAATGAATAATAATTAATTATGGTGTCCTGTTTTTCTCTTAACCTAGCCCATTTTTTAGAGAAATCTAGGTCTGATGACAAATAAAAACCTTGACCAAAATCAGCATTTATTCTACCATGTTTTATATCTATTTCTTTTATTATATTAAATCCTACATGATATAGCTCCATAATTATATCTCCTAATATATCTATACATTAATTTTATCATAAAACTTAAATATGTAAAAAAGGAATAGAGATTAAACTCTATTCCAAATATATTAGATATTATTTCTTACATTTTTAGCCGCAGAAACTAAATTCTTTAAGCTCTTAATAGTTTCTTCAGGTTGTCTTGTTTTAAGACCACAGTCTGGATTAACCCATAATTTATTTAGATCAACTGTTTTTAACATTTTCTTTAATGCTGTTTCTATTTCTTCTACTGAAGGAACTCTTGGTGAATGGATATCATATACACCAGGCCCTACTTCTGTCTTGAAATTATTTTTCTTTAAAACATCTAATATTAATAAATCAGATCTTGAAGCTTCAAATGTAATAACATCAGCATCCATATCATCAATAGCTTTAATGATATCACTGAATTCACTATAGCACATATGTGTATGGATTTGTGTCTCTGCCTTAACACCACTATGAACTAATCTAAATGCTGGGATTGCCCAATCTAGGTAATTAGGATACCATTCATTCTTTCTAAGTGGTAATTTTTCTCTTAATGCTGCTTCATCAATTTGAATAATACTTATTCCATTCTTTTCAAGGTCTAAAACCTCATCACGAATTGCTAAAGCAATTTGTAGTGTAGATTCCTTTAAACTAATATCTTCTCTTGGAAAAGACCAATTAATAATTGTTACTGGACCGGTTAACATTCCCTTAACAGGTTTATTTGTAACTGATGCTGCATATTTAGACCATTCTACAGTAATAGGTGATTTTCTTGAAACATCTCCCCAGATTACTGGTGGTTTAACACATCTTGTACCATATGATTGAACCCAAGCATTTTCAGTGAATATATAACCATTTAAATTTTCACCAAAATATTCAACCATGTCATTTCTTTCATATTCACCATGAACTAAAACATCAAGTCCAATTTCTTCTTGTAATTTAATACAATCATATATCTTTTTCTTGTTAAATTCCTTATATTCTTCTAAAGATATTTCTCCCTTTTTATATGCTCCTCTATTCTTTTTTACATCTAGAGTTTGAGGGAATGAACCAATAGTTGTTGTTGGCAATATTGGTAATTTAAATCTATTATGCTGAATTATTTCACGCTCTTTGAAATCTGGCTTTCTAGTATATAAATCATCAGTTATAGAATTAACTCTATTAACTACGTTAATATCACTTGAATTAATTCTCTTTTCACCGATTAATTTTTTATTATTATCAAATAATTCTTTATTATTATTTAATAATATTTCTTTTAATTCTTTTAATTCATTAATCTTTTCAATAGCAAATGCAAAATGTTTCTTATAATTATCATCAAGCTTTGTTTCATATTCAGTTGAATATGGAACATGTAATAAAGAACATGATGTAGAAATAACAATATTATCTCTATTAATATTCTTTATTAAATTTATAGTCTTTTCATAATTATTTTTCCAAATATTTTTACCATTTACTACTCCAGCAAATAATAATATATTTTTATCTAATTTATTAATTAATTCTTTAGTTTTTGATCCTTCAATAAAATCTAGTCCTACACCATCAAATTTTAATTTATTGATAGAATCAATTACATCTCTTACATCACCAAAATATGTTTGTAATAATATTTTAATATCTTTTTTATTTAATAAATTATTATATATTTCTTCAAATAATTTAATATCATTATCACATAAATCAGTAACTAAGATAGGCTCAGCAATAGAAATCCACTTTGAACCAAGCTTTTCAAATTTATTAATTATTTCTTTGTAAACATTAATAAAATCTTTATAAATATCTTTAATATTCTTCTTTCCTGTATATCTTGTTAATTTTAATAATGTAAATGGTCCAATGATTGTTGGAATAGTATTAAATCCGTTTTCTTTAGCTTCAATATATTCGTCAAAAGGTTTAGTACCATTTAATTTAATTTCAATATCATCTTCATATTCTGGTACTATGTAATGGTAATTTGTATTAAACCATTTTTTCATTGCTAGAGCTTTAACATCACCTTTATCTCCTTGATATCCTCTTGCCATTGCAAAATATGTATCAATAGAATCTAAAGATAAATTCTTATATCTAGCTGGAATTATATTTAATAAGACTGCAGAATCTAATAGATTATCATAATATGAGAAATCTCCTGAAGGAATAAAATCAATTTTTTCTTGCTTCTTCCAATTATTTAGTCTAATATTTTTACTTATTTCTTCTAATTCCTTTTTATTAATATCTCCCTTAAAATATTTTTCTTCTGCAAATTTTAATTCTCTTTTTTTCCCTATTCTTGGGAATCCAATTATAGATGTATAAATACTCATGTTATCAATTCCTCCCTACAATTCAAATATAAATTATAAAAAAGAAATTGTAAAATACTCAAAAAATAATATGGCTATAGCTTCGGGCTATACCAAGAAATTATACCACAATTATTCAAATTAAAAAACATTAAAAGCCTATAGCTATTTAAAACTATAGGCTCTAAAATTATTTTTTAGGTTCTTTTATACATTTTTGAATCACATTTATTAGATTATCAATAGACATTGAACAATCATTTTTTAGCCATTCCATTAACAAACCCATTATCCCTTGTAAATGGAACATCATGATATATTCTTGTTCTTCTTCATCATATACATTAAATTTAACTAATATAGGTTTAAATATTTTATTAAACCATTCATTATACATATTTTGTCCATTGAATACTTCATTTTTAAAATATAATAATTTAAAAATCTTTTTATTCTCATTAACAAAAGATAAATAAGGTTCTAAATATTTTGGTGTGATTAAATATAATTCATCATTAGTTTTATTAGATAATCTATCCATTTTTATTGTTTCATCATATCTTGAAAAGAAATCTTTATATAGATTATCTAATGTTTCTTTTAATAAATCATATATATTCTCATAATGAAGATAAAATGTTGATCTATTAACAGCTGCCTTTTGGCATATTTCTTTTACTGTTATATCTAAAAAATCTTTTTCATCAAGTATTGATATTAATGCCAAATTCATTTTTTTTGCTGAATTATAATATTTTGATTCATTTTTGTCCATATGCATCACTCCAAATATTATTATAACATATTATTAGGCGCTTATTAATTTATTATCCTTTAACCATTTGATTTCATCTTTAATAGTATCTACATATGGTCTTGTTATATAACCTAATTCATTTTTAGCTTTTGATGAATCAAAATCATTATTTCTAGATAGATTATAAACTGAAAAAGTTGTCATTAATGGTTTCTCATGTTTCTTCTTTGCCTTTTTCTCTAAATGCTTTGCGACTAGATTAGCTAACCATATCGGCATAAAGAATTTTATTTTTTTACATCCTGATTCTTTTTGAACTAATTTTGAAAAATCTTTAAATGATACTTCATCATTGCCTAAAATATAACATTCTCCTTTTTTTCCTTTTTCAATAGCTAATATGATTCCATTAGCTAAATCTCTAACATCGCATAAATTAAATGTTCCATTTATACCCATTGGCATTTCTCCATTAATGATTTTGATTAATGTTTTTGTTGTTTCTCCTAATGCATAATCATCTGGTCCTAATATACCACTAGGATGAACCACACAAGCATCTAAACCATCTTTTGCAGCTTCTAAAACTAATTTTGTCGCAATAGCTTTTGATTTACTATAACAACCTCTTACATATTTGTCATCTAAATCATCAAAATTATAGCATTCTTTTATCTTTCCTTTTATTTCTGGAATTGCACCTGTAGATGAACAATAAACGAGTTTTGATACATTATATTTAAAACATAAATCAATTATATTTTTTGTTCCACCTACATTTACATCCATTACTTTTTGATTGTAATCAGGATCCACTGTAACTATACTAGCAATATGTAATACAATTATATTTTTATTCTTATCTACATTAAATAATTCTTCTAAATCTAAAATGTTGCATAAATCTCCATATACTAGTTCTACTTTATCACTAATATACTTTACAGATTTATCATTTGGTAATACAAATGCTCTTACCTTCTTATTTTGTTCTAATAATTTTTTAACTACATTACTTCCTAAAAAACCAGCTGCGCCAGTCACTAAATAAATATTATTATCCATATGCCTTTTTCCTCCTTGGCATACTTATTTTAATCATTAAAAACAGAAATAAAAACAACACAATTCTGATATTATGTCGATTTAAATTAAAAGTACTAGACATATTTTTCATATTGTGTTGATTTATATAACTTAAATGCAAAATAAAAGCCTCAGAATTATCTGAGACTTGTACTTTTAAGATGGTGAACCATTCGAGGTAATACCCCGAACTCCTTCACGATATTAAGCCATTTTCTTTAAAACGGTTCGGATGCATAACACATATGGTTATCGTTAAATACTAGTAAAAGGAATTACATATACTCCTTTTTCTATTGAATATACATTTTTAGTTGTACATATTATAGCATTATTTGTCATTTCCAATTTAGTTTTTGATAGATTACCAAAAGATAAAACATCTTTAGAAGCAAATTCTTCACCACTTTTGCATTCAATTAAAGAAATTTTACCATCTCTAACAATAATTAAATCAATTTCTTCTTGATTTGAATTTCTATAATAATAGAACGATGTTTCTTTATCATAACGATTATTCTTATAACTCTTAATTATTTCATTTACTATAAAAGTTTCAACCATATGTCCCTTTAAATATGATGCTTTTAAAGTTTCAGGGTTTGTAACTCTTGCCAAGTAGCAAGCAAGTCCAGTGTCCCCGTAATATATTTTTGGCCTTTTTGTTACCTGCTTAACCATACTTTCTTCATTATATGGATATAAAAGATATATTATATTACCAGCTATTAAAACACTTATCCAACTTTGAATAGTTTTAACATCTACACCAATTATTTTTGATAAATTATCATAAATTAATTCCTGGCCAGTTAGTGATGCTAAAACTGACATCAAATTTAAGAATTTTTGTTTATCTTTTAAATTAATAAAATCAGAAACATCTCTTTCTAAGTATGTTTCAACATAATCAGCATAAAAAATTGATGTTTTCAAATTAGTATTATCATAAAGCTCAGGATAAAAACCCCTAACTATATATTCATACATCTTGTTAGTATCAATCAAGTAATCTTTAGTACGATTTTTAATCCTTTGAATATCAATTTCAAATGGTATTTCTTCCTTATTAGTTATTTCACTTAAAGATAGAGGAGACATAGATATTAAACCAACTCTACCTGACATTGATTCAGTTACTCCCTTCATTAGCTTATATGCATGAGAACCAGTAAGAACATATAATCCTTTTTTATTACCTTTTTTTATTTCTTTATCTACTATTCCTTCTAAATATTCAAATAATTCAGGTGCCTTTTGAATTTCATCAATAATTAATGGAAATGGATTTAAAGATAAAAATTCAGACGGATCGCTTTTTGCAGAATTTCTTATGATAGGATCAGCTAATGAAACATAATTAAAGCCAAGTTCTGTTTCAATTAGTGAACATAGAGTTGTTTTCCCAACTTGTCTAGCTCCAGTAACAACAGTAACTGCTTTATTTTTTATTGTATCTATAATTTCTTTATATATTGTTCTATTAATCATGTCATACATCTCCATTCAAATATAGTATAGCACGTAATTTTATGGAGTACAACTCCAAATTTTTCTTTAAACGTAAAAATAAAAGCCTCAGCATAAACTGAGACTTGAATTATTAAGATGGTGACCTGTATGGGGTTCGAACCCATGAGTGTCGCCTTGAGAGGGCGATGTGTTAACCATTTCACCAACAGGCCAAATATGTGCTTTTTTCATCAAGCACATATAATCATATCATATTTTTTATGAATTGAAAACTAAAATTTTTCAATTATAGAATTAATTCTTTCAATAACCTTATCTTTACCTAATATTTTTTGAACATAGTAGATATTTGGAGTGTTTTTTCTACCTGCGATACATAATCTTAGGAATCCAGCAACATCTCCTACTTGTCCATTAAATGCCATTGGATTTGCTTTATATTCTTTTCTATCAGCGGTGAAATTATATTTAACTGCTAATTCTTTTAGATTGTTAAACCATTCTTCTTCATCTACTGATAAATTATAATTATTAATATAATCAGCTAATAAGTCCTTAACAATCTTTTTATCAACATCTCTTGTTTCACCTTTAGATTTCATTATTGTCCAATCTAAAGTATTCTTATCAATCTCGTTATATACATCATCATAGAAGAAAGAAATAATTGGATAAATATCAGAATATTTAGCATAATCTTTTCTTGGGTTTTCTTTTTCTCTTTCAATATTTAATATTTGAATAAAGAAATCTCTATTTGAAACAATCTTATTATAGAAAGCTGTATTATATTCTTTAGCCCAGTTTTCTACCTCTACTTCTAAATCAGATGCCTTTCTATAAGCCATTCTTTCTTTTGAAATAGATTCAACCTTTTCTAAATCAAATAAAGCTCCATCAAGTGACATCTTTTCAAAGCTTAGCTTGAAATCATATGGTGATTTATCTAAATTCTCATTTCTCCATGCTTCATAATTTGAATTAGCAATAGTTAATAAATATTCAATAAATCCATATTTAGGATAGCCCTTCTCTAAGAAATATGAGCATGCTGCTTCAGCATCTTTTCTCTTAGATAGCTTTCTTCTATTTCCATTTTCAACCTTCATAATTACTGGGAAGTGAGCATATTTAGGTCTTTCAAATCCTAATGTATCAAATAATTCAAGATGGATAGGAAGGCTTGGTAACCATTCTTCACCTCTTGTAACTACTGTTGTATGCATAAAATGATCATCACATAAATGTGCGAAATGGTATGTAGGTAATCCATCTGATTTTAGGATTACGATATCTTGATCATTTTGAGTTAATTCTAAATCGCCTCTAATTTCATCATGGAATGAAACCTTATTATTATGGTCTCCCATAGATTTGAATCTAATAATATATGGATCACCATTTTTAATTCTAGTGATTGCATCATCAACAGATAAATCTCTATAGATTGCATATTTACCATAATATCCAGGGATTTCTTTTAAAGCTTCTTGCTTCTTTCTTAATTCAGCAAGCTCTTCTTGGCTTGCAAAGCAAGGATAAGCTCTTCCTATTTCAATTAAATGCTTAATTACTGTATTATAGATTTCGCTTCTTTCTGATTGCTTATAAGGACCATAATTACCTGTTTCCTTAGTATCAGATAGATAGCCTTCATCAGGTATAACATCAAATACAGCTAATTGTTTAATTAATGATTCACCAGAACCTTCAATTTCTCTTTTTGTATCAGTATCCTCAAGTCTAATATAGAATACTCCACCAGATTGTTTAGCATATCTTTGAGAAATTAATGATGTAAAAAGTGAGCCTGTATGTAAAAATCCTGTAGGTGATGGTGCAAATCTTGTTACCATTGCATCTTTTGGAAGATTTCTACTTGGATATTTCTTTTCTAAATCAGCTATTGTTAATTTAATGTTAGGAAATATTAATTCTGCAAGATCTTTATAATTAGCCATATTTATACCTCTTTTCATAACCTATATAATTATAAAAGATTAATATAAATAATTCAAGAAAAAAGGATATTATCAAATAATAAAAATGGTGCATAAGCACCATTCTTTTTATATATTATAAACGAACTGTAATACATCCACTGTTATATTGATCTTTTTATTAGATCTATATACAACAAATGTTATCCTATCACCTACCTCTATATCGCTATTATATAGGTAAGACATGATATCATCTACGCTTGATATTGAGGCTAATGTAGTATCATCCTTAGTTGTAACGCTATAGTCAATTGATACACTAGAAATGATGTCACCAACCGCCAATTCAGAGCCTGTATATGTATCTTTGGAATTAATTGCTGAAATATACGCAACATTTTGATATGAATTATTTGATCTATATGTTCCTAAAGAGATTGTAAATCCAAATTCATAATCTCCTTCATAATAGCCAGTTTTCCATACCTTATTTGCGCTATCATATTTAGCTGTTGCCATTAGCTTTTCAATAACATCATTAAATGTATTTGATGGAATTGCAAAGCCTAATCCTTCTATTCCTGATGATGAATATTTAGCACTTACAATGCCAATAAGTGCTCCTGAGGTATTAAATAAGCCTCCACCAGAATTTCCTGAATTTATCGCAACGTCAGTTTGAATTAATGTTTGTTTCTTATATGTAGATACACTAACCTCTCTATTTACATATGATACTACTCCTATAGATACTGAACCAGGTAATACACCAAGTGGGTTTCCAATACATATAACCTGTGAACCTAATCTTAAATTATCTGAATTATCAAATAATGTAGCATAACATAAATCATCTTCTTCAGGTGTTTCAATAGCCATTATTGCCAAATCTTCATCCTCATATCCTGCAACTAAATATGCATCATATACATCTCCATCTGATTCTGTAACAACAAATGAATACGCATCTTCTATAACATGAAAACATGTTAATAAATATGAAAATCCTAATGTATTATCTTTCGCAAATAATACGGCAGATCCACTTGAAATTGAGCTTGAAGATGTTGCCTCAATTGATACAACTGAATCATATATATCTTCTACAACATCTTCAATAATTGTTGATGCTGAAGCTGATGATGATGTTTCTAATGATATATTTATATCATTATATATAGGGTCATATAATAATTCCTTAGTTGTTGTAGGTTGATTTTGACCTCCAGTGCTTAATCCTAAATCAGATAATGTGTAATTGTTATCATTATCTGTTGATTCAATATCGTCATTAGTTGTGCTTGCTGTATTTGAACTGCATGAGCCTAAAACTAATCCTATTAATAATAATGGAGCTAATAAAAAGTATCTCTTTTTCATATTCTCGCCTTCTTTCATTTATAATTATAGTTGGCAAAAATGTGAAAAAATCGGAAATAAAAAGAGGAATGTTATTAAAAACATCCCTCAAACTAAATTTAACCTAAATATTATTTACCAAAGTATCTCTTTAGTAATCCTTCAAAGGCTCTACCATGTCTAGCTTCATCTCTAGCCATTTCATGAACTGTATCATGAATAGGATCTAAATTTAGAGCTTTAGCTCTCTTAGCTAAATCAAGCTTACCAGAAGTTGCACCATTTTCAGCCATTACTCTAGCTTCAAGGTTCTTCTTTGTAGAATCAGTTAAAACCTCACCTAAAAGCTCAGCAAATTTAGCTGCATGCTCTGCTTCTTCAAAAGCTGCTTTTTCATAATAAAGACCAATTTCAGGATAGCCTTCTCTGAAAGCTACTCTAGCCATAGCTAAATACATACCAACTTCACTACATTCACCAGCAAAATTAGCTCTTAAATCTTCTTTAATATCCTCTGGTGCATCCTTTGCTACACCTAAGACATGCTCACATGCCCAAGTTGTCTCTGTTTGCTCCTCAAACTTAGAAGCTGGAGCCTTACATACTGGACACTTGAAGTCCTCAGGTAATGTATCTCCCTCATAAACATAACCACAAACCTTACAAACAAACTTTTTCATATTTTCCTCCTTATTTATTTGTTTTATTATTAGCTTTACAGTTGCCACAAACACCAATAAAAATAATCTCACAATCTAATATTGAATTAGTTTTAATTTCATTATAATTAACTCCATTAACCTTTAAATCAATAATAGATTCAGGCACATCTATGATATTATTACACATAAGACATTTAAAATGATAATGCTTCTCTTTTACAACCTCATAAATATCATTTCCAGCAACACTAATCTTTTTAATTTGCTTTTCATCTAATAAAATATTTAGATTTCTATAAATAGTTGCCAAAGAAATATTTGAATAATTATTATTAATATAATTAATCAAATCATCAGATGTAGCATGTCCTAGACATACTAGAGAATCAATAACAATTTGTCTTTGATTCGTATTTCTTCTTATCATAAGCTTTCCCCTCTTAATTAAGAATTATTCTTAATAAGATTATAATATATATACAATATATTGTCAATAAATATACAAAAAATAGTGGAACAAAGTCCACTATTCTAATAATTCTAATATATCCTTTTTAGTAAGCTTAATAGCTTTAGCTTCTTCTTCAACAACAATAGATTTAGCTAAATCTCTCTTAAGCTCTTGTAAATGAATAACCTTTTCTTCAATTGTATCTTTACAAACAAGCTTTATAACAATAACATTCTTTGTTTGACCAATTCTATATGTTCTATCTGTTGCTTGAACCTCAGCACTATTATTCCACCATGGATCTAGGTGAATTACCATATCGGCACCAGTTAAATTTAAGCCTGTTCCACCAGCCTTTAGTGAAATAATAAAGATTTTAATATCTTCATTCTTATTAAATTCATCTACCATTTCAATTCTAGATTTAGCTTTAGTTTGTCCATCTAAAATGAAATGCTTAATTCCCATATTATCTAATTCTCTAGATATAATTGGGAAGCTTTGTGCAAATTGTGAGAATAATAATAATCTATGACCAGCTTCAATTGATGATTTAATAATATCTAGTGCCATATCTATTTTTGTATTAGAGAAAGGCTCTTGATATATTAATTCTGGAGTAATACAAATTTGACGTAATCTTGTTAATAATGCTAATACATTATTACCACCCTGATTAAGATCATCTTTTAACTTTAATACATAAGAATCATAAATTTCTTTTTGTTTAGCTTCCATCTTACAATAATAATAATCTTCAATCTTATCAGGAAGATCATTTAATACATCCTTCTTAGTTCTTCTAAGAATAAATGGTGCTACTCTCTTCTTTAAATTAATTAATGCTTCTGTATCATCATGAATAATTAATGATTCATATCTATTCTTGAAATGATTATAATTAGATAAATATCCAGGCATTAAGAAATCAAATATACTCCATAAATCAGCTAATCCATTTTCAATTGGTGTACCAGTTAAAGCAAAATTAATTTCACTCTTTAAAGACTTAATTGCTTCACTCTTTTGAGCAAATTGATTCTTAATAAATTGTGCTTCATCAGCAATAATAAATCTAAATTCTTTACCTTCATAATGCATTATATCTCTTCTTAATGAATCATATGAAGTGATATATAATACCTTCTTAGAAGATTCAATATCTTTTATTATTGCTTCTCTTTCTTCACTGCTACCTAAAACCAACTTGACATTCGCATCAAAATTCCATTTGTTACATTCTGTTTCCCAGTTATAAACTAAACTCATTGGACAAACAATAAGTGATGGCTTTTCTTTATCATCAGATAATAAGAAGCTTATCATTTCTAATGTTTTACCAAGACCCATATCATCAGCTAAAATACCACCAAATCCGAAGCTTGCTAGAGTCTTTAGCCATCTAAAGCCTTCCTTTTGGTATTCTCTTAATGAATCATTTAATGCTGCAGGAACCTGGTAATCATTATCTTTATAATTTTGAATTGTTTTAATAATTCTTATTATTTCTTTATCAACATTAATATTGCTTCCAATACCATTAACAAGCTTTAATAAATGATTTAATGATTTTCTAATAGGCTTTTTAATATCTTTTACAGAAATATTGAAATTCTCTAAGAAATCATCTATTTCTTTAGCTGATTCCTCATCAATTTCTAAAATAGTGTTATCCTTTAGCTTAATGAATTTTTTCTTTTCATGGTAAGCCTTTAACATAGCTTCTATTTCTTCTATTGTTAAATCTTTATTTTCAAAGCTAAAATCCAATAATCCTACATTATATGAAATATTAATTTTAGTCTTTGTTGATTTCTTTGTTGTAACCTTTTTAATATTTTCATCAAAGAATATTTCACCAAATGATTTAATATTAGATAAATCACTTGTTAAGAATTTATATTGGCTTTCTAGATTATCTAAATAATATTTCTTTTCTGGATTTCTAATAAATGAATAGCCCTCAATTGTTTCAAAATATCCATCTAATAATTGACGAATATATGGACTCTTTCTATCTATTTCCTTACAAGCAATCTTAGGTGTTAAATAAATTGAATTATTTGCGTAAGTGAAATATGAATTTATTTTAATATCAGGAATTGGATATTTATCATAAAAATCATTTAAAATAGTTATTTCATTTTTAATTAAAGGTAATACATTAGAAATAAATTCATCACTAGATGCATCTATCATAAGCTTTCCTGAAAGCTTTGATAAATAACTAAATAGTTTACCTTCATTTCTTGATTTATATGGATATGCATAAATCATATTATTATTGATGAAATATGAATAATTAACTCCTGATAATAATAAATCTGAATTATCTGTTTTAATATATAAATAATTAGAATCTAGACTTATATTAAAATCATTACTTTCTTGAATTAATCTTAATGTAGCCTTATCTTCATTAATTCTCTTATAAAATATAGAATTATCTTTATATATTTCTAATATACGTAGTAAATGAGATTTACGAATTGTAATACTCTTTTCTGAATCTACACTAGATATATTCGCAATGAAATTATATAATACCTTACTTACCTGATCTAGGCATTCATAAGAATGAATAAATTCAAGCTTTTGACCATAGCTATAAAATACATTATTTTCAGTCATATCAATGAATTCAGATATGTTTTTAATAACATAATCTTTATCATATCCTATTTTTAATGATAGACTATAAGTCTTATCATTATTTTCTTCTATTACTGGTATTAAATGGATTAATCCAAAATATGGATTAGTTACCTTAATATCATTTTTTAAATTATTTAAAACAGTCTTATGAATAAATTTATTTTGCTTATTTAAATAGCTATTATATTCTTTATTAAATAAATCATTATCTATTTGAGCTAAACCAGCATAATAAAGAGCTGCGATATGAACACATTCTTTTGTTTTATAAAAACTAATACATCCACAATCACAATTTACAAGCTCCTTTGAATTATCTAATTCAACGAATGTTTTTGTGGCATGTAATACGTTATTGAACAGATCCTTTGGCTTAATAATGTAGCCATTATTAACCTGCTCAAATTCTGAATATGCATTAAAATTATTAGTAACATTGTTAATAAATAATGTCATATTTGGATTGTTTGCAAATTTAAATAATAAACTACTTAATTTCATAAAAACTCCTCAAAAAAATAAAAAATACTACTCTATCAATTATATCATAAAAATAAAAAAATCCTAGGAATAATTTACTACTTTTTACAAAAGTTTTGTGATTATAATATCTTTATTTTTATAATTTATGATGATATAATCTAATTATGTAGGAGGACGATTATATGGCTGTTTTAGAATCTGGTGAAAATTACCTTGAAGCTATATTAATGATTTCAAGAGAAAAGGATGGCGTTCACGCTATTGATATAGTAAATAATTTAGGTTTTTCTAAGCCAAGCGTATCTGTAATGCTTAAAAAGCTAAAAGATGAAAAATATATAGACATTGATGAAAATCAACATATACATCTTCTTCCAGAAGGCTTAAAGATAGCTGAAAAGATATTAGAAAGACATGAAATATTAACTGATATATTAAAATATTTAGGTGTTGATGACGAAACTGCAGAAAATGATGCTTGTAAGATTGAGCATGATTTAACTGATACTACATTTGATGCAATTAAAAAGGTTTATATAGAAAAAATTAAAAAATAAAAAAAAAGAATCCTTGTTCGATTATGAACAAGGATTTTTTTCTACATTAAAACTCTTGCGTAGAACTTAGAGGCTAATAATTCCTCATCAGTCATATCCATTCTAATTGATATCTTATCTTCATTATCAATTACATAATATGTATTAGAATTAACATTCTTCTTGTTTACTTCTAATTCATTTTCATTCTTGTAATCAATATATGATCTATTTTCTAAAATTGATACTAAATCAGATACAATTGCAGTGGCAGTTGGAATTGAACCTGCACCCTTACCATAGAACTCTAATACATCATTTGTAGAACCTGTGAATAAGATTGCGTTAAATTCGTTGTTTACTGCTGATAATGGATGTCCTTGAGGTACCATTGTAGGTTCTACTCTAATTGTTACATCATTACCATTTCTTGAACTAGATGCTACAAATTTTAATACATAGCCTCTAGATTTAATATCATCTAAGATTTCTTTTGTTACACCAGTAATTCCATAATGATAAATATCATCATTACAAATATTACCTTTATATGCTAAAGATGATAAGATATTGATTTTTCTAACAATATCTAATCCTTCTAAGTCTGCAGTTGGATTTGCTTCTGCAAAGCCATTCTTCTTTGCTAATGCTAGGGCATCATCAAATGATAGGCCTTCATCACCCATCTTAGTTAAGATATAGTTTGTAGTTCCATTTAGAATACCAAAAATATTATTAACATCATTTACCTTAATATTATCAATTAATGGTCTAATAATAGGAATTCCTCCACCTACAGATGCTTCAAAGCAGAATGAGCATTTATTTTGATGAGATAAATTAATGAATTCCTCTAAATGCATTGATACAACCTCTTTATTAGCTGTAATAACACTCTTACCACTCTTTAAGCAGTTGGTAATAACTTGGTAAGGAAGATCATGTCCACCTAATACCTCTACTACAACATCAATTTCATTATCTGAAATAATATCGTTGATATCAGTAACAAGCTTATCTCCTAAAATTTCTTTCTTAATAGGAAGGTCAAATACCTTCTTAATTTTTACATTATATTTTTTTGATAAATTTTCAACAAGAGTATAAACTCCTCTTCCAATTGTACCATATCCAAATAGTCCTAAAACCATAAAATCACCCTTTTTTCAAATCCCTTTTATATTCTATCAAAACAAATATATCTTTGCAATAATTAATATATTAATTAATGAATTTATTAATCAAAAAAACTGGCGTACCTTATGGTTTTGGTACACCAGTTCTTTTACTTTGAATTAGCTTAATCATTAATAGATAGCTTTATGATTATTTAATTTTCATTTTTGTTTCTTTAATTAAACCTTTTTCAATTAAAGCATTTGTTTCTTCATAAGGAATCTTGAAATCTTCATTAGATTCTTTTCCTTTTTCAATATGAAGCTTTCTCATTAAGATATCTACTAATTCTTTTGCATATTGGCATCTTCTATTATTCTTAATTCTATAGAATTTAGAAACATCTGCATATTTTTTAGATTCAGTTGTTTCAACTTTATATTTTGAATCTACTTCATCTAATGCATAATATACACATAATGTTTTACCTCTAATTGCAAATTTTACAACTTTGTTTCTACCGATATTAATAGAATCAAATTGCCAACTAATTCTTGAATTAGTTTTTCTATATGATAAAACATAATTCTTAATTTGATTATAATAATCTTTTAATTCATCTGGTGCTTGTGAAAGCTTAGCTGTAAATGATTTATTATATCTAATTTGGAATGTATTTCCTTTTTCGTCAGTTGTAGTTATAACTTCGTCTTCAGATTTTGTAGAAGCTTCTGTTTCTTCTTCATTATTATCTAAATCTTCAGATTCTTGGTCTCCTTCATTATTTAAAGGAGTTTCTTCATCATTAGATACTTCTTCGTCTTCAGTTATATCTTTTTCTTCAGAAATGTTATTAGCATCATTATTAATTTTAGAAGCCTTAATAATGCCTTTTTTCTTTAATATGAATATTATTAATACGGCAATCCAAATTAATACTGCTATACTAGCAAATACATATAATGTAATAAATCCACCATCAGCTAAATGACTTGTTAAGAATATTAAACCTAGTGGTGCAACTGACATTGTTTTTACTGTATTAGGTTTATTATCTTCATCTTCTTCATCGTCGTCATTTTTCTTGCCTAATAAGAAGAATATGAAGTAAATACCAAATGCTATTGCAATAATAGATAATAACAATAATAATACCATCCATACAATACCAGCTGTTATCATAGTATTATATTTTTTTGCTGATCCATTTAATATATTAAAGTCATCATCATTAATTAATGATTTTTGTTCTGGAGTTAATGAATTATATGTTCTTCTTGCGTCTCTAATCTTATCTCCAGTCTCATGTGCATATTCAACTTTACCAATTGCATAAATCTTTTCTAAAGCTACATAAGTAGTTTCATAATCGATTAATGATTGTTTTATTTCTTCAGGGAAGAATGCTTTTTGATCATCTGTTAATGCATCATAAGATTCTCTTGCAGAAATAATTTTATTATTTGATTCTTCATCACATGTGATATCACCAATATTATTTATTTCTTTAACAACAGCATCAACCGCTAAATAATCAATTTCTGCCTTTACTAAAGCATTATAATTAACTACTAATTCTTTTTGGTCTTCAGTTAATGCATTGTATGCAGCTTTTGAACTATCAATTGCAGCTTTTGATTCTTTAGTATATTCAACCTTACTACTTACATTAATCATTTCAATAACATTAAATGCTGCAATATCATCATTTAATATCTTAATAAATGATTCAGCTACTAATGCTTCTTGATCATCAGTTAATGCATCAAATGTATTTTTAGCAGTAATAATCTTATCTTTACAAGCTTTTGTATTTTCAATTTCACCAATGGCATTAATCTTATCCATAGCTTCATATGCTTTTTCATCATCTACTAATGTCTTTAAGCTAGCTTCTGGATAAATATTTTTTTGATATTGTGTTAATGCATCGTATGTAGTTCTTGCATCATCTATTAATGCTTTACATTCAGGTGTATATACTACTTCACCTATTGCATTTACTTTTCCTACTGATTCATCAACTTTATCATAATCAGTATTAGCTTGAACTAATGTATCATAATTAACTACTAAATCTTTTTGATCTGCAGCTAAATTATTGTATGCTGCATTTGCATCATCAATTAATGCTTTAGAGCCTGATGTATATGTAACATCTCCAATGGCATCAATCTTATCCATTACAGGTATTATAGTTTCATCATCTGTTAATACCTTTAATACTTCTGCAGGAACTAATCCTTTTTGAGTATTTGTTAAATCATCATAATCTTCTCTTGCATCAACAACCTTATTTCTAAAAGCTTCTGTATCTTCTACATCAATTATCATATTTGATAAATCCATAAAATCAACAACAGCTTCTCTATCTGTAAGATCATTATAATTAGTAACTAATGCTTTTTGGTCAGCAGTTAAATTATCATAATAGTTTCTTGCTGCTGTAACTTTTTGTCTAAAAGGAATAGTATTTTCTACATCAGTAACATCAATGATTAAACCCATTGCTTCATATGCTTTTTCATCATCTACTAATGTCTTTAAGCTAGCTTCTGGATAAATATCCTTTTGATATTGTGTTAATGCATCATATGTAGTTCTTGCATCATCAATTAACGCTTTGCATGTAGGAGTATGTTCTACTACACCTATTTCAGCTACTTTTTCTACTGATTCATCAACTTTATCATAATCAGTATTTGCTTGAACTAATACATCATAATTAGTTACTAATAATTGATTAGATTCAGATAATGAATTATATGCAGTATTTGCAGCATCAATTAATGCTTTAGATTCTGGTGTATATGTAACATCACCAATATCATTAATAAATGTTATAGTACCTTCAACAGTTACTTGCCATTGTGCATATAATGTTGTATCTGCTACTTTGTCCCAAGTTTTTGCACTTGTTCCATCTGCATTATAATATTTTGTTCCATCAGTTTCAGCATCAAAATAACCTAAGAAATCATAATATTGTCTTGTAGGTAATGATTCTAAAGTAGTCATTGCTGAATCATATGTTGCAGTTACTGAGCTTAAACCACCTGTACCACTTTGATTGTCAAAAGTTATTGTATAAGTATTGGCTGTCCACTTTGCATATAATGTTGTAGTTGAAGTTTTATCCCAGTTTCTGGCACTTCCACCATTGGCATTATAATATTGTGTTCCGCCACCATTTGTTTCTGTATAATATCCACCAAATGTATAACCAGTTCTTGTTGGCTTTGTAATTGATGGCATCGCGCTTGCGTATGTTGCAGTTACTGAATTAGATCCACCAGTTCCATTTTGCTTATCAAAATTAACTGTATATGTATTGGCTGTCCATTTTGCATATAATGTTGTAGTTGAAGTTTTATCCCAATTTCTGGCACTTCCACCATTAGCATTATAATATTGTGTTCCGCCACCATTTGTTCCTGTATAATATCCACCAAATGTATAACCAGTTCTTGTTGGCTTTGTCATTGCTGGCATCGCACTTGCGTATGTCGCAGTTACTGAATTAGATCCACCAGTTCCACTTTGCTTATCAAAATTAACTGTATATTTATTGGCTGTCCATTTTGCATATAATGTTAAACCGCTAGCTGGACAATTGTTTGCAGATGCACCAGTTGAAGTATAATATTGTGTTCCACTACCATTTGTTCCTGTATAATATCCACCAAATGAATAACCTGTCTTTGTAGGTAATGTTATTGCTGGCATAGGACTTCCAGGAGTAGCTTTAATAGTTGATGTTCCACCAGTTCCACCTTGTGTATTAAAACTAATATCTACATTTGCGTCTTTGGCATTAAATACGAATTCACCACCAACACGAAGTTGTAATATTTCACTTGCTATTATTGTAAAAGTAATACTAGTTGGCTTTTGAGCATTGAGTTGATCTTGATTAACACTAAACGTATATTCATTAGTTGTAGTCGTAGACTCACTAGTATATGAGCCAAAACTATATGAATAAGTAACAGATTTAGCTGCCATAGTTCCATAATCATCAATATCATATTCACCGTAAAAGTTGAAAGATGAAACACTTGTTATTATTTTATTAGTTGGTGCAAAAGTAAATGTAAGAGATGAATTAGCAGCCATATAGTAGGATATTTTCCCTGTTGATCCATCATGCGAACCATTTGCTTTACTAATAGTAAAATATCCATCTGCAGATGCTGTTTTAAAATTGATATTGCTTACTGTATAAGTATAAGTTGTATCCGCATAAGCATTTGGAGAATTTACAACAAACATTACGAATGATAATACGAATGATAATACACCTATAATAGGATATAAAATCTTTTTCCTTAAAAGAAGCTTCATAAAAACTACCTCCTAAATATAAAATTTTAAATACTTTGTCTATTTTACTGTTATTTTATCATTTCAACTGCAACAAAAGTGCAACAAAAAAAATAATTATCATTGTTATCTTATCAGCACCAATGCATTCATAACTAATTATTTAAATATATAAAAAAAATCGCCTACTTAAGGCGAAAAAAAACGAACTCTTCAATACTAAAGAATTCTTGTTTAATCAAACTGGTGGACCCTTGGAGACTCGAACTCCAGACCCACTGATTAAGAGTCAGTTGCTCTACCAACTGAGCTAAGGGTCCATGTATATCAAAGCCGCTTTTTTGCGACTGCATTAATAATTATATCAATAAATTATTTAATGTCAACACTTTTTTTACATTTTTAAAGGCAAGAAAATTATTTCTTGCCCTTTTTTCTAAATTTGAACCAATTCTTTATATCTTTCAACTAATTTTGGATTAATATAATCCTCATCTATTGAATAAATTTTGATTAATTCTTCCATTGCTTCTATGTTTCCATGATCTGCAGAATCAGTTAATAATTTGACAGCTAAATTCATATCCATTTCTACTGTATCAGCATTTTCATACATCTTAGCTAAATAATACATTGCTTCATAATTTCCATTATTTGATAGCTCTTTAAATAATAAGAAAGCTTTTGGTTTATCAACATATACAGGATATCCAAAATAATATGCTTTTGCTACATAAATCTTACATTCTTCTATGCCATTTAAATATGCTTCTCTATAAAGGTCATATTGAACAATATGAGTTGTAGTTGGAGCTTGTCCTCTATTTGTCTCAAAGCTATAGAAATTAGTATCTGTATTAATATCAGCATAGAATTTATATGCTTCATAGAAATTAGAATCTATACATTCTTGTAATAATTCATTTGCTTCATCTTTAAGCTTTTGTTGATATAATAGTTTAGCTTTAAATAATAAGCAATAAACATTTTTATTATCTACACCTTCTTCTAGATATTCTACATATCCTTCATCTTCTTTATCATATAGATAATTTACCATATCAATAATAGCTTTTGGATCACCAGCTTGAATTCTTGCCTCAATCTTCTTTTTCTTAGGCTCATAATCAAATGGTGAATTTAATCTTTCTGCAGCCTTTTCACTACCAAGTGCGGCAGCCTTCTCACAATAATCTTTAGCCATTTCAGTCGCAACAAAATCATTATCATAATCATATAGCTTAACAATTTCGTATGCAGCAAGCGCATTATCGTTATCTGCAGCCTTCATGAAGTATTCTAAGGCAGCTGTAATCGATCTTTTAGTGTCATATAGGCCGTATGCTAGCATTTTACCTAAAAGGATTTGACTTTCATCATTCTTAAGGTTAGATGCGGCATCTAGAAGCTCGTAGACGTTTTTGTATTTTTTATTATAAATTAAAATATTTGCATAATCATATAATTCTTTAGCAAGCTCTGTAGAATCATCTAAACCATATTTTTTTAATTCTTGATAAATATATTTAGCTCTTTCTAATCTATTTAAGAAATCAAATAATGCTGAATTAGATTTTTCACCTGGATTATATTGAATTTCAATTCTATTACCTAAGGCACCAGTATCATTTATTTCTTCTATTGCATCACAAATAAAATTATATCTAATAGAAAAATCATATTCATCTGTTAGACAGTCTACATACTCATCTAGCTGAATTTTATTTAATAATAATTCGTGTAGATTCATTAAATCACATCCATTCTATTGTCAAAACGTAAGTTATTAATATTATTTTAGCATAAAAATAAAAAAAATGAAAACAATTGTTTTTGAATTGCTTTCATCTATTTTTAGTGTGATAAAATTTCTAATCCTTCTTCAGTCATTACTAAAGTATATTCCCATTGTGCTGAAAGTCCACCATCATCTGTATAAATAGTCCAGTTATTTGATGAATCTAAGAATACATGTCTTGTGCCTTCATTTACCATTGGCTCAATAGTAAATGTCATACCTGGGAACAATACCATTCCTGTGCCCTTTTTACCAAAATGGTATACGAATGGATCCTCATGGAATCCAACACCAACACCATGGCCACCAATTTCATGTACTACTGAAAAGCCATGCTGCTTACAATATTTTTCAATAATATATCCAATATCTCTTAATCTAGAATATGGCTTAATTTCTTTAATACATAAATCTAGTGATTCCTTTGTAACCTCTACTAGCTTTTTTGCTACATCACTACAGCTACCAATTAAAAACATTCTAGAGGCATCTCCATAATATCCATTATAGATTGTTGTACAATCTACATTGATAATATCACCATTTCTTAATACTTGGTTTTTACTAGGTATTCCATGACATACTGCATCATTTACAGATGTACATACGCTCTTTGGGAATCCTTCATAATTTAATGGGGCTGGAATTCCGCCTAATTCTAATGTTTTCTTATGAACTATATCATTTATCTCATCAGTAGTCATTCCGGCTCTAATGTGCTTAGAAACCTCATCTAGGACTAAGGTATTAATTCTTCCTGCTTCTCTTATTCCTTCAATTTGTTCTGGAGTTTTAATCATCTCCTTAGTAGGAAGATCAACAATACCAAGTCTTTTATATTTCGCAACTAATTCGTCGTAATTAATCATCGTCATTTTCTCCAGTTGTCTTCTTTATATAAATCTTTTGCATATTTAAATCAACCTGATATAGGTCATCTGAATATTGCTTTAGATTCTTTTTATCAGCTTCAGTAAAATCATTATTTGATTTATATCTTAGCTCATGCTCTAATGAAGCCCACATGTCCATTGCGATAGTTCTAAATTGAATTTCAACAGGAACTATAATAGGCTCATTTCCAAAATATACAGAAACATCAAAAACAATATGAACGCTTCTATATCCAGTAGCCTTTGGCGATATAATATAATCCTTTGTTAATCTAACATTAATATCCTTTTGTTTTGATAATAAGGAAATGATTTGATAAATATCATTAATATAATTACAGATTACTCTCATTCCAGAAACATCATAGATTTGTGTCTTCAATGTTTCCATATTGATTTCATATCCTCTTCTATGCATTTTCTCAATGATATTTTCAGGACTCTTAATACGAGATTCAATATGGTGAATTGGATTATGTAAGAATGTATTTTCACAATAATCATCTAGATTCTCAATAATCGCATTCATTGTTTTTAAAGCATATCTATAATATTTTTCTACCTTTAAAAATTCTAATATTAAATTTTTTTCCTCACTCGTATAGCCTGTTAATGTATCTAACTTGTAAACACGAGGGTCTTGCTTAGAATATAAGCTCATCTATATCACCCAAACAATTTTATCATAATTGATAATATTTATAAATATTAATTATCCTTTTGAGCATAATCATTTAGATATTGCTCAAAAAAATATAAGGCTAACTTAGCATCCTTTAATGCTTCCTTGGCCTCATCAATTGAAAACCAATTATATGAATCAACTTCATAATTAGTAACTACATTTAAATCATCACATACAGCTAAATAATTATACATAAGTGTATTAGATTTATCAAAATAGCTAGTTCTTAAAGGCTTGATATATTTAGGCTTTAATCCAACCTCTTCAGCCATTTCTCTATATACAGCCTCTTCTGCACTTTCGCCCTTGTTAATATATCCAGCAACAAATCTATAAAAATCTTTACCATATTGTTTAATTAATAAGATTTTAGATTTATCCTCAGATAATATTATCATTGAAACTGCAGCAGAAAAAATAGGGAAAACAAATTTATTACATGAAGGGCAAAATGGTATTATGCCCTCATGTTCTAATTCCTTTTCGATTAATTTTGTACCGCAATCATAACAGTATTTCATTAATTGTATTCCTTTGCAATCTTAGATACTAATCCCATATCACATAAACCATTGAAATTAGTCTTAAAATGCTTCATTACATTAGGGATTTTTTTATCTTCTAGCTTTTCAATTTCTTTTCTTATTTCTTCTTCAGACATCATTTGTGGAAGATATTTTTCAATTAATTCTTTTTGTTTAGCAATTTCATCTGCAGATTCAGTTCTTCCAACCTTGATGTAGCCTTCTCTTTCTTCATCTAATTCCTTAATTGTTTTCTTAATAATATTTAAACAATCTCCATCAGGTAGGCTTTTAGCACCTAATCCTTTATTAATACTTTCGTTTTTGAATTTACCATAAACGATTGAATAAATGCTTCTAGCAACCTTATCATGGTTTCTTAAGGCATCCATATTAGCCTTTGCAATATCATCAAATATCATTTTTATTACTTCCTCTCTACAAAAATATTATATCATATTTATATACATAAATAAAAAATAATATTAAAAACCAAAATGAAAAGTTTTTCATATTTACTTTTGTCTGTCTAAGGGGCTATAATAAAGTTATAGGATAACAATTCAAATTTTATAAGGAGGTTTTATACATGCAATTGTTAAACGCATTAAAAAAGAAAAAATACAAACTACTTTTAATTATTGGTAGACCTGGTTCTGGTAAGAGTAAATATTTACAGAATTATTCAAAGCAAGTTGGAATTCCTATTCTTGACCTAGACTTTATTCTTGGTAAACAGCTACCTGATGGAAAGGATTCTGATTATGTTTTCGATTTTTTAAATGGATTCTTAGATACTTATAAGCCTGAACAGGTATTAATTGATAAGAAAGCAATATTATATAACAAGGATTCTAAGATTGATTTATTAGATTTCTTAAAGGACTTATCACTAAAGAAAACTGTTATAGCTACATGGAATGGATATACTGAAAATGGTAAGCTAATCCATGTTTGTGATAAGCTTCAAAAAGATTTCGAATATGATCTTGAAGATGATTATGCATATATCGAATTAAAATAAAATTAAGGAGGAAATAAGAATCAAACAGATTCTAATTCCTCCTTTTTTTGTTAATAAAAAAAACTCGGATATTCCGAGTTTTAATTTTTATTACCAACGATACTAGCAATTATTAATAATATTCTTAATAATTCAATATAAATATATGCTAGACATGTAATTAAGCCAAGTGCAACGCTCCATTCAGCATTCTTTTCAGCACCCATTTTAACTACTGCCTCTGCTTCTAAGAAATTGAAGCATAGCATTACAACTGCATATAATAAATATAATCCTTCAATTGCTAATAATAGCCATAAATAATCGTTATATGATACTACATTAGTTATAACAAGAATAAATGTAAATAAGCCTAATGATAATATTCCAAGTAATATTCCAAGTAGGGCTGCAGTTAATACCTT
>CAMJFY010000010.1 GCA_946405105.1 uncultured Caryophanales bacterium
AATATATTCTTTCTTCATTAATAAGCCATACATAATAAAATCCCGCCCTCAAAACAAAATAAAAAGAGTAGTTGATGGTCTACTCTTTTCCATACAAAGGAGTTTTATAATTTACATTAGTAAATTCTCTTACATTCTAATGATATCATCCTTGTGTAAAATTGTCAACAAAATGTGTAAAATTAGCTTTGATTATTTTCAGCCAAATATTTACTTCTTTGTACAAGCATCAATATGCCTGCAACAATATTAACTAATAATAATGTTGAAATAGCTGTACCAATATTTGGATATTTTCTTACATTATATACAATTATCATAACTAAGTTAACAATTGCACATATTATAAATAATCCGCATATTATGAACATAATAAAAATAAAGAAAAAGGCTCCAAAGATTGATCCAATAGCTCTACCTAGTTGATCTCCAGCACTACCCGTTGATTCTGATGCTTCGGCACTAATTTCTGCCAAACCTTGATTTACAAAAACTGTAGGCCATAAAACAGCTAATGCTATTAATATAATTAATTGAACAGCTAATATAATATTTATTGCGATTTTAAATCCCTTCATAAATAATACCTCTATTCTTCTATTTTTTATCTATATCTTTAACAAGAATATTGAAATGACAATCATTATCTTCTCTATACACATAATATAATCTATCTGTATCACTAAAATTATATATTAGTTCCTTATTACATGAATAAAAAATATGTGTACCTGTCTTTAATGAGATATTAAGATATCCATTATCATCAAAATAATATTTATTATTACCAAATATTAATGGATTTCTTTTTATAGTTCCATCATCTGTATAAATAACAAATTCCTTCTTCTTATTAAAAAACATAATTGACCTCATGTAGCTAGATTTTTATTAATTTCTAGCCAAGCGTTGTTCCTACAAGTTGAATATAAGTCCAAATCATAACTGCTGAGATAAAACAATCAATTGAGTTAAGTACTATTCCTGTAATAGCTTTTCCTTTATGATTCTTAGATAAAACACCAATAATAGATAAAATTAATCCAGAAAGAGGAATAATGCACATAACAGGAAGAAATGCAACAAGAATTGATAAAAGAATTCCTACGAACCCTAACACAAAGCCTATTATGGCAAATACTTTATATGGTCCTTTATCTTCATCCGCATATACTAATGTTTGTTGTTCTTGATATACAACAGTTTCTACACTAGCTCCACAATTTGAGCAAAATTTATCATCAAGTTTTAATTCTTTTCCGCAATTTTTACAATACATATCAAAACACTCTCCATTTATATTATATATGAAAAATAAAAAAAACTCCAGTTTAAACTGAAGTTCTATAAAGTAGTAATATGAAGACAAAATAAAAAATAACTATTAAGAAAATACCTATTGCCTTTAATATTGAAATAATAATTCCTGCAATAGCGAATCCCTTCTTATTCGCTCTTAATCCAATAATTGAAAAAACAAAGCCTAAAATAGGAGTAAAAAATGGTACTAAGCTAAATATAAAACCTAAGATTGCAAAAGTATCAAATTTGTTTGATGTTGCAGCAGCTTGAGGTTGTGTATTTGGTGTCTCTTCGATTACAGGTGTTATAACCACTTGTTTTTCTTCTGATTCAGGTGATTCGTTAAATAATTCTTCTTTTTCTATTTTCGCACCACACTGTGTACAAAATTTTGCATTTTCTATTTCCTGGCCACAATAATTACATTTCATTTCTATCACTCTCCACAATTAAAGATTATAAACTCATTATATCTTAGTGTCAATTAAACAAAAAAAAGAATTCAGTTAATAATTACTGAACTCTTTATCTTCGTCTATCTTCTAATTCTTCTTTTTCTCTAATGTCATCATCTGTTAATCTTAATAAGAATACTCCAGGTGCAACAAATGAGAAAATACAAGCTAATATACCATAAGTCTTAACATCTTTTTTAGTCTTAGCTTTTTCAAGCTTCTTTAATGCAATAATTGATACTATTGCACAAGCAAGACCATAAATGAAAAGTATAATTCCAACTGTAAGCATTGCAGTGGCACCATTAGATGTATAATTTGGAAGTGCTTCTTTAGCTTTTTCAACTAATACTCCGCTAGATTCAGCTATCTCCTGAGTCGCCTCTGCTTGTTCTGGTGAAGCACTAGCAACAACACTTGACATTTGACCAGCCATACCCATGAATGCAATGCCTAAAATTCCAAAAACTATTCCAGCAACAGCCGTCATAATCAATGTTATTCTTGATATAATTTTCATATGCTACGCCTCCAATCATTATATATTATAACTCATAATATTAATTTAATCAATTAATACTATTCTTCAATCTCTGAAAGTCCTTCAGTTAAATATTTTAAAGTTAATTTATCTGATGTATTACCAGATTCAGCTGATTTATTTAACCAATATAAATAATATCTATCAGCTGGCATATATGTTGAACAAAGTAAATAAATATCAGCTAATACATGGTAGATATATTCATTTTTATTATCTACCTCTTTAAAACAAATGCTTGTTAGATTATAAATATCTTCTAAAGATAAATTAAAAGAATTTGAATATAGATAATTGAACGCATTTGCTATAGATTTTGCGTTAGCTTCTAAGTCAGATGATATAGTAATTTTATTATTATCTAGCTTAGCGTTAAATGCTTTTAAATATTCATTTCTTTCCTTAGCTGTAATTGTTTTATAGCCACAATTAGGACAGAAATGAATTATGCCTTCTTTTTCATTAAATTTAGTACCACAAATCTTGCAACAAACTTCCATATTCATCATATCCTTTACAATATCTAGTATAACATTTTATAAAATATTTAAAAAGATAAAAAAGAATATTTTTATTATATAAAATACAAAAAAAGACTACCATAAAGATAGTCTATTTATTGTTTTCGTAATAATCTTTATTTTCATTACAACATGAATCACATGGATCTTCTATTTCTACTGTTGTAATTGATACAAAATCATTACATTTTATTTTGTTATTATAAATGTCATCATTTATTATTGAATTGTTCTTTTGGCATTTTCTTCCAAAAACATATTTACACATTAAACATTGAGAATGCATATTTCACCTATTAGCTATTTTTCTTATAAAGATAATATAGTCCCTTTAATAATAAATCCTTATCATAAGTAATCTTATGCTTAGAATGAGGAATAATTAATGGAGCTAAGCCACCAGTTGCAATAATTATGAAATCTTCATTAATTTCAGCTTTAATTCTATCAATTAATCCATCAATTAATGATGCATTACCATATATAATACCTGATTTCATACAATCAATTGTATTCTTTCCTATTAATGTTTTAGGAGTATCAAGTGAAATAAATGGTAGTTGTGATGCATTTATAGATAATGAATCTAATGATGTTTTAATACCAGGAATTATCATACCACCGATATGATTTTTATCCTTATCAATAACTGAAATAGTTGTTGCAGTACCCATATCAATAATAATTGCAGGAACCTTATATTCCTCAATTACACATACTGCATCACATACTCTATCTGCGCCTAAGCTTTGAGGGTTATCAATTTTAATCTTTAAACCTGTTTTTATTCCAGGACCAACTAATAATACCTTTTTATCTAATAGATTCTTTAAAGCACTTAAAACCTGGTTTGTAACCTCAGGTACTACACTTGATAATATAGAGCCTTCAATATTTGCTTTATTTACCTTAAAGATTTCAAGCATTTGCTGAAATTGGATTAAGAAATCCATTTCAGTTTTCTTTCTATCAGTTGCTATTCTAGCAGAATTTAATATTTTAGTTTCTTCTAATAATCCGATAACAATATTTGTATTTCCAATATCAATTGCTAAGATCATAATATCACCTATAATTTAATAATTTTATCTAGAATCATATCAGCTAGATTATCCTTAGTATCAAAAGGAAGCTCAATTAATTCATTCTTAGTAATTAATGTGATTTGATTTGTATCTACCTTGAATCCTGTTTTATCTCCATTAATTGAATTAGCACAAATCATATCAGCATTTTTCTTTTCTAGCTTTTTCTTACTATTTTCTAATAAGTTCTCTGTTTCCATTGAAAAGCCTATAATCTTTTGATTATTTTGCTTATTCTTTCCTAAGAAGCTTAATATATCATCTGTTCTCTTTAAATCAATTGACATATCATTATCGCACTTCTTTATTTTATTATCTGCATAGCTCTTTGGAGTATAATCAGCTACTGCGGCAGCCATAATAATATAATCATAATTCTTATAACATTTTTCTATTTCAGTAAACATATCATATGCTGAGCTAATGCTTGTCTTTTCAATTCCATCATATAGCTTTAAATTATCAGTGCTTGTGATTATTTTAACATCAGCACCTCTTAAATATGCCTTGTTTGCAATTGAAAAGCCCATTTTTCCAGTTGAATGATTAGTTATATATCTAACTGGGTCAATTGCTTCCTTTGTAGCACCTGCAGTAATTAAGACTTTCTTTCCCTTTAGGTCATGATTAGATAGATTATAAACAATTGCATCTAATAATGTTTCTTCTGATGGAAGCTTACCTACTCCTTCATCACCACATGCTAACATACCCTTGGCAGGCTCAATAATTTGGTAGCCATATTTTTTAAGCTTTAATAAATTATCTTGCAATATTGGATTATTATACATATTTGTATTCATTGCAGGTGAAATTAGCTTTACCTTATTGAATGCAAATAATGTTGTTGTTAGCATATCATCACAAATACCACTTGCAATTTTTCCAATTACATTAGCACTTGCAGGAGCAACTAAAAAGATATCAGCCTTTTTAGCTAATGATACATGCTCAACATTAAATTCAAAATTTCTATCAAATGTATCTACTAGGCACTTATTTCCTGTTAAAGTTTCAAAGGTAATAGGATTAACAAAATTAGTAGCATTCTTTGTCATTATTACATGTACATCAGCATGTAACTTTTTTAATGCTGAAGCTAAATAACAAATCTTATATGCAGCAATAGATCCTGTTACACCTAGTATTACTGTTTTTCCTTTTAGCATAGAGTATACCTCCTATTGATCAGATAGCTTACCGTATTTTTCGTAATTAGTTTTTCTAATTATTTTATTATTATCATCTACAAATAATACTGTAGGCTTATTAGTCTTAGCTTCCTCAGGGCTCATTTTAGCGTAGCACATAATAATTACTTTATCTCCTACGTTAGAACATAATGCGGCAGCACCATTTAAACAAATAATACCTGAGCCTCTTTCTCCACTAATTGTATATGTTTCAAATCTTGCACCATTATTAATATCAACAACCTGAACCTGCTCATATTCTAAAATGTTTGCTTCATCTAATAGATTAGCATCTATTGTAATTGAGCCAACATAATCAACATTTGCCTCTGTTACTGTTGCACGATGTATTTTTGATTTTAGCATTGTTAAAGTCATTATTAATCCTCACACTTATAAATAAAATTATCAATTAGTCTAGTTTTTCCAATATATACTGCGATTGCACAAAGGATTTCACCTTTGATTTCATCAATATATTGAATGTTTTCATTATCAACAATTGAAACATAATCAATTCTTGCTAACTTTTCAGTTTCGATATTCTTAGAGATAATATCAATTACCTTCTTTGAGCTTCTTTCACCATTCTTAATAGCCTCTAAGCCAAGCTTTAATGACTTAGATAAGATTAATGCTGCTTGTCTTTCTTCAGCATTTAAATATGTATTTCTACTAGATTTGGCAAGACCATCAGCTTCTCTAATAATAGGACAGCCAATGATTTCAATATCAAAATTTAAATCCTTAACAAATCTCTTAACTACTGCTAGCTGTTGGGCATCCTTTTGACCAAAATATGCTCTATCAGGCTTAACAATATTAAATAGCTTAGATACTACAGTACAAACACCACCGAAATGAACTGGTCTCTTTGCACCACAAAGGTTTTCTGTTACCTCAGTTGTATTAACTGATGTAGTAAAATGCTTGCCATACATTTCTTCTGGCTCTGGATTGAAAATTAAATCTCCACCAGCTGATTCAACTAGCTTCTTATCATGTTCGATATCTCTTGGATATGAAGCTAAATCCTCATTTGGTCCAAATTGAATTGGGTTAACAAATACTGATACAACTGTTCTATCATTATTTGCTACTGACTTTTCAATTAAGCTTTTGTGTCCTTCATGAAGGAATCCCATTGTTGGAACTAAGCCAACACTTAAGCCTTGCTTCTTCCATTCATTTACTATTTCTCTAACTTCTTTAACTGTTTTAACTAATTTCATTTTATTTATACTCCTTAATTGCATATTCAAAATCCTCATCAGACATCATATATGTATGACTCTTATCAGGATATGTCATATTTTCTACTTCATTTTTATAATCAGTGAATGCTTTAATTTCTTCTTCATATAAATTTGCAAATCTCTTTACAAATTTAGCGCTAGGCTGATTTGTATAGCCTGTCATATCTTGCCATACTAATACCTGGCAATCACATTCATTTGATGCACCTATACCAATTGTTGAAACATGTAGCTTTTTAGTAATAAATTCAGCTATTCTTCTAGGAACACATTCAAGTGTAATCGCAAATACACCAGCCTCCTCAAGCTTTAAGCAATCTGCAATAAGCTTTTTAGCTGCTTCTTTTTCTTTTCCTTGAACCTTATAGCCACCCATTGAATTAACTGATTGTGGTGTTAATCCTAAATGACCAACTACAGGAATACCTGCAGTAGTTATTGCCTTTATTTGATCAACATACATACCCTCAAGCTTAACAGCCTGACAGCCTGTTTCCTTAATTAATCTTCCAGCATTTCTAACTGCTTCCTCAACAGATACCTGATAAGACATAAAAGGCATATCAACAACAACAAATGCGTTCTTTGCCCCTCTTACTACTGCCTTACCATGATGAATCATATCCTCCATTGTTACAGCAAGTGTATCAGGATATCCTAGCATAACCATGCCTAATGAATCTCCTACTAATATTGAATCAATACCAGCATCATCAATGTTTTTTGCAGTTAAATAATCATATGCTGTTAGCATAGTCATTTTCTTTTTACCTTTGTTTTCTTTGAAATTATTAATTGTTACCATATTATGCATCCTCCAACAATTTCTTTATTTTTGAATAATCAGTTCCATTATCCTTTAGCATATCTATTATATTTAAGCCTAAATATTTATATATTAATAAATCATTTCCATTTAAATTTGATATATGCTTTTGGACAGTATTATAATCATTTCTAATAATTGGACCAGTTAAAGCCTTATTAGATCCTGATGTTAATATATTATTTACATTATTAATTATTAATGGATTATAAATATCTTTATCATCAATTCCTATTTCTTTATATAATCTTTCACCGACATTTATTACTGAACAAACCATATTAGAAATAATTGATGCAGCTAGATGATATTTTTCTTTATTCTTCTTATCTATTACCTTAACATTTTTAAATAATTTAGATAATTCATCAATATATTTAGGATTTCCTTCAATAGTAAAATAAATATTATCTAAATTTTTATAAGATTCATATTTATCATTAAATGCATAAATAGGATGAATTGAATAACAATAATTATCATTATTTAATTCATTAAATATATCAGATGATAATATTCCTGATGTATGAATTAATATCTTATTTTTAATATTTAATTTAATTAATTCTTTGACTACATCTGTTATAGAATCATCATTTACAGTCAAAAAAAGAGTATCACAATTACATATTATTTCATCTATGCTTTTGCAATACTCACTAATACTAAATTCTGCAAGCTCCTTAGCATCTTCTATATTCTTAGAATAAATGGATGAAACATTATGATAATTAATGTTTAACCATTTTGCTAGAGAAAAGCCTACTTTTCCTGCTCCTATAAAACCAATTCTCATTTTGACCTCCTCGCTAATATAATTTATTACTAATATCATTTAGTTATAAGTCATAAATTGTTTTATATATTCATTTTTAGTTATTAGTAAAGTTTTACATACATAAATACTTTCTAATCTTTACGCTATTATTATATAACATTTAATAATTAAATCAACAATTATTATAAATTATTAATTTATATTAAATGATATCTACATTACCTGATAATTCAATTTCAATATCATTAATAACGATAAAATAATTATTATCCTTCTTTATTATTTTAGCATTATTAATCTTTGTAAAATTATGATTTTCGTGTGATACATTAAAAACAAATGTTTTATCTACATCCATATTCATTTCTGGTCTATATCCATTTGCTATTAATTCTAAATATACATTATATTTACCAACTAAAAATAGTTGGTTATTTTTAATATATAGCTTCTTTATTTCTATATCTGAAATATCATAATTATTATAGAAAAATTCTAATGTCATATAATTAGTCCTTTAACATATTCCAATCAATTTCAGGGCTACTATCTAAATCAATGAAGCATTCCTTAATAGGATCATTTGTTTTTAAAATCTCTCTAACAAATAATTCTGCTACCATCACTGCACCCTCATACATTAAATGGGAATGGTCATCCTTTCCTTCTGGATATAGGTTATAAATGTTTGGGCCAAATATTAGGTGGAACTTCTTTGATTTTTCTTCACCTAGCTTTGTATATAATTCCATAGTTAATTTATTTAAATCAATACATGTATAATTATATTTATTTGCAAAATCAAGCATAGCCTTTGGATAATCACCATGCGAATTAACACATACACCATTTTCAAATTTATGTCTTGTTATTGATGTTGCATATACAATATGTGCACCTTTCTTCTCTACTTCTTTAGCAAAATATAATAAATTATCTGTATATTCACCATAAGGCTTTGTATATCTTAATACATCATATTCCTTTTCATCATTATGGCCAAATTGGCAAATTACAAAATCACCCTTTTGTAATTTATTTAAGATATTATCAAATCTACCTTCAGCAATAAAGCTTTTAGATGATCTTCCATTTTCAGCCTCATCAAAAACTAATATTCCTTCCTTAGTAAATAAATTTAATACCTGTCCCCATCCATTTTGTGGATATGAAAAGAAATTATTAAATTTCATTGTAGAATCTCCCATCATAAAGATGTTCATAATATTCACACTCCTATTGATAAAAAATAAAAGGATGCTAATCGCATCCTTACGCATTCACAAGATCTTACTTAAATCTTTTTCTAGCTTCCTGTCTTTTTTGCTTGCGGACATCGCTAGGCTTTAAATAATAT
Organism: uncultured Caryophanales bacterium; assembly: GCA_946405105.1. Taxonomy (GTDB): domain Bacteria; phylum Bacillota_I; class Bacilli_A; order Acholeplasmatales; family Anaeroplasmataceae; genus Anaeroplasma. The sequence continues at coordinate 9,315 of CAMJFY010000010.1, forward strand.
TGACGTTTTTTCGCCTCTTGAAGGTTACCAGATCTAGATACATCTCTTTTAAATCTACGTAATGCATCCTCGATGCTTTCTTTTTCACGTACAACTATTTTTGGCATCACTAAGCCTCCTTCTTGGGACGAATTCCGAGTGATATTATAACAAAGATTTTTTTTGTTGTAAAGAACTTTTTTTCTAATTTATTACTTTTTTGCAATTTTTCCCATAATGAAGCCATTTTTTAGACTTTCAAGATATACATTTTCTATCTTAGAAATAAGATTATCATCTCTATTTACTCTTACCTCTAAATAGTTAGATGTATGTCCTACAGTATAGTCATCATTAGATTGCTCAAATAATACATCTAGCTCTTTGCCAATAAATTCTTTATAATAATTATTCTCTAATTCATCTGATAATTTAATTAAATCTGATACTCTCTTTTTCTTTACACTATCAGGTAATTGAGGCATTAATGCTGCCTTAGTGTTATTTCTCATTGAATAAGGGAAAACATGAAGCTTCGCAAAATTAATTTCTTTTATAAAATCTTTTGAATTTAAATATTCTTCTTCAGTTTCTGTAGGGAATCCTACAATTACATCTGTAGTTAATGCTATATCAGGTCTTGCTTCTCTTATTTTATTTACTATCTCTTTAAATTTCTTAGTATCATATTTTCTATTCATATCCTTTAATACTTTATCACTACCTGATTGAAGTGGTAGGTGGATATGAGATGTAATAATTGGATTATTTTTTAATATTTCTAAGAATTCATCATCTATTTGAGTTATTTCAATAGATGATATTCTTATTCTTTCTATATCTGGGATATTTTCTAATATTAGCTTAATTAATCCTGAGAAATTAGTATTTGTTTCTTTATCATAATATTTACCAATATCAATTCCTGATAATACTATTTCTTTATATCCTAAATTAGATATGTCTTTTAATTCTCTTAATGTAAGCATTAATGACTTACTTCTTACTGGACCTCTTGCGTAAGGTATTACGCAATATGTACAGAAATTTTGACATCCATCCTCGATTTTAACAAAAGCTCTTGTATGGTCAAACATTGTGGCAGTTAAAGGCTCATATTCTTTATTATGTAATATATCATTAATCTTAACAATCTTTTCTCTTTTGTTATTTTTAAGCATATTATCAATTAATGATACTGCTTCACCCTTATTGCCGTTACCAAGTAAAATATCTATTCCTTCAATAGATTTAGCTTCTTCATTAGATTGAATATAGCAGCCTGTTGCACAAACAATAGCGTTTGGATTAAGCTTTTGACATTTATGAATCATTTGTCTAGATTTAGAATCAGCCATATTTGTTACACTACAGGTATTAATAATAAATGCTGCACAATCCTTTGTTGCATCTCCTACCTCATAGCCTAGCTCAATAAATTTATCCTTTAAGGCATTTGATTCATAAGTATTAACTTTACAACCTAATGTGATAAAGCCTATTTTACTCATTTAATAACTCCATTTCATAGCTTATTGCTGAAAGAACATAATTAGATGCTGTTTCAGTTCTTAAAATTCTTTTTCCTAATGAGCAGGCAACAAATCCTTTATCTAATAAATATTCTAGCTCCTTAGGGTCTATTCCACCCTCAGGACCTATTAATACTGCAACCTTATCATCTTTTTTCAAAGATTTAATGATTGTTTTAAAGGCTGTTAGCTCATTATTTCTTGCTTGTTCCTCATAACATAATATTTTCTTATCATATCTAGAAAAATCTATTTCTTTTAAATTTAAAATATCCAAAACCTGTGGGACAATTAATCTTTCACTTTGTTCTGCTGCTTCCTTTGCTATTTTATTAAATCTTAATAGCTTAGAATCCTTTTTCTTATCATCTAGCTTAAAGACAGAACGCTTCATTATCGTTGGAATAATTTCATAGACACCAAGCTCAGTTGAATGCTTAATAATATCATCTAGCTTGTCACCCTTTGGGTAACCTTGAAATATAGATATAAAAACCGGCAATTCAGTATTGCCGATTTTTTCTTCTATAATTTCATAAGCAACATATTTTTTGGTAATCTCTTTTATCTTAGCAACAAATACCTTTTTGTTGTTGCCAATTAAGATTAGGTCATTGATTTTAAAACGCATTACATTTGAGATATGGAATACATCATCAGATGTAATCATATTGTTTTTAAAATCATCATCACTTATAAAATATTTTTGCATAATTATTGTTGATCCTTATATTTATTGAATCTAATATGCATTAATACTAATAATGCAGCTCCTAATGTAGCTCCTACAATGAATGTAGCACTATTAATTAGCATATATACAACTAAGCTAAAGCCTGTATATGAAGTAGATCCTACAATTGCAGAACCAATTAAAGCAATTACTGCTAAAACTGTTATTAAGATTTCAGCGATATCAGCAACGATTACTAGCTTAGAAAGAGCTGTTGATACATTATTTCTTCCTGCATGAACAACTGCACGATATGTTTCATCGTCCATTGCTTCAATATAGATAACATCATATGCATAAGGCTTAAGATCTTTTCTTTCATCCTCAGCACCCTTGTTGTCTTCAACTAATTCAGCAATGAATAATAATTGCATTTTGTCTAAATCTCTATAAAGAGTATATAATCCTTTATATTTTTTAGTGTTTGTAAGCTTTTCTAATTTAGAGAAATCAACTTCAGTTACTTCCTTTTGAGAAAAACAGCCAAATTTGATAAGAGTGATTGCTTTAACATAATCCTCTCTATCACGTTCAGCTATTAATAGCTTTTCGTATTCCTTTAAGCTACTAACTTCCTCTTCTTTTTTAACTTCAACCATTTCTACTTCTTCAAGTCCTTCAAATTGATTTTGTTCCATGATAAAATCCTCCGATAAAATACAAATAAATTATAACAACATTTAATTTATTAATCAAGATTAATATAAGAAAAAGCACTGATACAATCAGTGCATTAATTCTTTTTATCTAAATAGATTCTTAAAGCCTGTAACGAATTTATCCCAAGGAGATTTCTTTTGTGTCTTCTCAGATTCCTTTAATTGCTCATAAAGTTTCTTTTCATCTGAAGATAATGAAGTAGGTACTAATACATTACAAATAACATATTGGTCTCCTCTTCCCATTCCACCCTTAGGGTTCTTAGTTCCACGGCCCTTTAATCTTAGCTTAGTTCCTGGTTGAGTACCTGCAGGGATCTTAAGATCAACTGGTCCATCAATTGTAGGAACCTTAATTGTATCTCCTAATGCTGCTTGAGAAACAGATAGTGGGATTTCAAGAATAATATCTTGACCATTACGCTTGAAGTTAGGATGTTCTTGAACATTGAATTGGATATATAAATCTCCAGGCATTCCTCCATTGTATCCAGATTGACCATATCCCTCCATACGAAGTGACATACCAGTTTGAATACCTGCAGGAATTGTTATCTCAACATCCTTAGTCTTTCTAACTCTACCTGTACCATTACATTCAGGACATTTCTTAGTAACAGTCTTTCCTTTACCTCTACAATCTGGACATACGCTCTCTACTGTAGATGTACCAAAGATTGTTTGTTGACGAATATATACTCTACCACGGCCATTACACTTAACACATGTTTTAATATCATTTTTAGATGCTGCGCCTGAGCCACCGCATTGGATACATTCCTCATCAACAGATAATCTGATTTTCTTCTTGCATCCAAATACTGCTTCCTCAAATGTAATAGTCATTTGCTTTTCTACATCATCACCCTGTCTAGGACCATTTGATTGACGTCTACCGCCACCAAAGAATGAATTAAGAATATCATCGAAGCCACCAAAGCCGCTAAATCCACCTTGACCTCCGAATCCTCCTTGGCCACCAAAGCCACCAGTTGGATCCTCAAAGCCAAATTGATCATATCTTGCCTTCTTGTTAGGGTCAGATAAAACCTCATATGCTTCGTTAATTTCCTTAAATTTTTCTTCTGCTCCAGGTTCTTTATTTATATCAGGATGGTATTTTTTTGCCATCTGACGATATGCTCTTTTTATTTCATCATCTGATGCACCCTTTGAAAGGCCAAGCACCTCATAATAATCTCTTTTTGCTGCCATAGCGAGCCTCCTTTAAAACACTAATGAAGGGCATTTTTACTGCCCTTCAGTTTTATTATTGTACATCAGAGAAATCAGCGTCTACTGAATCTGAATGGCCACCGTTTGATGCACCACCATTGTTGTTTCCACCATCAGTTGGATTTCCTTGAGTTTGTTGATATGCTTTAACAGCGATATCTTGAGCAACCTTTTGAAGTTCATCCTTCTTGCTTCTAATTAGGTTCATATCCTTAGATTCTAATGCCTTTTCTAATTCATTGCATAGATTTTCAGCATTAGCCTTTTCTGTAGGATCAACATTTTGTAAATCATTTAATGCTTTTCTAGTTTGGAAAATTAATTGGTTAGATTCATTAATTAAGTCAGCCTCTTCCTTACGAGCCTTATCAGCTTCTGCGTTTTCTTCAGCTTCCTTAACCATTCTATTAATTTCATCCTCAGATAATCCTGAACCAGATTGGATTGTAATCTTTTGTTCCTTACCTGTACCTAGGTTCTTTGCAGATACATTAACGATACCATTAGCATCGATATCAAATTTAACTTCAATTTGAGGAACTCCTCTTGGAGCTGCTGGAATATCACCTAATTGGAAACGACCTAATGTCTTGTTATCTGCAGCCATTGGACGTTCACCTTGTAATACATGGATATCAACAGCTGGTTGGTTATCTGCAGCAGTTGAGAATACTTGAGACTTAGAACAAGGAATAGTTGTATTTCTATCGATTAATCTAGTGAATACACCACCTAAAGTTTCAATACCAAGTGATAATGGTGTAACATCTAGTAATAATACATCCTTAACATCACCAGTTAATACACCACCTTGAATTGCAGCACCCATTGCTACAACCTCATCAGGGTTAACACTCTTATTAGGCTCTTTTCCTAATTCTCTCTTAACTAATTCTTGAACAGCTGGGATACGTGTAGAACCACCAACTAATAATACTTGATCAAGATCCTTTGGAGTTAATTTAGCATCAGATAATGCTCTTCTAACTGGTCCTAAGCATCTATCAACTAAATGACGAGTTAATTCATCAAATTTAGTTCTTGATAATGTTCTATTTAAGTGTAAAGGACCTGCAGCTGACATAGAAATAAATGGTAATTGAATTTCAACAGATGTAACACCTGATAAATCCTTCTTAGCCTTTTCAGCAGCATCTTTTAATCTTTGTAATGCCATCTTATCGTTAGATAGATCAACGCCAGATTCAGTCTTGAATTCAGCGACTAACCAATCCATGATACACTTATCGAAGTCATCACCACCAAGCATGTTATCACCTGCAGTTGATAATACTTCAAATGTACCATCAGCTAAGTCTAGGATAGATACATCGAATGTACCACCACCTAGGTCAAATACTAATACCTTTTGTTCCTTATCAGTCTTATCAATACCATAAGCTAATGCAGCAGCTGTTGGCTCATTGATAATTCTTAATACTTCAAGACCTGCAATCTTACCAGCATCCTTTGTAGCTTGACGTTGAGCGTCATTGAAATATGCTGGAACAGTAATAACAGCCTTAGAAACTGTATCACCTAAATAAGCTTCTGCAGTCTTCTTTAAATTTTGTAAAATCATTGCTGATATTTCTTGTGGAGTATATTTCTTTCCATTAATATCAACTCTATATGATGCATCACCCATATGTCTCTTGATAGATGATACTGTATTAGGGTTTGTAATAGCTTGACGCTTTGCAACATCACCTACTTGAATTTCTTCACCCTTAAAAGCAACTACTGATGGAGTAGTACGAACGCCTTCAGCATTAGGAATAACCTTAGATTCCTTTCCTTCCATAACACAAACACATGAATTTGTAGTACCTAAATCAATACCAATTACTTTATTTGTCATAATTATTCTTCCTCTTTTCCTTCATTAATCTCTTCTTTTACTGCCTTTTTATTAACAACAACCATTGCTGGTCTTAATACTCTATCCTTATACATATAACCAGGTTGCATAACCTTAGTTATAATGTTATCAGCAACTGATTCATCATTTGATGTTTCAACTGCTTGCATATTCTTTGGATCAAATTCTAATCCAACCTTTGCTTCAATTGGAGCAAGGCCTTCATTCTTTAATATATCTGTTAATTGATTTGTTATCATTTGAAATCCAATAACATAGTTTTGAATTTCAGGTGATGGAGCTGGCATATTAACGATTTGTATTAGCATATCGATTGGGTTAATAAGCTCACCAATTACATTTTGAGAAGCATATTTTCTATCCTTGATTGCTTGTTCGTTAATTCGCTTTTGGAAATTTTGACTATCTGCATAAGCCTTTAAATAATCATTTTTAAGCCTTGCATTTTCTTCCTTTAATTTGGCTATCTCTACTTCAAGCTTTTCAATCTTTTCTTGTTCTTTAGATTTCTTTTCCTTTTTCTCTTTTTTAGTATCCTTAGCCTCTTTAGCCTCTGCTTTTTCTTCAGGTTGGCTAGAAGCATTGTCCTTTTCTTCTTTTATCTCCTCTGCCAATTTCAGCACCTACCTTTTATCAATTTTCTTCATACTCTTTGCTACATATTCTAGTAGTGGAACTGTAGCGCGATAATTCATTCTAGTTGGACCAACTAAGATAATTGAACCAGCTTCATTTTCATTTACTGAGAAAGGCATTGTAATGATTGAACATTCCTCAAGACCATCACATAGGTTTTCAGTACCAATGTGAATCTTCATTCCTGCTTCCTCACCTGTAGTGAATGTTCTCATGATTTCACCATCAATTGCCTTAATAATCTTTTGCATTGTAGTATGATCTTGGAATTCTGGTTGATTTAACAATTTAGATAAACCTGAATCAGTTGAATCACCCTTTAAGAATCCTGCGAATGCTTTAATCATGAAGTTTAAGATATCATCTCTAAAGTCAACCATCTGTCTAATTCTTGGTTTAGATGCTTCATTAGATAAAATATCTCTAATTTCATAGATTGAATGACCATACATTGCATTATCAAACATTTGGATAATTCTTAATAAATCATCCATCTTATAGCCATTAGGAATTACAATTCTTTGAGATTGAACACTACCAGATGATGTAACAATTAATAATACTGCTTCATCATGAGATAATGGAACAATTTCCATTTTTAATACCTTAGCTAAATCATTAGGTGATGTGATAATAGCTGTATAATAACCAGTTAATTCACTTAAGAATGATGTAATCTTTTTGATACATTCTTCTTTAGAATAATACTTGTTATCTAATATTTCATCAACATATTTATAATATTCAACTACATCATCATCTCTTATAATAAGATGATCTACATAATATCTATAGCCTTGTTCAGAAGGAACTCTACCACTTGATGTATGAGTTTTCTTTAAATATCCTGTTTCCTCTAGGTGCTGCATCTCATATCTTAATGTTGCAGATGAGAAAGCAAGATAAGGCTTCTCAGTTAGCATTTTAGAACCAACTGGCTCATTAGATGTAACATATTCTTCAATAATCGCTTTTAAAATAAGCTTCTGTCTATCTGTAAGCATTGTTTCACCTCTCATAGATATTTGCACTCTTATTATCCAAGTGCAATTGTATTATAAACCTTTATTTTGGCACTGTCAAGAAAAAAGTGCCAAAATGTGTGCAAAAAGAAATGCCATATATAAATATGGCTATGTTCTTATTGTTCTATTAATGTTTTTAAAATCTGACAATTATCTACATTATTGATTTTAAACGCTAGATAACAAGTTCTAGACGTTTCTCTATAAAACCAATCATATATTACTAATTTTTCAGTTTCAAAATCATATCTTAATATTATTGAATATTCATCACCTAATAAACATAAATAGATTTGATCATCCCATACATAATAATTGAATAATCTACCATCAAGATTACTCATAAGATACTTTATCACTGACATTTTATATAATTTAGTTGATTTTATTATCTTTGTTGAATTATTTTCATTATCTGTAATTGAAATATTCATTCTACCATCCTCTAATGATGTATCGAAAGAATATTTACTTCCGTCCCTCTTTTCATAATATTCTTTTCTTGAAATAGTTATTAAAGACTCATCATCAACATCATAAGAATAATTAATATCATTACTTATGAAATAAATTCTATTTTTTTTAACAAATAGAGAGCCATATGTTATTCCTTCAACATCACTTAGGACTAATTCTTTAGTATTATCGTTACTCCTAATATAATACTTGCCTTCACTTTCATAAATAATGTATGTATCATCAATCCATAATACTTCGTATTCATAATCATATTTTTGATTATGGTAATAAATATCTTTGTAATCCGAATATATTAATTTTGATTCTTGTCCATATTTTTTTAAAGATTTATTAAAATTATTATCATTCAAAAATCCAGCAAATATGGCTACTATTATTAATGCCAAATACGCAAGCCATAAACCAGTTAACACACTACCAATTATGATCCATACCTTAGCTCTTTTACTCATAAGCAGTCACCACAAAATATCTTTCTAAGCTTACCGGATATTTATTTTTAAAAAAGTAAAATTTTACTGATATTTCGTCATTTTCATCCATATAGTGTCTAAACCAGTCAGCGATTTCCATTATTCCATTGACAATATTATATGACAATATTATTTCATAATAATTATAGTAAAGCTGAATATAAAGAGTATCGTCGCTTACTTGATAATTAATACTATGAAATTTTGTTGAACCTGCAATATTTTTTACATTCAAAAAATCTATTATATCCTGCTTTGAAATTGATATGTCTGAATCTAAATAACTGCTAGATATATTGAAACCTGAATCTTCCATATTAATATTGTATTTATTTCCGCTTTTAGCATCATAATATTCTTCTTTAGATATTTTAGTTTGATTTTTTGTCTTGAAATTACATCTATAATACGATTCATCATCATTTGTCATTGAATAAATATCAAATCCGGATACAAAATATCTATACCCAGTCAAACTGTCATCAATCAAGAAAAGTTCATTTTTATAATAAACCAATGTTTTCGTTTTACGACTAGATGAATCTTCCCATATTGTGACATCCTCATCAATATATAAAATATCATAATCAAATCTAGCATTTGTATCATTATAATATATATGACTATTTGCATAATATACAACAAAATTACTTTTTTCGTATTTTAGCAAAGAATTATAAATGTTCTTATGCAATTTTTCACTTTGTTGAGACATTATAAATACTATGGCAAAAACAACTAGAAAAAATGTTAAACGAATTGATACAAGAATAAAAATAATTTTCCTAATGCTTACTTTTTTTTCCATAGTTTACCCCCTCTTTTAGCGAGTCAATAATAACATTATCAAGCCAAAAATATTAAATCTACGTGCAAAATATACATATGACAAAACCATTACCCATGATAAAGGTCCATGATTATCATCAAATATAGTAGGTTCAATATCAGCATTGTTGGTCTGGCCTATTACTTTAGAAAGATCATCATTATCAACAAAAAAATCTACAACTCGTGCGCAATAATTTATTAAATTATGTCCTCCCAATTGTTAATTTTTTGTAAATCGTACTTTCAATTGAATTATAACACAAAAACAAATAAAAAACCAAGAGCTTCCTCCTGGTTAATTATAATCTAACTAATATAGCCTTTATTATTTTATAATAAATGAATGTTACATTTCTCTAATGCAGCTATATCTTCTTCTGGCCAAATAGATGCTTGAACCTCGCCAATATGTGCTTTCTTTAACATAAACATACAAAGTCTTGATTGGCCAATACCTCCGCCAATTGTTAAAGGTAATTTATCATTTAATACATCTTGATGATACTTATCATTAATCTTTTCTAATTCATTCTTTTCTTTCATTTGTTTATATAATGAATCAGCATCAACTCTAATGCCCATTGAAGAAATTTCAAATGCGATATCTAATACATCATAATATAATAAGATATCTCCATTTAATTTCCAATCATCATAATCAGATGCTCTACCATCATGTGGTTGACCATTCTTTAATTTACAACCAATTTGCATTAAGAATACTGCTTTATGTTCTTTACAAATTTCATATTCTCTTTGGTTTGGTTCTAATTCAGGATACATTGCTTCTAATTCCTTAGTAGTAATAAAGAATATATCTTCTGGAAGATCATGCTTAATTTGAGGATATTGTGCTTCTACATTTTTAGCTAACTTCTTTAAAACAGAATAAATTTGTTTAACAGTTTTCTTTAGATATCCTTTTGTTCTTTCATCTCTTGTAATAACTTTTTCCCAGTCCCATTGATCTACATAACATGAATGCATAGTATCTAGGTCTTCATCTCTTCTTATCGCATTCATATTTGTATATAGACCTTCACCAGGTTGGAAGCCATATTTACCTAAAGCATTTCTTTTCCATTTTGCTAAAGATTGAACTACTTCAACCTCTTCAGAAATGTTTTTAACATCAAATGAAACTCTTCTTTCAAATCCATTTAAATTATCATTTAAGCCTGTAGAAGGGAAAACAAATAATGGGGCAGATACTCTTGTTAAATTTAATTTCTTGCATAATTCTCTTTCAAAACTATCTCTAACGAATTTAATAGCTTTTTCAGTTTCCTTAACTGTCATATTAGGCTTATAATCTTTTACTAAATATAATCTTTTCATATTCTATTCTCCTTATAATAAAAAAATCCTTAAGAATAAATCTTAAGGACGAATTATCGCGGTACCACCTTAATTCTGTATAACAATATACAGCACTCAAATACTTTAACGCAGTAATACGTAGGGTTCTACTCTGTTCTTCCCTAATCCTCCGAGCTGTTGTCCGATTATTAGTATTATCCTCTCTCACCAAACAGGATTCGCTTAAATACACCTAAATCATTCTTCTCATCTTAGGATTTACGAATTAATTTTATAACACTTTTGTATATTTGTATAGTATTTTTTACAAAAAAGTGATTTTTTTAAATAAAATTTTAATTTTTTGTTAAAATTTAGAATAAAATTCAATTATTTTATGAATGGATTGTGAATTCTTTCATATCCTATATCAGTTATATCATTATGTCCGGGATAGCATTTAACATTATCATTAAATGTATTCATAATTCTTTCAAGTGATTCTTCCATTTGACTAAAGCTTCCACCAGGGAAATCACATCTACCACATGATTCATTAAATAATGTATCACCTGTAAATAAATCATTACCCATTAAATAACAACAAGAGCCTGGAGTATGACCTGGAGTATGATATACCTTAAATTTAAAATCTGATATATTTATTTCTTCTAAATCAGATACTTTTATTATATTTAAATTCATTCCATCAAATGGAGATTTCCTTCCGATCATTTCATATAAATTTAAATTAGAATCATTAAATACTCTTATTTCATCCTTATATAAATATATAGGCAAATCATTAAAATATTTAATACCATCTATGTGATCCATATGAGCATGTGTAATTAATATAGCTAATGGCTTATACGTCTTTTTAATTGCGTTAGCTACTTCTACATACCCAAGACCTGGATCTACGATAATACATTCTTTATTATCATTAGATATAATATAGCTATTAGTAAAATAAAAGCCTGTAGTCATCATTTCGATTTTCATTTAAGTATCTTCTCCATTCCAATCTTTTGAGGCTTCATCCCAAGACTCTCATAAAATTTAATAGCATTGTCATTTCCTACCCAAACATTTAATGTGATATTATAAAAGTTATTATTTTTTGCATATTCCAAAACATAATCATATATCTTATGACCTATATTTTTTCCTCTTACATTTTCATCTACGCATAAATCATCTATATATAATGTTTTAATATCTGTTAACATATTATCATTTTTATGTTCAAATACTACACAAAAAGCATAACCTAATACTTTATTATTATCATAATATACAAATATAGGTCTATTATTATCATCTATTATCTTTACTAATTCATCTTTACTATATTTAGTACATGGTCCATTAAATAAATCAGGTCTAATATTATGATGTACCATATTAACCTGAACTAATAAATCTAAGATATCATCTATATCTGAATACATTGCTTTTCTAATTTCCATATTATCACCTATAAAATAGAAATGGATGCAATACGCATCCTTATTTCCTATTCTTTCTATTAGTAATCATTTTTACAATTCCGATTATAATGAAAGGTAAACCAGCAATACCCACTAAATACATCGGATAATTATTTGATTCTAATAATTTATTAAGCCAGAAAAAAATAAAAATAGCAATACCAGAAACTACCAAAAAAGAGCCCACAATTAGAAATATAACTCCTTTTTTAAAATTTGCAGGTCTTTCACTTATTTCACGTTGTAAATTTTCTTTTCTTATTTGCTCTAAATTCTTTTTACTTTTATAGTAATCTTTTTCTCTTTGTTCTTCTTCAGTTATAAGGCTATCATCACCTTCAAATGTTAATTCACAAAAAGTGTGAATATATTTTCCTCTTATTTCTTGGCATCGTTGGTTACTCATCAACCTCCATCCTTTGGATGTATATTCTTTGATAGTTCTTTCAGCGTATTCGGGATTTCTTCTAATGACCATATTTTTCATAAATAAATCCTCCTTATAAATTCTGATGTATTTTTAAAATGTCAACCCTATATAGTAATTATACAATAAAATGACAATTATTCAAATAGGTTATAAAACCAAAAAAGGACTAGAAATTTCTAGTCCCTTATATATTATAAATTAATAGTTATAGCAGGTCTTACACCAATAGATGTATAGAAACATTGAGCTGTAGTTGTTGTACCCCCTGTTGTAGCAACAAATACATATGTTGAATCATCACCAGTTCTTGTGCTTTGTGAAGCTGTATAATATGAGCCTGCTAAGCCTTGGATTTTTGCATATTCAGTACCTTGGGAAGCAAGAGTACTACTAGTAAATTCTGATGTTTTAAATAATCCAACATTGTCTAATTTAGATGTATTAGCTGGAACGTAAGTTGATTTTACAATAATTGCTTTTTCAGTAGTTGAGAATGCTGTATTATAGAAATCATCATTTAACCAAACTCTAAGATCAGATGCTAAATAGCTATTTGCTGTAGTAGTTAAACCATTATGTGTGAATGAAGTTGTGCTTATAGAATTACAATATGCTTGAGAATCTAATATCATATTAGCTAACATTCTTACTTGACCATTATTATTTACTGAAATAGTCCATTTAATTGGTTCAAATTTAAAATAATATACATATCTTAATGAAAAATTGTTATCATCAATTTGACTATTAGAAGGTGATGCTGAATCCAAAGCATAGCCAGTATATTTAGTAGGTCTAAAGTTTGTCATATAAACAGCTCTATATTTTGTGTTTTTATATGTAATATCTTTATAGAACATATATTTAGATATATTCGAATCACTATAATAAAGATATGCTGTCCAACCATTAAGCTCTGTTGCTGTAGGTCTAGAACCTATCTTTGTATTTAAATCTTGTAAAATAGCTGAATTCTTTTCTCTTGATTGTGGGTATGAACCAAATGTTACAGTATTACCACTCATTGCATAAACTAATTGATTAATATAAATTGTAATATTATTAGCAGGCATATTGAATGAGAAATCTATTCCTGTATATGTAGTGCTTGTATTATCACTTCTTGACCATACGATAGTATAGCTACCTGAATTTTTAACTGACATATTAATTTTTTGACAATATTCAGCTGTTGTAGCACTAACTGTATATTCAAAACTTGTATTATTAACAACAGTTACTTTGTAATATACCTTTGACCAAATTGCAGTAATTGTTATATTCTCCTTAGGCATTACTTCAGGAAGTTCTTTATCCCATCCCTCAAATTGATATCCTGGTCTTACAGGATCTTTTGTTGGAGCGTATACTGCTTGTCCCCACTCTCTTACATATGGCTCAAATTCTGTACCGCCTTGTGTATCAAATGTAATAGTATATTTTGTTTTTGATTCTAAATAATATGCATAATAATATGTATCGCAAGTTATCATATTAAATGATGATACATAAGTATTATTTTTATCTTTCCAACTATAAAATTCATATGTGTAATCAGCATTAGATTCCTTAGTTGGATTTGTTTTAGGTTTTGAAATATATGTACCATATTTGACTGTTTCTTGTTTTATTATTGTAGTTTTATCTTCATCATAGAATGTATATGTATAATAATTAGGATTTGATGTGTATTTAGCACTGTAAGATACATCACCTTCAATTGTGCCAAAAGATGAAACTAAAACACTACCAAGATACCAACCATTAAATTTATATGTAGCTTCTATTTTGACTTTATCTGCAGGATTCTCTGGGGCAACAATTTGTGTACCATAATCAACAGTAGCCTTCTTTATTTCAGTACCATCTGAATCAAGAAATTTATATGTATATTGTTTAGTTACCTTATTAAACTTTGGATAATAAGAAACATTATCTTCTAATTTATCATTTTCGTTAAATGCTATGCCATCTAATGTATACCAACCTACAAATTGATAAGCATATTGTACATCTCCATCCTTTGTAGGATTATTAGTTGGCTTAGAAATTGATGAACCATAATTCTTAGTATCTTCCTTTAATACTTGTGTACCATCTACATTATAAAATTTATATGTATATTGATTTACTGTCTCTCCAAATACAGCTTTATATGTTTGATCAGATGAAACTACTGCTGTAATTGCAGGTTCCCATCTTAAAAAACTATAAGAATATTGTTTTGTTGCTTCCTTTAAAGGATTATTATGTGATGGAAGACCTCCAACTTCTACCTTAGTTGTATCAATTAGAGTATCATCATCTAATAGCCATGTTATTTTATATTTTCTAACAGTTTCTTCAAATCTTGCATAAAGAGTTATATTAGAATTTATATTATCGAATGAAGTTACTTTTTCTCCACCCTCTTTTGCTGTATACCAACCTATAAAATCATATGAGTTAGTATCAGTAGATTCTTTTTCAGGATCTGCTGGTGGAATAATGGCATTTCCTTCTTTTATTGTGTCAGTCTTTATAATTTCTATACCGTCTTCATCATAAAATGAATATGTGTATTCTTTCTTATTTTCATCTAATGAAACATCAGACGTCTTTGAATCTGATGATTCTTTTTCTTTCCCACAGCTTGCAAATACAAATGCAAAGCTAAATATAGATAAGATTAATAACATTTTAAATGCTTTTCTCATAATAATCCCTCCATTATCATAAATTCAAAGATATTATATAGTAATATATAATAATAAAAACCACCCAAAAGAGTGATTTTTTAGACTTTATAAAACAAAAAAGCCCAAACGGGCTTTAAATGTTATATTAGATACTACTTCTTTTCTTTATGAATAGTATGCTTACGGCAAGTTGGACAATATTTTTTAATCTCCATTCTTTCAGGAGTAGTCTTCTTGTTCTTATCTGTATAGTAATTTTCGTTCTTGCAATCAGAACAAACTAATTTAACTAAATCACGCATCTTTTATCCCTCCAGACCTAAAGATTAGTTTACTCGATTATTATATCAAAACAAATATATTAAATCAACAATTATTTTTACAATTTTTAATGTTTATTAACTGTTAAATTAATTATATCTTATTCCTGATATGAAAGAGTATTATTATTTAGCTCAATTTGTTCTTTTTCTATAATTCTTATTGCTATAAGAGCAATTAAAGATAATGTTGAAATAATAACTATTTTTATGATTTTAAAAAACTTTGTGTTAGGCTTTATGAATAACAAAATAACCTCTGCATATATTCCTACTAAGAAATATGCAAGTGGGAAATAAGCAATAACTATCACAAATAAGATGAATACTATAACTCCCAAACTTAATTGTTTAAATGCTTCTTTCATAAACCAATCACCATAAAATCCGGCTAATACAACTTTACCAATTCCAACAATTATACCAATAATTATTAATACTTTTGCTAAAGATGTTTTCTTTGTTGTAACAATGTTTTTTTCTTTATTATATGAAGCATATATTATAAATGATCCAATAGATGATAATATGCATAAAAATATTAATGATATGAATCTAAAGACTTTAACAAAGCCATGCTTTTTATTTAAGCATAATAATAAAATAGGAATAGCTACTCTAAATAATCCTATTATTACTACTGCAGCTGAAAAGCCAATTCTATCTTCAATACTCCTATCAGTATTATCTCCTAAATATTGGAATAACAAATAAGCAAGATATCCAAAGCCTATTAAAGCAAATGCTGATAATATAATCTCAATGATAAATAATATTTTAACCTTTTTCATAATATTCTCCCTCATATATAAAACGATTAAGATTTCCAATTGGTGACATTTTTTAATATTTTCTTGTATTTTATCATTATAAAAATATTTTTGTCAAAGAATGGCCACTTTGAAGATTTTATGTTGTATAATAACTATTGGTGATATTTATGCTAAGAGAAAATACTAGAGTTGTTAAAATTGGTGATAAATATATTGGTGGAAATAATCCAATATTAATCCAAAGTATGACTAATACAAAAACTAAAGATGTTAAAGCAACAATTAATCAAATATTAGAATTAGAAAAATATGGTTGTGACATTATTAGAGTTGCAGTATTAGATATGGAGGATGCGAATGCGATAAAGGAAATAAAAAAAGGTATCCATATACCTTTAGTTGCTGATATCCATTTTGATCCTGAGCTTGCGATTACTGCTATAAAGAATGGTGTAGATAAAATTAGATTAAATCCTGGTAATATTCAAAATAAAGATAAAATAAAAGAAATTGTATTATTATGTAAAGAAAGAAATATTCCAATTAGAATTGGTGTTAATTCTGGTTCTTTACCAAAAGGAATGGAATTAAATGCTAAAAATATGATTTTAGCAGCTAAATCTCATATTGAAATATTAGAGGCTCTAGATTTCCATAATATAGTATTATCTTTAAAAGCTTCTAATATTAAGTTAGCTAAGGAAGCATATAAGCTAGCTTCTGAAGAATTTGAATATCCTTTACATGTAGGTATTACTGAAGCTGGTACTGATTTTAAAGGATTAATAACTTCTTCTATTGGATTAAATGAAATATTAGGATTAGGTATTGGAAATACAATTAGAGTATCACTTACTGCTGATCCTATTTTAGAGGTTAAGGCAGCAAAAGATATATTAAAGGAATTAGGTTTGAAAAATAACATTCCTACATTAACATCATGTCCTACATGTGGTAGAACACAAATTAATTTAATTCCTATTGCTAAAGAAATTGAAGAATATTTATATACTGTTAACAAGGATGTACATGTTGCAGTAATGGGATGTATTGTTAACGGACCTGGAGAGGCTAAGGAGGCTGATTTAGGTATTGCCGGTGGTAAGGGCGAAGCATTAATATTCTCTAAGGGTGTTCCTATTAGAAAAATTAAGGAATCAGAAATTATTACTGAATTAAAGAAAGAAATAGATAAATTTTAGTAAAAGAAAAACCGCTTTTAATAAGCGGTTTATTTTTTATTCTTCTATTTTAAATAATTCATCAAGAGTAACATTAGCCTTAGTTAATAATACAGAGATAAGCTTACCAGCTACAATGAATAAATCCATTTCAGCTGATTGCCATACTTTGATATTTGTGCAATCTACTCTTAATAATCCAACTTGCTTGCCATTGCATTCAACAATGATTGCAAATTGAGCTTGAATTTGTTGATTCTTTAATGCTGCATGTAATTGCATTGAACCTGTTTGTACTAATGATTTTCTAGCATTAAGGAAGAATAATCCACTAGAATTCATTTCTCTACAAATTAGGTTATGATCAATATATTCAAATTCCTTTACTACACATAATGAATGGATTTGTTCTACACAAATTCTTGAAGTTGATTGTAAACAAATATGATCCATCATTAAATAGCTTGATAAATATTGAATTACAGATTTTATACTCTTCTTTAGGTCTTCACCTACTGTTAGAATATTAAATATTCTACAAATCATTTCCATTGAAGAGAATAATTTTTCTTTTTTAGGTTGGATAAGAATATTTGAATGCTTTGCAGCTAGGTAAATAACGAAGCAGTTTCTACCCTTCATTTTACCTCTATATAATGCTCTATCAGCCTTAGATAAAAGCTCCTCATATGTTTGTCCATCGATTGGGAATCTTGTAATACCTGTTGTTAGAGTAACATTTAATTCTTCTGCCTTTTCGTATTTGATTCTACCAACAAATACGTTGATGTTATGGCATACCTCCCAAACATCATTATATTCAGTGATACCATCGAAAATAATCATGAATTCATCTCCACCGTATCTACCAACAACACCCTTATTACCAATTACTCTTTCAATTTCAGCACCGATGATTTGTAAAATTTCATCACCTAGCATATGACCATAATTATCATTTACGCTCTTGAAATTATCGATATCACATAAACATACTGTAAATGGTCTCTTTGATTGAATCATAAATGATAAATAGCTTGAAATCACTTCTCTATTTAAAACTTTTGTTAATCCATCAAATGCAAATTGTAAATCCTGATTTTGAAAAAAATCAATGGATTGAAGCTTTTCCATGTTCATAATTCTTTTCCTCTTTTTCTATAAAATCTCTCAATAAAAAAATTATATTAAATATTATTGATTTTGTCAATTTTTGTGGCAAAGCCTCTTAAGCATATCAATGATTATTTTAGCTACTGTAATCATTGCGTTATTATTTTTAATAAGCTCTTCCTTTAGTTCTGGATTACCTGGCTTAAAATTGATAGATGAAATATCAAATTTATCACTTGCTGTATCCTTAAATGTACCTTTTATTGTTTGTTTAGAGAAATGTACTCCCTCACAAGCAAATTTATATACTCTATCAAATCCTGGATAATCTTCTCCTACCATTCTTTTTAAATATCCATCACTCATTGTTTCTTCTGTTTTTTCATCAATTATTATTTGATTTGGTCTTTGATTATTTAATATTAATTCCATTAGCTTATCTAATCCTAATAAAATACCAGATTCAATAGCTAGACAATTATCACATAATAATCTTAATAATGAGATTTGAACTGTAATAATATTATTTTTAAAGGCATATTCTGATACAGTCAAAATATCAATAGACTTTTTAATAATCATACCAGTAAACACAACTTCTTTAGATCTACATTGATATCTATTATATGTTGCCACCATATAATCCTGCATAGCTGCCTTTATGTCATTAATTTTCTTTATTTCTTCATCCTTTGAACTCATAAATAATACCTCAAGTATTATTCTATCATAAAATATAAAAAAAACGGCAAGTTAATTTGCCGTTTTATTATGAATTATTCTGCGTCTGCTGAATCAGCTGATTCGTCATCTTTCTTATGTAAAAGATTATAGATTACAGCTGCTAAAGCACCACCAGCTAATGGAGCAACAATGAATACCCATACTTGAGCTAAAGCGTCAGCCTTACCATTGAAGATTAAATCTCCTAATGCAGTTGCAATACTTCTAGCAGGGTTTACTGATGTACCAGTTAAGCCAATTCCAACTAAATGAACTAAAATTAATGTTAAGCCAATGATGATTCCAGCTAATTTTGGAGCTGCAGCCTTCTTAGATGTAGCATTTAAAATAACGTATACGAAGATGAATGTTAATACTACTTCAACTAAAATACTTGCAATAATCTTACCTGCATCAATAACATATTTTGTTCCTTGAACTGAATTAACGAAATAGTTACAAGCATTTCCTAATAAAGTTTTATCAGCCATCTTAGCAATACCAAAAATTAATAATGCACCTAATAAGCCTCCAATAATTTGTGCACATACATATACTAAGAATTCTACAAATGTCATCTTCTTAGCAATAAGCATTGCGATTGATACTGCTGGATTAATATGGCAACCAGAAATTCTTCCGATTGAATAAGCCATAGCAACGATTACTAGACCGAATGCCATTGCTGTAGCAACTAATGAACCACCTGTAATAGCAGCAACACCACATGCCGCAAATACTAAAACAAATGTTCCAATACATTCAGCAATACCTTTTTTAAATAAACTTGAATTCATTTTTTAATTTTCTCCTCTCATAATATGCAAATATTATACCACTTTTTTAAAAAACAAAAAATACAATATGGTTATTTTTGTCATTTTTATTGAAAATATGTATTTTATTAATTATAATAAATCAGTAGGAGGTTTAGTATGAAAGAAAAAGTAATTCAGAATAAAGGAATTATTATTTTGATTGCATCTATAGTTTCTGCAGCATTACTGGTACCTTCTTTTATATCATTCTTCGGTGATGTAATTAATGATATATTGGTTATTAGATTAGTTAGCTATTCATTACTACTTCTAGCTAGCTTATCATTCGTATATTATTTTATTGCTAAAAAGGAGATTGATTTAAAGGCGTTAATATTACCAGTAGCATTATTTGAATCAGCAGGAATTTTAACTGAAGTATTTAATATAGTTAAATATAATTCTTGGTCTTCAATTTATTATGCAGCACTATATACAGCAGTATTAATTCTATTTATAATCTACTTAATAAAGCAAAATAAAATATTAAAGATTGCTTTATATATTCTACTTCTAATCTGTATGGTATTTAATTTACTAAATACATTTACTGGTAGCAATATAGAATTTAGTAGATTCATTCTTAATTTAATTTTTGTTGGAACTTTATATTTAATACCTGAGGGAGGAGAAAAACAACAATGAGAAAAACTACAATCGTATCAGCAATAATTGCTTGCATAAGCTTCTGTTTATTCGCTGCAAGTGCTGTATTTATTAAATGGAGTAGAACAGATGCTGACGCTACACCATCAATTATTATTACTTCTATTTTAGCTATAGCAATCGTTGATGCTGCAGCTATCGCTTTAGCATTAATATTTGATAAAAAGCATGAAATGATTTTAATTGCTCCAATCGTAAGCTTATTTGCATTAACAATTATGTTTACAAAGGGAATCAATGAATTATTAGGAGATAATGGTGCTTCTATTATTGATTTCATTTCACCATCATCTAATAATCCAACTGTATTAGCTTTATTATTAGCTATTCTATTCATCGTAGCTGTAATATTAGTTTTAAGCAAGAAATATAAATTTGCTTCTATTATTGCAGTATCTTATGCTTCATTATTAATTGTTACTTCATTCAATAATTTATCTAATATCTTCTTTGTTGAAAAGAACTTATTATATTTATTATCTTCATTAGGATTATTATTCGCATTAGTATCTTTAATCGTTTATCTAATTGCACCATTCGTTGCAAACAATGATATCGTAAAGAAAGAAAAGGCTCCTGCTGCTGTTGAAGAAACAAAGGCTGAAGAAACTAATGAAGAAGCTTCTACTGAAGAAGAAAAAACTGAGGAAGCTAACGAAGAAGCTCCTGCCGAGGAAGAAAAAAAGGAAGAAACAAATAATGATCCTTTCAAGAATCAATATTCTTCTTCTAGTTCAATCTTCGATGTTCAAGAAGACGCAGACAAAAAACAAGATTAATAACAAAAAAAGATTTGGATTGATTTCCAAATCTTTTTTATTTATATACACATAAATAGATACCAATAAATTGGATAACTACTCCTGCCATTACTATAAAGTGCCATATAAAGTGAGCACTTTTTTTACCTTTTAATAATCCAAAAGGAATCATTCCTAAAGTATAAACTATACCACCAAATAATATCCATAATAATAATGCGATATTATTATGAATTATCCAACCAGGTAAAACACAAAGACCACTCCAGCCAACTACAAAATATAATGGGAAATTAATTTTTTTAGTTCTTCCTGGACCAAATACACATGTTAATGTAATACCAGTAATTACTACTGCCCACATGGCAATAAAATATGTAATACCAAATATATATCCTGCTGGATTTCCATATTCATTTGGTATTTCAATAAGTTGTAATGGAGCGAATGTTCCAGCAATCATTAAATAAATAGATGTATAATCGAATCTTCTCCAGATTCTTTTTACCTTACTTCCCCATTTCCATGAATGGTATAAACAGCTATTAAAGAACATGAAAAACATTGCAGTACAATAAACAATTGAAGCTATTATTTTTAATGTAGTATCGGATTTCATTATTAATAATATTAATGCGATTACTGTAAGTACAGCACCTACTCCATGAGTAGTTGCGTTACCTATTTCTTCTAGGACAGTTAGATGAGGTGCTTCATTTAATCTTTTTCTTTCCTCCCATATGGGTGTCATTTTTTTAATATATGCTTCCTTCTTAGCTGCGTTTATATCTTTATAGATTTCCTTTTCAGCTAATTTATCTTGCATATAAGCTTCCTCAAGCTCTAATCTTTCCTTTTTCTCTAAGGCCTTCAGTGCCTTTTTTTGTTCTTTTATTTCTCTTTTTCTTTGTTTCTTTTCTAATTTTTCTAACTTACCCATACTGCCAAACCTCAAGTGATATTATATCACTTTTGAATTAAAATAAAAAGCATAGATAAACTATGCTTCATTTTCTGCACGCTTCTTAGCGTCAAATTTCTTTCTTTCAACAGTATCAAGAATTTTCTTTCTTAATCTAATATGCTCTGGAGTTACCTCTACTAGCTCATCTTCATTAATGAACTCTAAGCAGTTTTCTAGAGTTAATACTCTAGGCTTCTTTAATACTACTGTCATATCCTTATTTGATGAACGTGTATTTGTTTGTTGTTTAGCCTTAACTACATTAACTGCTAAATCCATATCCTTATTACATTCACCAACAATCATACCCTCATAGATATCCTCACCTGGAGCAATAAACATAGAGCCTCTATCCTCTAGAGCGCCAATTGAATATGCTGTAGATTGGCCCTGAGCCATAGATACTAATACACCAGTAGTTCTTTCACCAACGTTTACCTTTTCCATTGGTCTATAATCTAAGAAACTATGAGAAATAATTCCATATCCTCCTGTTAGAGTCATGAAATTAGTATTAAATCCTATTAATCCTCTTGAAGGAATATTATAAACTAATCTAGTTTGAGTTTCTGTGTTACTCATTGTAACTAGCTGACCCTTTCTATTACCCATCATTTCGATAATAGATCCGGCTGTGTCAGAAGGAAGGTCAATAACGCATTCCTCATATGGCTCACACATTACTCCATCGATTTCCTTCATGATTACTCTAGGTCTAGATACTTGGAATTCATATCCTTCTCTTCTCATGTTTTCGATTAGGATACCTAAATGTAATTCACCACGACCAGAAACAATCCATTCCTCTAAATTATTGATTCTATTTACTCTTAAAGAAACATCCTTTTGAACCTCACGGAATAATCTTTCTTCAATCTTAGATGCAGTTACTAATTTACCATCTCTTCCACAGAATGGAGATGTGTTAGTACCAAATGTCATTTGAACAGTCGGCTCAGAAATGCTAATCATTTCTAGTGCTTCTTCTTTACCAACAGGACAAATTGTTTCACCTACAGAAATATCACCTAAACCTGTTACAGCTACGATATCTCCTGCATATCCTTCTTGAATTTCTATTCTATTTAATCCTTGGAAGCCATATAGCTTTTGGATTCTAAATTGCTTAATTGAACCATCAAGTCTCATACAAGATACAACCTCACCAGACTTAATAGTACCTCTATTAATTCTACCAATACCAATTCTTCCTGTGAAATCTGTATAATCTAATAATGCTGGTTGGAATTGAAGTGGAGCTTCCTTATCCATTGATGGAGCAGGTATTTTTTCTAATATCATATCTAATAATGGATCCATACCTGGCTTTTGAGTAGATGCATCCGGATCTAATGAAGATGTGTTGTTCATTGCTGAAGCATAAACAACTGGGAAATCTAGGTCATCCTCATCACAGCCTAAATCAATAAATAGTTCTAATACTTCATCAATAACCTCAAGGATTCTTGCTGAAGGCTTATCAACCTTATTAATAACTACAATTGGCTTTAAATGAGATTCAAATGCTTTCTTTAATACGAATCTTGTTTGTGGCATTGTTCCTTCATAAGCATCAACAACTAAAACAACACCATCAACCATTTTCATGATACGCTCAACCTCACCAGAGAAATCAGCATGTCCTGGAGTATCTAATACATTAATTTTTGTATTCTTCCAAGTGATAGCTGTGTTCTTAGCAAGAATAGTAATACCTCTTTCTCTTTCTAGAGCGTTAGAGTCCATTACTCTTTCTGCGACAACCTGATTATCTCTAAATGTATGAGAGTCTCTTAAAAGCTTATCTACTAATGTTGTTTTACCATGGTCAACATGGGCGATGATTGCTACGTTTCTAATATCCATAATCCACCTCAATTTTAACAAAAGTATTATAACAAAAAAATAAAGAAAATTTATAAGAAAGCGTTATTATTTTCTAATATATTGTCTAAATGGTAGGCTTAGACCAAAAACTATTTCCTCTTGACCATTGCTATAAGCCTTTTTAATCATCTTTAAATAATCCCTAACATTTACATTATCAAGTCTAACAGCTTCATTATAAAGCTTATTAATGCTTGAATAAAATAATGGGTGATCTGTTTCCTTTAAATTATCAATTAGATATGATAAATTACTATTTTTATTTAGCATTCTAAATAAAGCTGATACATATTTAGGATTTCTTTTATTCATAGTAATATCATAATCAATGCTGTTAACTAATTCATATAGCTTAAATAATTCAATACCTATACAATAATTAATTAATTCCTTTTCATTACTATTATGGCACTTATAACTAGCTAGCTTATTAATAACATCATAACGCCACAATAATCTATGTTGTCCTTTTTTAGCATTAGGATATATTTCTTTATATGCTTCTATTAGCTTATTAAGATTATTTGAATAATTACGATCATTCATATAATCATTAATTATCTTTTCAATAAGATCTTCATAGATATTATCAGTTTTAGCCTTTGTAGCTATTTCATATAAGTTATCTAATAAATTATTAGCTTCTTCATAATATGAATTCAAAATATCTTTTATCTTAACAGTTTTCTTTTCTATTTCTTCCTTTGAATAAATATAATAATTAAATTCTTCCTTTGTGATTGAATTATCATCTAATACACAAAAGGCAATATCATCACTTACCATTCTATTTGAAGGATGTCCTACTACATCATTTCTAATATATTTTAATAATCTTAAATCAGCATTAGCATTAATATTAATAAAGCTTCTACTCTTTGTTAATCCATATGCTATAGCATATAAGCTATCGATTGATACGAATAATGCTTGTAATAATGCATATAATCTAAGGGCATAATCACCCTTGTCTAAATTCTTTTCTTCCTTTAAAAAGCTTGCCTGAATATCATTTGTTGTTTTTAAAGCGGCTAATGCAGACACGATTTGATAATTTTTCTCATTTTTATAGAATTCAATATCAAATCTATTTATCTTCTCTCTATTTTCTTTAACTAAATTATTCATTATTTTGCCCCTTATTAGCCAAATAATTAATGAATTGAGTTGCACATCTACCAGATAGTGAGCCATATGTTAGCTCCCATTTAGTTGCCTCTTTAATTAGTTCATTTTCAGGAATTGTTATATCGTTTCTTAAAGCAAGCTCCTTAACCATTTCTCTAAATTCCATTGGAGATAATGAGCTATAATATATTTGAAGACCGAATCTATAAGCTAGTGATAATTTTTCAGCTTGTGTTTCATTTCTATGTAAGTCATCAAATACACCACCATTATCAGCCATTGTTTCTTTAATTAAATGTCTTCTATTAGATGTAGCATAAATAACAACATTATCAGGCTTTGGCTCTATTCCACCCTCAATTACGCTCTTTAAATATTTATATTCAATTTCATTTTCTTCAAATGATAAATCATCCATGTAAATAATATAGAAATATGGTCTATTCTTTAATGTATTAATTACTTTAGATATTTCTTCCATTTGATGCTTATAAACCTCAATGATTCTTAAGCCTTGTTCGAAATATTCATTTAATAATGCCTTAACTGATGTTGATTTACCCGTACCAGATTCACCATATAATAAAACATTATTATATTTCTTTCCATGAATGAAATTTAATGTATTTTCTTTTAATAACTTCTTTTGCTCATCATACCCTATTAAATCATCAAAAGATACATCTAAAACATTTTTAATAGGTCTTAATGTACCATCATCTACTCTAAATGCTTTATATATTGCCATATCTGCAATACCTTTATTTTTATAGAAGCTAATTATAGTTTTCTTAAATGATTCAAAATCATTTGGAATGTTATTATATAAATCATTAATAAGCTTTAATAAGCTTTTATCTCCTATTTCACTTTCAAATTTAAAATTTAATATTTCATCTAAATCTATTTTTTTATTATATAAATCAGAGAAATACTTTAAATCTAAATCTATATATTTACTGCTTCCTTTACTATCTAATCCTTTTTCAATGGATCTAGTATATGAATTATCATTATATATCAAGACATATAATATATATTTCTTATATAGATTACCATCTAAGCCCATTGAAATACCAAAATCTAATAGCTTAGATATTAATAGGTCTTTATCGATATTTTCAGCTGTAATTAAATCGAAAATATCCTTTCTTTTTATGGTGTTAAAGATATATAGCATACTAATCACATTCCTTATACATAATATACCTATATTATATCATTATTTATACATATAGAAAAATAATATTAAATATGTTAAAATAATAAGTGGTTGGTGAGAATATGATTATACATTATACGATTGTTGCACTATCGTGTATTGCTGCCCTTTTGATTTACTTTTTAACAGGGCAATATTTATACTGGTACTGCATATTTTTAATTCCTCTATATTATTTAGGGGCAAATATTGGATTACTTTTAATATATATGCTATTTTTAGCTGTTGTTTCTTGGTTCTTAAATAGAAGAGATATACCAGCCAAACCAAATATCTTCTATTATGCAATCATTAGAGAAACTGCAATATTAGGCTTATTCTTCACTAGATGTAAAATTAAAAAAGTAAACACTAACCAAGAGCCTAAAAAGAAAAGATATTTATTAGTATGTAATCACCAATCAAACTTTGATGCGATAGTCGCATTTAAATGCTTAAAGGAATATCCTCTTATTTGTGTAACAAAACCATCTAATCTATCAATTCCTGTTGCAGGAAAATGGATGAGATATGCAGGATTTATTCCTATTTCAAGAGATGACATTAAACAAGCAGCTGAAGCTATATCTACTGCTTCTAAATATATTAAAGAGGATAGATCTTCTATTTGTATCTTTCCTGAAGGAAAAAGAAATTTTGAGGATGGAGTCCTAGATTTCCATGCTGGCTCTTTTAAAATAGCATATAGATCAAAATGTCCTATAGTTATTTCATCACTTAAGAATACAAAAATGATAAAGAAACGCTTCCCTTTTAGACGTACAAAAGTAAGATATTCAATACTTAAGGTATTAGAATATGATGAATACAAAGATAAATCTACTTCTGAGATAGCAAGCTATGCTCAACAATTAATACTAGAGGATTTAGGAAGGTAATTATATGGTCTATTTAATTTATAACCCCCTAGCATGCGGTGGTCATGGTGAAGAAAGAAAAAACAGCGCATTAGAAGCAATAAAACATATTTATACTGATATTAAAGAGGTTGTTTTTACTCAAGCAGATTTAAGCTTCTTTAAACAGCTATCAAAGGACGATATTTTAATTCTTATTGGTGGAGATGGAACATTAAATACATTTGTTAACCTATATAAGGATTACGCAACTAGAAATAAATGTTATCTATATAAGGGTGGCAGTGGAAATGACTTTTTAAGAGATGTTGAATCAAATGAGACATTAACACTTATTAATCCATATTTAGATAATATTCCTTATGTTGTTACTAATGGTACTAAAAAATATTTTATGAATAACGTAGGCTTTGGCCTAGATGGTGAAACATGCGTTATTGCAGATAAGAAAAAAGCAAAAGGACAAAACAAAGTTAATTATTCAAATATTGCTGTAAGTCTTCTTCTTGCTAAATATAAAAAGCGTAATGCGAGAGTTATTGTAGATGGCAAAGAATATACATTTAAGAATGTATGGGTTGCTTCTACTATGAATGGTAGATATTATGGCGGTGGTATGAAAAGTGCACCAGATCAAAAGAGAACATCAAAGACATTAACTCTTGTAGTTATTCATGGATGGTCTAGAATATCTATATTATTTAAATTCTCTAAAATATTTAAAGGAACTCATATTAAATATAAAAAGAATGTTAATTTATTTGAAGGAAAGCATATTCAGGTATTCTTTGATATACCGTGTGGGCTTCAATATGATGGTGAATCAGTTATAAAAACTGAGCATTATGCAGCTTATAAAGATTAAAAAAAGCGATTTAAAAATCGCTTTTTTATTTTATCTCCACTCAGCTGTTAATACAGTATAATCAGTTACTAAATCTGTACTAAAATCCCATTGAGTATCTCCATTGTACCAACCTTTTAATCTATAATTTGTATTTTGTAGATCAAATTCTGGTACATAATTTATTTTTCCATCAGTATCGCTTGATACATATAAATAATTATGATTTTCATATTCAAAATCAAAGACAACTGAAGCTTTGTGAATCTTATCATGATTTTTGTATTCTTTTGCAATTGAATTATAATCATTTTCTGATACATATTGATCTGAATTTGTTTTTAATACCTTTTTATATAAGCCAAGATTTCCACCATATATTGTACTATTTTTGCCGATTTTTAAACGTTCGCTTTGATATTCAGCTGCACCTAAATAAATAGTTTTAGCTGTTGTGAAATCAACATAATCTTCATACGAATAATAGGTTGTAAAACCTCGTACTATATAACCTTCAATTTGAAATGGTACTACAATTACATCTTTCTTCTTACCTTCATCACTCAATCCTGTTATATCTACATAATTATGACCATCTTCATCTTTTGCATATGTAAAATCTTCATAAACTAATTCGAATTTTTTTCTATTTTTAATATCATTTTTGTATATACCATCTATAATAAAGAACATTGCAATACCACCTATTATAAGTGCTGCTACAACGCTTGAAATGATTATTATTAATTTTTTATTCATTCTAAATCTCCCCAAATTTAATTTTTATTCAAATGCTATAAATCCATCTTCTGATACTTCTATATGTGTCTCATAAAATGTCTTTAATGCTTTAATTAGCTCATCATAATCATAATATCCACATGTTTCCATTGCAGAATGCATTGCGATTTGAGCTAGTCCGATATCAACTGAATGAATTGATACATTAGATAATGAAATAGCTCCTAATGTTGAACCACCAGGTATATCACTTCTATTTGTGTTTATTTGATATTTAGCATTAGCCTTTTTACATATTTCTTGGAAATATGCTAAAGACATTGCATCTGTAGTATATGATCCTCTAGCTGCTGATTTAATTACTATTCCTTCATTCATATAGCATTTATTAGTAGCATCATATTTTCCAGGATAATTAGGATGGTATCCTTGTGCATTATCAGCAGATATAATAAATGATTGTGCTAAAGCAATTGAATGCTTCTCATCATCTAATCCAAATGAATGTGATATTCTCTTTAGGGCATCACTTAATAAATTAGATGCAGCACCTTGTCTTGTTCTTGATCCTATTTCTTCGTTATCAAATAATACTGTAACATTAATAGATGAATCATGAGGCTTAGCCATAGTTAAGGCTCTTAATGAAATATATGAGCATAATAAATTATCGATTTGTGGTGCAAATATAAATTCATTATTTAATCCACCAATTGTTCCTCTATCTAATAATGCTAAATATAAATCATGACTTACAATAGCTTCCTTTTTAATATTAAGCTTTTGTGCTACTAAATCTAATAAATCTACATTTGAGATATCATTATCACTAATTAATGGTAATAAATCAACTTGTGGATTTAGCTTATATCCATCATTTAATTCTCTATTATAATGAATTGAACAATTAGGAATAATACACATTGGCTTATCAAATGAGATAAGCATTGTTTTTAATGTATGCTCATTTGTTCTAACTATTATTCTTCCAGCAATATTTAATGGTCTATCCATCCATGTATTTAAGATTGGTCCACCATATACTTCTGTATTCAATAAATTATATTTATCTTTTTCAATTGTAAAATTAGGTTTTAGCTTAAAGCATGGAGAATCTGTATGAGCAGCTACAATATTGTAGCTTAAATCATTAATTTCATTTGGAATACTAAATGCAACCAATGAAGAATTATTTCTTGTGAAATAATATTTTTCTCCTTTTTCTAGCTTCCAAGCTTCACCCTCTGATAGCTTAGTAAATCCAAAGCTATCTAGTATATCACATGCTTCCTTTACTGCATGAAAAGCTGTAGGACTCTTCTCTAAAAAATCTAAGAATTCCATTATTACTCCTCCACCTCAAGCATTACTTCAAATGATAATTCACCATTAACGAAACCTTGATAACAATCTTTATTATCTTCTTTGAAATATTTAACATTAACAATATCATTTAGTCTAGCTTCAGAAATAAATGCTATTTCACATTTCTTTATTTTCTTCTTTCCATTTTCAACAAACATATTGTAAACAATATCTAAATATCTAGCGTTATTTAAATGTAGATTATGGTCAAGATCTGTTAGATGAACTTTGTAATTATATTCAGCTATTATCTTTTCTGGCTTTAATCCTAATCTTCTCTTACATTTTTCTGTATAATTAGATTTATCATAATATTCACCAGGGAATGTAAGCTTATCTGCCTTTTCAAGTCTTCTTGTTTCACTATTAATTACACACCAATTAGAGATACCTTTAATTAATAAATTATCATTTTCATCTCTTATTTCATATTCACGTTCTGCCTCAAGTCTTGTTTGTACCTTAGGCCATGTATTAATTTTTATAGTCTGACCAAATGATGGAATATCTCCAACTACCTCATATGTAACATAAAGGATAACCCAGAATAAATTTAATTTAATCATAGGCTCATATCCTAGGCCAAGCTCAGTACCATGAATACCAGCGATATCCTGGAAATAATCTAATACTGTTGCAGGTCTTATTTCATCATTTAAATTAACATCTCTTTCACGTACATTATAACTAATAGTTCTATACATTACAGCCATAATAATAACCTCATTTTTAATAACAATTTGAAATAATTATATCATAATTATTGATATAAATAAAGAATTGAAATGGTTAGATAATTATATTCATTATTTTTAAAAATAATTTCCAAAATTTTGTTCTTTTTTGGACTAATATTATATGAGGGGAAAATAAAAAAGTCCACTAATAAGTGGACTAATTTTATTAATCTTTCATTAATTTAACCATTACAGCCTTTTGAGCATGTAATCTATTTTCTGCTTCTTCAAAGATTTCATTAGCATGAGCTTCGAATACATCTGCAGTAATTTCTTCTCCACGATGTGCAGGAAGACAATGTTGAACCATACAGCCTTCATTACATACAGCCATAAGCTCAGCATTTACTTGGTATTTACCTTCAAATGCTTTTCTTCTTGTTTCAGCTTCAGATTCTTCACCCATTGATGCCCAAACATCAGTAAATACTACGTCTGCACCCTTAGCAGCAACCATTGGATCATTAGTCATTTCAAACATTCCAGGATATGCCTTTGCAAATTCTTGGATATGCTCACAAACCTCATAGCCCTTAGGTGAAGCAATTGATACTCTCATACCTAATTTTAAGCATCCAACAATAATTGAGTTAGCCATATTGAAGCCATCACCAATGAATGTAGCCTTTAAACCGTCAAATCCGCCCTTAAATTCTCTTATTGTCATTAAGTCAGCTAACACTTGGCATGGATGACAATAATCTGTTAAAGCGTTAATTACAGGGATTGAACCATATTTAGCTAAGTCTTCTACTTCAGATTGCTTATATGTTCTAATCATAATACCATCTAGGTAGCGTGATAATACTCTTGCAGTATCTTCAACTGGCTCACCACGACCAATTTGTAGGTCTCTAGATGATAAGAATAATGCATATCCACCTAATTCATACATACCAACTTCAAATGATACTCTTGTACGAGTTGATGATTTTTGGAAAATCATACCTAAAGTTTTACCTTTTAATAGGTGATGTTCAATATTATTATTTCTTTGAAATTTTAATTGATCTGCTAGATTTAAAATATCTAGAATTTCTTCTTTTGATAATTGTTCTAATGTTAATAAATGCTTCATTATTTTAAATCCTCCATACTCTTTAAAAGTAAATCAAGGCCCTTAGATAATTCTTCCTTAGAAATATTTAACGGTGGTAATAATCTAACCTTTGTCTTAGCTGTTAGCATAATTACTCCATTTTCAATACCTTTAGCTACTACATCAGCTGCCTTATATTTTTCATCTAATTCAATTCCAACCATTAGGCCTTTTCCTGAAATTGATTTAATGCCTGGCTTATTTGATAGCTTTTCTTCAATAAGCTTACGCATTTCCTTAACATGATTTAATAGCTTATCGTCAATACGAGATAAAACTGAATATGCAGCTGCAGCACTTATAGGATTTCCACCAAATGTAGTTCCATGTTGACCATAGCCTAATACATTTTCTGTCTTTTCACCAAAAAGAATTGCACCAAAAGGTAAGCCACCAGCTAATCCCTTAGCTGTTGTAACGATATCTGGCTTAACACCATATTCCATATAGCTATATAAATAGCCTGTACGTCCGTTACCAGTTTGTACCTCATCAACTACGAATAAAATATCTTTTTCCTTACAAACATCTGCGATAAACTTAATATATTCAGGATTTAAGGCATTAACTCCACCTTCACCTTGAACTGTTTCAATCATAATTGCACATGTCTTATCAGAAATTAAATTCTTTAATGCTTCAATATCATTTGCAGGTGCATATTTGAAGCCATCAACAAATGGGAAGAAAAATTGATGGAATACATCTTGTCCTGTTGCTGAAAGTGTAGCAATAGTTCTTCCATGGAATGAATTAATTAAAGTAATTATTTCATATCTTCCTTCACCATATTTATCAAATGAATATTTTCTTGCGGCCTTAATAGCACATTCATTTGATTCTGCACCTGAATTTGAGAAGAATACCTTCTTCATTCCAGTTTTTTCACATAAAAGCTTTGCAACCTTAGTTTGTGGTTCACTATAATATAGATTTGATGTATGTTGAATTTTATGTGCTTGATCACATACTGCCTTAGTCCATTCATCATCACAAATACCAAAAATATTAGTTCCGATTCCTGAATTAAAATCAATATATTTCTTGCCTTTTTCATCTATAAGTGTTGAACCTTTACCACTAGTTAGTACAACATTATATCTTTTATATGTATTTAATATGTTTTCATTGTCATCAATAATAATTTGACTCATAAAAACACCTTCCTTCTACTTAAATTCTGTTCCTACGCCTTCATCTGTTAATACTTCAATTAAAATTGAGTGAGGAACTCTACCATCAATAATAACTACGTTCTTAACGCCTCTTCTTGTTGCTTCGACACAGCATTGTACCTTTGGTATCATACCACCATCGATAATTCCTGCCATTTCTAATTGCTTTAATTCTGATACATTAATTGTTTTCATTAATGATGTAGGATCATTTTTATCTCTTAAAACACCTTTAATATCAGTCATTGCAATAAACTTTTCAGCCTCAAGTGCTCCAGCAATTCTTGCTGCAGCTGTATCAGCATTAATATTATAAATATTTCCTTTATCATCAGAACCAATAGTTGAGATTACAGGAATATATCCCATATCTAACATATCTAGGATAACATCAGTATTTACTGCTTTAATCTTACCAACATATCCTAATTCCTTATTAATTTGTTGTGCTTCGATTAAATTGTCATCTAATCCAGATAGACCTACTGCATGTCCACCAGCTAAATTTAATTGCTTAACTAAATTCTTATTAACCTTACCAGCTAATACTTCAGTAACGACATCAATAGTTTCTTCATCAGTTACACGAAGACCATCAATGAATTTAGATTCTTTTCCAATAGCCTTTAGGCCCTTAGAAATTTCTGGTCCACCACCATGAACTAAAACAACCTTCATACCTAATGAGTTAAGCATAACAACATCTTCCATTACTAATTGCTTTAGGTTTTCATCAACCATTGCATTTCCACCGTATTTGATAACCATAATTTTATCCTTATATTTTAGGATATATGGTAATGCTTCTGATAAAATTTTTGCTCTTTCTTCTAAATTTACCATAATCAATATTAGCTTCTATAATCGCCGTTGATCTTTACATAATCATATGTTAAATCACAACCAAAGGCAGAAGCTTCTCCTTTTCCATCATTAAGATTAATCTCGATAGTTATTTCATCCTCTAATAGGACTTCCTTAGCCTTTTCCTCAGAGAAAGGAATACCAGCACCATTCTTACATGTTTCTACAACACCCTTTGCTGACTTGAAGGCCATATCTACCTTAAATACATCAACATCACAGTTTGCATAGCCGATTGCACAAAGTACACGACCCCAGTTAGCATCAGCACCAAAGATTGCTGCCTTTAATAAGCTAGAGTTAATTACTGATTTGGCAACGATTTTTGCATCCTTAGTTGTTTTTGCATTTTTAACATTACAAATAATTAAGTGAGATGCACCTTCACCATCCTTAGCCATTCTCTTAGCTAAGTTGATTGTTACATATTTTAATGCATTAACAAATAATTTATATTCATTTGAATTTACATCATCAATTAGGATATTTTCTGCTAATCCGTTAGCAATGATTGAGCATGTATCATTTGTAGATGTATCTCCATCAACAGATAACATATTAAATGAATCACTTACTGCTTCCTTTAATGCGCTATTTAAGCAATTTGCTGAAATATTAGTATCTGTTGTAATGAAGCATAACATTGTTGCCATATTAGGAGCAATCATACCAGCACCCTTAGTCATAGCACCAATCTTACAAGTCTTACCATTAATTTCAAATTCAACAGCTATCATTTTCATAACTGTATCAGTTGTCATAATTCCCTTGCATGCTAATTCAGCATTTTCTTTTTTGTTGCCCATACCCTTTAATATAGCAGGAATACCTGTTTCAAAAGGCTTAATAGACATTGGCATACCAATTACACCAGTTGATGCAACAATAACATCGTTAGCCTTAATATTTGCATATTTAGCTAAGATTTCGCATGTTTTAGTTGCAATTTCAACACCGTCAGCATTACATGTATTTGCGTTACCACTATTACAAATCATTGCTTGAGCCTTTCCATCATTTATGTTGCTAATAGTAACATAAATTGGAGCACCTTTAACCTTGTTTGTAGTATATACAGCTGCTGCATTACCAACGCATGAAGATAATATTACTGATAAATCAATTTTATCCTTATTATCTCTAATACCAGCATGGATACCGTTAGCTGTAAATCCCTTTGGAGCAACAACTCCGTTTTCAATTTCTTTTATCATGATACTTCTCCTTATAGAACTAATCCCTTCTTGGGATCTAATCCAAGCATTATATTCATACATTCTACTGCAGCACCTGAAGCACCTTTACCAAGGTTATCAAGACATGCAGAAATATTAATTCTTTCTTCATTTCCAGAAACATAAATTTCTAAGAAATCCTTACCAGCTAAATGATTTGCAGAAAGGAATCCAGATTCTGTTCCTTTTTCATCATAAGGCATAACTCTTACGAAATCTTTACCCTTATAGAAATCTGCAAGCATATCTCTAATTTCAGCTGGAGTATATTTTTTATTAAGCTTTGAAGCATATAGAGGAATTGTTACAATCATACCTTGAATAAAATCACATACATATGGATTAAATAAAGGCTTTTCCTTTAGATTAGGGAAATATTGCATTTCCTTTAAATGCTTGTGCATTTGACTCATTGCATATAATCTAGGTGCGTCAAATTCTGCTGCTCTATTTTGATCCTCATATTGAGCAATACCCTTTTTTCCAGCTCCTGAATAGCCAGAAATTGCGTTTGCTGAGAATGGATATTCATTTGATGCAATACCAAGCTTTACTAGAGGATATACAATTGAAATAAATCCTGAAGCATAGCAGCCTGGTGTTGCAACAAATTGAGATTTTTTAATTTTTTCAAGGAATTCATCACCTAGCTCTGGGAAGCCATATGCGAATTTCTCATCAGTTCTATGAGCTGTTGAAGCATCAATGATTTTTGTATGCTTATTATTCTCATCTAATAATCCAACTGCTTCAATGGCAGCTTGATCAGGTAAGCAAAGGAATGTAATATCAGATTGATTAATACATTTTCTTCTTTCATTTACATCCTTACGTAAATCCTCAGAAATATTAATTAATTCAATATCATCTCTAGATTGGAATCTTTCAAATATTCTTAATCCAGTTGTTCCTTCTTTTCCATCAATAAAAATCTTAAACTTCATAACTAGCTCCTTAAATCCTTAATTTGAGCCTCAACAGATTCAATACCTGAAGCTCCAAGGCTTGTTCTCTTGAATGTACAAGTTTCTAAATTAATATAGCTATATACATCATTATCAAATAAATTAGAATAAGTCTTATATACATCTAATGAAACTTCTTCTAGTACTAAATTATTTTCAATACAATAAGCAACTATTGTACCTGAAATTTTATAAGCATCTCTAAATGCCATACCCTTTTTAACTAAATAATCTGCAAGATCTGTTGCGTTAATAAATCCTTTTGCAGCTGCTTTACGCATATTTTCCTTATTAACCTTAATAGTTTGTAGCATAGGTGTAAATATTTTTAAGCATTGCTTAATTGTATCAACTGCATCAAATATTGCTTCTTTATCTTCTTGCATATCCTTATTATAAGCAAGTGGTAATCCCTTTAGCATTGTTAATAAAGTGACTAAATCACCATATACTCTACCTGTTTTACCTCTTACTAGTTCTGCAATATCAGGGTTTTTCTTTTGTGGCATAATTGATGAGCCTGTTGAATACGCATCATCTAAATCAATGAATTTGAATTCCCAGCTACAATGTAAAATAATTTCTTCTGAGAATCTTGATAAATGCATCATACAAAGACTGATGTCTGATGCTAATTCAACTACAGAATCACGATCAGAAACTGCATCTAATGAATTCATAACTACACCATCGAAGCCTAAAGCATTAGCTACCATTTCACGATCGATTGGATATGTTGTTCCGGCTAAGGCACAAGCCCCTAATGGAGAATAATTCATACGCTTTAATGTGTCATTAAATCTTGAAATATCTCTCTTTAGCATATAAGCATAAGCTAATAAATAATTAGCATATGTAATAGGCTGTGCACGTTGTAGATGTGTATAGCCTGGCATAATTGTTTCCTTGTTCTTTTCTGCTAAATCTAGGATTGCGTTTAATAAATCCTTAGCTAATACTAATATTTCATTAATATCCTTTTTTAATTCTATCCTTATATCTAAGGCTACCTGATCATTTCTTGATCTTGAGGTATGTAATCTCTTACCAACCTCACCAATACGCTTAGTAAGCTCAGCCTCTACAAACATATGAATATCTTCAGCCTCTGGGTCTAAGCTTAAATCACCTGATTTAATATCAGCTAATATCTCAGCTAGCGTCTTACATATAAGGCTAGAATCAGCCTTACTGATGATACCCTTTTGGCCAAGCATTGTTGCATGTGCAATAGAGCCTGTAATATCACTTTCAAACATTCTTCCATCAAATGATATAGAAGAGTTGAAATCATTCACATCTTTATTTTCTTCTTTTTGAAATCGTCCTGCCCACATCTTGGCCATAGAGTCCACCAACTTTCTTAATTACTTTAAATTCTTATTCTTTTCATTAACTAATGCTTGAACCTTAATTGGAAGTCCAAATAGATTAATGAATCCTGCTGAATCAGCTTGGTTATATGCTCCACCATCATCATCGAATGATGCAATGTCCATATTATGTAATGTCCAAGGAGATGTAATACCTGCAGGGATAATGTTACCCTTGTATAATTTTAACTTAACATCACCAGTAACATGCTCTTGAGTCTTATCAACGAATGCTGATAAAGCTTCTCTTAATGGTGTATACCATAAACCATTGTATACTAAATCTGCAAACTTATCAGAAATTTGCTTCTTGTAATGACTAGTTTCCTTATCTAATGTAATAGATTCTAGTAATTCATGTGCTTCATAAAGGATAGTTCCACCTGGAGTTTCATAAACACCACGGCTCTTCATACCAACTAGACGGTTTTCAACGATATCTAAAATACCAATACCATTTCTTCCACCTAATTTATTTAATTCCCAAACTAAATCAACAGCGCCCATCTTCTTGCCGTTAACTGCTGTAGGAATACCCTTTTCGAAATGAATTGTTACATATTCAGGCTTATCAGGAGCTTGCTCTGGAGAAACACCTAACTCTAAGAAACCTGGCTTATTGTATTGTGGCTCATTTGCTGGATCCTCAAGATCTAGACCTTCATGAGATAAATGCCATAAGTTCTTATCCTTAGAATAATTTGTTTCTCTTGAAATACGTAGAGGAATATTATGAGCCTCTGCATAATCAATTTCTTCATCTCTTGACTTAATATTCCATTCTCTCCATGGAGCAATAATCTTCATATTAGGAGCGAATGCCTTAATAGTTAATTCAAATCTTACTTGGTCGTTACCCTTACCTGTACAACCATGACAAATTGCATCTGCGCCTTCCTTTAATGCGATTTCAGCAATTCTCTTTGCAATAATAGGTCTTGCAAATGAAGTACCTAATAAATACTTCTCATATTTTGCACCAGCCTTAACAGTTGGGAAAATGAAATCCTCAACGAATTCCTTATTTAAATCCTCAATATATAATTTAGATGCGCCTGTCTTAATAGCCTTTTCCTCTAATCCATCAAGCTCATCTGCTTGTCCAACGTTACCAGATACAGCAATAACCTCACAGTTATTATAATTTTCCTTTAACCAAGGAATAATGATTGATGTATCTAATCCACCTGAATAAGCTAATACTACCTTCTTAATACTTTTATCCATTTTTCTTTCCTCCTATACGTATTAATATTAAAAAAAAGCGTCTCAAATAAACATTTAAGAGACGCTTCATTTTGCGCGGTACCACTCTTTTTGCATATCAAAATATGCCACCTCTAATTATTTCACCTACCTAGGCTCGTTTCAGATATCATTCATGCTATGCTTCCACCATTCACAGCTCTCTATAAATCCAAAATATCTTACTTTTCCTTTATCATCGGTGATATAAAAGATTAATAAAGAAAAAAGGACTGTTGAGTCCTTTTTCTTTGAAAGGACAATAATTATGA
This sequence comes from uncultured Caryophanales bacterium, assembly GCA_946405105.1. Classification (GTDB taxonomy): domain Bacteria; phylum Bacillota_I; class Bacilli_A; order Acholeplasmatales; family Anaeroplasmataceae; genus Anaeroplasma. Next base: position 49,009 of record CAMJFY010000010.1, read on the forward strand.
ATGACATAATATTGCTCTTTCATAATTATACTCAAGTTTATTTTATTAAACTATCTTTGCTAGGGTATCTATTAAGGAACCGGCCCAAAATAGATACTTCTATTATAATACTTTAGTGTCTATTGTCAATACTTTTAACCTTTGCGAAGCAACTAAAAGCGTTTTCATATATCCCTTATTATTATAAATAATAAGTTTACATATCATTTTTTTAATGTTATAATGCTTTTTGGTGATTTATTATGGATAATTATTTACAAAAGGCATACTGTATGCACCAAACAGTAAGAATATATGCTGCTATTACTACTGAAATGGTTAGAAAGGTTCAAGATGATTTCAATATGTGGCCTACTAGCATTCAAGCATTAGGCAGAACATTAACAATTGGTGCTATAATGTCATGTACATACAAAAATGATGATTTTATTAATATTAAGGTAAAGGGTGATGGCCCTGTAGGACAAATAATTGTTGAGGGGCATGACGGTAAGGTTAGAGGCTGTGTAACTAATCCTGGAGTATTTTTACAAAACAATGATGGTTCTGTAAATGTTACTCATGGAGTAGGTGCTGGTGAAATCGAGGTTATTAAGGATTTACACCTTCGCCAACCATTCTCTTCTTCTTGTGAGATAGTTGCTGGAGATATCGCAAATGATTTCACATATTATTTTGCAAAATCTGAACAAATACCATCTTCTGTTGGTCTTGGTGTATCATTTACTAATGATTCAAAGGTTAAAGCTGCAGGAGGCTTCTTAATTCAAGTTATGCCAGGATGTAGTGATGAAGATCTAACTAAGCTTGAAAATAAGCTTAAAACATTAAAACCTTGTACAAAGATGATTGATGAAGGATATAATGCTGAAGATATCATTAGAGAAATAACTGATGGTGATTATGAGCTATTAGAAACTAGAGAATTAAAATATGAATGTAATTGCTCATACGAAAGATTTGAAAATGGTCTTAGAACATTAGGTAAAGAACAGCTATTAGATATCATTAATAATGATCACAAATGTGAAATAACTTGTAACTTCTGTAATAAGAAATATACATTTGATGAAAAAGGATTAATGAATATTGTTAATTCAATAAAATAAGCGATGCAAATAAAACGCATCGCTTTTCTTTTTTTCTTTAAATGTCTCTATAATACTATAATACTATCTTTAAACTTATTTAGATGTTTGAATATAATTATCAATATTTTGATCGCACAAATATTTAATGTTACTATTGCTATAATTATATTCATTAAGATCAAAATAATCGTCATCATAATCAAAAGATATTTTATTTAATTCGTTTTCAAAATCTTGTGAGAATGATTTTATTAAACCAATTACTGTGTTTTTTAAATCCTCAATTTCTTTTTTATATTTAATAATATCCTTTTTGTGCTCGTCAAAGCCAAATATAATTGATATAGTTTTATAACCAAATACGACCGCAAAAAATGCACCCGCTAATGGAATAGCGCCACCAGGAAAAAGTGTAAATCCCCAATAAGGTTCTTTCTCTAAAATACTAGGATCATGGTTTGTGAAAAACCAAATATAATAATAAATACTAGCACCAAGAACAGCTGCAGACAATAAAAACAGCCAAATGCCAATCATTAATCCTTTTGTTCTTTCATTTCTTTCATCAAATATTTTATCGCAAAGCTCATCTATTTTTTCGTTTGTAGTATTAATTATTTTTAAATATCTTACATCAGTAATCATAGTATAACACCACTCATTCTATTTACATATTCATAGTCTTGAAGCATTTTTTCACATGAATCATTTTGTCTTTCAATCAAAGAATTAGTTAGTCTACTTGCATCAATTATTTCATCATTTTGCTTAATAATAGATGATAAACTGATTCCTAGTGATTCCATTTCATTATTTAAACTATTTAATTGACTATTTAAATTAGTAAAACCCACATCAAGGTGATTACAAATACTATATTTTGCATCATTAATTGAATTCTTTATTTCATTTGTAGAATATTGAATAGCCCTACAAATTGTCTTAACAGCATCATTTAAAACACCAACTAATTCCTCATGTCTCAACTGTGTATCAACTAAGTTTAAAGCATCTTTAATTGAATCTGATCTACCTGTTTCAATGTAATAATAAATGTACTCTAATTTATCAAAGTCACTTGCATTTAGAAAATCCTTACTATCTTCACATAATGACTTATACATTAATTCTATTTTTTGCTTAGTTATCTTTAAATTCTTTTGTATTCCATTATAGTATTGATCTGTTTTCGATTTCAATTCGTTAAGTGATTCAAGTGATTTCTTTTGATTATCCAAACCTGTATCCCTTAAGGCAATTGCTTTCTCTAAATATTCCTTTTGCTTCTCAATACTATTTTCACAAGATGCAATATTACTATCCACTTTTTCTATTAATAGTTTATTTATCTCATCTTGTTTTTCTTCTAAATATCCATACTTAATGTTTTTATTTAAAATATCAGACTTAATATTATTTAATTGCTTCAAATTATTTGTCCTAACGTTAATGCTCTTTCTTGTTTCTTCGATGTAATCATCTATCGATTTTAAATCTTCCACATATACTTTTGACGATGCTATATTAAACTTTTTGTTAAATTCTTTATACTCATTTTTATATTTCATTACACCATATTCATATTGCTCGCATCTTACGCTTATATCGGAAATTACAGCTTTTATATAAAGAATCCTTTCCAAAATTTCTTTCTTTTCCATATTGTCCTCCTTAATAAATGTTATTAAAATGTAAACCGCTTAAAAGATAAATTTTTATTAATTGTTTTTAAATTATCGCTCTTTTTCTTTATTATAGCATACTTTTTATTATTACAAATAAATTATTAGATATTACATTATTAAATAAAAAAATAAAAAGGCTATAAAAATAGCCTAATTTATTTTAAATGTTTCAATCATTTTATCTCTATATTTATTTTCTAATATATCCTTTTTAAATGCTAGAAATACTAATCTAGTTGCTTCTGAATCTGCTAGAGCATTATGAATTTGAACATCTGTATTATCATAATATACTGATAATAGCTTAAATAATCCTGGATCATTTTTTAATTCATAATATGTCTTAATTAATTGACATAAATTAATAAATCTTGTTTTATTATTTAATGATTTAACATTATTAATATCATATGATTCATTTAAAACAATTTTATCATTTCTACCATAAATAATTATTGATGGATCATATTTAAATAATACATTATTAAATTCATTATAGAAATCATTATAAGGTATACATTTTTCAAAGAAATCTTTTGATGTAATACCTAAGAAATCTTCCGCTCTTTTTGTTAATTCCTTATTAACACTTGGCTTAACATAATTTGAATATTGGTAAATAATATTGTTATTATCATCACAAATTTCAAATCCAGCCTGAATTATTTCTGTAACAAAGCCTTTACCTCTAAATGTATAAGAAGGCATTGTCATTTCTAAATCTAAAAACATTGTATTTCCTAAATTATTTAAGAAATCATATAATGATTTATCTAATGCAATTTTGTCATAATATATTGTTCTATCATATTTGCCAATTGCTTCTAGCTTATATACAAATGATACCTTATATGCAAGATAATTACCTTTCTTTGATAAAATATTTTCATCATATTCTAAATCAATCCAGTTATCCTGATATAAATATCTTTTAAATGTGTTCATTTGGCTATTTTGAAAATAGAAAAACTTAATTGATTTATAGCACTTAATACCTATTATTTTGTGATCTAATTCAAGCATGTGAATTAAGCCTCTTATTCTCATAACCAAAATCCCTTCATTTATTTTTTAACAGATATACTCATACCATCACCTATATCATATATAGATGTATGATATTTATCATTATTTAATAGATATTCATGGAATTCATTTAGCTTTCTAATTAAGCCTCTAACTCCTCTTGAATAGCTATCAATATTTTCTACATCACTAACTAATCCATGGAAATACATATTATCGCATACTACTACTCCTTCATCATTTAATAAAGGTGTATAGATATCAAAGAATTTATGATATTGTGCTTTAGCAGCATCAATAAATATTAAATCAAATTTAATATCCTTAACATCATCTAATGCTTCTAATGCATCTTTAAATATAATATGAATATTATCCTCTAAATTAGCCTTTTTGATATTACTAATTGCAAGATTATACATTTTTTCGTCTCTTTCAATTGAATAAACATTAGAATTGCATACTCTTGCCATTCTAATTGCTGAATAACCAATTGCGCTACCTATTTCTAGGATGTTCTTTGGTTTTTTTATTCTTATTACAGATTCTAAAAATGATAATCCTTCATCAATAATAATTGGTACACTATTTTCCTTAGCATATTGTTTAAGCTCTAATTCTAAGGAATCAAATACCAAATTAGTTTTCAAAGTCTTCACAGTCCTCACAGCCTTCACATTCACTACAGCTACTGCAGTTTCCACCACATCCACCGCAGCCTTCATATGCCTTCTTGTTTTCTTCAGCATAATCATTTAAAAGCTCTTCAAGCATAGCCCATTCTTCATCTGATTCAATCTTTTCTAATGTGCCATTCTTGTCATCACTTGATACATATGCAGCTGCAGAAATTTCCATTGTATCTCTAACCTGGAAAACTACATAATCTTTATTAAATTCGTCTGAATGATAAGTAAAGAAAATATCAGCAACAATTTCTTTACCATCATCACGAACTAATGTAATAGTACGATCTACCATATTATTCTCCTTAAAAGCTTATTTTGTCCAAATAATTTTGTAATATTACTACAGCTGCCATTTCATCCTTTTTATTATGTCTATCTTTTCTTTTAACATTACCAGAAATCATAGCTCTATCAACTATTACAGTTGTTAGTCTTTCATCCTCTAATATTACCTTAATATTTGATTTTTCTTCTATTTTATTTTTAAAATCAATTGAGATTTGAGCTCTAACACCGGCATCACCATTCATATGCTTAGGATATCCTAAAACAACAGTTGTTACCTTTTCCTTATTACAAATCTCTATTGTTTGATTAATTGCATAATCATAATCGTCATCTTTAAATCTTAGAGTATCATAGCTTCTAGCTAAAATACCTAATTCATCAGAAATTGCGATACCTAATGTTCTTGAGCCTAAATCTAATCCAATGTATTTCATTAATTAAAATGCTCCCTTAACATGTGCTAAAGCTTCATCAACCTTTGATGCATCCTTACCACCAGCTTGGGCAAGGTCAGGCTTTCCGCCTCCGCCTCCACCACAAATGCTTGTAGCTGCCTTAACGATGTCTCTAGCATCAAATGGTGCTCTAGCAGAACATACAAATGTTACCTTTGTATTGTCAGTTGCAGCAAATAATACATAATCTAAGCCCTTGTTATTCTTAAGAGCACTAGCCATATCCTTTAATAGATTTGAATCCATTGTATCAACCTTAGCTACTAGCTTGTTGTTTGAAATAAATGAATCAAATTTAGATAAGTCATTTAAAGCATTTTGGCTCTTCTTTGCATTATATGCCTTTTCAAGCTCCTTAATCTTATTTTGACCCTTTTCTAATTCTTTTCTTATTGCAAGAATATATCTATAACCGAATTCGTTTAATTCAGGCTTTTTATAATCAAATTCTAGCTTAATTCCTTCTGAAGCTGCCTTCTTTACTAGGTCATTACCTTTAGCAATTAAATTGTCAATTGTTGCCATAACATTAGCTTGGCTTTCCTTAACATATTTCATTGCATTATCAGATGTTGCAGCTGTTGCTCTAAAGATACCAGAACCAATTGATTCTACTGAATAAATAGCAAATTGCTTAATATCTTTTGTATTAGATACGTGAGTACCGGCACAGAATTCTTTAGAGATTTCCATATCAACTACTCTTACAAATTTACCATATTTTTCACCGAATAGAGCCATTGCTCCAAGCTTCTTAGCTTCTTCAATTGGAAGTACTAATGTATTTACCTTATGAGCATCATTAATGTATTTATTAACGATATCTTCAATCTTAATAATTTCTTCATCAGTTAATGCTTGATAATTATTGAAGTCGAAACGACAATATTCAGGTCCAACCTGAGAACCTTGTTGGTGAACATGGCTACCTAATACTGATTGTAATGAAGCCTGTAATAAGTGAGCACTACTGTGGTTCTTTCTAGTTAGATTTCTATTTTCTTCATCAACCTTGGCAACAACAACATCGCCAACGCTTAATGTATTATTTTCTAAGATATGTAAATGCTGTCCATTAGGCATCTTTGATACATCTAATACATTGATACCATTAATAGTACCCTTATCGCATAGCTGACCACCACTAAATGCATAGAATGGTGTTTCATCTAATACTACTGCATTACCAAATACCTTGATAACCTTTGATTTAGATTCTAATGTATCATAGCCAATGAATTTAGATTCATCTTTGAACTTAAGGAATTCTTCATTTTGACCTGCCATAGAATTTTCATCCTTTCTGGCATTTCTAGCTCTTTCCTTTTGTTCAAGTAAATATTTCTTAAATTCTTCAGTATCTACCTTTAATCCCTTTTCTTCAGCATACTCAATTGTAAGTTCAATAGGGAATCCGTATGTATCATATAATACAAACGCATCAGCACCTGAGATTGTATCCTTTGTGCTTTCTGCAATTTGTAAGAATTTCTTTTCACCTTGTGCTAATGTAGAAAGGAATTTTTCCTCTTCAGCTGTAATTATTTGTTTAACAATATCCTTCTTTTCATGTAAATATGGATAGAATGGATCCATTATTTGAATAACTACATCTACTAGATTAGACATAAATGGCTTATTAATACCTAATGATTTAGCATATTTAGAAGCTCTTCTTAATACTCTTCTTAATACATATCCTCTACCTTCATTAGATAATGTAGCACCATCAGCAACAGCGAATGTTACTGTTCTAACATGGTCAGCAATAACCTTGAATGCCATTTGACCATTATATTTAACACCAGAGATTTCCTCTGTCTTTTTAATAATAGGCATGAATAGGTCTGTATCATAGTTAGTATCTACCTGTTGCATAACACAGCATAGTCTTTCAAGTCCACAGCCTGTATCAATATTCTTAGAAGGAAGCTCCTTGTAGTTTTCTCTAGCTACTCCTTCTTTAGAATTAAATTGAGAGAATACGATATTCCAAATTTCAATGAATCTATCATTTTCAATATCGTCTCTAATTAATTCAGGACCTCTCTTATCATATTTCTCACCACGATCATAGAACATCTCTGTATCAGGTCCACATGGTCCCTCACCGATTTCCCAGAAATTACCATCTAGTGGAATTAAATGATCTGAAGAAATACCATTTTCAATCCAGTATTTTCTAGCATCATTATCATGAGTGTAATATGTGATATATAATTTATTCTTATCAAAGCCAAACCACTTTTCATCAAATAATAGCTCTACCGCAAATTTGATTGCCTCTGGCTTAAAATAATCTCCAATTGAGAAATTTCCTAGCATTTCAAAGAATGTATGATGTCTTGCAGTCTTACCTACATTTTCAATATCGTTAGTTCTTATACATTTTTGAGCGTTAGTGATTCTTGGACATTCAGGTACCATTGATCCATCAAAATATTTCTTTAATGGTGTAACACCTGCGTTTGTCCATAACAATGTTGGATCATTTACTGGAACTAAAGAAGCAGATGGTTCAACTAAATGGCCCTTAGATTTGAAGAAATCTAGCCACATTTGTCTAATTTCACTTGAAGTCATATATTTCATGATAATACCTCCTACAAATTTATAACATTAATATTATATCAAACTCATATATTAATATCAATTATTTTTATTAAAAATAACGTTTGAGAAAAAAGCCCAATTTTTAGGCAATAAAATGGCTATTTTAAGCCAAAAAATTAAAAAAATAGAGGCTTCTTTTTCTTTCAATAATAGATTAAAATTATCTTGGTGATAATAATGAATTATAAAGATTTTTCGTTAATAATTAAATATAAAAGAATTGAAAAAGGATACACTCAAAAGGATTTTTCTAGGCTATTAGCTATTAGTCAATCTAAATACAATAAAATTGAAAATGGTAATATGGAACCATCATTTATTCTTCTTCAGCTTATCTCAAGATATTTAGAAATTGATTTAAATGAAATATTAGAAA
>CAMJFY010000011.1 GCA_946405105.1 uncultured Caryophanales bacterium
TTTGTAAATTTAACAATACGTTTATTTCGTCATATACAGTTTTCAAAGACTCAAAATTCTAGCTCCTCCAATTAGACGAGCCGAGTAGTATTATATCACTAGAAAAATTCTAAGTCAACTGCTATTTTTTCTTTTTTTATGTAATCGTTTTTATAACTTTTTTTCATTAAAAAAACCTAAATGATTTGCTACCATTTAGGTTAATTATTATTACTTATTTAATTTAATCATTTCAGTATATGCCATGATTAATGGTCCAGTACCCTTAGCATCATTTTCAACGATTGGTTCAGAAATATAATATTCATAAGTTCCATCACGTCTTAAATTATTTTCAGGTCCTAGTCCTGCAACTAAACAGATTCCACCAACATTTAAATCTCCATCCTTATCAGATAGATATTTTTGACATGTACCTTCAAAAATCTTCTTTCCAATTTCTCTATATCTTTCAGGTAATAGATTTAATCTTGCACCCTTTAAGATTGCATAGGCAATCATTACAGATCCAGATGTCTCAAGATAGTTTCCTTCTTTTCCTGGGAAATTAGGAACCTGATAGAACATATGAGTTTCTTTATCTTGGAATTTTAATAAGCTATCCACTAAATCCTTTAATATAGATTTAATAGTATTGTATTCATCATACATTTGTTGATCCATATAATCACATACATCAACAATACTTACCGCAAACCAACCAATAGCTCTTAACCAGAAATTCTTTGATAATCCTGTCTTCTTATCTGCCCAGAATAGCTTTCTTTCACTATCATAGCCATGATAATATAATCCAGTCTTTGGATCTCTCATTATATCTCTAACATTTTTGTATTGATTAACGATATCTGAATAATCCATTTTATTATATAGTGTTTGATATCTAGTATAGAAAGGTTGCATCATAAATAATCCATCTAGCCAAACTTGGTTAGGATAAATCTTCTTATGCCAGAAGTTTCCTTCCTTAGTTCTTGGATGAGTTTTAATTTGCTGATAAACATGATCTATCGCTTTCTTATACTTTTCTTCTTTAGTTATTTCATAAATATCAAATAATACTCTAGTTTCTGATACATCATCTGTTGAATATTTTTCTATTTCATATCCTTGGATTGTTCCATCTTCATGAACATAATAATCTACAAATTTTTTAACGAAATTAAAATATTTTTTATCTCCAGTTGTTTTATATAATTCTATTAATGATACCATCATACAACCATCAATATAATTCCATGATGGTTTTTTACCAGTTCTAATTGCCTCGATATTCCAAAGAGGCATATCTGGAGATGAAGTCATTAGCTTATTTATGTATTCATCTATAATTTTATACATAGAATCGACCCCCGTAGTTAATATAATTATATCTAAATCTAATATAATTTACAAGAAAATTATTCTTTAGATAATAGTTTATCTTCTATCTCTAAAATATCTAACCATTTAGCTGTAACAATATTTTTAGTATATCTATAATAATGATTAAAAGATTCCTGTTTATATTTTTCTAATCTCTTATCCTTATTTAATAATATATTACATTCATTTATAGATTCATCTATATTCTTTGGATTGATAATAATAGAAAATGAATCATCTAATAAATCATTTTTATATGAAATTAAAGGTATAGACATACTTAATGCTTTTGTTATTAACAATGAATGAGAATAATATCTTTCAAAATACATTAATAAATCAGATTCCTTTAATACATCAATTAGATTATATTCATTAAATATCTTGATATTATTTGAATAATCTAAATCATTAAAATATTTTTTCTCTAAATTAGTATAAATATTACATTGATATTTATTCTTCTTTATTTCTAATTTATTTAAAAATTCAATAGTAACTTTAATATCCTTTACATCATTAATAATACAAGATATAACATTCTTTTTATTTAATGATAGAACAGAATAATAATTATTTGTTGGATATATTTGATAAGATCCACGATATTTCTTATTCTTTTCTAATTTTGTTTTTAATTCTTGTGAAGAGAATATATAATTATCTGGATTTCTTAATTTTCTTCTTCTCATCATTTCTTTAAATGATAAGAATGAATTCATATTACCTAAATAATAATATAAAAATCTTCTTCCCTTTGGAACAATATAAGATGATAAATAAGATGTAGAAATAATTAAATCATTTCTTGTTGTTAATTCATTAATTCTTATCATTAAATTATTTCTATTTATTTTAAAGAAATTATTTAATTCATCATTTTCTATATCTATATCTAAATAAATAATAGATATTTTTGGACTAACATTAATATCGTTATCTACTTTTTTACCAAGAACAATTAATGATATTGTACGATACTGGACTAAAATATTTGCAGTCTCTACAGCTGATAATACTTCATCATCATTATTTAATTGATTTAATATCCAGTATATCGCCTTCATATAATTATCCTTTCTTATTTAATATATTTTCAATCATATTAAGAGTTATTTCTCCTTCTCTTAATATCTTAAAGCTATCAGTAGTCATTAAAACTACTGTTGAAGCTAATGCTGATGATTTTTCATTTGATTTATATATTTCATCAACACATTTGCCATATTTAACTAAAATATCTTCATATTCATTAATTGGATTAGATCCTGATTCATTTACACTTGTTGTTAGCATAGGTCCATTTTCTTTTAAAATATCAAGTGCTAGCTTATAATTAGGAATTCTTACTCCAATTGTTTCATATCCTATTTTTTCTTTAACCTCGTCCTTTGATTTTAATATTAAAGTTAAAGGTCCTGGTAGGAAAGCATTTATTAGCTTTTCTGCATCATCATTTAATATTGCGATAGATTTAATTTGATCTAGAGATGCACATAGGCAGGCTAAAGGCTTATCCTTTGGTCTTTTTTTAATTTCATATATTTTATTTATTCCTTCTAAATCAAATATCTTAGTTCCGATACCATAAACTGTATCAGTTGGAAAAATAATTACCATTTGAAATCACCGACATAGATAAATGTCATTCTATCCTTTCCCTCTAAATCCTTTAAAACCTCTACCTTAGAGCCTGGAAAATATTTATTAGCTAAAGAAATCATTTCTTCTCTCTTATCAAATCCATGTTCAAAAGCTATCATTGCTTTTTCTTTTAATAAAGGTTTTACACCTCTTAAAATAATATCATAAAACTTCATTCCATCAGATCCACCAAATAACGCAATATTTGGTTCATTATCTTTAACTAATGGATCTACTAATTCATCATTTGGAATATATGGTGGATTAGATACAAATATATCAAATTTATACCCCTTTAAAGGTTCTAGCATATCTCCTTGAAGGAATTTAACACTGCCTCCAAGCTTTTCATTATTCTTCTTAGCTACAGTAAGCGCAGCTTCTGATATGTCAGACGCAATTACATTCATATTTTTTTCTTCTAATGATAATGTAACACCTATGCATCCAGAACCACAAGCTAGATCACATACATCAACCTTTTGTCCTTTAAAATGTCTATCGTATCTATATAATACATTTTCAACTAATTCTTCTGTTTCAAATCTAGGAATTAATACATCTTCATTAACTATGAAATCATAACCATAAAATGTTGAATAGCCAATTAAATATTGAACTGGCTTATTATCATATAGATATTTATCAAAGATTTCATTGAATTTATTAATAATATCCTCTTCAATTTCTTCATTCATTTTCATATATAAGAAATTAGTTTCAAGTTTTGTAACAAATTCTAATATTAATATTACTGCTGATTCTTCCTTTTCAGCTTCAAATGCTTTTTCTTGCATTTCTTTAATAAATTTTTGATATGTCATAGCTTTTCCCATCCTATAAATTTATCATTATCATAAATAAGCTTTATATTTATTTCTTCATTAGTCCTTAATTTAGGTAAGAATATTTTATCTCCTTCCCATAAATTAAGTTTCTCTACTTGATTAATTGGTATCCAAATTAATTCACCCTCGCCACATATTATTTCAGTACCACTAAAATCATTAGATGTAAAAAGATACATCATTTCTTCAAAATCATTATTTTTAAATAATACTTTTCCATGATATTTTAAAGAATTAACTTCATATCCTGTTTCTTCTTTAACTTCTCTTTTACATGCATCATATATTGATTCCTTTGGTTCAATATGACCACCAACTCCAATATATTTATTCTCATTCATATCATTTTTCTTTTTATTTCTTTTTAACATTAGATATGAATCATTTTTTATTAAATAACACAAAACTGTTTCATCCATAATAATAAATCACCAATCTATATTAATTATATTATAATTAAAAGATATTAAAAATATAATTAAATGTAAAATTTTTAATTTTTTTTCAATTTTTCATTATATTTTGACTAATATTATATGAGGGGTGAAAATTCAAATGAATGAATTAATTGAAAAAGATTATATTTTTGATTTACAAAAAATCAAAGAAACTATTAAGAATAACCAAAATAAAGCTATGGTTATTGTTAATAGTCAAATGATAATTACTTATTATCAAATAGGTACTATTATTAACCAAAGAAAGAAATGGGGTAATAAATATATTGAAAGATTATCTAACGATTTAAAAGAATATGGAAAAGGTTTTAGCTATGATCAGTTAAAAAGAATGAGTCAATTCGCTTTTGCTTTTACATCTGAAGAAATTAGGGCACAGCCTGTGCCCCAAATACCTTGGGGTTCAATTATTACAATTATGCAAAAATCTAAATCTCACGAGGAAATGTTATATTACATTAATGCCACACATAAATATGGTTGGTCTAGATCTATGGTATTAAATCAAATAGCTATGAAATCATATGAAAGATCTTTAATAGAACCAAACACTTCTAGAGCTGTTAAAACTGATGATTCATTGAATGAATTATTTAAAGATACTTATGTTTTTGATTTTATTGATAAGAATAATTTAAATACTGAAAAAGATTTAAAGAATCAAATGATAGATAATATCATTAAATTCTTAAATGAACTAGGACCTGGGTTTACACTTGCTGGAAAAGAATATAAATTAGTTACTCCAACCAATAAAGAATTCTACATAGATTTATTAATGTATCATACAAAGATACATGCATATATAGTAATTGAAGTTAAAATAGGTGAATTTAAACCTGAAGACCTAGGACAATTAATATTTTATGTTAATGCGGTTGATACATTAGAAAAAACGGATAGAGATGATCCAACAATAGGCTTACTTTTATGCAAAAATGCAGATAAATTTGTTGCCGAAACTACATTAAAGAATTCATTAATGAAATTAGGTATATCTAAATATAAAATAATTGAAGAATTACCTGAATATTTAGAAAAGAAATTAAATGAAAAATAAAAAGCCAAATTGATTGGCTTTTTTATCCTTTTAATCCTCTAGCTTGTCTATCCATATCTTCAACTACGATATCATAGATTTCGCCTAAAGTTCTACAATATTCTAAAACCTTCCAAGGTTCATTTGTATGGAAATGGATTTTAATTAAATCCTCATCACCTACTGCTAATAAGCAATCTCCATCAAAATTAGCATTGAAATAATCGCTAATTGTATCCTCGTCTAGGTTTTCACCTTCTATTAATAATTGAGTATCATATCTATATTTTATTGATTGTGCTACCATAATAAACCTCCTATAAACATTGATATTCTATCATATTAAGTTAGGAAATGCAAACTTATTATTCAAATTCAATTGTTGCAGGTGGTTTAGATGTACAATCTAAAAGTACTCTATTTACACCCTTTACTTCGTTTACGATTCTTCTAGAAATGATATCTAAAACGTCATATGGGATTCTTGCCCAGTCAGCAGTCATGAAATCTGATGTTTGAACAGCTCTTAATGCGATTGCATAATCGTAAGTTCTTTCATCGCCCATAACACCAACTGATTGCATGTTAGTTAATGCGGCGAAATATTGACCTAAATTACAAGATTTGTCTACTCCTGCCTTAGCTATTTCTTCTCTATAGATATAGTCTGCATCTTGAACAATTTTAACCTTTTCAGCAGTTACTTCACCAATGATTCTAATTCCAAGACCTGGACCTGGGAATGGTTGACGATATACTAGATAATCAGGAATACCTAATTCTAGACCAACCTTTCTTACCTCATCCTTGAATAATAATCTTAATGGTTCTACTATTTCCTTGAAATTAACAACTGAAGGAAGACCACCTACATTGTGGTGTGATTTAATAGTTGCAGATTTGCCTAAGCCAGATTCAATAACATCTGGATAAATAGTACCTTGAACTAAATAATCAACAGCACCAATTTTCTTAGCTTCTTCTTCAAATACTCTGATGAATTCCTCACCAATAATCTTTCTCTTTCTTTCAGGCTCTGTTACACCCTTAAGTTTTGCATAGAATCTTTCTTGAGCATTTACTCTAATGAAGTTTAGCTTATATGGACCATTAGGACCGAATACTGCCTCTACCTCATCGCCTTCATTCTTTCTTAATAGACCGTGATCTACGAAAACGCAAGTTAATTGTTTACCTACTGCCTTAGATAATAATACAGCAGCAACACTTGAATCAACTCCACCAGAAAGGGCACATAATACCTTACCATCTCCGATTTTCTTTCTTAATGTTTCAATTGTTGTCTTTGCAAAATCATCCATTTTCCAGTCGCCAGAGCATCCGCAAATGTCATATACGAAATTCTTTAGCATTTGCATACCCTCTAATGAGTGATTAACCTCTGGGTGGAATTGTACAGCATAAAGCTTTTTTTCTACATTTTCCATTGCAGATACAGGGCATGAAGGTGTATTTGCAACAATCTTAAATCCTGCTGGTAATTTAGATACGAAATCTGTATGGCTCATCCAAACTTGAGTTTCTTTTGAAACATATTTGAATAGCTTTGATTCTACATCTACATTAACAATAGTTTTTCCATATTCTCTTTTATCTGCATGAGAAACCTTACCACCATTTAGGTGTGCAATAGTTTGGCATCCATAGCAAATACCAAGAATAGGATATCCTAAATTAAATAATTCCTTATCAACTAATGGTGCATCATCACCAAATACTGAATTTGGTCCACCAGTGAAGATAATACCCATAGGATTATATTCTCTAATTTTTTCTAATGACATATTATATGGATGAACCTCACAATATACATTGCATTCTCTTACTCTTCTAGCAATTAATTGATTGTATTGTCCACCAAAGTCAAGAACTAATATTTTCTCTTTAATCATATCATTCTCTCCTATTTTTCAATTATTCCACATCTCTTATAGATGAAATCAACATTCTTAAAATAATAATCAAGAGTAAAGCATTCCTTTAATTCATCTAATGATAATGCAGACATAACCTTATCAGATTTGCTTAATAATGTTTGATAATCCTTCTTTTCATTATAAGCAGTCATAGCAATTGGCTGAACTGTATCGTATGCTTCCTCACGAGATAATCCTTTATTAATTAATGCCATCATTACTCTTTGAGCAAAAATAACACCATTTGTTAAATAAATATCTTCCATCATCTTTTCAGGATATACAATAACATTTTCTAAGATGCCTTTGAATCTATTTAACATATAATCTAATAGCATTGTTGCATCTGGTAAAATAATTCTTTCAGTTGAAGAGTGAGAAATATCTCTTTCATGCCATAATGCTACATTTTCATTAAATGTAACCATATAGCCTCTCATTACTCTTGCACAACCACAGATGTTTTCTGATGAAATAGGATTTCTCTTATGTGGCATTGCTGAAGATCCCTTTTGACCTGGAGTGAAATATTCCTCTAGCTCATGAACCTCAGTTCTTTGTAGGTTTCTAATTTCAAATGCCATTTGTTCTAAGCAATCAGCAATTACAGCAAGTGTTGACATATAATATGCATGTCTATCTCTTTGTAATACTTGTGTAGAAATATTAGCTGATTGAATACCTAGATGCTCACATACATAATCCTGGATTTCAGTTGGAATATTAGCGAAATTACCAACTGCACCACTCATTTTACCGCATTCAACATCTTTTCTAGCAAATTCAAATCTAGCTAGATTTCTTTGCATTTCCTCATGCCATAATACCCACTTTAAGCCAAATGATGTAATATCAGCATGAATACCATGTGTTCTACCAATACATGGAACATTCTTAAAGCGAATTGCTTGCTTCTTTAATACATCAATAAATTCAATAATATCTTTATATAAAATATCATTTGCTTGCTTAATTAAATAACCATTTGCTGTATCAACTACATCTGTAGATGTTAAACCATAGTGAACCCATTTCTTTTCTTCACCTAATGATTCAGATACAGATCTTGTGAATGCTACAACATCATGCTTAGTTTTCTTTTCAATTTCATAAATTCTTTCAACATCGAATTTAGCGTATTTTCTGATTTTTTCAACATCTTCCTTAGGAATTACCCCAAGCTCACTCCATGCCTCATCAGAAAGGATTTCAACCTCTAAATATGCATTAAATTTGTTTTCTTCTGTCCAAATCTTACGCATTTCTTCTCTGGAATATCTTTGAATCATTTTTTTATTCCTCCATATGCTTTAAGTAGCATTCTAATGTATTTTCCATTAAACAAGTAATTGTCATTGGTCCGATACCACCAGGTACCTTTGTAATGTAAGATGCCTTTGGTTCAACATCCTTGAAATCAACATCTCCACATAGCTTACCTGTTGTTTCGTCTCTATTAACACCAACATCAATAACAACAGCACCATCTCTAACCATATCTGCCTTAACAAATTTAGCTTTACCTACTGCAGCAATGATAATATCTGCAGTTTTTGTTATTTCAGCTAAATTCTTAGTTCTACTATGACAAATAGTTACTGTTGCGTTTCTATCTAATAATAGCTTACTTACTGGCATACCAACTATATTACTTCTACCAATAACAACTGCATGCTTGCCTTCAATTTGGATATTAGCGAAATCTAAAACCTCAATAATACCCTTTGGAGTACAAGATACAATTCCAGGTTGTTTTAAATATAGTGAAGCTACATTGAATGGATGGAATCCATCAACATCCTTTGCTGGTGTAATAGAATTTATTACTAAATCAGGATTAATATGCTTTGGTAATGGTAATTGAACTAAAATACCATCAACAGTTGAATCATTATTTAATTCATCAATTATTTCTAATAATTCCTTTTCTGTTATATTTTCAGGCTTTTTGATTGTTGTATTCTTAATACCAATTTCTTCACAAGCCTTTCCTTTACCAGTTACATAAGAAACTGATGCAGGATTATCTCCTACTAATATAACAACTAAATGAGGAAGTCTTGAATATTTTTTAGCAAATTCAATAACCTCTTCTTTCATTTTATTTCTTCTGATTGTAGCAAGCTCTTTACCACTAATTACAATAGCCATAATTAATCCACCCTTATTTTAAAATTTTTTATATGCCTTAGCACCAATATCAGTTCTATGATATAAATTTTCGCACTTAATTTCATCAACTAATGCGTTAGCCTTCTTGTTTGCTTCCTCTAATGTATCAGCTGAAGCTACAACGAATAATACTCTACCACCATTAGTTACATAATTTCCATTATCATCAAATTTAGTACCCATGTGATAAATATTATCACTATTGGCATTTTCAATGATAAATCCCTTCTTATAATCACCAGGATATCCTTTAGATGCCATAACAATACCAATTGTACACTTGTTGTCCCAAACTAAATTAGGCTTTTCTCCATTTACAATTGCCATAAATGCATCATAGATATCTGATGTTAATCTAGGTAATACTACTTCAGTTTCAGGATCACCAAATCTAGCATTGAATTCGATAACCTTGATTCCCTTTTTAGTCTTCATTAATCCACCATATAATACACCTTTGAATGGATTACCTTCGTTAACCATAGCCTTAGCTGTAGGAATCATTATTTTATTTAATGCTTCGTTATAATCCTTTTCAGTAATAAAAGGTAATGGAGAATATGCACCCATACCTCCAGTATTTGGTCCTTTATCACCATCATATGCTCTCTTATGATCTTGTGCTAATTGTAATGGATAAACATTTTCTCCATCAACAAAGCACATAAATGAAAATTCAGGGCCTTCAAGGCATTCCTCAATTACAACCTTGCCATGTCCATATTTATCATCTAATAGCATATCCTTTAAGGCTTCTTCAGCCTGTTCAAAATTCTCTGCAATAACTACACCCTTACCAGCAGCTAATCCATCATATTTAATAACTGTTGGGAATGGTGAAATCTTTACAAATGAAATTGCAGCTTTATAATCATCAAATACTTCATATCTTGCTGTAGGAATATTGTATTTAGACATTAAGTCCTTAGCAAAATTCTTTGATGATTCAATTTGAGCAGCTGCCTTTGTAGGTCCAAATACAGCAATACCCTCCTTTTGTAATTCATCAACGATACCAACTGCTAGGGCAGCCTCTGGTCCTACAACAACTAAATCTATTTTTTCATCCTTAGCAAATGCAACTAAATTAGATACATCAGTATCCTTAATATTAACGCACATTGCTAGCTTTGAAATACCTGCGTTACCAGGTGCAGCATAAATTTCAGTAACCTTAGATGATTTTGATAGAGCATGAACAATTGCATGCTCTCTTCCTCCACCACCAATAACTAAAACCTTCATGTTTATCTCTCCTATATATTAGTGTTTGAAATGGCGCATTCCAGTTGTCACCATAGCTATACCAAGCTCATCACAAGCTTTAATTGAATCCTCGTCTCTAATTGATCCACCAGGTTGAATAATTGCAGTAACACCATATTGTGCTGCAAGTCTTACTGTGTCATCAAATGGGAAGAATGCATCAGAAGCTAATACTAATGATGTAATATTGTGCTCCTTAGCCCAGTCTAGTGCTATCTTAGCTGAACCAACACGGTTCATTTGACCAGCACCAACACCAGCTGTTGTTTCATCTTTAGCAACTAGGATTGCATTACTCTTAACATGCTTAACAACCTTCATTGCGAATAATAAATCCTTCATTTCAGCATCTGTAGGAGTCTTCTTAGTTACTACCTTAAGATCTGCTTCATTCCAAATATCATTATCTAAATCTTGATATAATAAACCACCATTAACTGTTAATGCTTGCTTCTTGTCAGTGAATTCTGAATCCATATCAACAACCATTACTCTACAGTTTGTCTTCTTAGCTAATACTTCTTTAGCTTCATCAGTATAGCCTGGAGCCATAATGATTTCTAGGAATACCTTCTTAGCCATGATATCCTTAGCTAATGCTTTATCAACTGGTCTATTGAATGCAACGATACCACCATAAATTGAAACTGAATCAGCATTGTATGCCTTATCCCAAGCCTCAACGATAGTTGCTGCTGAAGCAACTCCACATGGATTCATATGCTTTAATCCAATTGCAGTTGGCTCCTTGAATTCTTTTAATAAATTTAAGCATGCATTTGCATCTTGAATATTATTGTATGATAATTCTTTTCCTTGAATTTGTGTTGCATGAACGATTGAATATGAAGTTTTAGGTCCTTCATATAATGCAGCCTTTTGATGTGGGTTTTCACCATATCTTAATGATTGCTTTAAATCATAAGTAATTGTTAATGATTCAGGATTTTCTTCTCCTGCTTGCTTTGTCATATATTCAGCAATCATTGCATCGTATCTAGCAGTTGTTCTAAATACCTTTGCAGCAAGACGTCTTCTTGTTTCATAAGAAGTATCTCCGTTTGCTTTAATTTCATTTAATACTGTCTCATAATCATTAATATCAGTTACAACTGTAACGAATTTATGATTCTTTGCAGCTGATCTAATCATTGATGGACCACCGATATCAATGTTTTCAACACATTCATCGAAATCAGCACCACGTTCAACTGTTTGACGGAATGCATAAAGATTTACACATACTAAATCAATATAATCAATATTGTGCTCCTTAACTTGAGCTACATGAGATTCCTTATCACGGATTGCTAGTAATCCACCATGTACATTTGGATGTAGTGTTTTAACTCTACCATCTAAAATCTCAGGGAAGCCAGTGATATCAGAAATATCAATTGCTTTAACTCCACCAGCGATTAATACCTTTTTAGTACCACCAGTAGATACTATTTCATAACCACATTCTTCAAGACCTTTACAGAATTCAACAACGCCAGTCTTATCTGTAACACTAACTAATGCTCTTTTCATCATTATTTCTCCTCGTTAAAAATCTTATTTATTGCTTCTACGTATAATACATGTTCAATTTCATGAATATGCTTTTCTACTTCATCAACATCATTTCCATAATATTCAAATCCACGTTGCATTATTATTTTTCCTGAATCTACTCCAGAATCAACATAATGAACAGTAACACCGAATACTTTAACACCATAATCAAAGGCATCCTGTATTCCGTGTGCACCCTTAAATGATGGTAATAAGGCAGGATGAATATTAATCATCTTACCTTCATAATTATCTAATAATACTGTACCAATATATCTCATATATCCAGCAAGACATATTAAATCAACGTTTAAAGCTTTTAGCTTTTCAACAATGATTGTTTCAAATTCTTCTTTGGAAGAATAGTCCTTTGCTTTAAAAACAAATGATGGTACATTATGATTCTTTGCTCTTTCTATAACGTATGCTTTTTTGTTATCGCATACCATTAATACTACTTTAGCATCTTTAATTGTTCCATTTTCAACAGCGTTAACAATTGCTTCGAAATTTGTTCCACTGCCACTTGCAAAAATAGCTATATTTTTCATTATTTATGAATCTCTACCTTACCAGCGTTATTTGTAATAGAACCAATAATATATGCCTTATCGCCATGCTTAGCTAGGATATCGATTGCCTTTTTAGCATCCTTTTCATCCTTAACAGCGATAACCATACCGATACCCATGTTATAGATATTGAACATTTCACGGTGATCTACCTTACCATACTTCTCTAAGAATTTGAATACTGGTAATATAGGCCATGAGCCTTCCTTAATATCTAATCCTTGTGTTTCATTTAGGATACGTGGAATATTTTCATCAAATCCACCACCAGTGATATGAGCAACACCATGAACATCTACGTTCTTAATAACGTCTAATACTTGCTTACAATAAATTCTTGTAGGTGTTAGGAATACTTCACCAACAACTCCACCTAATTCATCGCTATATGAATGTAGGTCAATATTGTTATCAGAAATAATCTTTCTAACTAATGAGAATCCGTTAGAATGTACACCAGTAGATGCAACACCAACTAGGATATCTCCTACTGCTACCTTTGAATCATCAATTAGCTTTGATTTTTCAACAACACCAACTGCGAAACCAGCGATGTCATATTCGCCATCAGAATACATACCAGGCATTTCAGCAGTTTCACCACCGATTAATGCACATCCTGCTTGAACACATCCATCTGCAATACCAGATACAATCTTTTCAAGCTTTTCAGGAATAGCATGTCCTAATGCTACATAATCTAAGAAATATAGTGGCTCTGCACCTTGTGCTAATACATCATTAACACACATTGCTACCGCATCGATACCGATTGTATCATGCTTGTCCATTTCAAATGCTAATTTAAGCTTTGTACCAACACCATCAGTTCCTGATACTAGCATTGGTTCTTTATATCCTAAACTAGCTAAATCAAACATACCACCGAAAGATCCGATGCCTGATACGCAACCAGGTCTATCAGTTCTCTTAACATGCTTTTTATATCTTCTTACTGCTTCATATCCAGCTTCTAAATCTACACCAGATGAGCCATATGCTTTTGAACCCATTTTATCCTCCTATAATTAAGCAAGCTTTTGTAAACGAGCATATATTTCTTCATATGCTCCCATTACATCGCCTAAGTCTCTTCTAAATCTATCTTTGTCTAAATGATCATTTGTCTTAGCGTCCCAAAGTCTGCAGCAGTCTGGAGAAATTTCATCAGCTAATACAATTTTTCCATTTGAAGTTCTACCAAATTCAACCTTAAAGTCTACAAGCTTAACGCCGATTTCAGCGAACATCTTCTTTAATTCTTCATTTATTTTTGCAGTTAATGAATAAATTTCCTTTAATTCATCATAAGTTGCAGCACCAACTGCAACTGCATGATGATCATTAATAAGAGGATCGCCTAAAGCATCATTTTTGTAACAAATTTCAAAAATTGTATGCTTTGCAACTGTTCCTTCTTCGATACCTAATCTCTTAGCCATTGAACCAGCGATTATATTTCTAGTAATAACCTCTAGTGGGAAAATATTTACCTTATAGCATAATTGATCAGTATCATTTAATGTCTTTATATAATGAGTAGGAATGCCTGCCTTGATTAGACGATTGTAAATAATTGTTGTAATCTTATTATTTAATTCGCCCTTTTTTGCAAATTGTGCATGCTTAGCACCGTTACCAGCTGTTGCATCATCCTTATAATGCATTATGATAATATCTTTATCATCAGTTGCGTATACTTGTTTAGCTTTTCCTTCGTATAATAATTCTTTCTTTCCCATATTTAGTCCTCTTATTTTTTAAAGTAATTTACTGCGTTTTCAAAAATATTTTGTTTCTTATTTCCTCTAATATTCTTGAATAGGTTATTTTCATATCTTTCTGAATGTCCCATCTTACCTAAGATTAATCCATCATCTGAAATAATACCTTCAATTGCATATTCAGAACCATTTGGATTATATGGAGCTTCAGTTGTTGGCTTTTCGTCTGAATCAACATATACAAATGCGATTTGACCATTCATCGCAAGCTTCTCTGCATCTTCCTTAGAAATCATGAATTTACCTTCTCCATGGCTGACTGCGATGCTGTGAACCTCACCAGTCTTGTAAGATGATAACCATGGTGATTTATTAGTCATAATCTTAGTAGATACGATTTGTGAAACGTGTCTATTAATATCATTTCTAAATAATGTAGGTGAATTTTCAGTTACTTCACCAATCTTTCCATGAGGTAATAGACCTGATTTAACTAATGCTTGGAATCCATTACAAATACCAAGAATTAATCCTTTTCTTTCTATTAAACGATTAATTGCAGCCTTGATATCTTCTTGATTTAATACATTAGCAATGAATTTTGCAGATCCATCTGGTTCATCACCAGCTGAGAATCCACCAGATAACACGAAGATATCTGCCTTATCAATATTTTCAACCATTTCCTTGATACTATCATTAATATCTTGTGAATTTTGGTTTCTAAATACTGTTACTACTGTCTTAGCTCCAGCCTTCTTAAATGCACGAGATGTATCATAATCACAGTTTGTACCAGGGAATACTGGGAAGTATGCGATTACTTCGTCCTTGTTATTTAATGAAGCAACCTTTGCCTTACAAGGCTTGAATTGTAATAATTCACAATTGTTATAGCCTTTATCTTTATAAACCTTTGTAAACTTCTTTGTGTTTGCCTCTTCTAGAGCAGCTAATGTGAACTTCTCACCATTAATTACTCCAACCTTGAAGTGGCTTGTACGACCAATATGAATTACATTAGGGTTGCAATCCTTTGGATAATCTAAACTTCCTGAAACTTCGATTAGGATTGAACCATAATTAAATCTATCTAATTCTTTTTCATCATATTCAACTTTGAATCCAACACCATTACCGAAGCTACATTTTGCAAGAGCTTCTACTAATCCACCGAATCCTAAAGCATATGCTGAAACGATTTTTCCTTTTTCAATATTATGAGCAACAAAATCAAAGTTTTCCTTTAATTGCTCTACATTAGGTGTATAGTCAGCATTTTCTGTATGCTTAACTAAATATAATTTATGTCCTCTAGATTTGAAATCTGGAGAGATAACATTATTAGCATTAACAGTTGTAATACCAAATGCCATTAGCATTGGAGGTACTGATAATGAATCATTGAATGTACCTGACATTGAATCCTTACCACCAATTGAAGGTAGACCGAATTCTGTTTGCATCTTTAATGCACCAAGTAATGCTGCTAGAGGTTTACCCCAAGAAAGCTCTGAATTCATTCTTTCAAAGAATTCTTGATATGAGAATCTCATGTTGTTATATCTAGCACCTGCAGCAACTACCTTTGATATTGCTTCAATGATTGCATATTCTGCACCATGGTATGGAGACCATTTTGCAATGAATGGGTTATAACCGAATGCCATAATTGAAGCAGCATCTGTATATCCATCCTTAACAGGTAGCTTTTCAACTGATACCTGTGTTTCAGTCTTTTGATATTTTCCACCAAATGGCATTAATACTGTTGAAGCTCCGATTGTTGAGTCAAACATTTCAATTAAGCCCTTTTGGCTAACTACGTTATTATCAGCTAGAGTCTTAAATACTCTTTCTACTAATGGTTGTTCTTCCTTAACAAATGGATTCTTCTCTTCAACTGCACCAATTGTTGCATTTGCATGGTGAAGTGCACCAGCTGAATCAATGAACTTACGAGATAGGTTAACAATTTGTCTTCCTCTATAATTCATTACAAGTCTTGGCTCTGCAGTAACTACAGCAACCTTAGTAACTTCAATATTTTCTTCTTTACAATATTTAATAAATTCTTCTACATCCTTAGGCTCTACTACAACTGCCATTCTTTCTTGTGATTCAGAAATAGCAACCTCTGTAGCATTTAAGCCTGTATATTTTGTAGGAACTGCATCTAATGATATTTCAAGACCATCAGCTAATTCACCGATTGCTACTGAAACACCACCAGCACCGAAGTCATTTGATTTCTTAATTAATTTTGTAACCTCAGGTCTTCTAAATAAGTGGCTGATCTTTCTTTCCTCAGGTGCATTACCCTTTTGAACCTCAGATGAACAAACCTCTAATGACTTAGTTGTATGCTCCTTAGATGAACCAGTTGCACCACCGATACCATCTCTACCAGTTCTTCCACCTAATAATAATATTACATCTCCTGCTGCAGGTGATTCTCTTCTAATAACATCAGCTCTAACTGCACCAACTACAGCACCAACCTCTAATCTCTTAGCTACATAATCATCATGATAGATTTCTCTAACATGTGTTGTTGCTAAACCGATTTGGTTACCATATGATGAATAACCTTGAGCTGCCTTTGTAGAAATAATACGTTGAGGTAGCTTACCAGGTAATGTATCTTTAATTTCAGCATAGATATTACCAGCACCAGTAACACGCATTGCTTGGTAAACATAAGCACGTCCTGATAGTGGGTCTCTAATTGCTCCACCTAAACATGTAGATGCACCACCGAATGGTTCAATTTCAGTTGGGTGGTTATGAGTTTCATTTTTGAATTGTAATAACCATTTTTCAGGTTTTCCATCAACATCAATTGTAACAAAGATTGAACAAGCATTGTTTTCTTCAGATTCCTCTAAGTCATCTAGCTTACCAATCTTTCTTAAGTATCTAGCACCAATTGTTGCTAAATCCATTAAACAGATTTTCTTTTCTTCTCTTTGTAAATCTTTTCTAATATTGTAATAATTGTCTAATGCTTCATCTAGCTCAGCCTTCATGAATGATTCATCAATTTTGATTTCATCTAAAACTGTACCAAATGTTGTATGTCTACAGTGATCAGACCAATATGTATCAAGAATTCTTAATTCTGTTTCCCAAGGATCTCTTCCTTCTGACTTGAAGTAATCAACAACACACTTTAAGTCATCCTTGTTCATTGCAAGGCCCATCTTCTTGCAATAAGCATCAAGGTCCTTATCCTCCATTTTTGTGAAGCCCTCTAAAACCTCAACTGGCTTTATAGGTGCTTTTTCCATGTCAGTTAATTGAGTTAAATCCTTTTCTCTAGCTTCTACTGCATTGATTTCAAATTTCTTAACCTTTTCTAAATCCTCATCAGATGTTTCATCATCTAAGATAATGATTCTTCCTGATCTAATATTGATATCTGCATCTGGATTGATTAGCTTAACACAATCAATTGCTGATGAAGCTCTTTGATCGAATTGTCCTGGTAGGAATTCGATTGCAATGTATTTCTTACCATTTAAATCTAGGTTATCAAATACATTATCAGTAACTATTTCACCAAATACTCTATATTTAGCCTTTTCTAATAATTCCTCATCAAAATTGAATAAATCATATACGTTAATTGTTCTAACGTTCTTTTGATTTAATCCTAGATTTAGATTTAGTTCAGCTTGTAATGATTTAGCTTCAACTTGATATTTTTCTTTCTTTTCAACGTAAATTCTATAATCTGCCATGTCATTAATCCTCACAAAATAAATTTTTATATTTCTCTACATATTCTTCTTTTGTAGTGTTTGTAAAAGTTATATGAGCCATCTTTCTCTTTTCTCTTACCTCTGATTTGAAATAATCATGAATATGAACATTCTCATTATTCTTTAGTTTCTTCATATTCTCATAATCAAATCCTAGAATGTTTTTCATTACTGTAGGAGAAATAAGTTTTGGTTCCTCAAGCTCGATTTCTAATAAGAATCTTGCTAATTCTTTATATTGGTTTGTTGTACAACCCTCAATAGTGTAGTGTCCACTGTTGTGTGGTCTAGGTGCCATTTCATTGAAATAATATTTATCACCCTTAACAAAAATCTCTATACATAGGATTCCATAATATCCTACGCTTTCCATAAACTTTTTAGCATCCTCTTTGATATCCTCAAATACCTTCAATTGCTTATCAACGAATACCTCATCTAGGATACCATTTTTATGTTTATTAATTCCCATTGGGAAAGTAATAGTTTTATCTTTACTTCTAACTAGAATTACTGATGTTTCAAAATCATAATTGATGAATTCTTCAAGAATACCTTCACCTTCAAGGAAAGGCTTAACCTTTTCAATGTCATCTAAAGACTTAATAACAACCTGTCCATGACCATCATATCCTAAAGTTGTTGTCTTATATACACAAGGGATTCCAATTTCTTTAATTCCATCGTTTAAATCCTTTAGGGAATTAATTGCTTTAAACTTTGGAGTTTTTAATCCATGCTTCTTTGCATTTTCCTTTTCTCTGATTCTGTTTTGTGAATCAAATAATGGTTGAATACCTTGAGGGATATTATATGTATCTAATAAAAATTTCAATTGAGCTGATGGTACATTTTCAAATTCATATGTGATAACATCAGTCATATCGCCTAGTTTCTTTAACCCTTCAATATCATCGTATTTTGCAACAACGATATCATCGCACACAAAGCTTGCTGAGCATTTAGGATTAGGATCTAAGCAAACAGCCTTAGCACCTAGCTTATGAATTTCTTCTGCCAGCATCATACCAAGCTGGCCACCACCAATAATTCCAATAGTTTTCATAATAACCTCTTTAAACAAAAAAGAGCAGCATTAAACAATGCTACTTTAATCGCACTAAAAACATCCATTTATTAAAAATGGTCTGTTAATAATATTAACTTGCATCATATGCTTCATCATAAATGTGAACCTCGATCCAAGTAGAGTAGTAATTCTTAATATCTTACCTCCATTTTAATATTTATAATATTAAAAGGGACTATTAAAAACTACATTCTATATTGTATCATAAAAGAGTTGACTAGTAAACAATTAAAACGCTTTATTATTAATTATAAATTAATAAAAAATACGGAGCCTAAGTCCGTATTAATTATTTAGCATATTTATTACTTCTTCTGAGAATTGAATATTTTGATCCTCATAGCTATAATCGATTGTTACTTTACTATAGCTATTACTATTATCAACATATACAAACATTGTATATGATGAAAGCTTTTTATCCTCGAATTTAAAATACATATCATAAGTAAATGAATAATCTTGATTTTCTTTATATTTTTTTAGCACATATTCATTAGATATTGAATTAAAAGTGACATTATCATAAATATCTTCCATTTTAATATAGCTAGTTGCCACTGGCATGATTTCTGAAATATCGAAATTTCCTAATTGACTATAAGAATTATTTGCATACTTTACTGTATTGTAAATACCATCATTAATGACTGAATAATAATCTTCATTTATGGAAGACATTATAGCTCTAGTAGATAATGTTATTTTATCATTATCTCTTGTCAACTCTATAGATCGGGAAACAATAGAACTCCTACCAGAATATAAATTATAAAGACATTTATATTCTGTTCCTAAATTTTCCATATTTTTAAATTCTTCTTCTGATACCTGATATTTAGCATCATCTAATGTGTAATCTTCTTTCTTACTAGTATTACTACATGAAGCAGTTGTGATAACAAAAGTAGATAACAATAAAATTCCTAATGCTTTTTTCATAATTAAACTCTCCTAATTTAATTTTAAAAATACAAAAATACAACTAAATTATAAATGATTAATAATAAAAAAGCAAATCGTTGCTTTATGAAAAAATAAAACCACTCAAATGAGTGGTATTATAATTCAATATTTAATACAGTTTCTGTTTGATTTTTTCTAAAATCTTTTAGCTTTTTAGCTAATTCTTTATCATTTGTAGCTAAAATACTTACAGCAGATAAGCCTGCATTTTTAGCTCCATTAATAGCTACTGTTAAAACAGGAACTCCTCCTGGCATTTGAACAATTGATAATAATGAATCTAAGCCATTTAAAGCTCTTGATTTTACAGGAACACCAATAACAGGAAGGGTAGTCATGGCAGCAACCATACCTGGTAAGTGAGCAGCCCCACCAGCACCAGCGATGATAACCTTTATTCCTCTTTCCTCTGCACTATGAGCATATTCATACATTAAATCAGGTGTTCTATGTGCAGATACTACTTTCTTTTCATATTCTACGCCAAACTCATCTAATACCTTGCATGCATCTTGCATTACTTCATAATCAGAGTTTGAGCCCATGATTATTCCTACTCTTATCATAATTATTTACTCTCTATTAATTCAAATAATCTCTTTGCTGCTAGAGCTGGGCCTTCATGCTCCATTCCTGGAACGGCAAGTCTAGTATGTAATACACCAACAGGGATGTTGTTTTCGAATAGCTTTTCAAATACCTTATCAATAATTACTCTTGTTTGAGCTTCTCTTTGAACTGGGCCGAATGGATTTGCGAAGAATGACTCAGTCATACCAATTTCTTGTGTAGTACCCTTTGCTCTTCTTGCACCACGGATGAAAATCTTCTTGGCTTCTTCAGCGTTGTTATAGAATTCAACCTCTGATTCACATTCTTCATCATAGTTGTTAGCATATAAATACATATCAACCTTGCTACCTGCCATAATTTGGCCATATGTAGCACAAGGAATAACTAATCTTGAGTTAACCTTATCTGGGTTCATGAAGATTGCTCTATCCATTTCTCTATATGCATATCCTGATGTCATATCATCAAGTCTTACGAATGCACCAATTTCAGTACCATAAGCGATTACTTCATTATTTTCGATCTTGAATGTACCCATATCATCGAAAATAGTTAATTGAGCAGAGATATCATCTCCAGCCATTTCTGATAATGCTTCTAGAGATTCAGACTTACCTGCGCCTGAGTCACCCATGATAACGATATTCTTCTTAGTACCATCCTTCATAGTGATCTTTACACATGCACCATGAATAGGTAGATTTCCTTGATCAATCATCTTTGTATTATATAAAGTTAATAACATCTTCTTCATATATCCAAAGTAATCAATAGATGAATTATGTGGTGCAATACCTACATAGATATCATCATCTGTATCATGATAGAATTCTGATTCACCATCATAATCAGCACCAAAGATATATAATAAATCTGGCTTTTTATTTCTGCATGAAGCTAGTGGAACGAATTCAAATAGGTTTCCAATTGTAATACCATGAGCCATATAATCTCTATGGAAATAAATGTATGCTAAAGCTGAACCAACCTTTGCTGCATAGCAATAATAGCTCTTTTGGTCGAAATTATCCTTAATTCTATCAATAGGATTTGCTTTTGCTTCAGGGTATGTACCTGTTCTCTTATTTTTTGCAGAATATGAAATAAATGGAGGTCTAATTACGATTTGCTCAATTGCTTCACATTTTGCTAAGAATGAATATTTAGATTCTTTTGGCATCCATTCATTTCTTGATAATAATAATGATGCATTAACACCAGCTGGTAATTGACGATAAATTGAGAATTTTTCGCCATATAGCTTTTCAGAAATTGTTCTATATGTTGATAATACAATATTATTGAATTCACTTTGAGCTTGGATGAATGATGAAGCTTCAACACCATCCTTTGTTACTCTTGATAATACTACTGAATAACGCTCAATTCTTCTCCAATAGTTATAGAAATCTTGTACTAAATCATATAATTTATATCTCTTTTCTAGTACACTCTTTTCAATTTCGTTTGATGTTACCTCTAAATCCTTGAAAGATAAGCAGAAAACTAATTTGAAGATTCTAATTAATGTTTTTGCTACCTTCTTTCTAGGCATTAATTCTAAAAGAGGCATAAATGCTTGATTTTCAGTCTTGTATAAATTCTCGATGTATCTTGAGAATACATCACAGAAACATTCTGAATCTAAAATTTCGATTTCATTTTTACAGAATCTCTCTGAAAAATTCATTACTACTTGCTTGTCATTAAATATATATTCCATATTTATTCCTTTCTCTAATTAAAATAATCCAACGATTTTACCATCTATGATATCCATCTTCTCAGCTGCAGGCTCCTTTGGAAGTCCAGGCATTGTCATTATGTCACCTGTTAAAGCAACAATAAATCCAGCTCCGATTGATGGTTTTAATTCTCTTATTGTTAAAGTAAATCCTTCTGGTCTTCCTAATAGCTTAGGATTATCAGATAATGAATATTGGGTCTTAGCCATACAAATTGGTAGGTTATCCCAACCATTACGTTTCATTTGCTTCATTTGAGTTTTTGCTAAACTTGAGAATTCTACTGCGCCAGCGCCATAGATTTCCTTAGCGATTGTAGTAATCTTATCCTTGATTGAATCATTTTCATCATAGATACACTTAAATGTTTTACTACCATCATTTTTATCAATTTGATCAATAACCTTCTTAGCTAAATCAATACCACCATTTCCACCATCAGTGAATACTTCTGATAATGAAACTGTATGGCCATTCTTCTTAGCCCAGTTCTCTAATGCATCAATTTCATTCTTTGTATCTGTATAGAATTTATTGATTGCAACAACATAAGGAAGATTATATTTCTTTATATTTTCAATATGCTTTTCTAAATTAACTATTCCTGATAATAATGCATCAACATTTTCTTCCTTAAGGTCTTCCTTTAAAACACCACCATGCATCTTTAATGCACGAATAGTTGCAACAATTACAACGCATGAAGGCTTAATACCTGTTTGTCTACATTTAATATCTAAGAATTTTTCAGCGCCTAAATCAGCACCAAAGCCTGCCTCAGTAACGACATAATCAGCTAGCTTCATTGCTAGCTTAGTTGCGATAACTGAATTACAGCCATGTGCGATATTTGCGAAAGGTCCACCGTGAATTAATGCTGGATTATGCTCTAACGTCTGAACTAGGTTAGGCTTTAGGGCATCCTTCATAATTAATGCAACAGCTCCTGTAGCATTTAGGTCATCAACAGTAACTGGCTTTTTATCATATGTATAAGCAACAATCATTCTAGCGATTCTCTTCTTGAAATCCTCTAAAGATGTTGATAAACATAATACAGCCATTACCTCAGATGCAACCGTGATATCAAAATGATCCTCACGAGGAACACCATTTGAGCTTCCACCAAGACCTACAATAACACTTCTTAATGCACGATCATTCATATCTAAACATCTGTGCCAAATGATTCTTGTAGGATCAATACCAAGCTTGTTACCTTGGTGAATGTGATTATCTATCATTGATGCGATTGCGTTATTTGCTGTTGTGATTGCATGTAGGTCACCTGTAAAGTGAAGATTGATATCCTCCATAGGAATAACCTGTGCATATCCTCCACCAGCTGCACCACCTTTAACACCCATAACAGGTCCAAATGATGGTTCACGTAATGCAACAATAGTCTTATAGTTAAGCTTATTTAATGCATCAGAAAGACCAATAGTTGTAGTTGATTTTCCTTCACCAGCAGGTGTTGGCGAAATAGCAGTAACTAAAATTACTTTTCCGTCCTCTTTTGCTTTGATACAATTTGGATCAACCTTTGCTTTATATTTTCCATAAAATTCCAAATCATCTTCATTAATATTCAATTTTTTTGCAATTTCTTTAATTGGCTTAATATCAGCTTGTTGAGCTATTTCTAAATCAGTTAGCATATCTTTTTCCTTTCTGATTTGCTTTCGTAAGAAAAACAAATGTTTTTTCACGATATACAACAATAATATCATAAATAATATATTATTTAAACTTAATCTTTTGAGAAAGCGTTTACTTAATAATTATCTGTTTTTCGTTAAAATCACAAATTACTTTTTCGTCTTTACTAGTAGGAATAGATTTACCTACAAAGTCTGCTCTAATAGGTAATTCTCTATGTCCTCTATCTACTAAAACTGCTAGCTCTATCTTAGCAGGACGTCCCATATCAATAATGGCATCCATAGCTGCTCTAACAGTTCTACCAGTATATAAAACATCATCAACTAAAATGATAATTTTATCATCTACATTGTTTGAAAATATTGATTTGTTAGTTATATTCTTCTTCTCATCATCTCTATGAGATGAAATATCGATTAGTTCTACTGGAACAGATACACCCTCGAATTGTTCAATTAGCTTAGCAATCTCTCTAGCTATTGGTGTTCCCTTTCTTTCGATACCAACTAATATTAATCTTGTTAAATCCTCATTTCTTTCAATGATTTCATGAGTCATTCTTTTTAAGGTTCTAACAAATTGATCAGGTTCAATAATTATCTTCATTTTATCACCAAAAAATAAAGGAAGCTAATCTAGCTTCCTAATAGTTTTTATTCACCGTCGTCAGCTGGTAAATTAGCATTATGAATTACTTCATCAACATCGTCATACTCAGCTAAAGCTTCAAGCAATCTCTTGAATTTTCCTAAATGATCTTCGTCTAGATCTACATAAGTAGATGGAACTAAATCACATGATGCAGTTTCAAATTCAAGTTCAGGCTTAACTGCTAATAATGCAGCCTTAATACCATCAAAAGATTCTGGTTGAGCAGTGATTTTTACAAATCCATCCTCATCAACTACTAAATCCTCATAATCAGCATTTTCACCCATCATTAATGCTTCTAAAACTTCATCCTCTGTCATTCCTTCAAATTCAAATACAGCCTTCTTATTGAATAAGTAGCCAACTGCTTGTCCAATAGTTCCGCCTGTCTTATTGAATGCAGTACGAACCTCTGTAAAAGTTCTATTATCGTTATCAGTTAAGCAGTTAACAATAACAGCAACATTTCCTGGTCCCATACCTTCATATGACTTTTCTTTAGTAGCACCAGATTTAACACCTGCTGCCTTGTCGATTGCTCTTTTAATTACATCAGCAGGAACTTGATCCTTCTTTGCACGAGCAATTACATTCTTTAATCCTTGATTCATTTCTGGGTCAGGTACTCCAGCCTTTGCAGCTGCAAAAATTTCCTTTCCCCATTTAGCATATTTACTTGATTTCATAGCAGCAGTCTTAGCCATTGATGCTGCACGTACTTCATGGGCTCTTCCCATAGTTTACACAACCTTTCAATTTTAAGTTTAATATTACTCGAATATTATATAAAAAAACGGCATTATTTTCAATAATTTTGTAAAAAAATTTATAAATGTAATATTTAATCTAATAAATATTTGTTTATATAGAATTAATAAAAATAAAAGAGTCATATAAAATATGACCCTTTGTTTGTAAATTATAAATGAACTTCTTCCTTACAAATGTATAAAATACCAATTGTTCCATAGCCACAATGTGAAGCTATTACACCACCGGCAGTTGTTGCATAAACATTTGTATTAGGGAA
This sequence comes from uncultured Caryophanales bacterium, assembly GCA_946405105.1. Classification (GTDB taxonomy): domain Bacteria; phylum Bacillota_I; class Bacilli_A; order Acholeplasmatales; family Anaeroplasmataceae; genus Anaeroplasma. The sequence goes on from CAMJFY010000011.1 coordinate 26,067, forward strand.
TAATTCTTTAACCTTTGGTAATAGATATTCTCTTGATTCAGGTGCTATAGCATCTGTTACAAATATAAATTCAGGATCAACATTGTTTTTAGCTTTATCCTCTTCTAACATTTTTAACATTGCATTTAATGCTACTGTCATCTTACCAAGTGGTTTCTTACCAACGCTTAATGTTCCATCTCTAACGAAGATAATAGGCTTAATTCTTAATACTGTTGCTGCAAATCTTGCGATACTTGAACATCTTCCACCCTTGTGAAGATATTCCATAGTTTCAATAGCGAATTGTGATTTAACCTTATCAGCAAGTTTTGTCATATTTTCAGCTATTTCCTTTGCTGAAAGGCCTCTATCTCTATCCATACACCCTTTTAATAATAATAAAGAAATACCAGTTGATAAATTCTTAGAATCTACAACGAAAATCTTATCTTCTGCAACCTCTTTTGCAGCTAGGCACGCGTTATTATATGTAGATGACATCTTACTAGAAATACCAGTATATACTATTTCATAACCTTGATCTATATATTTTCTAAATACTTCTTCAATCTCTAACGCAGATACTGCTGAAGTCTTAGGTAAATATCCTCTTTTTTTAACTTCTTCATAAATTTTATTTGGATCAATTTCAATACCATCTTTATAAGATTCTTCACCAAAAGTAACTAATAGAGGAAATGTTTCAATATCGTATTTTTCTAATAATTCCTTAGATAAATCACATGTAGAATCTGAAATAATTTTAACCATAATACTACTACCACCTTTTTAAAACTTCTTGAATAATTCTATCTAAAATTATAACATATTTTTTAAAATTCTTCTATTTTAATTTATAAGTTAGTTTCAACCAATCCTCGTCATCCTTTTTATATCTTACAATTAATCCATCAGTAATTAAATAATTAATAAAATGTAATAATTCTTTGTTACTCATATTTGGAAATTTTTTAATAACATCAATTTCTTTTTGATCATTTGGGTATAATTCTCCCATTATATCACGGCACTTAAATTCATCACCAACATTTGGATTAGAAGGCATTTTGTAGTTGAATATATCAATTCTATAAAAATCAATATTCCTTTTCAGTGTATTTGCGTTTTGCATTGCTTTATTATCGCCCAAGCATTTTAACAAATAACTATAAGTATTAAATTTATAGTAATCAAAATCATCATCAGGATTTATATTAAGATTGTATTCTTTTAAAATATTGACACATTCTTCATATAATTTTGGTTTATCCTCAATTAATTTAGGTAATTCTTCTTTTGCCTTCTCTTGTGCTTTTATAAGACCCTTTTTGCGTGGACTATATGTAACTAATAAAAATAAATTAATTGCTGCTAAAACAGCCAATATTATAGCAAGCCACATTAGTTTTTGATTAAAACAAAAAAGTAAGACTGATGGAATTCCAAATAATAAAATCATAAAAATATTTACTATAAAATTTACTGGTTTTTCTTGTCGGTTAATTTTATAATTGTCATTTTCGATACTAGCTGCACACCCTTGATAACGCAATATAGACAATTTAACTTCATTTACCATTCTCGATTCGTCACTTAAACTTACATTTTTGGTTGCGTTAATATATCCAGCATGATGTGTAAAATTTTTTGTAGTACCTTCGGTAAAAACTCCATCACCTTCATAATTAATTGTTTTTACCTCTTTTGATGTTAATTCAGGTAGACAAACATATGTCTCCCAATTAAAAAAGTCTAATAATTCTTTGATTTTATCAATTTTCATTTGTTGTGGCAAATGAGCCATCTTAATGGCATTAATATTTTCAAAATTTAATACTAAGGTCTTTACTTCATAATTGTTATCGCTCATATTTTTCACCTCTGTTTTAATATAAAAATAATATGAAATTTTTTTAATACGATTTGTTGATTTAATTATAGTTTATTTTATATTTTTTTTCAAATCTAAATAGTTTATAATAATTACGGATGTGATTAAAGGTATGAGAGCTCTTTTAGTGGGTGTTACAACTAAATATGATAGATATGACATTGATTATTCCCTTGATGAGCTAAAGAATCTTGCAAAATCATTAGATTATGAGGTTGTAGGAAGAATTACTCAATCATTAGATACTCCTAATCCTGCAACTTATATAGGAAAAGGAAAGCTACAGGAAATAATATTAAATATTCTTGCTAACTCAATTGATGTTGTTATATTTAATGATGAATTATCTCCAGTTCAATTAAGAAATATTAGTGAAGAGCTAAATGTTGAAGTAATGGATAGAACCTATCTAATACTTAAAATATTTGAGCTTCGTGCTAAATCAAAAGAATCTAAAATAGAAATTAAATTAACTAAAGATCTATATTTATTACCTAGAATCCAATTCTTACGAGAAAAACAATCTCGTATCGGTGGTGGCGCATCTACTGCTACTCGTGGTGCTGGTGAAACTCAAAAAGAATTAGATAGAAGGCATTTAATGCTAGAAATAAATAAGCTTAAATACGATCTAGATAATATAAGGACAATGAAAATTAATCAAATTGAAAAAAGAAAAAGAAATGATATTCCAATTGTCGCATTAGTAGGATATACTAACGCAGGAAAATCATCTACTATGAATTCTATTTTACAATATATTAATTCTTCTAAAAATAAAGAGGTATTAGAAAAGAATCAATTGTTCTCTACTTTATATACATATAATAGATTAATTAGCTATAACAAAATTGATTTTATGCTAGTAGATACGATCGGATTTGTATCAAAGCTTCCACATAATTTAATTCATTCATTCTATTCTACATTACAAGAAATAAAAAATGCTGATTTTATAATTCATGTTGTAGATTCTTCTACTCCATACATAAATCAGCAAATAACAGTCGTTTTTGAGGTTTTAAACCAAATTGGAGCGAATAATATACCATCTATATTTTTATTAAATAAATGGGATAAAACATTAAATAAATATATGGATACTCCAGGATATAAATCTATTAAATATTCTAATAAAACTAAAGAAAATATAGATCTATTATTACAAACTATATTAGAAGAAATATCTCCTTCATTTATCCACGCAAAAATAATTGTTCCATATAATAGAGGAGATTTAATAAATATAGCTGAAGAAAAATGCCAAATATCTAATAAATCTTATGAAGAAAATGGAACATATTATGAATTAGAAATACCTAAAAAATTATATCAATTATTTCAAGAATATGACATTGATACATTTGTATCATAACAAACAAAGGCCGATGAAATTCATCGACCTTTTTCGTTTATTTACTTCTTTTATTATTCTGTTATTGGTTCTGTCATTAAAGTCCAAATAACTGGATTTCCATCAACATCGAAATGCCAATAATTTCCTTCAGATGCAGGAGCTGTTTCAGAATAATAATATACTTCATAATTTGAAATAGAAACTGTTACATTTGACCATTGTGTTTCATTTCCATAATATAAATAATATGTTGTACCATCATTATCATATGCCGCATTTGTTGCTATTTCTGTTACACTAACAGGAATTGTAATATAGAAAGTATCTGATGCATGATTATATCCTGATGCACCAAATACTTCATAATTAATAATAGTCATTGTAGAATCTTTATCAATAATTACACATTGTAATGTTGTTGGATTCCAGAATGAATATGGTTTAATATTTGTAACACTTGCTGGAATATATATTTTTTCAACACATATGCCTCTAAAATTATATGAACCAATTTCAATTAAATTATCAGGGAAAATTAATTCTTTTTGGTAATAATTATAATATTGATCAGTCATTAAAGATATTGAGAATGCTGATTCATCAATATATTCAAGTAATGATCCTTCTTCGAATGTTAAAGTTTTACAACAAATACTATAGAATGCATAACCATAAATATGTTTAACATTTTTAGAAATTATTATATTACCAAGTGTTAAACCTTCAAATGCATATCCACCTATTTCAGTAACATTTGATGGAATAACTATATCTACATCTTCTCCTGATTCACCAGAATATTTAACTAATATGATTTCACTACCTGTATCTATATATGTAAATCCATTGTCATCTGTAATAAATACTGATTCACCAGAATTTGAACTATAAATATTTACAGCGTACTTAGCAATTTCACCATAAGTATCTGAACCAATTGTTAATACTAGAGATGAATCATTTTTGATTTCATAAATATGTGCATCACTAAATGCTCCATCTTCTATTGTACGTAGATTTGCGCCTAATTCAAAGCTTAATAATCCACATTTTTTAAATGCATAAGTGTCAATTGTTTCAATATTATTCTCGCCACTAAAATTAAATTCTTTTAATGATGATTCGAATGCACTAGCTCCAATTGTTTGCAAGCCAGAACCAACAGTAATACATAAGTCATGAATATTGAAGAATGCACCAGCTCCAATAGATACTACACTATCAGGTAATACAACATTAGTTAATTTATAGCATTGACTAAACGCATCATTACCAATAATTTCTAGCTTTTCATTAAATACAACTTCTTCTAAATAATAATAAGAATAATAGAATGAACTATTATCAAGAACTCTAATATTTTCTCCTAAAGTTATCTTCTTAATATCCGTATAAGCGAATGCATATTTACAAACAATTGTGAAATAATCAGGAATAATTAGATGTTCTTTTTCGCTTCCTAGATATTTAATTAGATATACTTCATCTTCATAATCAAATCTAATGAAATCATCTTCTTCTGAAATATATGATTCAAATTCACCTTCTGTAACTATTCTCTTTGCATTTAAAGCAACTTGACCATAAGTAGCATCTCCAGGCGTTAATACAAGAGATGATTTATTATAAATTTCAACAAGAGAATAACAATCATCAAATACAGAACCGCCTTTTATTGTTGTAACTGAACTACCTATTGTTAATGTTGTTAATAACTTACAGCTATAGAACGCCTGAGTTCCAATTGTTTCGACTGAATCTCCAATCACAACAGTTCGTAAATTATAACAGCTTTGGAATGCATATGAACCTATTTCTGTAACTGAATCTCCAATTATAACATTACGTAAATTAGTACAATAATAGAATGCATATGAACCAATTGATAATACATGATCAGATATTATTATTTCTTCAACTTTATCATTATAACTGAATGCATTTTCTTCAATTGAAGTTACATAATTTGGTATTGTAACTTCTTTTTCATCACCAATATATTTTAATAATTTAGTTACAGAACTTGATTCATGATATAAAACAAATCCATCTTTAATTTCAGTCTTATATGCTTCTTCACCTTGGAATAAATATGTAGAAGAATTGATTGGAACTAATCCATAATCAACTTCTCCTTCTGCTAATCTTAATATTGATTTATTAAATACATAACTTAATGTAGTCGAGAATGCATATTCATCAATTTGATATACTGATTCACCAATAACGATAGTTGTTAAATTGTCGTTACCATAGAATGCTTCTGAACCAACCTTTTCAACATTATTTCCTAAATTGATGAAGTTTAATTTATTATAAGCAAATGCATTATTTTTTATTTCAATTAATGAATCAGGTAATTCCATTATTGAAATATGACAATAATAAAATGCGTATTCACCAATTGTTTCAAGAATTGAATCTTCTTCAAATGTTACTTTTGTAGCATAAGCATTATAGAATGTCTCATCTTTAATTTCAGAAACATTATTACAAATAATGATTTCATCTATATTAGAATTATAGAATCCTTTTTCTCTCCTTGAATTAACACCATCTACATAATATAATGTAGCTATTTTTGCATTTTGGAATGGATAATATCCAAATTCAACATCAATGCCTTCTTCGAATGCTACTGATTCTATTTGTCTAAATTGGAATGCATATTGACCAATATATGTTAATGATACTGGGAATAAAATTGGAGTTATTACAATATCATCTTCTTCATTTAATGCAAATGCACTTTCTCCAATTGTTTCAATTTTAGAACCTTCTTCAAAATATAATGTATTGAAATGAACATATTTAAATGCACAATTACCAATTTCTTTAACACTACTTGGTATTGAAATAACATCATAAACAACGTCATTTTCGTAGTCATTATTATAAGAGAATGCATCTGATCCAATAGTCTCAAGAACTGAATCATCTTCAAATGCTATTTCATCAAATACAATATTATAGAATGCATTTGATGAAATTGTTATAACTGTATTAGGAATTGCATTTATTGTGGCATTTATTAGAATATCATTTGAGAATGCATTTGATCCAATTGTTTCAAGATTATCTGACAGATGAATAATTTCGAGTCCAGAATTTGTAAATGCAGATCCACCAATATCAGTTACAGAATCTGGTAATAATAATGAATTATTTTCAAATTTAGTAAATGCAAATGCTTCAGAGTTAATAGTTTCTAATTTTGAATTAAAATAAATAGATATTTCATTTGGCAAATTGTAGAATGCTCTAGAACCAATTGATTTAACATTATCACCTAACCTAATAGTTTTAATATTTGCTTCACTAAATGCATATCCAGCAATATCAGTTACAATATTTGGAATAACTAAATCTTCTGTTTCTTCACCATCTTTAAATCCTTCAATACTCAAATATTCGTCTGACGAAGAATATATAAATGGTTTTAATTCTTCGTTTTCTATTGTCTTAATATAGAAATAAATATCTTCAGTTACAGTAAATGAATAAGTTGCTCCTATATAATTATCATCTGCATTATAAATACCATCAAAAGTATAAGCTAAATTATTATCAAATTCAGGTATTACTTCTAACTCAGTTCCATATTTATAATTACCACCTAAATTGATTGAAACATGATCATCACAATCAATATGAACATCATAATAAATTCTATTATAATATAATTCAATTACTGTAGAGCCATCTCCTTTAATTATAAGATCATAATAAGAGAAAAGTTCAAATCCAGTTCTTTCTTTATAATTTTTATAGAATGAATTATAACTGAAATTTGTATCTGTTGTACCATATTCAATAATAGTTTCTTCTAATGTATATTCATCATCATTAATATTATTATAATAAATATTTATTGTATATTTTGTATTTGTGTTTGCTTCATATTGTGGATAAATATTTAATGATTCTGTTATTGGATTACTAAAATCATAATTGTATCCTGTTAAAGTGTAACCTGTTCTTGTCATATATGGAGCCTCTAAAGTAGTTCCATATTTAACAATCTTAGTATCTACAATATCACTTCTACCATTATCATCATAATTATAATAATTAATAGTTTTTCTTAATCTCTTAAAATAAATTTTAAATACAGTTGAATTATCTGGATTAACATATGCAGTTACAATTGAATTATTGTCTAATTCAAATCCAGTTGGAGTAGAATAATTATATGTATATTCTTTATCAACATATGTTTCAAAAGATGTTGTATTAAATAATGTATATTCATCATCATTAATATTTTCATAATAAATATAAACAGTACTATTAATTATATTTTTAGTCCAGATAGCTTCTAGGTCTAAATCTTGATCTACAAAATCATCAAAATTCCATGACCAGCTTTGATAATGCCAGTGATCTAAAGAATAACCTACCTTTGTTATTTCTGGCTTTTCTAATACTGTTCCATATTTTACAATCTTTGAATCAATTGTAACTCCTTCAACATTAGTTGTATAAGTAATATTATATCTTTTTCTCTTATAATATAGCTTTAATACTGTAGAACCATCTCCAGCAACTAATGCAGATGAGTTTGAAGCTTCTTCATAATAATCAAATCCATCATAAACAGATACATAACAATTATATGTATCATCAGTATATGCAGTATCATTAAATGAATTATCTTCATCTAATGTATACTCATCATCTAATAAATTTTCTTTATATACTTCAACTCTTACTTTAACTTGATTCTTATTCCAGATAGCTCTTAAATTTAAATCTCTATCAACGCCAGCCTCAAAATCCCATGCCCAGCTTTCATAATGCCAGTGATCTAAAGAATAACCTACCTTTGTTACTTCAGGTTCTTCGATGATTGTTCCATATTTTACAACCTTTGAATCAATAGTAACACCTTCAACATTAGTATTAAAAGTAACATTATATCTATTTCTCTTATAATATAATTTTAAAACCAATGAATTATCAGGCTTTACATAGCCTGTTGGATTAGACATTTCTTCATATAATGTATATCCAGTAAATGTATCAGCGCTACCTACTTCGCTACCCATTTGTGCAGTTTCTTCATATGAATATTCATCACTTAATGTATATTCATCATCATCTAAATTCTCAAAATAATATTCTGTACGATATTTTAAAGTTCGTGGATAAAATTCAACTGTTAATGTTCGTGAACTTGTGACTCCAGTAATTGTATTGCTATCAATGTATCCAATACCAGATAAATAATAACTAGAAATCTCATATCCAGGAGCATCTACTTCTGGAATTGTATATTTAGCCTCTATACCATATTTAAACTGCTTAGATTCAATATCAGCTGTATAATATCCAGATGAAGAATAATCAATTGTTATTAGAGTTCTCTTATAATAGAAATTTAATTCTGAAGTTCCGTCTCCATTGATAATTACTGTCTCATTTGGATTTGTTAACTCCATACCATAATAACCAGTACTTGCTGAATAGCTAAATTCAGATCCTGCAGTTCCATAAGTTGGAATAGATGTATATAATGTATATTCATCATCATAAGTATTTTCAAAATAATAATTAACTGTTACAGTAACATTATTCTTTGGTACGAAGAATGGATCTAGTACTAAATCAGAAGTTACTATATTATTAAAATCATAGCTAGCTCCATCTACAGTCCAACCTTGATGAGTATACCCTTCTTTTGATACTTCATATGATACTAATTTTTGACCATATTTAGCAGTTTCATTCTTATAAACTTGTCCATCAGCACCATTATATGTTATATTAAATCTCTTTCTCTTATAATAAACATTTAATTCTGTTTTACTATCATAAGAAATTGTACCTTCCATGATAGATTTTGTTGTATCTAATTCAAATCCTTCAGGCTTAACATCTGATGCACTAATTGCCTCATCAGTATTTCCAGTTAAAGTCTTACTATATTCACTAGATAATGTATATTCATCATTATCAACATTTTCCAAATAATAATTAATCTTATATTGGATACCTTCATTAGCTTCCCAGTTGGCAACTAAATCAAGATTCTTGTTAACAGGTTGTGTAAAATCATAAACCTGATTATTGTTTGTCCAGTTAATTAATGTATAACCATTTTTAACAATATTAGGTTGTGACACAACTGTACCATATTTTACTGTTTGTGAATCAATTGGTAATCCATTATTTGTTGTGTAATCAATAGTATATGTATTTCTATCGTAATATACCTTAATTACATTATTGGTTTCATCAATTGATTGTTCAATAGTACTATTAATACATGAAAATCCAGTAAATGATTTTATTGTTGGTGTTACAGTACTATATTCTGTAGTAGAAAAATGTGATGTACTATCATCATCTTTTGTATATCCATCATTATCAAGATTCTGTAAATAATATTCAATAGAATAATCAACATTCTTCTTGTAATAAACTGCTACTACATATACGTCTTCACCATTTAAAGAATAGCTACTCCAAACACCTTCATAGCCTTCCTTTTTAGGAACGCCAATTTCAATAATGCTAGTGTCGCCATCTTTGTAATCAATACTACTTACAACTTTTCCATCCACAACATAATATACTGTGTGAACACCGGCTGGCTTTGTTTGATTCTGCTGTTCTGAACTGTTGTTGCTATCAGTTTTTTTAGAACTACAGCCTGAAACTGAAGTGACTGCCATACCAGCTACCAACAAGCCTAAAAGAATTGTTTTCTTCTTCATTTCTCTACCCCTCGTATTTAAAAATTATTTATTGCAAAATACACGTTAATTATAATATATAATTACTGTATTTTTCAAGATGTCTGGAAATAATAACACATATAAAAATAAAAAAGCACCGAAGTGCTTTTATTATCTTATGATATCTCCAGGATTACATTTATCAATATTTACTAATTCTAAATATGAATCTGCCTCATCAGAACCACATAGTAACATACCATGAGATTCTTCTCCTCTTAATTTAATAGCCTTTAAGTTTTTAACAACAATTACTTTCTTACCTACTAAATCTTCAGGGTTATAGAATTTAGCAATACCAGAAACTATTTGTCTTACCTCTGTGCCTATATTAATTTTAAATACTAATAATTTATCAGCCTTTGGATGCTTTTTAGCTTCAACAATTTGTCCAACAACAAGCTTAACCTTTTCAAATGTTTCAATATCAATTTCATCTTCTGCTTGTGCTGTAACTTGAGCTTGTTTAGCTGCTTCAGCTGCTGAAACCTTTTCCATAATTTCATTAACATCTAATCTTTGGAATAATACATCACATTTAGAAACTAAATAATCTTTTTCTAATCCAAATGATAAGCTACTAAAATCAGTATTCTTAGTATTTAGCGCAGTATATACCTTATTTGCTGTATCAGGAATTGCTGGTTCTAATAATACTGAACCAATTCTAATTGATTCTAATAAATTATATAAAACATTCATTAATACATCTTTCTTAGATTCATCCTTAGCTAATGCCCAAGGTGCTGTTTCATCAATGTATTTATTAGCTTGTCTTAATAATTTCATTGCTTCTTCTAATGCATCAGCAACTCTAAATTGATCCATTAATTCTTTATATTTCTTAACAGATTCATTAATAACATTAGCTAATTCATCATCAAATTCTGTTTTAGTACCCTTTGTTACTTTAGAATCACCAAAATACTTTTTAACCATTGCGATAGTTCTATTAACTAAATTACCATATGTATTAGCTAAATCTGAATTTGTTCTTTCACATACAAGTTCATATGTAATATTACCATCTTGTGCAAATGGGATTTCATGTAATACATAATATCTTACAGCATCAACACCAAAATATGATGTTAAATCATCTGTATATAATACATTATTTTTAGATTTTGACATCTTATTATGATTTGTTAAAATCCATGGATGTCCAAATACTTGTTTAGGTAAAGGTAGGTCTAAAGACATTAACATAATTGGCCAATAAATTGTATGGAATCTTAAGATATCCTTACCAATTAAATGAACATCACAAGGCCAATATTTATTATATAATTCACCATTGTTTCCATTAACATCATAGCCTAAACCTGTAATATAGTTCATTAGGGCATCAATCCAAACATAGATTACATGCTTTGGATCAGATATAACTGGGATACCCCACTTATATGATGTACGAGAAACACAAAGATCAGGGATTGGGTTCTTTAAGAAATTGTTAATCATTTCATTCTTTCTAGATTCTGGTTCAATGAATTTAGGATTATCGTTAATATAATCTAATAATCTCTTTCTATATGGCTCTAGCTTTAAGAAATAGCATTCCTCACTATTTTTAGTTACTGTTGCACCACAATCTGGGCACTTACCATCAACTAAATCCTTCTCAGTGAAATATGATTCACAATCAACACAATAATATCCTTCATATACACCCTTATAGATATCGCCCTTCTTTAGCATCTTTTCAAATGCTTCAGCAACTATCTTCTCATGGTCTTTATCTGTTGTACGAATAAAATGATCATATTTTACATTCATTAAATCGTATGTGTCTCTTAATTCCTTTGATACCTTATCAACATGAGCCTTTGGTGTAGTACCAGCCTTAATAGCTTTTTGTTCTATCTTTTGACCATGCTCATCTGTTCCGGTTTGGAAATATGTGTCATATCCATCTTTTTTCTTATATCTTACAATACAATCTGCCAAAATTGCTTCATATACATTTCCAATATGTGGCTTTGATGAAGTATAGGCAATTGCGGTAGTTAAGTAAAATTTCTTAGCCATAATAAGACCTCCCGTCTTTTTAATATACCCATAAATTATAACAAATTAATGATTAATAATCAATTTTTAAAAGTATTTTAAAAATAATTTTATATTTTACTTGTTTTTATATAGAAATAATAATCAAATTAGGCACCAGCTTGGTGCCTAATTAGTTTAATATAATTATAACTTTGTTACATTAATTCTCTTAATATTTAAGTATTGAGATTGATATAGATTACTATCTGAGCATTCCTTTGTGTTGTTATCAAATGTATATGAATAATCAACAATTGATGCTGCATCATTAAACTCTAAAGCGAAATATGCAAATGCGGTTGTTTCACTTCCACTTGCTGTAACTGAATAGTTTGTAGCAACGCTTCCTAAATCATCAGGAGTGATACCATCATTTGTTACATCGTTATCTAAAGGTGAACCAGCATATGTTACTGTGATACCAGAAGTTCCAGACACAATTGTTGTAGGATTTGTTGTACATACTCCATAGTTGTAGAACTTAAATGTATCTTCAACCTTATAATCTCCTAATGAAACTGTAGAGCCTGAAATGTTATATAAAGTTTTTGAAGCTCCACCTTCATTAACTGTTACTTTATTGTTAACAATGTTATATTTTTTTGTAGATCCAATTAATACATATCCGTTTGATACAGAAATTGAATTATCAATATCTGACTCAATTCCTGAAAAATCCATATTTAAATTGATATTTCTAGAAGTTGTTATAATAATTCTGAAGAAGAAAGAATCTCCAGGTTGAATATTTGAAATTGATAAAGATGTAGTATCAGTCCAAGTCCATGTTTGATTTGAACTATTATAAATACCTCTTTGTAATTTAAGTGAAAAATCTTCGTCCTCAGTCTTATCAAAAATTTCTTCTACATGAACTGAATCATTATTATCATTATTGTCTTTTACCTTTTTACATGAAACAAATAAGAATAATGCTAAAGAAAACAACATACAAAGCAATAATTTCTTGTTCATATACACACCTCCTTAATATAAAAAGCTTAAGTAAAAACTTAAGCATTATTTTACAAAATTCTATCGTAATTTAATTTAGATATTAATTCTCCGATTTTTTGTCTGAAATCCTCAGTCTTATCAGAGTTCATATCTTCTCTATCATGTAGAACTCCATTTTCTAATAAAAGCTCTGCAGAATAATAGCCAATACAGCTACCATTTCTAATTGCCATATAGAATGGAACACGAATTCTAGGAATTAATGTATCCTTAACTAATTCAGTAGATTTAAATTGAGATTTTTCTACTATTGCATAATATTTAAGCTTAATCTCTAAACTCTTACAATCTCTTAAATCTTCTTTTTCACCATAAACATTTGTAAATATAGAATCGTAATTGTAAATACAATCTAATTTATGCTTCTTTGCTTCATCTACAACGATATTTAATACATCGTTACAGTTATCGCACCATTCACCACCAATATAAACTAATCCTGTGTCTAAAGAATCAAATAATCTAATTAATTCATCATAGCTAATCTTTTTTATATAGCCGTCATAATTATTGGACATATTCTCATTTCTCCTTATTGTTTTTATATTCAGAATAATTTTTATATAGTTCTTTTTTATCCATGTTTAGCTGTTTTGCAGCTTCTTTTATTGCTTCGTTAGGCTTGTAGCCTAGCTTTATTAATTCATCAATTCTTTGATTTGGATCTATTTCTTCTTTATCATCTTCAGATTTATATCCATTAACAATTAAAACTATTTCACCCTTTAATTGCTCAAGATTTAATGAATCCTCTAAATTAGTTAAAATATATTCCTCAAATGTTTTAGTTAATTCTCTCGCAATACAAATCTCTCTATTACCCAAAACATCATACATATCTTTTAATGTATCAGCTAACCTGTGTGGTGCTTCATAAAAGATAATTGTATGATTAATATATTTTAAGTCATTTAATTCAGAAATTCTTTTTGTCTTTTTAGAATCAAGAAAACCATAAAATGTATATGGCATTGGTGCTATACCTGATGAAATTAAAGCACTAATTCCAGCAGACGCTCCAGGGATTGTAGAAACCCTAAGGCCACACGCTCTTGCTTCTTTTACTATTTTATAACCAGGATCTGAAATAACTGGAAGGCCAGCATCAGATATCAATGCGATATTCATTCCTGATTTAATTTCTTCAACAATATCCTTTGTTTTTATTTCTTGATTAAATTCATGATATGACTCAAGATGTGTTGATATATTATGATGCTTTAAAAGATTAATAGAATTTCTAGTATCCTCAGCATATATCTTATCAACTGACTTTAAAATTTCGATTGCTCTAAGGGTAATATCTGACATATTACCAATAGGTGTCGCAACAAGATATAAAATACCTTGGTTTGAATCAAAGCTTCTAATTCTCATTAGTTTTTAAGAATACGAATAGTCTTTTCTCTTAAGTCTCTTTCAGCATATACAACAGAAATTAATTCTCTTCTCTTTTCTGCTGATATTTCTAATTCTTTTTGAATTTTTTCAAGGAATAATAATTCTGATGTATTATATAAATCATCTTGCATTGAAATCATAACAAGATTTAAATAAACAACATTTTTAACAACAGGATTAGATGCTTTAAAGAATTTAATTGTGTTTTCTGCAGTATCAGTTAAACGGAATGTATATTCATCCTTAACTGGCTCTAATTCTGCCATCATCTTATGTAGTAATCTTTTTTCTACATCAGTTGGTTCTCCATCGATATCTACCATGTAGATAGCTAAATCCATAAACTTTAGCATTTCCTTTTTGTTTAATAAACTTAAAAACATAACTCATCACTCCTCATAATTATATATTTTTAATACTTCATCAGTCCATTTACCATCATCTTTGTAAACATAAAGTGGTGGTAAGATCCTTAATGATCCTTCACTTCCATCTTTTATTCCTTCAATTAATAAGTGATTACATTCACTATTCATTTTAGGATAAACAAATTGAATTCTTTTTGGTTCAATTTTATATTTTCTAAAGGTATCAATAATTTCTAATAATCTATCTGGTCTATGAACCATTGAAAATCTTCCTTTAGAATTTAAAAGTAAGGATGCTTCTTTAACTATATCATCTAGCTTAGCTAATACCTCATGTCTAGCAATAGCCTTTGCATCATTAGGATTTATATTGTTATTCCCAATTTTGAAAAATGGAGGATTACATAAAACTAAATCAAATTTATGCTTTCCTATTTTTTCATTTATACCAATTAGATTATCATTAATAATTTCAATTTGATTTTCTAAATGATTTCTTTCAATAGACATATTAGCTAGCTTAGCTATATATTCTTGTATTTCTACACCTACTATTTTAGCGTTTGTCCTTAATGTTAAATACATAGGTATAGGTGCATTGCCACTACATAAATCACAAATGTTTTTTACATTTTTATTTATTGTTGCGAAATATGCTAGCAGCATTGAATCTAATGAGAAATTAAATACATCAGGATCCTGACATATTTGATATTTTTCTCTACCTAGTAGCTCATTCCAAATTAAGGGCATTGTCTAATTCCTCATCATCTGAATTTTTGTTATTGTTATTATTGTTGTTATTTCCATTCTTTTTATATGATGGAGTAAATTTAACATCATCAATCTTTAGATATCCAAATGAATTATCTTCATTTTGGTATTTAACCTTAAGATTTTTATTAATAACATCACAAGATAAAACCTTGGCAGGCCCATTTTCAGTTTCGACAATATCACCAATATCAGGTGCGTGCTTTCTTAATTCTGTATATAAATCATTTTCATAATTAATACAGCATAATAGCTTTCCACAGTTACCACTAATCTTAACAGGGTTTAATGATAAGCTTTGGTTCTTGGCCATTTTTACAGAAACATTATCAAATTGAGTGATAAATGTTTTACAACATACAATTAGACCACAAGGTCCAATTCCACCAAATACCTTAGCGCCATCTCTAGATCCTACCTGACGAAGCTCAATTCTAGTATGATATATTTCAGCTAAATCCTTAACTAAATCTCTAAAATCAATTCTTCCTTCAGATTCAAAATAGATAATTAGCTTTGATTTATCTAAAGTATATTCAGCCTCTAATATCTTAATCTCAAGATTATGATTTTTAGCGAACTTCTTAGTGTTTTTAATTATCTCTTCTTGTTCTTCTTTATTTTTTTCGTAATTTTTAATGTCCTCTTGGGTAGCGATTCTAACTATGTTTTTTAATTCTGATGTTAGGCTCTTTTCGTTAAGATTAAAAATCTCACCAACACAGTAGCCCATTTCCAATCCTCTGATGGTATTAACTACTACCTTGTCTCCATCCTTAACATCATATTTATCAACGCCAAAAAAATATCTTTTTCCAACAGGCTTAAATTGTACCTTAATAGTTCTCATAAAACCTCTATATAATCTTAGTAATCAACTCATGGAATACATTTTTAGCTGTTACATTACTTTTTAATTTAGAAAATAGAGAAAGAGTCATTTCAAGCCTATCTCTAAGCATTCCCTCATTCTTTTTTCTATATGTGATAATTTTATCACATAATGGGTATAAAATCAAACTAGCTTTGTCGTCACCACAAATATTCGCATCCTCTAAAAATAGCATATACCATGTTAATAAAATTTTTAAATTTTCAGAGTTAGAATAAATAGATAAATGATTTAAATAATAATAAATTGTATCCTTTTGTTTAGAAATATTTATCAAATCTAAAAATGATTCTTTAAATGTCACAAAATTATTATTATTTATTATTTCTACTGCCTCATCTGGATTATTAGTTAAGGCTGTAGCTAATATGCTAGATAATTCATCATATCCCATATCAGATACTATCTTAGCTCTATCTGCGTGATTAATAGCACTAAAATGAATATTTATACATCTAGATTTAATTGTAGAAACTACATTAGATAGCTCTTTTGCAATAAAAATACCAATTGTTGGTGTTTTATTAATTGGCTCCTCAATAAATTTTAATAATGAATTTTGGGCAGCCAATGTTGCAGTATCGATGCCATCTACAATATAAATTCTTGTTCCATCAACTAATGATGTTTTAGAAAATTCTTCTTGTAGATCTACTACCTGCTCCTTAACGATTCCCTTCTTATCCTCAGCGATACCTATATAATCAACATTCATATGATTCTTTGTTAATATTGTTTTACAAACATCACATTCTAGACATCCACCATTTGGACAATATAGCAACGTAGCAAGGGCGTAGGCCATTTCCTTCTTTCCAGTGCCTTCCTCTCCATAAAAAAGGTAAGCATGGCTTAAGCGATCATTTGCTTTAGCTTTTTTTAAAACATTAAAAATATTTTCTTGTGTTTTAATTACCTTTTTTATATCCAAACAAAACACTACCCTTCAATATATTTTAAAACTATATTAATACATTCCTCTACTACATCAGCTAATGGCTTATTTCCATCAACTTTTACAATTCTATCAGGATACATTTTTAATACCTCATGATATCCTTTATAAACCATTTCATGGAATTTTTGATTTTCCTGATCTAATCTATCACATTTTCCATCTCTATCAGAATTACCCATTCTCTTTAGGGCTACATCTGGAGTAACATCAATGAAAATAGTTAATTCAGGTAAATAATCTAAGGCAAATGAATTAACCTTTAATACATTATCCATTCCAAGACCTCTAGCGTATCCTTGATATGCTAGACTTGAATCTAGGAATCTATCACATATTACAATCTTGTTTTCCTTAATCGCAGGAATAACTTTTTGAGTTAAATGCTGCATACGGCTTGCGGCATATAATAATGCCTCACATTCAGGTGTCATATCAGTATTCTTTACATCTAATATTAGGTTTCTAATATCTTCTGCAATTCTAATGCCGCCTGGCTCTCTTGTTGTAATATATTTAATATTCTTTTCATCAAATATTTTGCATAGAGCGTTGATAACAGTTGTTTTACCACTACATTCTCCGCCCTCAAAAGTAATAAAGCCCTTCATTTTCATAATTATTTCTCCATAAAACATTTGATTATATTATACAACGAAAATGAATATCTTTAAAGAATTTATTATATATAATAAAAAAAGAAAAAATGGGATAATTAAATCCCATTAAAAATCATATTTTTTCTTTCGATTATTAAGCTAATTAATAATTAACCTTGTATAGATATAATCCGCATCCAGGTGCTACCTTATGGCTTATTTTTGGATCACATTTTTCTAATACATCTAATATTAATTCTTTACTAGAAAAGCCTCTTCCAATATCTATTAAAGCACCCATCATTCTTCTTACCTGATATTTTAAAAAGCCTGTGCCCACGAATACAAATTCTAATTTATCTTCATATTTATTAATATATGCTTCATATATTGTCTTATTTGTATCCTTTCTCTCATCTATTTGAGCTGAGGCAAAGCCTTTAAAATTATGTGTTCCTATAAATAATTTAATAGCTTCATCCATCAAAGATACATTTAAATTTGTAATATGTGGCATATATCTAATTGTCAAAGGATTATATTTGCCGATATTAATATAATATCTATATTCCTTTGATTTAGCACTAAATCTAGCATGAAAATCATCATCTACATGCTTAACATCCATGATATGTATATCATCTGGTAAAAAGGCATTGATTCCTCTCATTATTCCACTATCAGGAAGATCCTTTTCATAATCAAAATGAAATACCTGGCCTATGGCATGAACATATCTATCAGTTCTTCCTGATGGATATATTTTTATTTCATCACCTAGCATTTTCTTTAATGCTTCCTCTATACATAGCTCAATAGTGTTTTCGTTATCTTGTACCTGAAAGCCCATATAATTATAGCCGTCATATGAAACAATACATTTATATCTCATCAATAGACACCTACCATATGTAAAATAACTGCCACATACATACCAATAACTACAAATAAGCAAAAGAAATCAATAAATCTAAACTTTAAATCATCAATTTTAGTTCTAGGCGCACCAATGACATATCCTCTCGCTTCCATTGCGTTAGATAGCTCATCTGCCCTCTTAAATGATATGACAAACATTGGAACTAATAATGCGATTATTTGGTTTGCCTTATCCTTTAGGCTTCCCTCATTAAAATCAACACCACGAGATGCCTGTGCTGCCATTATCTTTCTACTTTCACCTAATAATGTAGGAATAAATCTTAATGTTAATGATACAAGCATTGCGAAAATACCAACTGGAATCTTAAATAGCTTTAATGGTGATAATAACCATTCTAAGCCTTGATTAATATCCATTGACATAGTTGTTAATGTTAAAAGCTGAGTAATAGATACCATCAATACTATTCTTAAGAAAATAAATCCACTCTTATTTAAACCTGCTTGATATATTTCAAAATCGAAATTAGTCCATTTCATATTATCAAATGGCCATACCCAAGCATATTTAAATCCTGTATCTACAAATGGATTTTTCCATAATACTATAAATCCTAAGGCAATGATTAATAAGAATAATATTGTTTTAAAAGGAATATATTTTTTTATAACAAAATATAATACTAATAATCCAATAATTATTAATAGCTGCCATAATCCAAATTGCATATTAAATGTATATACCGGATTAGGACTTTCAACAGTTCCTTTGGTATATATTAGCTGTAATAATACAGTAAACATCAACAAAAACAATATTGCCCTTAAGCTTTTTATTATTTTAAAGATTGATATTCTTGTTGAAATAACAATTAAAATAAATACACCTAAGGCTATTACCATTGTTAATAAATCTTGAATTAAGAATACTAATACAATTAATAATATTGTTAAGAATATCTTAGTTCTAGGATCTAGCTTATAAATCCAGCTTTTTCCTGGAATATATTGACCGAAGGTTATGTTATTCATTGTTCTTAACCTCCGTAATATTCTCTAATTTTTTTAATAATTCATCTAAGGTATATGTATCATAGGAAATACCTAAATTTAATTTTTCATTTAGGTAATCAATTAATTCTAATACCTCTGGCTTAGCAAGTGAATTATTCTTATAAATATCACTATTAAATAATTCTTCTTTGCTGCCATCATATGTAATCTTACCATCATTTAATACTACTACTCTAGTAGCATATTGATAAACAATATTCATATCATGAGTAATCATAATAATAGTTTTATTAGTCTTTTTATGAATATTGTAGAATAATTCCATTATTTCTTCCTGGCCACGAGGATCTAATCCTCTTGTAGGCTCATCTAATAATAAAATATCTGGTTCATATGCTAGAATACCAGCAATAGCTGCCTTTCTCATTTGTCCACCAGACAAATTAAAAGGTGATTTATCTAATAGCTTTTCAATATTTAATAGCTTAGCTACCTCTATTGCTTTAGCTTTAGCATCCTCTTTATTCATACCAAAATTTGTTGGAGCAAACATAATATCTTTTAATACTGTTTCTTCAAATAATTGATATTCAGGGAATTGGAAAACAAAACCAACTCTTTTTCTAACATTTTTTAATTTTGGATTTTTTCTTTGCTTAGGTGTAATAACATAATCAAAGATTTCTACATTACCTCTAGATGGAAGCTTTAATGCATTCATATGCTGCATTAATGTAGATTTGCCTGATCCTGTCTTTCCTACTAAAGCAACAAATTCATTCTTTTCATTAATGTCTAAAGATATATTATCAAGGGCTATATTTATATCCTTTTTCTTTAATCCCCTATAGAAATGGCTTACTTCTTTAAATGATATTCCCATATTGTATCTATAAGTTCCTTATTATTTTTTAATTTTTCATTTTCCTTTGCCAAAAAGGCTGCCCTTAAGCCAAATGGCATATCTAAATTAGAAGATAATAAAATATCTCTTCTTTCAAAGATTTCATCTGGAGTTCCAAATAAAACTGAATGACCCTCTTTCATAACTAAAATATTATCACTTTTAGAAGCTAAATTAAGGTCATGAGTAATTGTAATAATTGTCTTGTTGTAATTATTATGAAGCTCCTCTATTATTTCAATTATTTCCTTTGTTCCCTGAGGGTCTAGCATAGATGTAGCCTCATCTAGAATAATAATATCTGAATTTAATGCTAGAATTCCAGCTATTGCTACTCTTTGTTTTTGTCCACCAGAAAGGGTTTGAGGCTCTCTAGATAAATATTCATTCATATCTACCTTTTTAGTATATTCATCTATTAGCTTATTCATTTCCTCTCTTGGAACCTGATGATTCTCAAGTCCAAAGGCAATATCATATTTAACATTGTAGCCAACAAATTGGTTATCTGGATTTTGAAATACTATTCCAACCTTTCTTCTAATTGTTGAAATATTATTCTCATTAATTTCTACTCCATCAATAGAGATAGATCCCTTTGATGGCTCTAATAGACCAACTAATAGCTTCGCAATAGTTGATTTACCAGATCCGTTATGGCCGATTATAGAAAGCCATTCATGATCATTAACTTTAAATGATAAATCTTTGACTGCAACATCTTTTTGATTATATTGAAATGATACATCATTAAATTCAATCATAATTAGCCTCCTTATAAACGCTTTAAATTATAACATTTTTTATTTTAAATAAAAATATGAATTATTGAATTTTATTATAAGCATAAATAAAACAGGGGATGTCCCCTGCTTATTGTTATTTATTAATATGATAAATATAAGCCTCGGCATCTATGCCCTTTGTTTCCTTTAAGGCTTTTTTATAAGCATTTAGCTGGCCTTCATAAACCTCATCTAAATCTTTATCTGCATAATTAGTTTTATAATCTACAATATACCATTTATCATCTAATTTATATATTAAATCGATAATACCCTGGTGTATTATATTTCCTTCCTTATATGTGAAAGGTACCTCACAATTTTTATCTGATGCCTTTAAAACAATGCTTAAGATATCTGATGGTCTACCATTTGCCTGTTTAAAGCCTGATGTATGAATTGTTTCATACACATCCTTTAATAGCTTAATAGAATTTTCATCAATATCATATTCATTATTTATTATTTTAATGCATGAATCTAAATTATATTTATCATTAGATTTAACAATTAATTCCATTAATCTATGGATAATTGTTCCTATAATTGTTGCCATAGATGATTTTTCTTTATAATCTTTGACATCAATATCCTCATCATAAAATTTATGTGCTTTTTTTATCTTTGATGGAGTTTCATCTACATAAGGAGCTTCCTTATTATATTTAACATCCTTTATTTCACATAAATCTTTATCATTTGTGATGATATCTATATCCTTTACATCCTCAACAAATGGTTCAAAATCAGAATTTATTAAGCTTGTCCAATAACTTGTCTTACCATTATCCTCAATTATTAAATAATTTCTCGCTCTAGTTACTGCAACATATCTTAATCTATCTCTTTCAGCCTCTAGCTCCTTGTTCTCTTGTTCTTTAATATCATCATATTTATGTGTTTGTAATAATTTACTAAACATTGAATTAGGATCATCAATATCAAATAAATATGATTTATTGTTGATATAATCAAATGAACAATCGGCAGAGCCCTTATTAGCTCTTGAGGCGATTAATATAACAACTGGTCTTTCTAGTCCTTTAACCTTATGTAAATTAGCTAAATATACACCATTAGATTCGAAATTCATATTAAGATATCTTTCTAGCTTAGATCCTAAGAAATCTCTAATATATCTTTCACATTCTGATATTGTTGCGATATTATTGGCAGCTATTTCTCCTCTTATTTTTTCACCAAGGAAATACAAAACCTCCATATTTTTATATCCAATCTTATCAAATATGCATAAATCATTTATTATTCTATCAAAAACAATAATTGGATTTTTATCATATAGATTATCAATAGTATCAAGAATATCTTGGATTTCTTTTGGCTTATCCTTCATTGAATAAATTGATACTGCATCATTTATATTTAGATTGATTAAAGGTGAGCATAATAAATTATATTTTGCATCTGCCCTAGATTTATCAGCTAGATAATAAAATATTGCATGAACTGTTTTTAATAATGGAATATCATTTATATCAAATTTACCTTCAGCAAAATATGGAATATTATTTTCTTCTAATGCCTGCATTACCCTTTTAATAGGTGATGTAGAATGAGTTATTAGCATAAAGTCTTTAGGCTTTAAATATCTAATCCTTTTACCATCTATTTCTATTAAATCCTTAGGATTATCCTTTTTATCATCAAAATCTAGATAATAATTAGGATTATTAATCATTGTTTTTATAACATTAATATAATCATTAGCTACATATAATCCTGTATTATCTTTAGGCTTCTTCTCAGGTATACATGTATAATATGGTAAATCCTTAAATAGATGATTAAAATAACTACATAATTTATTAGTAGATCTAAAATTATTTATTAATTCTACTACCTTATTGTTTTCATCATTAAACATACTTTGTGTATCATTATATGAAACAATATCAGCACTTTTAAATCTATAAATACTTTGTTTAGGATCTCCTACTATAAATAAGCTACCTGGTCTTGGCTTACATTCATGTTTAGATGTAGCCTTTACCATTGATGTTAAATATAAAAATATTTCTGTTTGGAATGGACTTGTATCTTGTGATTCATCTAATAAAAAATATTTATATCTCTTACTAATATGATTAATTAGATTACATCCATTTTTCATATCCTCTATTAAAGTATTTCTTAATATTAATAAATAATCATTAAATGATAATAATCCTTCCTTTTTTAATTCATCGTTGATTTTATCAACTGATTTAATTAAGAAAGGTAATGAATAATCATAAATTATTTCATTAATTTCATTTTGAATTTCTTTTAGGTATTCATCATCTTTAAATGTATATCTATTAACATTGCCTTTTACTCCCTTAGTTAAGCTAAATTTTAAATAATCTAGTTCAGGGTCTACTGTAAATGCTAAATCCTTTAATAAATTCTTTATTCTTGATAATTTATTAGCTGTATTAGATACATATAAATTATTTAGATAGCTTTTAACATTCTTCTTAAATGAATTAAAAGCATCTCTATATTTCCCCTTATCAGAATTTTCTAATGAATATGATTCCATTTCTAATAATGAATCTATATCTTTACTTAAATTATCAATATATTTTTTCTTAAATTCATTAAATGTATCATCTAATGATTTAGTAGTCTCATTATGGACTAAATTAAGGACTGTTAAATCTTTTATTTTTTGAATAGTTGCAGCAAATACCTGGGCTGGATTAGAATGAATTTTAATGAAATCATTATATTCTTTTTCTAATCCTTCAGGATCATTACTAATTATTCTAAACATTGTTTTATGGAATCTTGCTGCATCTTCATCAGTTAATAATGCTGTTGATGAAGGAATACCTGCATCATAAGGTATTTCACTTAATATTCTTTGACAGAATGAATCAATTGTTCCAGCAAAGCATAAATCAATGTTTTCTAATGCTTTTTTACAATTTTCTCTCTTTTCTGGGCTAGAGCTTCCAAGCTCACTTGAGTTTTGTGCAACGTAATTATCAGGGGCTTCGCTTCTTTTCTTTAGGGCTTTTTGAAAATCAACTAGGAATCTTGCTGCGGCATTAACTGTAAAAGTTATTGCACAGATATTAGAAATATCTATTCCAGCTTCTACCATAGCAACCATTCTATTAACTAATACTGTAGTTTTACCAGAGCCAGCACCAGCAATAACAAATATATTTTTATCTAGCTCTGTTAATATTGCTTTTCTTGCCTTATCCATTATTCTTCCACCTTATTAATTAAAGAATATAATATTTCATTATCATATAATGGTTTGCTGTTACCATCTCTAGTATAATGTAGTGCCCTTCCTGATTTAATTGCTTCAACAACCCCTGTAATTAATTCCTCAAGCTTTTTCTTTGTGTCATCATTCCATTTAATAATATATGGTTTTCCAAATTCAGGATATAAAAACTGACATTCAGATATTTTTATTCTTTGTCCATTATCAGTAATATAATTTCCTTTTTTATCTTTACCATTTTCTATTAAATATGCATATATTAATCCTTGAACACAAGATATAGGATCATTATCTTTATGCTTAGGTTTTTTACCTGTTTTATAATCTATAAGAATATATTTACCATCATTTGTTTTTTCTATTCTATCGAATTGGCCACCAAAATATAAGCCGTATACATTTGTTTTATCAATTGTTACTTCTGATAATACATGTGTATTGCTAGAACATAAATCATATAGTTTTCCAACTAAATCTACAAATTCCTGTCTAGTTTGATATTCCTTTGTTCTTATTAATGCTGGCTTCATCACTAAGAAATTATTAAATTCTTCATCAGCCATATCTAGCATATCTTCTTTAGATATTTTATTCTTATCGAATTCTTCAAATAGCTTATGAAT
>CAMJFY010000012.1 GCA_946405105.1 uncultured Caryophanales bacterium
TAGTAAGTTAAATCTTGCGAGAGTAGGTAGCTGCCAGGCTGTCTCTTTGTAATATTTGATTATCGACTTCAGTTATATCTGAAGTTTTATTTTTAATAGCCATATTCTTATTGACAAAAAAAGTATCTTATTATAAAATTTTTAGTGTCAATATTTGGAGGTTTAGCTCAGTTGGGAGAGCATTTGCCTTACAAGCAAAGGGTCAGCGGTTCGAGCCCGTTAACCTCCACCATTATGCCGACTTAGCTCAATTGGTAGAGCAACTGACTTGTAATCAGTAGGTTGTGGGTTCGATTCCTATAGTCGGCACCACTTATACTAATCAGCGTTGATTAATTTCAGCGCTTTTTTTATTTTTTTAATTATATTTATGATATAATTAATACAAGAAGGTGATTTTATGCGTAAGACAAAAATTATTTGTACCTTAGGTCCTGCATGTGATGATGATGCATTATTAAAGGAAATGATTAAAAATGGTCTTGATTGTGCAAGATTAAATTTTTCTCATGGAACACATGAGGAACAAAAGGTAAGAATGGATAGAGTAAAAAGAGTAAGAGAAGAATTAGGTATTCCTCTACCTATTTTATTAGATACAAAGGGTCCTGAAATTCGTGTTAGAACTTTCAAGGATGGTAAGGTTGAATTAAAGAAGGGTCAAG
The DNA here is from genome assembly GCA_946405105.1 of uncultured Caryophanales bacterium. Classification (GTDB taxonomy): domain Bacteria; phylum Bacillota_I; class Bacilli_A; order Acholeplasmatales; family Anaeroplasmataceae; genus Anaeroplasma. Next base: position 666 of record CAMJFY010000012.1, read on the forward strand.
AATTTAAATTCTGTGCTGACTTTGATTTAATTGGTGATGAAACAAAGGTTGGCCTAACATATCCTGATTTGACTAAATATGTTAATAAGCCAGGAATTAAAATTTTAGCTGATGATGGTAAGATGTCATTTGAAACTGTAAGAGTTGAAGGCAAAGATATTGTTACTAAGGTTTTAAATGATGGTTATTTATCTAATAAGAAATCAATTAATATTCCTAATGTAGTAGTTGATATGCCATATGTATCAGAAGCAGATAGAAAAGATATTATCTTTGGTATTCAAGAATGTGTTGATTATATTGCAGCATCATTCGTAAGAAGAAAAGAAGATGTATTCGAAATTAGAAAGATATTAGATCAATATGATACATCTGGTAAGATTAGAATTATTTCTAAGATTGAAAATACTGAAGGTATCCAAAAGATGGATGAAATAATTGAAGCATCTGACGGTATCATGGTAGCTCGTGGAGATATGGGTGTTGAGGTTCCATTCAAGTGCTTACCTCCAATTCAAAAAGAATTAATTAGAAAATGTTATGAATCAGGTAAGATTGTTGTTACTGCAACACAAATGCTAGATTCAATGCAACAAAATCCACGTCCAACAAGAGCAGAGGTATCAGATGTTGCTAACGCTATCTTTGATGGCACAACAGCAATCATGTTATCAGGAGAATCAGCTGCAGGTAAATATCCATTAGAATCTGTATCAGCAATGAGAGATATTGCTGATTTTACTGAAACTAATATTGATTTTAAGAAGAAATTCTTTGAAAAAGATCTAAATTTAGGAGATGACTTCTTATCAGCTATTTGTAATGCAGCTGCATTAACTGCATACCAAGTAGATGCAAAAGCAATTATTTGTGTTACTAACCATGGTCAAACTGCATTTAAGATTTCTGCATATAGACCATCTTGCCCAATTATTGCAATAACAGTAAATGCTAAATCATGTAGACAATTAAATCTAGCATGGAATGTATACCCTGTTTATGCTGAGAAAAAGAACACAATTGATGAATTATTCCAATACGCAATTGATAAGGCTTTAGAAACAAAAATTGTTAAGCCTGGCGATAAAGTAATTATTACTGGTGCTTCAGGTGTTGGAGAAGCAATTACAGATACAATTAAAATCCATATTTTATAAGAAAAATGCCCATTTTACTGGGCATTTTTTTAAATTAAAAAAAGTAAAAAAATCTATTGATTAATTATTTTTATTATGCTATAATAAACGAGCGTATTTGGTAGAAATGCCGTATATCGGGATTTAGCTCAGCTTGGTAGAGCGCTTGGTTTGGGACCAAGATGTCGTAGGTTCGAATCCTATAATCCCGACCATTTATATATGCGAGTGTAGTTCAATGGTAGAACCTTAGCCTTCCAAGCTAACTACGTGGGTTCGATTCCCATCACTCGCTCCAAAATAATAATAATGCACTGGATACAGTGCTTTTTTATTTTCATTATTAAATTATTAATAATTGGTGTTCAATTTTCAATTGAATTATGTTATATTATCATGCGTAGAGATTAGAGGTAGTAGGATAAATGATTAAGGAATTGTTAAGTGAGCTAAAGAAGTCATGCTTTTCAGTTTTACCAATTTATATATTAGTTTTGGTATTGATGCTATTTAAGGTTATCGCCTTAACTGGAAATGAGATTTTATCATTTTCTTTAGCGACAATATTTTTAATTATAGGAATTTCACTATTTAATTATGGTGCAGAGCACGCAATGACACCAATCGGAAGAATGGTTGGTAAGGGATTAACAAAACAAGGAAAGGTATTCGTTCTTTTAGTAGTAGTATTTATTTTTGGTTTGTTAATAACAATAGCTGAGCCTGATTTATCAGTATTAGCTACTCAAACAGAATCTGTTTTCCCTAAATTGTTATTAATTATATCAATTGGTGTATCTGTAGGATTTTTCTTGTTACTTGCAATATTAAAAATTTTAAAGAAAATAAATTTAATTAGAATATTAAGTGTTTTATATATGTTTGCCTTTGCAATGGTAGCTTTATTAGCATACCAAGGCAAAGAAAACATGGTAGCATTATGCTTTGATGGTGGTGGTGTTACTACAGGACCAATGACTGTACCATTTTTAATGTCTTTAGGTGCAGGTATTGCATTAATATTAGCTCAAAAGAGTGAAAAGGATGCATCATTCGGATTCATTGCTTTCTCATCAATTGGACCAGTTATTGTAATGTTGTTGTTATCACTTTTCTCTAAAGGAAATATGGTGTATGAATTACCAGATTATTCTGTCAGTGATAATTTCTTTCTAGAATATATTATTTGTATTTGGCATAAAGTAAGAGAAGTAGGCTTATCTATTTCATTATTATTTATTTGTTATTTAGTAATTGATTTAATATTCTTACATTCAGGAAAAAAGAAAATATTATATATGGTTAATGGATTAATATTTGCATATATAGGACTTGTATTATTCTTAGCTGCAGTTGATGCAACATATATAGGTATTGGATTTAAGATTGGTGAAGAATTATCTAATTGTGATACTGCAATTGTTGTTATAATTGCATTTATAATTGGATCACTTACAGTATTAGCCGAACCAGCAATTAAGATTTTAATTTCTCAAGTAGAAGAAATGACTAATGGTTTAGTAAAAAGAAGAAGTCTTCTTGCAGCACTAGCAATTGGTGTTGGTGTAGCAATAAGCTTAGCATTTATTAGAATAATATTTAAATTCTCTATTTTATATATTATTATTCCTGGTTATATTATTTGTTTTGTTCTTGCATTCTTTGTTCCAAAGATTTATACAGCAATCGCATTTGATGCTGGTGGAGTTGCATCAGGTCCATTAACATCAAGCTTTATATTACCTATGGCATTAGGTGTATGCTCTAAGCTTGCACCAGATGGAATATTATCATATGGATTTGGTATTGTTTCTTTAGTTGCTTTAAGTCCATTGCTTTCTATTGAAATATTAGGTGTATTCTCAGTATTCAATAACAAGCGTAAGGTAAAGAGTGAAATAAAGAAAGCATTAAGGGAAGAAGATAAGATTATCATATCTTTTGGTGATTAATATGAAGACAAATACACATTTAACTAAATTATATTTAATGGTAATTACTTTACCAAAAGGAAAAAAAGAAATAATTGGTGATATGTTAGAAAGATATGATGTAACAGCATATCTATCTACATTAGCTCGTGGAGCTATTGATAAAACATTCACTAAGGATCTAATGTTTTGTGTTATCAAAGAAGATCAAATAAAAGATGCAATGCTAAAGATTGAAGATAAATTTGCTAAATTTAGAAGTAATATTTCAATGGTATATACAATTCCACTCGATAGTATTATAGGAGTATCTAGTTATATGACTTTAGCTAATGGAGGTACAAAATAATGGATGTAAAATTATATAATATTGTTGCTATAGTAAATGAAGGTTATTCCGATTGGGTTATGGAGCTTGCTAAGTTTAAAGGAGCAAGAGGTGGAACTATCATTCCTGCAAACGGTAGTGTTACTGCTGATGCTATGAAATTATATGGAATTGGAATTCATCCTGAAAAAGAAATTGTTTTAATATTAGTAAATGAAGATTTAGTAAATGGAATATTAGAATTGCTATATGATAAGCTAGGAAGCCAATCAGAAGCAATGGGTATATTCTTTACATTACCAGTTGCACATGCATCTGAAAATTTATTAGAACAATATATAGAAAAAAAAGAAGAATAAAATAAAAAGCCAACAGATTTGATTCTGTTGGCTTTTAAATTACTTCTTTAAAATTACTTTTGTTAATTCGATTGGATCCATGATCTTATCGCCCTTGTATACTCTCATGTTTCCAGATGCGATTTCATCAATTAGTATTACTTCATTGTTGTTGTAACCAAATTCAAATTTGATATCCCATAAATCTAAGCCCATTGTCTTTAAATCATCAGCAACAATCTTAGTGATCTTTAATGTTTGTTCCTTAATTGAATCATACATTTCAGCTGTCATAACATTTAATGCTACTAAAGCATCCTTAGTTACTAGTGGGTCACCTAAAGCATCATTCTTGAATGTGCATTCAACATATCCGCCTTCAAGTGGTGTACCATTCTTAATATATTCACCATATCTTCTAACAAAAGAACCAGTTGCTACTAGTCTACAAACAACCTCTAGACCATGGCCGAATACCTTTGCAGGTAAAACTTCCATTGTAGCATTTTCTACATTAGCACTAACATAATGAGTCTTAATTCCAGCCTTCTTTAATATTTCAAAGAAATGGATTGAAGTTTCTAGATTTGATCTACCGATACCAGCAATCTTTAAACCAACTTGGTTCTCACCTGGATCAAAAACTCCATCCTTTCCAGTACAATCATCTTTAAATTCTAGTAATACGTTTCCGTTTTCTAATTGGAATACATTTTTTGTTTTTCCTTCGTATAATTTTTTCATATTATCCTCCTATACAAAACTATTTTATCACAGATGTTAAAAAAATAAATAATAAAATTTTTATATTTATTTATTTTAATTATGGTATAATTTTATATCGAAGAGGTATTAAAATGGAAGAAGTAAAAAACAAAATAACAAAAGTCGAAATTGACAATTATTCATTAGCTATCACAAAGGGTTATGAATACACTAACAAGGATGGTAAGCATAGATATTCTTATAATGATGTTTACTATGTTGATGGTGAAAGAGTATGTAGAAAACATTCAAATGAAAAAGGAGATTTCTATTACAATGTTGAATTAATGGATGTTGTAATTGAAGAATTCCCAATGAAGGATGGAACACAAGGCTCAAAGACATATCCTTTATCTGAAGTACCTTACTTAGCAGCTAATGCTGATGAGGCAAATGAAGAAGTATTAATGAATTATTTAAAATTTAAAACTCATAGATAAAAATAAAAAGCTTCGTCTGAAGCTTTTTTTCGTCCTATAAAGAGCAAAAAAACAGGCTAAGGCCTGTTAAATGCGCACAATTTTGAACCTATTTAATTAAGCTCTTTCAATCTTTGCCTTCTTTAATGCTCTAGCAGAAATCTTAACCTTCTTAACATTTCCGTTTTCGTCTTTGATATGTACTGTTTGAAGGTTAGCCTTCCAAGTACGACGAGTAGCATTTAAAGCATGAGATCTCTTGTTACCTGTAACTGTAGTTTTACCAGTTAAATAACATTTTGCCATAGTTACTACCTCCTTGCAACAAAAATCATTCAGCCCTAATATTTTACATTATATAAAAATAAATAGCAAGAACTTTTTTTAAAAAAGTAACATTTAATATTATAATGTAATTATAATTATTAATAGACGTTCTAGAAGTGCTCTTTTATTTGACAATTTGACTAATAAGTGATAATATTGTTATAACTAGTTTATTGTGGATAACACAATGTGGGGGAACTAGATAAAGGAGGATTATTATACGGACGTGGTTTTTGCTAATTTTATGAAAAATTAGAAATTGATAATATTTTATTTTAATTAAGTTAAACGAAAATACAGCGGGGCTGTATATTACATATATTATATTTTAATCTTAGGAGGTATTACCACATGAGTGTTAGTAGTATTGATGTTGCACTTTTTAGAAGAATGGTAATAAACGGAGCTGTTAACTTAAAGAATAATCACGAAGAAGTTGACAGACTAAATGTATTCCCAGTACCTGATGGAGATACTGGAACAAACATGAGCATGACTGTTACATCTGGTATCAGAGAATTAGAAGCATGTGAGTCAAGCTCAATTATAGATAATGCTAAAGTATTATCTCGTGGTGCCCTAATGGGAGCTAGAGGTAACTCAGGCGTTATCCTTTCACAATTCTTTAGAGGTCTATATGTTGGATTAAAAGAAATCCCACATAATTATTTAACAATAGAAGATTTTACAAATTGTTTACAATCAGGACGCGAAATTGCTTATAAGGCAGTTATGGAGCCTGTTGAAGGAACTATTCTTACAGTTATCAGAGAAGCAATCGCTGCTGTTAAGGAACAATCATTTGAAACAATTGATGATTTATTAGCTTGCTATTTAGCAGCTGCTAAGAAATCATTAGAAAATACACCTAACCTATTACCAGTTTTAAAGGAAGCTGGAGTAGTAGATTCTGGTGGAGCTGGTTTTGTAAAGATTATTGAAGGTATGGATTTAGCTTTAAAGGGCGAAATTCTTACTGCAGCAGATGCTCAACCACAGGTTGCAGAAGCTAAGAAGGAAGAAATTGATATCAAGTTCTTATATTCAATTGATTTCGTTTTAGAATTAAAGAAGCCAGATCAATTTGTTGAAAAAGAATTAAAAGCTGCATTATCATTATTAGGTGATTCATTATCTGTAACAAGAGAAGAAAACCAAGTTAAGGCTCATATCAACACAAACAGACCTGGTAGAGCAATTGAAATATCTCAAAAGCAAGGTGAATTCTTATCATTAACAATTGATAATAGAAAGGTTCAAATTGCCAATAATGCTGCAAACCAACAAGTGGCAACTGCTACACCTATAGCACCTAAAAAGGAATTTGCTTTAGTTGCAGTATGTTTTGGTGATGGTATCGTTAATACATTCAAGGAATTAGGTGTTGACTACGTAATTGAGGGTGGTCAAACAATGAACCCATCTACTGAATCATTCGTAGAAGCAATTAAGCAAGTTAACGCAAAGAATGTAATTATCATTCCAAATAATTCAAATGTTATCATGGCTGCAAAACAAGCTGCAGGTATGGTTGATGGTGTTAATGTTGCAGTATTAAGAGCTAAAACAATCGCTCAAGGATATGCTTCATTAGTTAACTACAACCCAGATGCATCTTTAGATGAGAATGTAGAAGCTATGACTGAACAAATTAACAATGTTACCTCAGGTGAATTAACATATTCTATTAGAGATACTGAAATCAAGGGTGTAAAGATTACATCTGGTGATTATATGGGTATTTCAAATGGTGAAATTGTTGTTTCTACAGCTAAGAAAGAGGATGCATTAAGAGATTTATTATCAAAGATTATTGATGATGAATCTGCAGTTGTAACTTTATTCTGTGGAAAAGATGTCACAAAAGAGGAAATGAAATTTGCTGAGAAAACATGTTTAGATATTAATCCTGACATTGATGTTGAATTAATTGAAGGTAACCAAGATATCTATTCATATATCATCGCAGTAGAAAAATAATTTAATATAAATAGGCTGGTCAACCAGCCTTTTTTTATCAAAACAGGAAGGAGGTATCATATGCAATTTGATTATGATGTGTCTATTATCAAAGGTATTGGTAAAAAGACAAAAGAAGAATTAAATGAAAATAATATTTATACAGTTAAAGATTTATTATATTTCTTCCCTAAGACATATGATATCTTCGAAGAAAATCCTAAGCTACTTAGATCAGAGGAGTTAACTCTAATTAAAGGAACATTAGATACTAATCCAGTATTTATTAAAAAGAGAAGAAATTCTAATTCAATAATTTTTTATTTGAATTGTTATGATAATAGAATTAAATGTATTTTCTTTGGAGCTGATTATTTAAGATTTAAGCTCTATAAGGGAACTACATGCTTAATCTATGGTAAATATAATTCTCAATTTAAAGAATTTGTTGTTAAAAAGATTTTTTTTAATGATTTTGAATCAAAAATAGAATGTAATTATAGATTAAAAAATACAAATAATTCTACAATTAAAAAAGCAATATTAGATATATATTCTAATAATATTTCTATTAAAGAAACATTACCAGAAGAATTGATTTCTAAATATAAGCTATATGATATAAATACATATGTATATAAATCTCATATACCAGAATCTAGAGATGATGTTAAACAAATATTAAGAAGAAGAAAATATGAAGAATTCTTTTGGTATTCAATTAGATTAGAATATTTAAAAACTTTAAGAGAAGATATTTTAAAGCCCAAAAGATTTTATAACGAAAATGTAAAAGATTTTTTAGATAATATTCCTTTTGAGCTAACACTAGATCAAAAAACAGTATTATCTGAAATTGATAAGGATATATTTTCTGGTAAGCCAATGAATAGATTAGTTCAGGGTGATGTAGGCTGTGGTAAGAGTATTGTTGCCCTATATTCGGCTTATGTAGAAATACTTGCGGGATATCAGGTTGCCATAATGGTTCCAACAGAAATTCTAGCTAGACAGCAATTTGAAGGTGCTGTAAATGAGCTTTCAAAATACGGAATTATTGTTGAGTTATTAACATCATCTACTAAAAATAAAACAGATGTTATTGAAAGACTTTCTAGTGGAAGAATTGATTTAATTGTTGGTACTCATTCATTAATTGAAGATAAAATTAAATTTAGTAAGCTAGGCTTAGTAATAATTGATGAGCAACATAAATTTGGTGTAAGACAAAGACAAAGATTAATAGATAAATATAAATATTGTGATTGCCTATATTTAAGTGCAACACCTATTCCTAGATCACTTGGATTAACTATATTTGGTGATTTAGATATTTCATCTATTCATACAATGCCTGAAGGAAGATTACAAACTATAACTAAGATAGTTAATTATGATCATATTAAAGGATTGATGAAATCAATCACTAAAGAATTAGATAAAGGAAATCAGGTTTATGTTGTAGTTCCATATGTTACTGATAATTCAGAAGAAGACATTATGGATATAGACAAGGCTTGTAGCCTTTTTAAGGAATATTTCCCTGATAAAAATATCACATATGTTCATGGACAAATGAAGGCCATTGATAAAGAAAATGCAATGAATGATTTTGTCTCAAGACGAGCAGATATCTTAATTAGCACAACAGTAATTGAGGTTGGAGTTAATGTTAAAAAGGCAACAGTAATGGTTATTTGTGATGCTGATAGATTTGGATTGGCAACAATTCACCAGCTTCGTGGTAGAGTTGGTAGATCTAGTTTCCAATCATATTGCATATTATTAACTGATGATGTTGAGAATGAAAGACTTAAAATTATTGAAAATAATTTAGATGGATTTAAAATTGCTGAGGCTGATCTTAAGCAAAGAGGACCTGGTGATTATTTAGGTGATACTCAAAGCGGATATTTCCAGCTTGATTATGCTGATTTTTATGAGGATATAAAAATCTATGAATGTGCTAAAAAGGATGCAGAGGAATTCATCCTTAAATTTAAGAAAAAAGAATTAGAAAGTAATATATTTAATGATATAATTAAAAATGAAACAAATAATCGAAATATAAATAATTAAATGGAGTGATTAAATTATGATAAGAATTGGTGTAGATGCAAACGGTGGAGACTTAGGAGTAGAGACTACAGTTCCAGCAGCAATGAATGCCGTAAAGATGTTTGATGATATTGAAATAACATTATATGGTGATGAAAATAAAATTAAACCTTTATTAACTAATTCTGAAAGAATTAAAATAGTTCATACAGATAAAACATTAAGTATGGGTGAAAAGGATCCTGTTAGAGCTGTAAGAAAAGAAAAGGATTCATCACTTTGTATGGCTATGTATGCAGCTAAAAATGATGAGGTTGATGGTGTAGTTACATCAGGACCTACTCAATGTGTTGTTTTAGCATCACATGTAATAATTAGAAGATTACCTCAAATGGAAAGAGTTGCATTATGTCCAATCATTCCAAATTTTGATGGAAAGCATAGATTAATGCTAGATGTTGGAGCTAATGTTGAATTAAAACCAGAACATTTAGGTCAATTCGCAATTTTTGCTACAATCGCAGACAAGGAAATCTTCGGTGTAGAAAATCCATCTGTTGGTTATTTAAATATCGGTTCTGAGCCTGGTAAGGGAAGAGAAATCGATAAGGATGTATATTATTATTTAAAGGATTTAAAGGGAATTAATTTCTATGGAAATATTGAACCAGATCAAGCAATTAATTGTCCTACAGATATTATTTTAACTGATGGTTATAGTGGAAACATTTGCCTAAAGGCAGTAGAAGGTACTGCAAAAACAATGGGTAAAATGCTAAAGCAAGAGGTATATTCATCACTTAAAAATAAGATTGGTGGATTATTCCTAAAGAAGGGTCTTCGCCGTTTCGCAAAGAGAATGGACTCTAAAGAGGTTGGTGGAGCAATGATTTTTGGTATTAATAAGCCAGTTGTTAAAGCACATGGTAATTCAGATGCTTATGCATTTACATCTGCAATTAGACAATTAAGACAAATGATTGTATCTAATATTATTGAGAAGGTTGTTCCATATCTTCCTGAAATCGAAAGGAAGGAAGAAAATGCTTAATTCTAATAAATTAGAGGAAGCCATTGGCTACCAATTTAAAAACAAGGATTTATTAACAATCGCATTGACACATTCATCATATGCGAATGAGCATGATATTGAATGTAATGAGAGAATGGAATTTTTAGGCGATGCAGTGTTAGAGTTATCTATGTCTAAATATCTTTTCTCAAAAATTCATTTAGATGAAGGTGTATTAACTAAAACAAGAGCTAAGGCAGTATGTGAGGGTGCATTAAATGTATATGCTGCAAAAATTAATTTAGGTCAATATTTATACCTTGGTAAGGGCGAAGAGGCTACTGGCGGTAGAAATAGACCTGCAATTATTGCCGATGCATTAGAAGCAGTTTTAGGGGCAATCTTTTTAGATTCTTCATTTGACAATGCATATGAAATTGTAAATAGAATCATTATACCTTATATGGATGAGGTATTACAAAATAAAGATTATAAATCACAATTACAAGAAAAGCTTCAAAGTGAAAAGAGAACTATTCATTATGAAATCACAAAGGATGAAGGACCTGCAAATAATAAAACATTTGAGGCAGTAGTTTATATGGATGATATTCTAATGGGTAGAGGAACTGGAAAAACAAAAAAGGAAGCTCAGCAAAATGCTGCAAAGAACGCATTAGAAAAGGAAGCGCAAATTGGATAATATGTTAAAGAAAATATTTGAATCTGGTTATTTTAATTATCAGGATTTCATATTAGACAACATAAAGAAATTATCTATAACACCAATCGAAGCATTTATCCTAATTAAGATGCTTGATCAATTTAAAAATGATAAAAGAATCTTAATAGATGATATCGCAAAAGAATTCGTAGAAAAAAGAAAAAACATTGAAGATTCAATGTCTAATTTAATGGAAAAAGGATATTGCTCTATCTATGTTTCATACGAAAATGGTTTAGGTGAAGAATCAATTTCTTTAGATGGCTTCTTTGAAATTGCTGAAAGAATTATAAATAACGTTAATGTTGTAAACAAAAATGATGAATTACAATCAGTAATTGAATATCTAAAGAATGAACTAAATAGAGTTTTATCTTCTCAAGAAATAGAAATAGTAACAAGCCTTGTAAAGGATGATTTCTATACTCTAGATGATTTCAAGAACGCAATTGAGGTTAAATTAAAGGGTAAGAGTGTCATTACTATTAAAACAATTGCCAAGGCACTTGCTGCTAAGGAGAAGAAAACTAAGGTTCAATCAAATAATGAACTGATGAAGGATTTTATTAAAAGCGTAAAATAATGAATAAGATAACGGCAGAAAACATATTAAATGATATCAAAACTGAATATGTACCAACTCCAAAGCCAGAATTAGTATATAACAATAATTTTGAATTATTATGTGCTGTTATGCTATCTGCACAAACAACTGATAAAAGAGTTAATATAGTAACTAAGGATTTATTTAATAAATATCCTACACCAGAAGCCTTAGCTAAGGCTGATGTTAATGATGTTATAACAATTATTAAAAGCTTAGGTCTTTCTAATAATAAAGCTAATAACATTATTAATTTATCTAAAAAGCTAGTAGAAAATTTTAATTCTATAGTCCCAAATAATTTAGATGATTTAACTACCCTACCAGGAGTAGGAAGAAAGACTGCTAATGTTGTTTTAGGATTAGGATTTAATATTCCATCAATGCCAGTAGATACACATATTCATAGAATGAGCATTAGATTTAAGTTCATTAAAGAAGGCGAAAGTGTATTAGTGGCAGAAGAAAAGCTTAAAAAATATATCCCTAAAGAGCGTTGGATAGAAGCTCATCATTTATTGCTAATATTTGGTAGATATTATTGTAAAAGTCAAAATCCTTTATGTAAGGAATGTAAATTAAAAAAATATTGCAATAAAAAATAAAGTATTTCATAATAGAAATGTTTAAAAAGCGTAGTGTTTACTATGCTTTTTTCTTTGTCCTTAATCCAAAAATGTGGATTATTCTTGAAAAAATGCATTTTTTGAGAAAATCATTTTTTTGATTAAAAACAAGTGAAAAGTAAATATAATATTTATGAAAAATTAGGAGGGAATAAAAATATGAAAAATATTATAATCGAAGAATTAAAAACTAGAATCACAGATCAGGAGACAGTCTCAGCAATAATAGGACCTGAAATAAGAATTAGGAGACTAGCACTTAGTAAGACATTAAAATTTATGGCATATCATGTATGTTCAGTTTCATATGTATCTAAGATTGAAAGTAATTCAATAAAGCCTAACAGATATTTTTTAAATGAAATTGGTAAGAAGGTTCAAATGACTGAAGCACAAATTGATAAGCTATTTGATTTAAGAGATTTATTGAACCAAGGTATTAAAGATTTTCTATTTGATACCAATATTAATATTAGAGAGGCAGTATCATCTAAAAAAGAATTTGTTAATTATAGATTTAGAATATTAGTATTTCTAAATTCATTAATAACTAAAAATCTAAAACAATCATCAAAATCATATTTAGAGCTAGCAGATATTGTTAATACAATGACTGATTATGATTTCAAAATTTATTCATTATTAGGATCTATATATTTATATAAGACTGGAAACGTTAGAGAAGCATATGAAAATTTAATACTTTTATCTGAATTTGAATTAAATAATGATTTAAGGAATTTATTAGATGTATATATGTATTATTGCTTAAATGTATTAGGTAAGCCTGAGGTAGTTATATCTTATCTGAAGATAAGAGAAACACTAGCTTCTATTGGCGCTTTTGATTTATTAGATGAAGTTAATTATTTATATGCATATTATTACATTAAAAATGGATCATATGTTTATGCGTCTTCTTTAATAAAAACAATAAGAGATAAGAAAAGAAGAAACACAATAGAGGCAATTGTTCTACATCTTTTAAATAAGCCAATTAATACTTATAAAAAGAAAGATTTATTAGCTCCTGCAAAATGCTTATATGATTATCTATATGATAAAGAATCATTAGTAAATGATATTGAAGCTCTAACTACAGAAGAATTCCAAATCGATTTTAGTCCAATAATATTTAATTATTTATTATTAGAAAATTATACAGAAAAATATAGCTATATTATTTCTGATGCATCACATAAATTAAAAAGAAGTGATGATGCATTTATAAAAAAATTCTTTATTAAAGAAATATATACATTATGTGATCAAACAGCTAAATATAAAGCATTGTATGACATTTATAAGATATATATGAAGGAGGAATTCATTTGAAAATAAAGCTTTTTATTATATCAATTTCTATTTTTATACTAACTATTTTATTTAATTTTAGCATCCATGCCGCAACATGGGAATTTAGATGGACCAACACAGTAGTGCACGTACCACTTGGTGGTAATCTATCTGAATATTCATTACAGCCTGAGGCAAGGCTATATAGAGATGGTGCCTTACTTGCTGATGCTAATATATCATACCTAAGAGAAGGTGATTGGCTTTATTTTATGTCCAATGTAAACACAACAAGGGTTGGTACATATAAGGTATGGTATAAGGCATCTGAAAAAGATAAATATAGACCAGGAACATGTACGGGGTATAAAGCATTAATTAGCTTTGTTGTTGAAGATTTAGTAAAGCCTAAGGTAGATATAATAAGTGATAATGTATTTATTCAAAGAGAAAGTATAACTCCAACTACAACTAGATATGAGGAATTAACAAATCAAATAAAAGCGAATGTTAATGCCTCTGATAATTATTCAGAATGTGAAATAGTATTAAGCCATAATATTGATTTTACTAAAACAGGAACATATGATGTTACTGCAAGTGCAATCGATTCATCAGGTAATAGAGATTCAAAACCATTTAAGGTTTCTATTTATGATTCAAGCTATCCTGTAATAACCTTTAGTGGTACAGGAGATAATTTTTTAAAAATACCACTTGGTAGTAATGCCAATATAAGAGATTATTTTACAGCTACAGATGAAATTGATGGAGATATATCATCTTTAATAGAATATCCAATGGTTAAGGTAGATGAAATTTGTGAATATAATTATACAGTTAGTGTTAAAAACAAATCAGGTAATACTACAACAAAAACAATTAGAATTTATGTTGTTGATGATACACCACCAACAATGAAGCTACAAACTCATAATTTATTATTAGACTATAAAACTAATTTTGATGAATATGATTTTGCATCAAAGGTATCATTAACAGATAATCTTCCAATTAATTATGATAATTTATCAATTACAACAGATGTAAAGAATGAGGTTGGATCATATACAGTTTGGTATAGCTATACAGATGGAGTATATGAGGTAGAAGATACAATTGATTTAAAATGTATATCTAAAGAAAAACCAAAGATTATGGCAGATGATATTGTAATAAAAGCTAAATCAAATGCTGATTTAAAGAACTATATTACAGTTTATGATGATTCAGATAATAATATTTATGAGAGTTTAGAAATAGATGATAGTAAAGTAAATTATTTAAAGAAGGGCACATATTACGCAACTGTATGTGCAACTAATTCATCAGGTCAAAGTGCTACTCAAAGAATAAAGGTAATAATATCTGGTTCTGTATTAGAAGAATCAAATATTGCTGTAATAATAATATTAATAGTCTTTTTAATAATTACAATTGGTTATGGTGGTTTCTTTGTTTATTATTTCGTAATAAGAAAAAGAAAAAAGAGTAATTAAATGTCTGCATTAGTATGATATAATCATAAATGTTAGGACGGTCGATTATTATGAAAGGATTTATTTATGGTCAAACTCAATATAATTTATTGAATAGTGCTGTAAGACTAAATGATTATATTAAAATGGCAAAGAATAATTCCTTTGATTTTTTAACTATAACCGATAAGACACTTTATGGTGCATATAAATTTTATTTAGAATGTAAAAATAATAATATTAAGCCTATTATTGGCATTGAATATTCATATGAAATAAACAATATTAAAAGCAGAGTATTATTATATGCCAAAAATAATAATGGATATAAAAATATCATTAAAATATCAACATTATTAAAAACTGATAATAATGTATTAATTGATGATGTATTATCTTATGATGATATCTTTTTTGTTTATGTATTAAATAATTCATATTTAGAAGCTTTATTAGAAGCTAATGATGATGAAATGGTAAATGAATTATTATTAAAACTAAAAAATGATAATTTATTTATTGGTGTTTCACCAACTAATAAGCCATCAAAGATTAATAATATAAAGGCAATATCAGATTATGCAAATAAATTAAATATAAATATTTTACCTATACATCAATGTCTATATTTAAAACCAGAAGATCAAATCATATATGAATCATTAAGAAAAATTGATAATGATGAAGCAAATATAGATGATTTTGATGATTATAGCTTTTTAATTAATCCATCAGCTGATGAAAGAATAGACTTATTTGTTAATAACATTAATCTAGATTTATATAATGAAAAAATTAATTTGCCTAAATTCCCTAACACTAAGGGAGTTTCCTCAAAACAATATTTAGATGCCCTATGTTTTAAAGGATTAGAAAAAAGAGGATTATATAACGATTTATATGTATCTAGATTAAATTATGAATTATCTATAATCAATAAAATGAATTATGATGATTATTTCTTAATTGTATGGGATTATATTAGATTTTCTAAAACTCATGATATTTTAGTTGGTCCAGGTAGAGGTAGTGCCGCAGGAAGTCTTGTTGCGTATTGTCTTGGTATTACAGATGTTGATCCAATTAAATATAATTTATTGTTTGAAAGATTTTTAAATCCAGAAAGAATATCAATGCCAGATATTGATACTGATTTCCCAGATAAGGAAAGAGATAGAGTAATCGATTATGTAAAGAATTTGTATGGAGATACTCATGTATGTAATATTACAACATTTGGTACATTCCAAATAAAATCATCAGCCAAAGATTTGGCTAAAGTATTTAAAATAGATCAGGAAAGAATAGATAATATTGTTAAAATGATTTATCAATATGGATATGATAAATTATTAGAAGAATATAAAAATACTGATTTATATGATTTCTTATATGTAGCGAAGGGTATTGAGGATTTCCCTAAAAATATCTCTACTCATGCTGCAGGTATTATCATTAGTGATAAATCATTAGATGATATAATACCACTTCAAAGTGGAATTAATAATTTATATCAATCTCAATTTGAACAACAAGACCTAGAAAAAATAGGATTATTAAAAATGGATTTCCTAGGTATTAAGAATTTAACTATGGTTAATGATATGATGTCACAAATTGATGGATTTGATATGAAGACATTAAGAAATATACCATTAGATGATAAAAAGGTTTACGATCTATTAGGTAACGCAGATACATTAGGTATATTCCAATTAGAATCTGTGGGTATTAGAAAGGTATTAAGGGATTTAAAACCTGAAAAATTTAGCGATATTGTTGCAGTAGTAGCCCTATATAGACCAGGACCAATGGACAATATCCCTGAATTTATTAGAAGAAGACATGGTGAAAAATTTGATTATATTCACCCTAATCTAGCTCCAATCCTAAAGGAGACATATGGTATTATTGTTTACCAGGAACAAATTATGCAAATAGCTCAGGTGTTCGCTGGCTTCTCACTTGGTGAAGCAGATTTATTAAGAAGGGCTATTTCTAAAAAGGATTCATCAAAGCTTGAGGCTCTATCATCTAATTTCATTACAAGAAGCATTGAAAAAGGTTATTCTAAAGATCTAGCAACTAAAATATATGATTTAATATATAAATTTGCTGATTATGGTTTCAATAAATCCCATTCAGTAGCTTATTCATTATTAGCTTATCAAATGGCATATTTTAAAGCTAATTATTTCAATGTGTTTATGTCTTGTATGCTAAATTATGAATTAAGTAATTCACAGACTTTAGCGTCATATGTTAATTATGCTAAAAGACATAATTTAATAATATTAGCACCAAATGTAAATGTATCTAGGGATAGATTCATTTATGAAATTAATAGGCTATTTATGCCACTTTCTACAGTGTATTCAATCGGTTCGGTTCAAGAACGACAAATAATTGATGAAAGAGATAAAAATGGTCTTTTTAAATCATATAAGGATTTTAAGGAAAGATGTAGCTTTTTATCTCAAAGCCAAATAAAGGCATTAGTATTTGCCGGAGCCCTAGATATTTTTGGTAAAACAAAGAAGAATATGATTGATAATTCATCTAGTGAAAATGATTTAATATTAAATTATCTAGATGGAGTTATTGAAGAGAATAATGAATATGATTTTTCTATTTTAATGGAAAATGAAAGGAAATATTTAGGATTTAATTTAAATTACAATATTTATAATAATTTGAATGAATTAATTAAGAAATATAATACTATTCCATTAGATAAAATAGCTATTGGAGAATATGTAAATGTTATTGTTTCTTTAAATAATATTAGAAAAATTAAAACTAAAAAGGGTGAAATGATGTGTCAGCTTACAATTACTGATGGTAAGTCTGATTATAGAGCTATTATATTCCCTAAAAAATACGAATTATTAAATAACAAAATTGCCACAGATAAGCTTTTAATAGTTAGAGGAAGACTAGAAAAGGATAATAATTATACATCCTTTAGCATAATAGATATTAATAATATCTAATAGCTTACTTTCTTATTGAAAAAAAAGCCTATTAGTTTTATAATAAAAGCATAATAGACGTATATAGGAGGAATTAAAAATATGCCATTAGTAAATGCAAAAGACATGATGCAAAAGGCTCTAGAGGGTCATTATGCCGTAGGAGCTTTTAATATTAATAATTTAGAATGGACAAAGGCTATTTTACAAACAGCACAAGAATTAAATTCACCAGTTATGCTAGGTGTTTCTGAGGGTGCAAACAAATATATGACAGGATATAATGTTGTTGCCGATATGGTAAAGGCAATGATTAAATCAATGAACATTACAGTTCCTGTTGCATTACACTTAGACCATGGTACATATGAAGGAGCTCAAAAGGCATTACTTGCTGGTTATTCATCAGTAATGTTTGATGGTTCTCATTATGATTTAGAAGAAAATTTAGCAAAGACAAGAGATATCGTTGCTAAAGCACATTTCTTAGGTGCAACTGTTGAAGCCGAGGTTGGTACTATCGGTGGAGAAGAAGACGGCGTTATTGGACGTGGTGAGGTTGCAGATCCAAATGAATGCTTAGTTTTAAAGGAAACTGGTATTGATATGCTAGCTGCAGGTATTGGTAATATTCATGGTAAATACCCTGCAAATTGGCAAGGTCTTGATTTTGATGCCCTAAAGGCTATCAAGGCTAAGGTTGGAGATATTCCACTAGTATTACATGGTGGTACAGGTATTCCTGAGGATATGATTAAAAAAGCAATTTCTTTAGGTGTATGTAAGATTAATGTAAATACTGAATGTCAATTATATTTCCAAGAAGCAACTAGAAAATATATTGAAGCAGGAAAAGACCTTGAAGGTAAAGGATTCGATCCAAGAAAATTATTAGCTCCAGGTGTTGAAGCTATTAAAGAAATCGTTAAGATTAAAATGGAAATGTTCGGATCTGTTGGTAAGGCAGAATAAATATTTTATATGGGATGAATTAAGTTCGTCCCATATTTTATGAAAAGAGAGGAGATAATATGAGAATAGCATTAATAAACGAAAATTCACAAGCAGCAAAGAATGAGTTAATTTTTAACACATTAAATAAGGTTGCAACAAAATATGGACATGTTGTAGATAACTATGGTATGTTTGGACCAGATGACAAATCATTAACATATGTTCAAAATGGTCTTTTAGCAGGTATCCTAATTAATTCAGGTGCTGCAGACTTCATCGTTACAGGCTGTGGAACTGGTGGAGGAGCAATGCTTGCATGTAATTCATTCCCTAAGGTATTATGCGGTTTAATTATTGAGCCATCTGATGCTTACCTATTTGGTCAAATCAATGATGGTAACGCAATTTCTATGCCATACGCAAAGGGATTTGGTTGGGGCGCTGAATTAAATCTTGAGAATGTATATGAAAACCTATTTAAGGCTCCATTTGGTGGAGGATATCCAAAGGAAAGAGTAGTACCTGAGCAAAGAAATAAAAAGATTTTAGATGGTGTAAAAGAAATTACTCATACACCTATGATTGATATCTTAAAGAAGATTGATAGACAATTCTTATTAGATACAATTGATAGAGATAGCTTCAAGAAATTATTCTTCCAAAATGCTAAGGATAAAGAGATTGTAGCATTCATAAAAGAAGTATTAGGAATGTAATTATAATAAAATATTATAAAACCATTGATTTCAAATGATTTCAATGGTTTTTATTTTTCCTATTGCTTTTTTGGATTTTTTGTAATATAATTGTAAAATGCCTATTATGGCTGAAAATCGTTATTTTATTTTATGAATTTTAGTAAATAACTATAAGTTATTAAGCTTGTAGATTATATATATTTGTGGTCATCCATAAAGAGGTATTAAACAGCCTTTTAGCTTTCTGCTATAAAGTCTCATGACAGTTTAAAAAAGAAGAAAGAAGGAAAAAATCTTTATGAATTACAAGACAGTTAATTATGGTAAGAAATCAGTAAGACGTAATTATTCAAAGATTCGTACTGATGTACAATTACCAGGATTAATCGAAATCCAAACTAAATCATTTGATTGGTTTGTTGAGCAAGGATTGAAAGAAGTATTTGAAGACATTTCTCCAATTTCATCATTCAATGGTGATTTAAAGCTTTATTTTCAAGACTACCGCTTCGAAGATGCAAAGTATGATGTTGTTCAATCTAAATTGAGAAGATCAAACTATGCACGTCCTTTAAAGGTAGATGTTTTACTAGAACATACTGATACAGGTTCTATTGTAAAGCGTGAGCTATTTATGGGTGACATTCCTTATATGACTCCTGTTGGAACATTCGTTATCAATGGTGCTGAGCGTGTTATCATTTCTCAGATCATTCGTTCTTCAGGTGTTTATTACACTAAGGAAATTGATAAGAAGACTGGAGATATCAAATTCGGTGGTACTGTAATGCCTACACGTGGAGCTTGGTTAGAATATGAAGCAGGCTCTAGAAATATTTGGTATGGTAAGATTGACCGTTCAAAGAAGATTTTATTAACTACAGTATTAAGAGCATATGGTGTATCTACTGATGATGAAATCATTAATTTATTTGGTGATAGTGAGCAATTAAGAGACACACTAGAGAAGGATCCAAATAAGAACTCTGAGGAAGCTATCGTTGATACATACAGCAAGCTTCGTCAAGGTGAACAAGTTCCAGTTGATGGTGCAAAGGATTATATTGCATCTAGATTATTTGATGAAAACAAGTATGATTTACAAACAGTAGGTCGTTACAAATACAACATTAAGCTTGATGTATTAAGTAGAGCAAAGGGTCATACTCTTTCTAGAGATGTTGTTGCTGTAAATGATTTATATGATGAAGAAACTGGTGAAGTAATTTTAGAGGCTGGTCAAGTTATTGCTAAGGCTGGAGAAAAGGTTGAAGGCGAAGTTTATAACAAGCTAGATAAGTCTCGTGCTGCATTCCGTGAAACTATTGATTTACATAATTTCTTATGTGAAAACCCTGAATGTGAAATCTTATACATCAACGTTCAAAAGGGTAGTGAAATGGAAGAAGTTAAGGTTATTGGTAATAACCATGCTGAAAAAGTATTACATGTTACAATGTCAGATATTATTGCTTCAGTAAGCTACTTCATGAATTTATATCATAACGTTGGTTCAATTGATGATATTGACCACTTAGGAAATAGACGTTTAAGATTAATCGGTGAATTATTAAAGAACCAATTCAGAATTGGTATGGCTAAGCTTAAGAAGAATATTGAGGACCGTATGTCTACTGTTGAAGTAGATAAGGCTACTCCTCAAAACTTAATTAACATTAAGCCATTAACTTCTTCATTAAAGGAATTCTTTGGTTCATCACAATTATCTCAATTCATGGATCAAATCAACCCACTTGCTGAAATCACTCAAAAGAGACGTATTTCTGCATTAGGTACTGGTGGTATCGCAAGAGACCGTGCCGGCGTTGAGGTTCGTGACGTTCATAATTCACACTATGGTAGAATGTGTCCTATTGAAACACCAGAAGGTCCATCTATCGGTCTTATTACATCTTTAGCTACATACGCTAAGGTAAATGAATACGGATTTATTGAGGTTCCATACTTCACAGTTAAGAAGGATGCTAATGGAATCAATACACTAGATCCAAATGATATTAAGTATTTATCAGCAGATGATGAGGAAGGACAAATCATCGCTGCTGCAAACTCTAAGCTAGATGAAAATTATCATTTCGTTGATGAAAAGGTAATCGCTAGAAGCAATGGTGAAACAGTTATCGTTGATTCTTCAACAGTAACATACATGGACGTTTCTCCAAAGCAAGTAGTATCTGTAGCTGCTGCCTGCGTACCATTCCTAGAGCATGACGATGCCACTCGTGCGCTAATGGGTGCAAACATGCAACGTCAAGCAGTACCTATTATTAATCCTGAATCACCTATCGTTGGTACAGGTATGGAATACAGAGCTGCAAAGGATTCTGGATCTGCATTAATCGCATTACAACCTGGTGTTGTTGAATATGTAGATGCTAAGAAGATTTTAGTAAAAGAAGATAACGGAAATATCCGTAGATATGATTTATACCAATTCTTACGTTCTAACTCTGCAACAGCAATTATGCAAAGACCTATCGTTAAGGTAGGTGAAAAGATTGATGCTGGTGATGTTATCGCTGATGGTCAATCTATGAAGGACGGAGAATTAGCATTAGGTAGAAATGTTAGAATCGCATTCATGACATGGGAAGGATATAACTTCGAGGATGCCGTAATCATGTCTGAAAAGATGGTATATGATGATGTATATACTTCACTTCATATCGATGAATTCGAAATTGAAGCAAGAGAAACTAAGCTAGGACCTGAGGAATTCACTAATGAAGTTCCTAACGTTAAGCCAGAAGCTAGAAAGAATCTTGATGCTAACGGTATCATTATTCCAGGTTCTGAGGTTAAGGAAGGCGATATCCTAGTTGGTAAGACTACTCCAAAGGGTCAAACTGATCCAACACCAGAAGAAAGATTATTATTAGCTATCTTCAATGAGAAGAGCCGTGATGTTAGAGATTCATCACTTCGTGTTCCTCATGGTGGTGGAGGAGTTGTTCAATCTGTACAACACTTCTCTAAGGCAAACGGAGATGAAACTGCTCCAGGCGTATTAGAGGTAGTTAGAGTATTTATCGTTCAAAAGAGAAAGATTCAAGTTGGAGATAAGATGGCTGGTCGTCATGGTAACAAGGGTGTTATTTCTAATATCCTTCCAGTTGAGGATATGCCATATACAGCAGATGGTCATCCAATTGACATCATGCTTAACCCACAAGGTGTTCCATCTCGTATGAACATCGGTCAGGTACTTGAATTACATTTAGGTATGGCCGCTAAGAAATTAGGCGTTAAGGTTGCAACACCAGTATTTGATGGTGCTACAATTGAAGATATTGAAGACATCATGAAGGAAGCAGGAATGCCTATCGATGGTAAGGAAACACTTTACGATGGTAGAAGTGGTGAGCCATTCGAGAATAAGATTTCTGTTGGTATCATGTATTTCGTTAAGTTAAGCCACATGGTTGATGATAAGCTACATGCTAGAAACGTTGGTAAGTATACATTAGTTACTCAACAACCAATGGGTGGTAAGGCTCAAAACGGTGGTCAACGTTTCGGTGAAATGGAAGTTTGGGCACTACAAGCTTATGGTGCTGCACATACATTAAGAGAAATGATGACTGTAAAATCTGATGATTTAGTTGCACGTGATAGAACATTTGATGCAATCGTTGATGGTAGACCTATCCCTGATTCATCAATCCCTGAGTCTTTCAGAGTATTAACTCGTGAATTACAATCATTAGGTATTCATGTTGAATTAATTAACGAACAAGGTGAAAATGAGGTTAACCGTTCAATTGTTGACTTCAAGATTAAACCAGTTGTTTCTAATAGAACAAGCTACAGCTTAACTCAGTCTCCAGAGGCTGAAGGCTTAGACGAGGAATAGGAGGGTACTAGAATGAGTAAACAATATAAGTATATTAAAATTGGTCTAGCTTCTCCTGAAGAAATTATGTCATGGTCACATGGCGAAGTTTTAAAGCATGAAACAATTAACTATCGTACATTAAAACCAGAACCAGATGGATTATTCTGTGAAAAGATTTTCGGTCCATCTAAGGATTATCAATGTGCTTGTGGAAAGTCTAGAAAATCTACAGACAAGGGTACAATTTGTGAAAAGTGTGGTGTTGAAATCACTGAATCTAAGGTTCGTCGTGAAAGAATGGGTCACATTAAATTAGCTTCACCAGTTGTTCACACTTGGTTCTTAAAGAATTCACCTTCTCCATTAGCAACAATTCTAGAATTAAAAACTAGAGATCTTGAGGAAATTGTTTATTTAGCAAGCTATATTGTTACTGATCCAGGTAAGAATATTGGTTTAAAGAAGAAGCAAATCCTTAATGAAAGTGATTATGCTAGATTAAGCGAGCAATATCCAAAGCAATTCACTGCCCTAACAGGAGCAGATGCAATTAAGACTTTATTAAAGGGTATTGATCTTGAAGAAGAAAGAAAGATTCTAAGAAGAAAGCTTGCTTCATCTTCAAAGCAAAAGCGTGATAAGGTAATTAAGAGACTAGAAATAGTTGAATCATTCTTACGTTCTGATAACAAGCCAGAATGGATGATTTTAGATGTATTACCAGTTATTCCACCAAGCTTAAGACCAATGGTTCAGCTTGAAGGTGGACGTTTTGCTACAACTGACTTAAATGATTTATATCGTCGTATTTTAAACCGTAACAATCGTTTAAAGAAGCAAATTGAGCAAAATGCACCTTATTTAATTATTAAAAATGAAAAGCGTATGCTTCAAGAAGCAGTTGATGCTTTAATTGATAATACAAAGCATGGCAAGAAGGCTGCATTAGATAAGGCTCATAAGCTAAAGAGCTTATCTGATATGTTAAGAGGTAAGCAAGGACGTTTCCGTCAAAACCTACTTGGTAAGCGTGTTGACTATTCAGGACGTTCAGTTATCGTTGTTGGTCCATTCCTAAAGATGTATCAATGTGGTATTCCTAAGGAAATGGCATTAACATTATTCAAGCCATTCGTATTAAGAGAATTAACAAGAAAGAATACTGATAAGAGTAAAGAGAAGATTACAATCGCTGTAGCTAACAGAATGATTGATAATCAAGATGATTCAGTATGGAATATCCTAGAATCTGTAATTAAGGAGCATCCAGTTCTATTAAACCGTGCCCCTACACTACATAGATTAGGTATTCAAGCATTCGAGCCAATTCTAATTGAAGGTAAGGCTATCCGTCTTCACCCATTAGTATGTACACCATTCAACGCTGACTTCGATGGTGACCAGATGGCTATCCACGTACCTCTATCTTTAGAAGCTCAAGCTGAAGCTAGATTATTAATGCTTGCTTCAAACAACATTCTAAACCCAAGAGATGGTAAACCAGTTGTTACACCTTCTCAGGATATGATCTTAGGTAACTATTATCTATCACTTGAGAGAAAGGGTGAAGAAAACGAAGGCCATTTCTATAAGGATTTCGATGAAGCTTATATGGCTTACAAGAATGGTGCAATTACATTACATACACGTATCTTCGTAGATATTTCATATTTACCTGCACATAAGTTTGCTGGTCAAAATCTACCTTCAAGATACTTATTCACTACAGTTGGTAAGATGATTTTCAACAATATTTTACCTCCTGAGTTCCCATATATTAATGAACCTACTGATGATAATCTTACTAAGGCTACACCAGCTAAGTATTTCTTAAATCCTTCAAAGGGATTTGAAGAATCTAAGAATGAATTATTTAACCATGATGAGGTAGCTCCATTTAAGAAGAAATTCATTGCTAAGATTATTGCTCAAGTATTCAAGAGATTCCAAATTACTGAAACATCTAAGATGCTTGATAGAATTAAGGATTTAGGTTACCAATATTCAACTATTTCTGGTTTATCTATCTCTATGGCTGATGTATTGGATTACAAGGGCAAGGAAGTTCGTATCAACCAAGCTGAAAAGAGAATATCTGAAATCACTGATTTCTATGATATGGGTGCTATTTCTGAAAGAGACCGTAAGAAGCTAGTTGAAAAGGAATGGACAGATGCTCGTTCTGAAATCCAAAAGGGTCTATGGGAAGAATTATCAAAGCAAAAGAACAATGCAATTTTCATGATGGCCGATTCAGGATCACGTGGATCTGCATCTAACTTTGCCCAATTAGCAGGTATGCGTGGTTTGATGGCTAATACAGCCGGTGAAACTATCGAGGTACCAGTAAAGGCTAACTTCCGTGAAGGTCTATCTGTTGCAGAATTCTTCATTTCTACACACGGTGCTAGAAAGGGTTCTACAGATACAGCCTTAAAGACAGCAGAATCTGGTTACTTAACTCGTCGTTTAGTAGATGTATCACAAAATGTTGTTATTTCTACTGATGACTGTGGTACAGAAAAAGGATTCTATGTAGAAGATATTATTGATGAAAATAACCTTGAAGGTGGTAAGCCAAAGGTTATCGTTCAAGCATATACAAGAAGTATTGGTAGATTCGCTGCAAAGGATATTGTTAATCCTAACACAGGCGAAATCATCGTTAAGAGAAATGAATTAATTACTGAAGATCTTGCAGAAGAAATTAAGAATGCAGGTATCAATAGAATTTGTATTCGTTCTAACTTAACATGTGCTGCTAAGACTGGTGTTTGTATGAAGTGCTACGGTAGAAACCTAGCAACAAATATGATTGTTGAAGTTGGTGAAGCTGTAGGTACAATCGCTGCTCAATCAATCGGTGAGCCAGGTACACAGTTAACAATGCGTACTTTCCATAATGGTGGTGTTGCCGGTGGAGATATCACTCAAGGTTTACCAAGAGTTCAAGAATTATTCGAAGCTCGTAAGCCAAAAGGTAAAGCAACAATTTCTGAAATTGATGGTAGAATTAAATCTATCAATAATACAAAGGCTGGAAAGCAAATTATCGTTTCTAATGAAGAAACTGGTGAGGAAAAGGCATATACAATTGATGCAACTTCTGAATTATTAGTTTCTCAAGGTGATGAAATTAAGCGTGGTTCTAAGCTAATGAAGGGTTCAATTCATCCAAAGGAATTAATCCGTATCTTAGATGCTGAAGCAGTACAAAAGTACATTGTTGAAGAAGTTCAAAAGGTATACCGTTCTCAAGAAGTAGAAATTTCTGATAAGCATATTGAAATTATCGTACGTCAAATGATGAGAAAGGTTGTAGTTATCACTGAAGGAGATACTGATTTATTACCAGGTCATGAAGTATCAGTTAATGACTTCAAGAAGGCTGTTAATAAGGTATTAAGAGAAGGTGGAACTCTACCTGTTGCTAAACAATTATTATTAGGTATTACTAAGGCTGCCTTAGCTTCTGATTCATTCTTAAGTGCTTCATCATTCCAGGAAACTACAAGAGTATTAACTCAAGCAGCTATCCAATCTAAGAGTGACTCATTACAAGGTCTTAAGGAAAATACAATTATCGGTGGTTTAATCCCTGCTGGTACTGGTATCCTTGAAGAAGATACATTCGAGTGTGAGCATGCTCCAGTTGAGGAAGTAGTTGAAGAAACTGAAGAAAAAGCAACTGAAGAAGAATATGGAGATGTTGATGAAATCGATGAAGAAGAAATCACAGACTTCGATGCAGACTTCGCATTATCAAGCGAAGAAGCTTCTGATTTAGACTAATTACAATTAAGGGTGTCATTATAAATGACATCCTTTTTTCTTGTATTAGAAGACTAATTAATGTAAAATAATACTATAGAATGCGTTTCGGAGGTATAGTTTATGCCAGAGTATGTCATTAATCAGTATAAAGGTGTATATAAAAGAGCAGTTGAGCTTTATGGAGAAGAAAAGTTCAAAGAAGCTGCACCATTATTTGAAATGGTTGTTAAAAATGATCAATTAAATTATTCAGCATGTTATTATTTAGCTGATATGCTATATTATGGTAAAGGCTTAGAAAAAGATATTAGAAGAGCTTTCCAATTATATATGACTGCAGCAACTAATAAGGTTTCTGAAGCATCATACATGGTTGGTTTATGCTATCTTGAAGGAAAAGGTATTGGACAGGATTCAGTTCAAGCCGTTGCGTGGTTCACTGAAGCTGCCAAGTATGCCCATCCATTAAGCCAATATTATTTAGGATTAGCTTATGAAAAGGGTGAAGGTATTGCTAAAGATATCCCAAGAGCCGCTCAATGGTTAGTCCATGCAGCAAAGGCTGGTATTGTTGATGCTCAAAGAGAAGCTGGTATTTGTTATGAAATATTAGGCAAGATGAAGGGTGCAGCAACATTATTCCTAGCAGGTGCTGAAAATGGTGATCCTTATTGCCAAGAAAGAATAGCTGACTGCTATGCTGAAGGTAAGGGTGCATTACAATCTATTCCTTTAGCAATTCACTATTATGAGGAAGCAGCAAATAATGGAAATGGTAATGCTCAATTTAAATTAGGTAAGAGATATGCCTTAGGTGAAGGTGTAAGACTTGATATGAAGAGAGCAATTGATTTATATGATAAGGCAGCAAAGGCTGGAAACGCCACAGCACAAAATGCCTTAGCTGAATGTTACCACTTAGGTGATGGTATTGTTAAGAATGACCTATTAGCTATTGAATGGTGGACAAAGGCCGCTCAAGGTGGAAATGTAGATGCTATGATTCACTTAGCTGAAAACTTAACTGATCCATCTGATAACCAAATCGATAAGGATCTAGTTACTGCAAAGAACTGGTGGACAAAGGCAGCCGAATTAGGCGATGCTTATGCAATGTATCGTTTAGGTGACTGTCTAGAAAAGGGTATTGGTGTATCACAAATTGATTTAGAATCAGCATTTACATGGTATCGTCTATCTGCCCAAAATGGAAACGAGGATGCCAAGGATGCAGCATCAAGATTCTCAAAATCATTAACGGGAAAGGTAAAAATGAAGAAGTTATAGTTCTTAAGGTAGTGAAAAATGGAATTATGTATTAGAAATAAATGGATATCTTTAAGTGGATCTTCTGTAATTAAGGATATAAACGAAAATGATGTATATAAGCTAAAAGGAAAATTTTGGACCGTTACAAGAAAGAAATTCTTAAGAACATTAGATGATAAGGATTTATATATTATAAGAAATAAATTTTGGACTTTCTTTGTTCATAAAGCATTTGTTATTAATCCTGATAATACAATTGCAGCAACAATAAGAAGAAAATATTTCTCAGTTCATGATCGTTATTTCATTGATTGTAAATATGGTAAAGTAGAAATAACAGGAAACATATTAGGATTTAATTATCATATATTATTAGATGGAAAAGAAATTGGTCATGTCGCAAGAAGAATTAGCTTACGTGATTCATTTGTATTAACAATTGATGATAATGTAGAAGATATTCCATTCTTTGTTTCATTAGTTATAGCAATAGATAATATAACTGATGAAAGAAGAAGTGAAAGTAATTAATAATAGGCAAAGCATCAGCTTTGCCTTTTTATTTTGCCTAAAAGGAAAAATTAACTAGTTGAAAGATACTTTTTAATGAAAATTATGTAAAATAGCCTAAAAAACGCAAAAATACGTAATAAATATTACAAAATTATAAATATTTTAATTTTTATTAAAGAAAGCGTTTACAATGTAAGCGTTTTATTGTATAATCCGAAGTGTATTAACAAAAGATACTTATTTAAAGGGGAGGACAAAATGAAAATTAAAAAGGTATCAGCAGTTTTTGCAATTACAGGACTAGTAGCAGCGTCTACAGTTACTGCACTAACAGTATCAGGTATTGCATCTGATAAAAAGAACGAAATCGTATTAGATGCAGCTACAGTTACTAGTAATTCAGGAGTACAAATCCAAAGCGTTAAAGGAGACCAAGAATCACTTTATGCTACATTCAAGGGCGTAAGTGGTGCATCTGGCTATAATGCTTATGTGAAGAAAGGAAATGGAAGCTATGTTAAGCTAGATACTCAATTAATCAGACAATATTCTGGTTATTATAGAGTAGACGCAGTAGGTCTTTCAGCAGGTTCTTATTCACTAAAGATTATTCCAGTTATTAATGGCTCAGAAACAACAAATGCAAAGCAATGTGCTTTAGCTACTAACATTGATGTAGTTAGCTATGATAGAACAGGATTTGCATTTAAGAAGAATGACAAGAATTCTACAGGTGATGCATCTGGTGCATACAATTCAGATGGTACATTAAAGTCTGGTGCTAAGGTATTCTATGTCACTTCAAAAACAGCAAAAACAATTAGTACAACAGTAGTAAGCGACTCAAAGGGAACTAAAAAAACATTTACAGGTTTACAAGCAATCGTTACTGCATATCAAAAGGGCTTTGACACTACACCAGTAGCTTTTAGATTTATTGGTAAGGTTAATGCATCTGATATGGATTCTTTAGGATCATCTTCAGAAGGACTTCAAATCAAAGGAAAAGCAGCCGGCTCAAAGATGAATATGACTTTCGAAGGTGTTGGTAATGATGCAACAATTTATGGATTCGGTTTCTTAATTAGAAATAGTAATAATGTAGAAGTAAGAAACCTAGGATTCATGACAAAGATGGATGATAACGTATCTATCGACACAGGAAACTATAATATTTGGGTTCATGACTGTGATTTCTTCTATGGTGCAGCTGGATCAGGAGATCATGCTAAGGGTGATGGTGCTCTAGATATTAAGGGTACTTTATATGCAACATTATCTTATAACCATTTCTGGGATACAGGTAAATCAACATTAAATAGTAATGGTGATGTAGTTGATTACGTTTCATATCATCATAACTGGTATGACCATTCAGATTCACGTCATCCAAGAGTAAGAAAATCTACAGCTATCCATGTTTACAATAACTATTTCGATGGTAATGCTAAATATGGTATTGGAGCAACAACAGGATCTTCAATCTTCTCTGAAGCAAATTACTTCAGAAATTGTAAGAACCCTATGTTATCATCACTTCAAGGTACAGATGCTCAAGGACAAGGAACATTCTCATCTGAAACTGGTGGTATGATTAAGGCTTACAATAATAAGATTACTGGTGCAGCAGGATTAATTTATGCAAATGCTGGCGCTGGTACTCAAGGTGCAACATCAGGAGCTAATTCTAAATCATTTGATGCTTATTTAGCATCTAGTAGAAATGAAACAGTATCATCTTCATACAAGACAGTATCTGGTGGTACAACATATTCTAACTTCGATACTAATTCAAGTATTATGTATTCTTATAGCGTTCAAACACCAGATGCAGCAGTTAGCACAATTAAATCATATGCTGGTCGTGTTGATGGTGGAGATTTGAAATGGACATTCAACAACGCAACTGAAGATACAAATTATGGTGTAATTGCAGGCTTAAGAAGCGCAATTGATGGATATTCATCAAAGTTGGTTTCTTATCAAACTACAACATATTCTACAAATAGTAGCTTAAATGTAACTGAATCAACAATTGGTGGTTCAAGCTCAAGCTCTGGCTCATCTAGCTCAGGATCTTCAAGCTCTGGCTCATCAAGTTCAGGTTCATCAAGCTCAGGAAGTGGAAGTAGTTCATCAGGTTCAAGCTCTTCAGGTTCAAGCTCATCAAGTAGCTCAGCAACAGCTTCTGGATTATTAACATTCAAGGGTAAGAAGGTTAATGATTCTGCAAAGATATTTACAGTAGCTGGAAGCTATAAAGAAATGAGCTATACATTAGATGGAACTAAATTAGATTATGCATTAAAGGTTGACTCTAAGGGTTCAATTACGTTCACATTAAATCAATCAACAAAGATTACTGTATATGCTAAGGGTAAATCAAATGGTACAAAGATTGTTGTTGGTTCAACTACTCAATCTTTAACTACAGATGTTAAGGCATATACATATACATTAGCTAAGGGAACTTATACAATTAAGCGTTCTTCAGGCGAATCATATATCTTTGCTGTAAAGCTTGGATAATACTTATATATCCTTATATATAATATATAGAAGCAAGGCTATTTTTAGCTTTGCTTTTATTCATTTTTATAGGGTAGAAATATTTTTTAATTTTTTTATATTTTTGTTTGACTTGCATATATCTATTTGTTATAATGTATAAGCACGTGTATGCAAATACACTGGGAGTGGGAGGACTTCTAGGAAGTCTGTTAGACCACATCATTGAAAGAAGGAGGATAAGATTATGGCTAAGAAAGTTGTAAAAGTAGTTAAATTACAAATCCAAGCCGGCAAAGCTAATCCAGCTCCACCAGTAGGTCCAGCACTAGGACAAGCAGGTGTTAATATTCCTGGCTTTTGTTCACAGTTCAATGACGCAACAAAGGATAAAATGGGTTATACTTTACCAGTTATTATCTCAGTTTATGAGGATCGTTCATTTACATTCGTTGTAAAGACTCCACCAGCAGCAGATTTATTATTAAAGGCTGCAGGAATTCAAAAAGGTTCTGAGAACTCTAAGAAACATACTGTTGCAAAGATCACAAGAGATCAAGCTAGAAAGATTGCAGAAATGAAAATGCCAGATTTAAATGCAAATGACATTGAAGCTGCAACAAATATTATTTGCGGAACTGCAAAGAATATGGGTATTGTTGTCGAAGGATAATTTTGGTTGTTTATAAACAGCCTAAAACTTGTGGGAGGAATTCCCGCTTGACCACATTTTAGGAGGATAAATATGAAGAGAGGAAAAAAATACGTTGAAGCAGCTAAGCTTGTAGATTCAAGCAAGAGCTACTCAGCATTAGAAGCATTAGAATTAGCTTGCAAGACTTCAACTGCAAAATTCGATGCATCTGTAGATGTTGCATTCCGTCTTAACATCGATCCACGTAAAGCTGAACAAAATATTCGTGGTGCTATCGTACTACCTAATGGTACTGGTAAAACTAGAAAAGTTTTAGTTATAGCTCGTGGTGCTAAGGCTCAAGAAGCTACAGAAGCAGGCGCTGACTATGTAGGTGAAGCAGAAATGATTAACAAGATTAATCAAGGCTGGTTCGATTTTGATGTAATCGTTGCTACACCAGATATGATGGGACAATTAGGTAAGCTAGGACGTGTTCTAGGACCTAAAGGATTAATGCCAAACCCTAAGACTGGTACAGTAACAATGGATGTTGCTAAAGCTATTAAAGAAATTAAAGCAGGTAAGGTTGAATACCGTCCTGATAAGGTTGGTAACATTCAAATGACTATCGGTAAGGTTTCTTTTGGAGCTGAAAAGCTTAAAGAGAACTTAAAGGCTGTATATGATGCATTATTGAAGGCTCGTCCTTCAACAATCAAGGGTTCTTATGTAAAGAACGTTTCAGTTGCATCTACTATGGGCCCTGGTGTCAAAGTTGATTTTAACTCAATCAACTAATTAAATAGCCGAAGACAGTAGGCGGGTGAAAAACCCTTAATTACCTACCGAGGAAAATAAAGATTGGCTAGACAAATCTTCTTTTACCTTGGTAGAAGAAGATTTTTTCATTTATAAAAACTAACGGAGGTGTAAGAATGAAAGAAAGTATTGCACAAAAGCAACAAGAAGTTTCAGAAGTAGTTGAAAGAATTAAGAGTTCAGCATCTGTTGTTGTATTTAAGTATCAAGGACTTACAGTTGAACAATTCCAAGACTTACGTAGAGACATGCGCGCTAACGGTGGCGAAATCAAAGTAATTAAGAACAATATTACTAGACGTGCTGCAATCGAGTGCGGATACAATGATTTCTCTGATGCATTTGTTGGTCCAGTTGCAGTTGCATTCTCAAGTGATGCAGTTGCTCCAGCTAAGGTATTATTCAAGGCTGCAAAGGCTGAAAACGCAAAAGTAGAAGTTATTAAAGGTGTAGTAGATGGCGACATTTATTCATTTGATGATTTAAAGAAGCTATCAACATTACCATCTTACGAGACATTATTAACTCAATTAGCTGCTGGTATGTTAGGTACAGTATCTCAATTAGCAATTGGTTTAAATATGTTAGTAGAAAAAGGACAAGAAGCCTAATAAAAATTAGAAGAATATTATATACGGAGGAAAAATTAAAATGGCTAAATTAACTAAAGAAGTATTTATTGAATCATTAAAAGAAATGACTATCCTTGAAATTAAGGAATTAGTAGATGCAATGAAGGAAGAATTCGGTATCGACCCAACTGCTGTTGCTGCTGCACCAGCTGCTGGTGGAGCTGCAGAAGCTGCTGCTGAAAAGACTGAATTCGATGTTGTATTAACAAATTCAGGTGCTGCAAAGTTAGGTGTTATCAAGGTTGTTAAGGAAGTAACAGGCTTAGGATTAAAGGAAGCTAAGGATCTTGTTGACAACGCACCAAAACCAGTAAAAGAGAAAGTTTCTAAGGCTGAAGCTGATGAATTAAAGGCTAAGTTAGAAGCTGCTGGTGCAACTGTAGAAGTTAAGTAATAAAAGACTTAAATTTAATGGACTTAAGATTTATCTTAGGTCCTTTTTTAAACATTATGAAAGACAATTTACATTATTATTCAGAAAATCAAGATAGTTTACAATCTAATCCAACTGAATTTATTTTCAATTTTAAGAATCAAACATTCAAGTTTCATTCTGATGATGGTGTTTTTTCTAAAAATTATATAGATTATGGTACATTTGTTATGCTAAAATCATTTGTTCCAAATGATATTGATCTTCCAATCCTTGATATGGGAGCTGGCTATGGGCCAATAGGCATAGTAGTATCTAGACTATACAATAAAAAAACAATCATGTGTGAAATAAATTCACGTGCATATGAATTAATTTTAAAGAATATTGAAGAGAATAATGCTAATTCAATTGCTTATCATTCAAATCTATTTGAAGCACTAGATGCAAATCAAAAATTTGCATCAGTTATTACAAACCCACCTATAAGAGCAGGTAAGGATATTGTATTTAAAATTTATGAGGGTGCATATGAAAGATTGACTGAAGGCGGAGAATTATGGGTTGTTATTCAAAAGAAGCAAGGAGCTCCATCTTCAAAAGAAAAATTAATTTCATTATTTGGAAATTGTGAAGTTATTAACAAGGATAAAGGCTATTATATTTTAAAGAGTATTAAGACTAATTAAAAAATTAGTCTTTTTTCTTTTTTTATATTTGTGTTATAATGATTATAGGTATTCGAGTTCAAAATTTATTATTTCAGTTAAAAACGGAGGTATTTTATGTCTTTGTTAAATGATTTAGCTTTAAAAATGATGGAATATTATAAAAATGACCCAAAAAGAATTAGTCATTTTATGAAAGTGCATAGCTATGCTAAGCTAATTGGTGAGGAGGAGCATCTAGATAAGGATATGCTATTTATCACTGAGGCTGCTGCATATATTCATGATATAGGTATTAAAAATGCTCTAGCAAAATATAATAGCTCAATTGGTATGCTACAAGAAAAAGAAGGACCAGATGAAGCTAGAAAGATGCTAATAGAGCTTGGCTTTAGTGATGATCAAATAGAAAGAATATGTTATATTGTTGGAAATCATCATACATATTCAAAAATTGATAATATTGATTTCCAAATAGTAATAGAAGCTAATCTAATAGCTAATTATTACGAGGATAATCTACCACTTGATAATATTTTATATTCTTATGACCAGGTGTTTAAAACAGAAACTGGTAAAAGGATAATGGAAAACATTTATAACTTAGCATAAAAGATGGCCTCAAAGTAGAAGCTTAGGGGCCATCTTTTTTTATGAAAATACTATGTAAAGCTTTTTCAAAAATTTGACATAAAATACTATATTTGTTATAATTACAAAGATTTCTGCCAATTTAGGAGGTGTTATAATGAAGATTGATATTAATGACGTTGAAGCATCAATTCAATATGAATTTAAAAACAAAATGCTACTACAACAAGCATTTATGATTACTGAAAACGACAATATTCCTTTTTCTAGTGAGGCTTTAAGGAATATAGGTAAAAGAACTATTAATTATTCATTAACACAAATTTTAACTGGTTTTTATGGATATTATAGTGAAAAAGGTATGTTTAGAACAAAGAATTCTAATGAAGTATTTAATGATTTATTAAATAACTTATATTCAAAGGATATCTTTGCAAGAAATATAGAGCTTTTAGGTTTAGGAAAATATTTAGATTCTTCAGATAATGATTTCTTTAATGCAGATAGAAAACTATTTGAGGCAATAGTAGGTGCTGTTGCTCTAGATTCTAATTGGAATATGACTGTAATAAATGATGTTTTATCATTTATATTAGATATAGATTATTATCTAGATAATGGATTTGATGATTTAAATCGTAATTTCGTTGTATTAGTTCATAACTGGACTATTGAAAAGAACAGTCCACAGCCTGTATATGATTATGCCCAAGGCGATTCTGATACTGTATTATCATTTAAGTGTACACTTCATTTATTCTTAGATAATGTTGATTTTACATTTGTAGAAGAGGCTGAAAATAAATCAGTAGCGAGAATGAAGGCTGCAAAAAAGGCTTATACATATTTAGTTGAAAACAATTATGTTAAGACATTAAAGAACATTAATATTGAGGTTAAGCTTGAAACAGCAATGATGCAATTAGAGAAATTAGCAATGGATGGTAATTTCTCATTACCTAACTTCGAGGTAAATCCAAGTGGCAAAGGATATACTGCAATTTGTTCAATAGATGAATGTGATATGTCATTTAGTGGTTATGGTAAATACGATAGTGATGCCATTAATGAAGCTGCACTAAAGATGTTAAAGCACGTTTTAGGTTACGATATTCAATAATTAATTGAAAGGAAATTACCATGGTTTATATAATTCTTGGTATTGTCTTATTTCTATTATTGATTTATGTTATTAACTGTATTATTGTTTATAGAATAATATTTAGAAGAAACAAAGAAATTCCACTTGTTGATTTAGATTTATCTAAAACACAATACAAAGATTTTGAAAATGAAGTAAGAACATATACTTCATTTTTTAATAACATAGAACCTGAGATAGTAGAAATAAAATCTTATGATAATTTAATATTAAAGGGTTATTATTATAAAAATACATCTAATGATTTTGTAATAATGTTTCATGGCTATAGAGCAACTCCATTAAATAATTTTGCTGTAATGGGAAAGCTTTTATATGAAAAAGGATATAATTTATTAATGATAGTAGAAAGATCTCATGGAATAAGTGAAGGAAAAGATATTACTTTTGGTGTAAAAGAAAGTAAAGATTCACATTCATGGATTGAATTTGTTAATAATAAATATAATCCTAATAATATATTCTTATATGGCGTTTCAATGGGAAGTGCCGTTATATTATTAAATAAATCATTAAATGAAGAAAAGAATGTTAGAGGCATAATTGCTGATTGTCCATTAGATAGATCTAAACATGCAGTAACATTTGGTTTAAAAAGAAAAATGAAATTTATTCCATTTTTAACAGTATTTGGAGTATTATTAATCGCTAGATTGAAGGGAATAAGCTTCAAGGATGATATGGTTTACGAAAGAGTAAAAAATATTAATGTTCCAATATTATTTATACATGGAAGAAATGACGATTTAATTCCTATTAAAAATGGAAGAAATATATTCAATAATGCTAACGAGCCTAAAAAGATGATAGAAACAGAAGCATTACATGCTATGAGCATTTATTATAAATTAGATCTTGTTAGTAATGAAATATTTGAATTTATAAATAAATATAAAGAAAATTAAAAAGCGTGTTCGTTTTGAACACGCTTTTGTTTATTATGTTGGTCGAATGACCCACATGAAAACCGCCTGCTATGCAGGTGAGAA
>CAMJFY010000013.1 GCA_946405105.1 uncultured Caryophanales bacterium
ATATTAAGCTCTTTCCCATTCTACAAAACCATTATAAAGTGCACTATCATATAGTTTAATGAGTTTATTATTATAAACTTCTAAAGATATATTTTTATTTCTATCAATTAATTTGTTTAAATAAACATATGATGGTATTTTATTGTTTTTAGATTCATTACAATGTGAGCAACTAAAAACCAAATTCCATATTTGATCATCTTTAACAAAACTCCACGGAATAAAATGATCCATATGGCATCCTCTTAATGAAACTGGATTACCGCAATAGAAACATTCAAGTGTATCACCTTTATCAAATAAACTTTGTTTAAATGATTCTAGAGATTCTCTCTTAGTAGAATTATCAAGTTTAATTGCAAGATTGCCTTCTTCTTTATTTGCAATACTTAAATTATTTTCCATCCACAATATCCATGCATAATAATTTAACTTTTCCAACGCAGATTTATATTTAGTTAAGAAATTATATGATTCTTCACTAAACCAAATTTTCTTTTTTGATTTATCAAATCCATAAATGTTATAATTCAAATCTGAATATAAAGCACCAACAACATTAATACCAATTACATTTTTAGTTCTAGATAAATATTCATTTTGTTCAGTATCACTTAATGAATCAAAATCTATTTCATCTAATAATTGGTTATTATTAATAATGTCATAAATTGCTTTTTCAATTAAACTTACTCTACCACCATTTTGATATTGTGGTAATTTAAATTTAGCAATTAAATTCCAATACATCTTGGAAAATGAATATGATAAATAATTAAAATCTAATTCTAATTTGTCATCAACATTAAATAAATTATCTAAAATAGATTTAAAGAAGGCATATTTGTAAGTTGCTGTCTTTTTTGATAAAGAATTCAAAAAATGCATGCAATCAGACATATACTTACTATCATCATTATGTACTTGTTTAATTACACCACTTTTGTCATTGAATCCCATATCAATTATCCTCCTCTACAACTTATTATATTTAGTAGATACACCTTTAGCTTTATCTACTGGATACTTCTTTTCAGTCTTATCCATTTTCTTATTCATAATGTCTATCGGATCTAATCCTAGAACCATAGACATTTGTAAACAATAATTCATTACATCAGCTAATTCTTCTTTTACATCTTCTATATTGGCATTATCATTCCATTGATAACATTCTAATAATTCATTAGCTTCTATAGATATAGATTTAGCTAAATTAACAGGAGAATGGAATTGATCCCAATCTCTATCTTTATTAAATTTATCTATTCTTTGCATTAATACTTCTAACTTTTCCATATACAACCTCTAGCAAATATTAAGTTTAGTCTTAATATACTCACTTAATGCTTTATCTTCGCAATAAACAAAACACCCTTTTTGGCCCCTACTCAATAATGTCTTATATGTATTTCTAATTATTTGAGATGCCTTTTCTTCTGGATTTTTGAATTTATATAATCCCTTTAAAGACTGGTCTGTTTTAGCCCTCGCCTTCGAGTCAGTCATAACTTGATTATCTTTATAAATTAAGTCTTTTCCGATAATTACACCACAATAATCAAATTCAAGACCTTGTGAGGTATGAATACAACCAACTTGTTCAAATGAATCTTCATCAATTGCAAATGTATTAGTGTTTGCAAAATTCCATTGTGCTTCAAATCCATTTTCTAATTTAATATCATACAAATTAATATCTTTATTGCTAACCCAATTATAACAATAACCAGCTAGCATTCTTGCCTTATTGTTAATTTGATTGATTTTTCTCAACTCATCTCTCATTTGATTAGGATCATCAAAAACTCTTATGTCATAGTCAATATCAATCATATTAATATTAGCAGTCTCTCTTATTCCTAATAAGTTATCTAAAAATGCAAGGTAGCCATCACTACCACCACATCTAAATTGTGATACTAATTTTAAATCCTCACCAAAATGAACAGTTGAACCTAGTTCATTTGCCCACTTTTTAATTTCGTTAACTGATCCTATATCCTTAGTTGTTACAACTTGATCTTCATCAATGAAGAAAACACTTATTTTTGAGGCATTAATAATTTCTTTGATTTGATTTTCACCTTTATTTTGAAATAATCCAGATTTCTCATTTAATCTATGTGCCTCATCAACTAATAGGCAATCAAACAAATTAGTTTTCGTATCACAAAATGATCCAGAACCTTTAAATAAATTTTCTACATATCTTTTCTTAAAATCATTTCTTACTAATAATGTAGTGAAAACATTTCTAGGAGCTGCATTTTTTGTAACATACTCAACGTTATATCCCTGATTTATCAGTTGAGACAGTAAATTAACAGCAATAACTGATTTACCAGTACCAGGTCCTCCTTGAACAATAACAGTATGCTTCTTATCACTATCAATTGTTGATTCCACAAGTTTTTTTATAGTAGCATAAGCTACTTGTTGCTCATCAATCATAGTAAAAACTTCATTACCTTTTAATAGACTTGAAATTGCATCCTGCAAAGCTATTGAAGGTCTAATTTTACCATTCTCAATTGTATAAAGTATTTCTCCTTTATCAGGTTTTGTAATATATTTTTTTACAAAATCTCTCAATTCTATTTGATCTTTTTTTAAAAATAATGGAGCTAATTCAATTGCCTCATTGTATTTAGGATGTCTAATTTGATCCTCATATTCATCCTTATAATTATGACAAAAAGCACATGGATGTAAATTAATATATTTTTCTCTAACAGTTTCGTTAAAAGATTCAATGGCTTTCGCATAGCTGTAAGCTTGGTATGAAGGATGCGAAACAGCTCTAACTGCACCACCGACATATGTAGTTACTACATCATCCCTCGATGTAGCACTGCACGATTCCCACTGTTTTAATTCAACAATAACAACATTTTCTTTATTGTTTTCATCATACCCTGTAATCAAAAAATCAACTCTTTTACTTGTTAATGGTATCTGATATTCAATTGCTATATTAATATCTTGATTAATTCCCGAATTATTACATAAAACATTATTCATTACCATTAAAGAATTATTGAAGGCTCTATATTCCGCATCATTATGATGAGAAAACCCTTTTTTTTCAAATTCTTCTTCAATTCTATCTGCAATGATGCCCATTAAGACATCATTTGAAAATTGTTTCAAGTTTCCAGAATAAACTATCATAATCTATATAGTCCTCCTTCAATAAATTAGATTTTAGCTCCTTTAATTCTATTGCACTTCCAACATAATGTTTGAAGATTATCTTCAACTGTTAAACCACCTTTGGCAATTGGAATTATATGATCAATTTCTAACAAAAGATTTGGCTCGACATGTGATGAATTACCGCAAATACAACATGTATAATTGTCTCTTTCTTTTATATGTAATCTCAGTTTTGGTGTCATAAGAGCACGTTGCTCCTTGGCTAGTGATGCTGAAGATAATTTATTTTGAAGTTGATTAATCAATTCTCCAATATTCTCTTCTGTCATCGAAATAGTAAACGAACGTTGTGCCATTCCTCCACCACTTGTATATACAAATTTATATTCAACATTTAATACGTTCTCATCGATAACAGCAAAGCCAAGTCGAGAATAGAATCCATCCTCATCATCATCTAAAACAAACGAAGGAACATTTTGCATGTATTTTAAATAATCTTTCTTGTAGTTATCAATAATACATTTAGCATCTTTTAATGATTCTAGTTCGTTTAATAAGTTTTTTAATCCTATAATTTGCTCCTTATAGAGTGATTTTTCAGGATAAAAATACTTAATTAAGTATTGCATTGGATTATTCTCAGCACTACTAAAGACATTTGAAGACAACTCTGCTGTAAAAGGTGATACTGTCTTGTTATATGTTCTTACATAATTATATACATCATCATGTTCGGTTTCATTTCTCACAATTCTAGTACCAAAAGATTTTGAAATAGATTCTATCTTCTCCTCAATATAAGAATTAAAATCTTTCTGCGAATTTATAAGTAATTCACATGTCTTCTTTAAATCTGAAAAATCCTTTGATCCATAGTAATCACGTAACCTACGATTTTTTTCTTCTATCTCTGTAACATTTTTTTCTATATCATTTATTACAATATCAATCAAAACCCACTCATCACTATCAAGTTGCTTTATCTTTTGAATACTATTAACTGTTCTATCAAATAGTTTTGCAATTAAATCATCTAAAGTTTTACTTTCCTGTTTAGTAATCAAGTTTCTTTTTAAAAGATTGGCTTTTTCAATTATTCCATTTACTCGTGAGTATTTTTCTTTTTTTGTGACATCAAGCTTTTCCTTCTCTATTTCTTTTATTTCAGCTTTAGTCATATAAAGTTCTGGTGATGAT
Source organism: uncultured Caryophanales bacterium (assembly GCA_946405105.1). Taxonomy (GTDB): domain Bacteria; phylum Bacillota_I; class Bacilli_A; order Acholeplasmatales; family Anaeroplasmataceae; genus Anaeroplasma. The sequence goes on from CAMJFY010000013.1 coordinate 4,360, forward strand.
TCAATTTGATTTAATGTATTTATATCTAAAGATAATAATTTATTTGCCAAACAATTACCAGCTTTTGTTATATACATGACTTTTATAACAAATACTGATCCAAACCTAATTGCATTTGTTAAGCAGTTATATACAAAAGGATACTCTTTTTCTTCCATAAAAGGATTTGTTTTTAAAAAATCCTTTACCATAACAATATACTTATCCTTATCCGCCAATAACTCTCTTATTATTTGAAAATAATTTCTATTATCTTTAAAAAACGAAGAATAATCATATTTATCAAGTGTTTGTCGGCTTTTAACAACAACACCTTTATCATACTTTGCGAATAGCTTTTCAAAATTGGATTTAGAAATCTTCATATATTCAAAAGCATTATTTAGTAGGGCTAATTCTGCCTCGTGTTTCTTTTGTTCCATATATTTATAAACAACATATGATACAAGAGCAATCAACAATATTGAGACTACTACTATTATAGGAATATAAATATACCACATAATTGTTATCCTCCATGCTTCATTATTTTATTTACTACTAATTCTTTTTCACAAAATAAATGTCTGGCAATACTACTGCACACTTTGTTTCGTCTTCTTTATCTAACCAAACAACAACAAACCTAACATTTGATTTATAAAATTCATATCTCATATTAAGAATATCATTATATTTCCTATCAAATGCCTGTGAAAACTTAACTAATTTAATATTTCTAGAATCAACTAAATAACCGTCTTTATAATACAATTCTGTGCCGGGCAATAATTTCGATGCCTCTTTTGTCCTAGATTTATAAAAACTTAATACTACATCTCTATGAGTTAGTTGAATACATAAATTCGATGGTTCTGAATAGTCCCTATTATCGTATCTATAATCAATATTTTGCAACTTAGAATACTTAGATAATCCTTTTCCATTTATTTGAATATAAAGATTATTTTTAGCCCTTGTAAATGCAACATATAGTTTTCTCTTATCTTCAATAGAGAATCTTTCACCATTCTTAATCATAACAAATACGGAATCGAATTCCTTCCCCTTTGCTTTATGAATTGTTGATACAACAATTTTATTTTTATTGTAATCAACAAAATCTTCCAAATTAGATTCTCTTAAGAATTCCTTAAAGTCTGATAAATAATATTCATTGTTAATACTTTCGTAAGTTTTAAAGATTGCTTTAATTAAATCTAGATTACTACTTCCGTTGTATCTTTCAAAAAGTTTTATTTTTGCATTATTCCATGAATCTTTTAAAATAATGTTACATTCGCCTAAATCTTTAAAAAACCAACTAAATTCAATCAAATTTAATATATTAATCTTATCATCCGCTTGTATCAATTTCGCTTGAATCTTATTTTCTAATAATATACCAAGTACTTTTAAAGCATCCTCATTTGTTTCTGTTAGAAATGCAACTGTACCATCTGTTTTATTATTAAGATATTGACTAACAAGTGCATACTCTAAATTGTTAGAATTATGTTCTACAATTTCAACGCTTCCTAAATCTTTTCTAACGAAATTAATTGGATTAGACTTCAATCTATCTGGGATACTCTTAACAAAGGAATTTGTAAAATCAATGACACGCTTTGTACTACGATAATTTTCAAGCATTTCAAAATCTTTAGCATTATATTCTGTAATAAAATTAGCTAGATGTTTTGATGATGAATCTCTAAATTCATAAATGTTTTGATCATCATCTCCAACAGCTATTACTCTCATATCATCATTTTTTTCAATCAATAATTTTATGAGTTTATATTCTTTTTCAGACATGTCTTGTGCTTCATCAATAACAATTACAGATTTAGTGATTTTATTAATTTCAACCTCATCATCTTCAATCATATCAATTGCTTGAGGAATAACATTATCAAATTCGCTCTCTTCACCTAATGTTCCTAGCAAATCAAAACAATATGAATGGAATGTCTTTATGTCAACATAATTTGCAGCTGAACCAATTAATTTAATTAATCTACTCTTAAATTCAGTTGCTGCAGCTCTAGAGAATGTTAACATTAATAATTGTTCTGATTTTATATCTTCAAGCAATAGCAAAGAGGCTAATTTATGAACCAATACTTTAGTTTTACCACTACCAGGACCTGCAAGGACTGCTATATATTGCATAGGTGAATCTATTATTTGCTTTTGTTTTTCTGATAGTGATGCAAATAATTTATTGTATTTAGAAGGTGTTATATTCTTCTGAATTTCACCTCTTCTATTTCCTTTAAAATATTTTTTAATAAATCCATCATATTCCAAATTAAAATAATCATTAACAAACTCTAACGCTTCATTATAATCTTTAACCATCATGTTTGCATATTCACCAACTATATGAATTTGCTGTATTTTTAAATTATAAAACTCTTCGAATCTCTTATAATCTTCCTTTTTGTATTTAATAGCATTATTTGATTCCAATCTCTTAATTTGAAGGGCATTATAAATAACTAAAATACCACCTTCCAAAGCAATCGAATGAATCTTACATAAATATAATAATGCATCTTCTATTTCTTTAGATGTTGCCCTATCATCTTGCGCGAACAGATTATTGTCACTATATCCCTTCTTTAATTTTAATAGTGAAAATTCTACAACTTCTTTATCCCTTGAAGATAATGAACTTGAATATAGATAATTAAGAATATAATCTGTTACATTACTTCTTTTCTCAATTTTTTTCTCTATTTCTTCTTTAGTAAATAATAACTCAACCTTGAAGGCATTATCATTATTATCAATATTTTTATTGATGTAGCCTAAAGTAGTCCAATATGAGAAAATAATTTTAATATTTTTAGTAGTAGAATTTTTTATTCCTTCTTTTATTGCATCATTATTAATTTGCTTAATATTTAAAAGATTAACACCTGGTTCTATTTTTTCTAATATAAATTTTTCAAGTCTAATAAATTTATCAAGGATACTTGAAGATTTATTATGAGAATCATTTTTAGAAAATGTTGCTATCATATCATTTGAATCAGCTAAAATATTAGCTTCTCTAAACTTATTTATTATATCAATAACTATTTTCTTTTCGATTCCTAATCTATCAGATATATAATCTACTCTAGATTCTGCATCATCTGATGGTGCACTTGTCTTCTTTGAAGATATAATTGATGAAAAAATTCTAACGGCATCTTCTATTTCGTCTTTTTCAAACAAAGGAGACTTTTCAATTATATTTCTTGCTTCCATGGTACTATTTACTAGTATTCCAGTGGCAAACACACGTGGTGAATTCATTCCACGTTCAATATAACCTACGCTCTCAAGAGCCGAAACTGCTGTTCTAACTCTAGTCTCTATGTCTACTATTTGATCATCCCATCCAGCTTCTCTAGCAAGTTCCAATGCAGAAAGAGAAACAACGCTTCTGTTTTTTGTTATATTTTTTATAGCTTGCCATACCTGCTGAATTTCATTCATATTTAATTTTGTCTGATTTAACATCATGAAGTGAGCATCCAAATCTTCTTCGCAGAACAATACATAACAATCGGCTTCAATTTTTTCATCACGACCGGCTCTACCTGCTTCTTGAACATAATTTTCTAGTGAATTGGAAATTTCATAATGTACTACTAAACCAACATTAGATTTATCTACTCCCATTCCAAATGCTGAGGTTGCAACCATTACTTGAACTTTATCATATTTGAATTTATTTTGATTTTCAGTTTTTATATTTTTATCCATCTTGCCGTGATATGCAAGTGCAGTAATACCATCAGCATTTAAACGTTCCGCAATTTGTTCAGTTGCCCTAGTTGATGAAACATAAACTATCGTTGGGCAATTCTTATCCTTTATTATTTCTCGCAATGTTTGATATTTTTCATCCTTACTATTCTTAGGAATAACTTTATAATGTAAATTCTTTCTTGATGCTTTTGTTGTAAATAATTCAAGTGTAATATCAAGCTTTTCTTTAAAATAATCACAAATATCAGATATTACTTTTGGCTTTGCAGTTGCTGTAAAACATGACACAGGTATTCTATCTAGTTCTTTTTTGTTGCAAATACTTTTTATAAAGTCTGCAATATAAAGATAATCAACTCTAAAATCTTGGCCCCAAGATGAAAAACAGTGAGCTTCATCAATTACAAATCTAGCCACCGATCTAGATACTAATATCTTTTCAATTGTTTTAGATCTTAATGATTCAGGAGCAATATATAAAATGCTTGCCTTCCCATCATAAAGTTTATCAATAGCAGCCTTTCTTTCAATAGGATTCAATAAACCATTAATAGTAACTGCATCAACAATTCCACGTTCTTCAAGATTATCCACTTGGTCTTTCATTAAAGATTGCAGCGGTGAAATGACAACAGTTAATGCTTTTTCTGTTTCTCCTGCAATTAAAGCTGGTAGTTGAAATGTTAATGATTTTCCGCCACCAGTAGGAAATACTGCTAATAATGACTTTCCTGCAATAGCAGCTTTAACTGCATTTTCTTGTAATGGTTCATTACCATATTTTCTAAAATCAGGGTAATTAAAAATATCGTTCAACCTTTTTCTAGCATCAAACTTACTTGTGCAATAGGCACACCTACCGCACGAAGCACCTCGTAAATGATGTATTATTTCTTGTACTTTTGGATAATTTGCTTGCACCCATGCAGGTGTTAATGATTCTTTATCATTAACCGAAATAATAGCTAATGCATATGCTAATTCAACAGGAAAGTTTGCAATAAACATTTCTATTCTAGAATTTGTACATATCATATTACCAAAATAATCTCTGATATCGCTAGCTAAAAACTTAGTCTTATTAATTGATACATATTCAAAAAAACCTCTAAATTCAGTTGTATCCACTAATAAAGTAGAATATATTTTCTTTAATGCAATTGGAAGTCTATTATATGCTGCGACTTCTTCATCAAACAATATTTTGCACTTTCTTGAATCATTTAGTGGATTATTTAATTGATCAACAATAATTTTGTCATCTTTAAGCAATTTATGGTATGGTTTTTGAGGAAACACCAATGGCGATAAAAATAATGTATCTATGAATATATATCTCCAAGGTAATGCCTTTTTAATATATTTAGAATCATGATTAATAATATTATGACCCACAATATAGTAACTTTTCTTAATGAAAGCAGAAAAATCGGAAAAATTATTACTATGAAATGCATCTCCTTTTTCCTTTAAGGCACCAATATCTTTAATTTTTCCAGATTCAGATACTTCTGTATCTATAAAAACAATGCTTTTAATAAGAATCGCCTCCTAAATCAATAGGTCTCAGTATAATTTATTTTACCATAATTTTATAAAATTATGAAATATAAGTATTAATAAATATCTTAATTACAGTTTTTTTATCAATTTATTAAAATACTTCCTTTTTCAAATAAATAGTCAACCAATAAAAAAGATGATTCTAACAATTATAAAATCATCTTTTTTATATTATTATCTCTTACTCCATAATAAGAAATCAATTTTCTTTACATTACTAATCCAAGTATATTTAGTGAATGTTTTATCAAAGAATGCAATCTCTGCTTTTCCAATATTAGAATTAATTCTATCTGTATACCATTTACAAATAGAATTATATAATTCTATAGATTTCTTTAATCTTAATTTATTATTCATATATTGTGGAGTTGCTTTTAATCCTAAATTAGCTAGCACATACTGGTCCCAAATTGGCATATTAGGATCTATTGTTGATAACAATTTTGATGAGAATGATGCTTCAACTCTTCCTGTATTTTTATAAATAGAGGTTAGAATAAATTCAAAATTAATTTCTTTTGTTCTTGATTCTTGCATTAATTTGAAATAATATAATCTCCACTCTGCATTTCTTCTTACTCTATAAAATGCATCATAAATTCTTTGAAAATCAGCACTCTTTGTAATATCACTTGTCTTATTATATACATCTAATATTTCAGAATATTTCTTTAATCCGTCACTTATTATTCCAATATCATAATCAGCTGGATTAATTAATTCATATCCATTTAATACATTTTCATAATCAATAGCTAAATCTTTTGAATATAATAATCTTTCTAATTGTAAAACTGTTTGTAGTGCTTTATCTACTTTTTCTTCATTTGATTTAAAATCATCACTAAATTTAACTACATCCACATGTTTTCTAATAACTATTGAATCACCTGCAGTTTCTATTTCATTAATTGAAATGCCTTTAGAAATAAATGCATTTTTTATATCATTATATTTTTTAGCAACTCTAGGAAACTCTAGGTCAACATTTCCCTGATTAGATTTATAGATTATATTAATTGATTTATGATTTGTATGGAAAGTTGGCCAACATGCTTTTGAGCCTTTTGGTCCTCTATCTATGTTAATCTTAAATACTCCATCATCATAAACATCTTCAATATAATCATACAAGTCATTCCAAAACTTAGTTACAGCTGTATCTTCTATAACATTATATCCATGTTTAGATTCATCAAGGGCTTTCGTAAAAACAGATTTAGAATAATCATCTTTAATATTATTCATTAATTCTTCATAAGAAATACTATTTGGATATTTCTTTGCTTCTTGATTTCCTTCTAAATACTTTTTAGGTGCAATAATAAAGACAAAGTATTCGTTCACTATTTTATCATCAACTAGTTTTTCGCCTCTAATAGAATACCTAGTAGCTTGTTCGATCATTGCTGGAGCATCAATCTTATCTTCAATCAATAATGCAATTCTATTCTTTCCGTTATTCAAAATTACAGTGATATCATTTTCACCATATTGATTTTGGAATGAATGCTCCAATAATTCAATTTTATAGTCTATTCTATTAATCTTTGCTAAGAATAAATCTATTAATAGTCCTTTACTAAAATTATTGATTATTAATAAATCTATATCTCTTTCAAATATCTTTTCAAATTTAATATCCATATATACTCACCTAATATAGCATTTCACATTTTTCTAAAACATAGCTCTTATTAATTGTCATTGATCCTTTTGAAGTAAAATAAATAGTTACATCTTTATTAGTTATTGCTTTAATAGTTCCAACACCAAATGATGGATGTTTAATTTTGTAGCCAACAACTAATTTTTCTTTAGCTTTTATCATTTCTTGTTTTAATTCACCAATACTCAAATATGAATTATTTAATTTCAAATGAAGCATTGCATGACAATTTGGGCAAACAGTAATTAAATCTTCTTCAGGATTAACAGTATGTTCACCATCAATATCTGAAATAAAATGAATATGATGAACATGGATGTAGTCTTTCGCTACTGGGCCATAAACCCTCTCTAAGTTAATGCCACAAACTTGACATACATACCCATATTTTTCTATACATTTTCTTCTTGCCTTCGGGTCTCTTTCTCTTGAAGTCACTAAATGCTCTTTTAGTTGCCCTTCTACATATTTGTCATCGCTATTTGGTGAATCTAATCGATTTAAAGATTCTCCATCAATTAATTCTTTAATGTACAATTTAATTCGCTCAATTTGATTAATAGATTCATTTGAATCAGCATACCAAATATTTGCTCTTCCTATGTTGCCTTTTTTTTCTTCATCGAAATCAAAATTTCTTTCTGAAACATCTAATAACTTCGAATCCTCAACTTTTGCCTCAAAATAATACCCATCATATTTAGAATTAACACGTTTTTGCATATTTTTGTATACTTTAGCATGATTATAGTATCCAACAATTGTTCTTTTAGAATGCGGTCTTGTTGCACACCACACAATAAGAACATCGTCAAGAGTATCATCAAAACATTCACTATCAATTCTATTTAAATTAATTAGACCATTGGAACTTTGCACAAAGCCATGATAATATCCATCATCTTCTAAAAAGTTTATTTCCTCATGACCAAACTTATTAGTCTTAACATATTCTCCACCGCTCGAAACATTTTCTTCTGGACCGGCATATTTTTCCATCCATGCAATTTCACAGCATAATATTCTAGGAAATAAATCATTCTTATTTTCAATGGATAATATGTATTCTTCGACTTGAGAATTGACTTTTAATGGTCCTTGTATATTACCAATCAAACCATTTCTTTTGAGATTATCATATGATAGATAATTATTGTTATATTTTTTTATCAATTTAATTTGCATATGTTTCTTATAGTTAACATAATTATCAGGGTTAATATAAAATTTACTGTCATCTATTGTAATACAATCCTTGTCTACTACCTCAACAGAGCACTTATATTTTATACATTTTATGGGATTACTAACATAAATATAAATAGTATCTCCAACACTTGCATTAATTGATTGCTTCCAATCAATTCTTTCTAGTGCATTAAATGCATCTATGATATTATAATCTTTAATGCTACATGGAATAATCCAATTTGCCATAATACTCACCACCAAATAATATTTAAAACCGTCGTATACTACCTTTATTGTAGCATGTTTTTACTCATTATCAAAACAAAAAGAGCCAGCCTAAACTGACTCTTCTATTATTACTTCATTCTTTTCTACGTTTAATATATTTATATGATTTCTTCTTAACAAGAACCAATATGCACCTAAAGATACTATTGTGTCAAATGCATTACCAATACCAAATAATAATGCAATACCTATTAATGTAGGATGCCATACACCAGTTATATATAATATGAATGCAATTCCATAATATATTGAATTAGTTACTATTGATTCAAATAGCATATAATGTGTTTTACCTAAACCATAGAATGTAGCATCAAACACATTTTGGAGAGCATATAATACATAGAATCCAAATAATACCATTACAAGCTCAAATAGCTTATTTACATCACTATAGTTTAATACATGAGCCATAAATGGTTTATATAAAGGAATTAATATGCACCAAGCTAATATTGTTATTGTTGTTATTGTAAAATATCCTAATGTATTATTCTTAACTGCATTTTTATTTGTAGATATTTCTTGTTTAATTAATTCACCAAGTTGAATTATAGGAAGTAACATCCATCCCCAAATGAAATTATTAGCAACCCAATATGTACCTTGTTCATTTACTACATTTACCATTCTAGCTATCATTACCATATAAGCTAGATTTCTAACAAATGATTCTAAACCAGATATACCACCTACTCTAGCAAATTCCTTTGCCCAAGTAAATGACATCTTCTCTTTGTTAAACACATTTACTCCATTCTTGGCTAATAATAGTAATGTAGTAGCAAATATAATGAAATTAACAATTATATTGGTTATACCAATACCATTTACACCTAGATTAGCTGAACAAGCAAAATTAGATACTAAAAATAAATCTAGTACTACACATAATAATAACTTAACACCAGTTAAGATATATACTAATTTATCTTTACCTAATGTAACTAATCCAACCAAAGCAAATTGCGATAATATTCCAAATACATTCGCAATAGCTTCTATTCTAATATATGTTGCTGAAGCATCTATAATAGATGGATCAGTAGCCATTGCTTTTAACAATGGGTTAGTACAAGTCATTATAAATATTGATAATAATATATAAATACCTAAAGTAATTAATAAGCCTGTCTTCATTCTATTGGTTAAGTCTTTCTTGTCAGAAATGACTTTACCAATGAAATAGAATAAAGGTAATATAATCGCTTCATTAATTACTTCATATATTAGATTAATCCAGGATAATTGACCTGCGATTGAATAAGACCAATCGCCAGGTAGATTACCTAACCAAAATACTCTTAATGTAGTATATATAGTAGGTACTAATCCCATTACGAGTAATGAGATAAATAATTTATGATTAATATTTAAAAATGATGTTTTAAGTTTAGTGAACATAAAATTATCACCTTCTTTATTGAACAATCTTATTATTTAAATCTTCAAAAGATATACGCCTATCATGATAATCGTCGTATTCTTCTTTAGTACATTCTTCATAAAAATCCTGAACATCGAAAATTTGGTATATAGGATCTACTTCTCTCAATATTTTATCTTCTTGTAATGATTCTACTGACTCACCCTTTGCATAACCTTTTACTTCATCAACTATTTGATCAGTTCCTTTAGCTTTTAATATCTGTGTAAATCTAAAATATTTCATTATTATGTCCTCTCTATTTTTTTAATGTGTCGTACATATTTTTAACTGTTAAATATATGTCATAAAAATATTTAACTTTTTCATACTTGTTATTTAATTGAATATCTGTCATATCCTCAAGTGCAATATCGTTATGTGCGAACATCTCATTACATAATTTGTTAAACATCTTAACATCTTGATTACTTTGTGGTAATACTTTCTTACCATTTTGTCTCAATGCGGAACCAGATATTTCACCAAGCTTACTTTCAATAAATGATTTCTTATTGGCTCTATCCTCTAAATATGCTTTTTTTGTTGCTAGATCACTTTCACTCAACAAATCATTATCTATTAGAGCTAATTCTTCTACTGGGAAAAATAATTCATTGTTTATTCTATATATCGTATTCAAATCGTTTGCTAGAGCATATGTTTTCATGCTTCTTAAAGCATCTATTTCCCAGTTTTTTTCAACACCTGATCTAATTAAACCTAAGCCTACTAAAGCAATCTCTTTGGATTCTTTTCTATTTAAAATATAATTGATTACATTTTGAGCTAGCATATCATCTACAACTTTAAGCATTGATACTAAAGTCTTAGTTTTAACTTCATTAATTTGTGAATTATCTTGCATAGATTTAATTGCCATTTCGCAATAAGCCTTATTTGCTTTAACAAAATCTAATCTTTGTTCTCTATAAAAATATAGGCCTACGATTTCAGCAATCTCTGTCTTCTTTATATAATCATTAGTAATGATATAGTAATTACCATCATTATCAGTAAATGTCTTATTACTACTAAATAATGCATTAAAACTATTATCTGTTAATAACACCCAACCTTCTCCATCAGCTTTTGTTTTAATTCTGCCAGGGTATCTTTCAATTTCAATATCACTATGTTTACAATATTTTTCAAAAGTATCCTGAGACATAGGTTTCCATTCATTTCCTATATTTATTTCAAGACTATTATTTGAAATTCTTACTTTGTAATTATCATATTTATCGTTACTACCACGCTCTTCAATAGAGATATTAATAATGTCATATGATATCATTAACATTGTTTTAATTTCATCAAAGCTTAAACCATCAAAGTTTTTATACACTTTGTTATTTAAAATCGAAATATCAAAATCAGGATAGTAAGTATATCTATTTGATTTATCTATTTTTGTGATTGGAAACATTGAATCATTTAAGATTTTTTCTTGTGCATAAAGTTCTAATTCAGATACTTTATCATAAAGTTTCTTAAAATGTTCATTTAAGCTTCCTTTACCAGTTAGTTCATCAATATATTTATATGCTTCTTTTGGATTCTTACTTCTTAAAGCAATACTTGTTGCAAGGTATTGGTCAAATGTTGCTTTTTCGTAAGTGTTGTATTCTAACACTAATGTGTTGAAAAATTTAGGCAAATTCAATTGCACGTTTACTTGTAATTGGCTCATCGATAATACCTCCATCATATTTAATATATTGGCCATTAATGCGAATGTATTCAATTATATCTTTGAAATACTTCCTTTCGCTTGTGCCTGTTTTTTTCATTTCAATTCTTGATAATACATGACTATTACCAAAGATAAATAATTTATCTTTTGCTCTAGACATTGATACATTGATTCTTCTAAAATCATTTAAGAAATTTCTCTTAGATGAATCTGCAACTACTGTATTTAATAATACTATATCTGCTTCTTTTCCTTGGAATGCATCAACTGTATCTATATCAAATGATTTAAAGATTTTCTTTGCTTCATTGATTAATGTAATATTATTTTTATGAAACTTTGATATCTGAGCTCCATACGGGAAAATCGCAGCTACACTAACATGTTCTGGATTAACAACTTCTTTCATCAATCTCTTTAAGATTTCTTTCGTTGCCTCAAGTTCTTCTAGATTAAATCTTGAAGTTCCATCCATTGCTTCTTTCCCATTAAATACTTCAATGAAATAAACGTTTTTATTATTGTTAATTGTCTTAGATTCAATTTGAGTAACATTAGGATTAACTTCCTCACGTTTTCCAATCAATGTATTATCATAGAAAACATTGTAACAAGCTAATACATCTTTAACTGATCTATAGTTCTCATTTAATATAGCAAGTCTATTACATCTAATTGCCTTATTTAATGTATCTGCAAATACAGATTGTTCGTAAATTTGTTGAAGCTTTTCAAATTTATCTTCATTATAAGATGGTAAATGCTCTACATCTTCTTTATTGAATTCTAATAATGGTGCAAGCTGATAATCATCACCAACCATTATTATTCTGCTAACATATGGCAAATATCTTAAAACTTCTGTTATAGGACATTTAGATACCTCGTCAATAATTAACCAATCATATCCTTCTAAAACTTCTAATCCTTTTTTACCAGCTATAGCACTAGTTGTTGTTGTAGCACCAATAACTGCATAATCAGATGTATCAGTTTCTTCAGAATACACAAATTGTTTTTGACCATTAAAGTGAGACATATCTTCTAATATTTTTTGAGCTAGTTTTTCATTTGATACTCTAGCATTATGCTTTTCAAATTTTAAGCCCCATGTCTTATATAAAGTCTTATCTATTTCATCACCACTATATTTATTCTTTCTGTTTGTAATTCTATTAGGAATAATGGCATCATAATTTGTCATTAATTTATCTAATACATTATCAATAGCAATATGAGTTTGAGATGAAATAATTACTTTTTGATTTAATTCTTTAGTTATATATTGAACTATTGCATTAATAACATGCGTTTTTCCTGTTCCTGGAGGTCCCTTTATTAAACTAACTGGAGAACCATCAATACATTTCATAAATGCTAATTTTTGGCTTTCATTTAACCCTTCTAAATAAGGCTTAATATCCTTAGTTAATCTACCAGTACCAAAGTCAGGCATTGGTTCATCACCAATTAAATAAGTTAACAATTGACTTGCCGCACCTGATGCTCCTTGATTGATTAATCTTAGAGAATTATCAATGGACTCAACTTTAATCTTTTGACCCATATCATAAAGATTTAAATATTGATAATTATCATCATAATTCTTTAATTCACCTGATAATATAATATGATCCTTGTTATTATATGAATTAATAACTATAAATTGATTTAACTGCTTAACATCTTTGTCGCCAACATTTCTTATGTTACTAACGTAAATATTATCAGCACCTATAGTTTTAATTCTCTTGATATCAGACTTTTCAGCATCAATTTCAATGTCACATAAAAATTGAACTTTATCTTTGATTTCATTTGGAAGTTGCTCATAGATATACTCATCAAAACTGTATCCGATTAGAATACCATTTAAATCATATACTTCTTCTTTATAATCACTTTCAAATTCCTTGACATCTGTACTTATGAAACAATATTCTTTTGAAATATTTAATATTTCATAAGAAACATTATTATTAAGTTCTGCTGAAAGCTTTTTATAGTATTCAAATATATCCATGAATTCATCAAATTGAGATAGATTAAATACAAAGTTTTTATTATTAGCAATCTCTTGTAGACGCTCTTTCATAACATCATTAGGTGTACATCCTAAAGGATTTGAGAAATCTATTTCAAATTCAACACCCTTTATATTGTCAAACTGACTACCTTCTTCGATGACTACTTTTTTACAAAAGAATTCGCCACAGAAATTACCAGTATAAACACATCCAATATTACCTAGTAATAACATGCAACCACCATTTTTTAATGCAAATACAAGTTTTACATTTTCTAATGATTTAATGTATCTTGCATCTTTCTTATCATAGATAATCTTTAAAGCGTTAGTTGTAATTTTGGTGTTTAATGTGCCTTTTGATTTAAGTGCATTGATATATTCCTTTTGTTCTTCAGGCATATCATTGAAATAATTAATATTAAGTGCTAAATACATGTCCTACCTCCTATAAAACTGCATCATATACAGATATTCTATTGCCAAATTTCTTTTCATTTTCTAATGAATACTCTGATAAATATCTACCATTTATTTCATTCGAAAAATCACCATCGATATCTATAGATGCTAATACTAAATTCTTATTATCAGTATGATAATCTCCAATATCAAATCCATCCTCAGATTGGAATTTTATGATATTAAGTTTATAACATTTAGTCATTCTAGTTGTTTCATCAGCAAACTTGCTTCCACCAACTTTGAATACTATATCATCAGGTTCAATTAATTCTCCAGCAAGCTCATAATAATCTAATTTAGCTTTATTAAATCTTTCAAAGGCTAGATTTAAATTTCTAACTCTTGAATCAATTTTATCCTCCGATAATAGTCTACTATCTAAAACTTTGTAAGAAACTTCAATTAATCTTAATACATAGAAATTGAAGCATGATATTGCAAAATCATTCAATTCATCAATTACAAGTTTAAATTCTTCTTCATGATTCATTAAACATCTCTTAATCTTTGTAAATGAAGTAAATATGAATTGATAATCAAGTTTAATTGATTTACCATCAAAATCTATTTGTTCATCTAAGCAAAATCCATGAAGCCAACAATTTCTTAATGTAATAATAAGATTATAAACTTCTTCATCAAAATCAAATGCTGATGAATTATTTAATATTTTTGACATTGACCAAGTATTATCAAATGATTTATTTGTTTTAGAACAGCATTTTTCAATGCTATAAATGATTCTTGTCATATACTTTTTAAATAAATCATTCATAAATTGATAATTGAATTTATCAACATTATTAGGATAGATAGGCTTACCAATACCACATAATTCCTGGACAACATGTTGAGTGTTAACTTGATAATCACTTTTTTCTTTTCCAGTCATCTTAGAAATTTCTTTAAAATATTCGAATTTGTAAAATGCTGTCACAAATGGGAAGATATTATATTTTCTTGATAAGAAATATAGTATATAAGCCTCACCATATACTGTAAGTTTATTATTTACTTCTAATGCATAATCAGGTTGTAATATATAAGTTAAATATTCAATAATGTCATCATCTATGAATACTGGTTTTCTAAGATGAAGATGAGCATTTATATCTCTAATGCTTTTAAATACTATTAATAGTCTATTAAATTGTTCTAAAGACATATTAGCTAAATATGGATATTCTCTTTTCACCCTATTGTACTCAAATTCATTAATATGATTTGAAACATTTAAATCAAGTTTCAATCTAAAATATCTATCTATGTCAGAGCATAGAGCAATAACACTTGATTTAACTCCAATAGTAGTATGATTAATAACTGAATAAGCAACATCCAATGGCATTTCTAAACTTAGTTTTTTCATTTGTATCCTCCGATAATATATTTTTGGAACAAATGTACTACAATTGAAAATATAATTTTCGCGCGTAAAAATATTAAATTACATCTTCTTCGTCTAAAATAATTATAGTACACTCGTTGTATACTATAGGAATACGATCCTACTCAGATTTACCGGAGTAAACCTTTTTGGGTGGAACCAATAATGTGGTTACCTTCATTGTGCATCTAAATAATAACATTGATTTTTTTTAATGTCAATGCATTTTATAAAAAATAAAAGTCGCTAATTAAAGCGACTATAATATCAAGCTGGGCGTATTCCTATATTTTTGCACAATGAAGGTTATACACCCAATGGTTTTTACATTGTGCACCTAAATAATAACTTACTTACCTCATTTTGTCAACAATATTACAAAATAGTTTAAAATCAAAAAAGTAAATGAATGTCGGCAAAAATAAAGAAAAAAGACTAGATTTTTGTAATCTAGTCTATCTTTCTAATAGTATTTCTAAAATCAAACATCCATAACCAGCATATAGCTTAGTGTGTTCGACATCATTTACTAATGGCGGAGCAAGAGGGATTCGAACCCTCGCACCAGTTACCCGGTCTACTTCCTTAGCAGGGAAGCCTCTTGAGCCTCTTGAGTATTACTCCATACCAAGTACGCTATTTCATTATATATTAATTAGACTTTCATGTCAATTAAAAACTAGCCTTTTTGATAATAAAAAGCACGGTTTCTAACCGTGCTTATTTTAATTAAATTGCCATTAATTTTTCTTCTATTTCCTTTTCAATTTCAGGATGATCTAATAAGTATTGCTTAGTATTTTCTCTACCTTGACCAATTTTAACTCCATTGTAGCTAAACCAAGCACCACTCTTATGAATAATATCATATTCAGAAGCTAAATCAACGATTTCACCTTCCTTAGAAATACCCTTACCATAGATAATTTCTACCTGGCAAGATTTAAATGGTGGAGCAACCTTATTTTTAACAACCTTTATGTTAGTAATATTACCTAAAACACTTGAGCCATCCTTAATTGCTTCCCCTTTTCTGATTTCCATTCTAACAGAAGCAAAGAATTTTAATGCTCTACCACCAGTTGTAGTTTCTGGGTTACCAAACATAACTCCAACCTTTTCTCTAATTTGGTTAATAAAAATCGCAACACAATTTGTCTTAGAAATTAAACCAGACATCTTTCTCATTGCTTGACTCATTAATCTAGCATGTAAACCTACATGGTTATCACCCATTTCACCATTTAGCTCTGCCTCTGGAACTAGGGCAGCAACAGAATCGATAACAATAATGTCAACACTACCAGATTTAATTAATGCTTCAGCGATTTCTAATGCTTGCTCGCCTGAATCAGGTTGAGATAAGATTAAATTCTCTGTATCTACTCCTAAATTCTTAGCATAAACAGGATCTAGGGCATGCTCTGCATCAATAAACGCAGCATAGCCGCCTTCCTTTTGTGCATTTGCAATAGCGTGTAATGCAAATGTTGTTTTACCTGATGATTCAGGTCCATAAATTTCGATAATTCTTCCCTTAGGGTAGCCTCCTACTCCAAGAGCCTTATCTAAGGAAATTGAACCAGTAGGGATAACCTCAACCTTTCGGTCGATATTATCGCCAAGTCTCATTACTGAGCCTTTGCCAAATTCCTTTTCAATTTGCTTCATTGCCGCCTCTAGGGCAGCTTTTCTATCAATATCAGCCATATTAATATATACCTCCAATATAATATTAGTCAAAAAATTCTAAAATTTTGGAAAAAATTTTTAAATTGATTCAAAAATTACCTTTCTAGCACGATAAACATACCTAAAACCAGAAATAACAGTAAATAAAATACCTACATACATTAATACCATTCCGATATATCCAAATAATAAAAGGCCCTCACCATTTAAGTCAATTTGCCATAGGAATAAGAATACTAGAGCGAACATTGTAACAAATGTTTTAATCTTACCAAACATATCTGCCGCAATTGTTTCACCCTTGCCTGCACAAATAAATCTAACACCATCTACTATTAAATCTCTACATAGAATTAATATTAAGCCCCAAGCTGGCATAAACCACCAATATTTAGTGTTTGCCATTTGTAAGCATAAAATAACCATTGCACTTGTTACTAGCATTTTATCAGCTAAAGGATCAGCAAATTTACCAAATGTAGTAACCAAATTATATTTTCTTGCAATCTTACCATCTAAGAAATCAGTAATTGAAGCTACTGCGAAGATTATAAGATTAATAAAATTAGCCATTGTTAATCCACAATTAAACATATAATGATTGTTTAAATAAGGAATAAAAGCTACTATTACCATTGCTGGTACTAATATTATTCTTAACAATGTTAATTTATTAGGTAAAGTCATAAAAATTCACATTCTTTCTACTAAATCAAATAACAAAAATATTATAACATATATGATACTAATTTATCAAATAAATTAGCCTAATGATATTAACGTATTTTTATCTATTTTAATTAATATTAATATAACTACTATTTTCTATATATACCCTACTATCAAAGCTATCCTTAAAGCTATCATCTACATTTAATTCAAAATGATTTACATTAATATTTTTAGCACCATTAAAATAAATTCCTGAAGCCTTTCTTTTAATTAAATATTCATCCTTAAAATAAGGTCTTAAATCATAATTGCCTCTTTCAAATGTAGTAATAGATTTTAAATTTAGCTTTATATCATTAAATATAATATTTGATATATTATTTTCTCCATATATAAATATTCCATTTTCAGCTGTCATATTTATATTATCGAATTTAATATCTTTAATATATCCTAGCTTAGTGTCTTCTCTTCTTCTTACGCTTGTAATGAAGATTGGCTCTCCCTTTCCCCACCATTCAAGCGGATGAAATCTTTGAGTTTGAATTGTAATATTAGAAAAATTAATATTATAAATATTACCTTGATCTCTTAATTGGAATGATAATCCTCTATTTGTGTTATGAATATTGATATTTCTTACAGTAATATCATGCATATCTGAACATGATTCACTACCGAATTTAACACCAGCACTTGTTGATACAAATTCACAATTTTCAACTAATATGTTTTCTGTATCTCCATATTTCATATTGTTTTCTGTAGTCTTAAAGACAACACAATCATCTGCAGATTCAATATAACAATTTCTAATTACTAAATTCTTTGAATGATCAGGATCTATTCCATCTGTACATGCGAATTTTCTATTATTTTTAATGCTTATGTTTTCAATTAATCCATCACTACAGCCAATTAAGTGGATTGTCCAAAATCCACTTCTTTGAATATTAATTCCAGTAATTGAAAAATTATGACAATCTTCTAAATATAATAATGGTACTCTAGGGTAAAATTTACCATCAATATGATGATCATTTTGCTTACCATAAAATATTTCTTCATTACCATCTATAATACCTTCACCACTAATTTTTATATTATTTAGCTTATATCCATATAAAAAGAATTTAGAAGGTAGACCATTATAGCTACAATCCTTATATGTAGGAATCTTTATTTCTTCAAATTCTTTATTATCTAGATAATTAAAATCAGATAAATTAGATGATGCCTTAAGCATTGAATTCTTTTCAAAATATAATTCAATATTATCCTTTAAAATAATCATTCCACTAACATATGTTTTATTAGCACTAAAAACTAGCCTTCCACCGCCATTTTTGTTAAGCTCAGAGATAGCCTCGTTTATAGCTTTAGTAGTATTTTCGTATTTATTTAAATAAGAATCTAGCTCTATAATCATATATTTTTCCTTTCCTTAAAAATTAATTTTTAATATGATAAATTTTTTACTTGCACTTAAATACATTATTTGTTATAATTGTTGTTGCATGCGATAGCGGAGGTGAAATCATGGCAAACATTAAACAACAAATCAAGCGTATCCGTACAAATGAAAAGGCTAGACAAGCTAACCAATCATTTAAATCATCATTAAAGTCTGCAATCAAGGCTGTATATGCTGCTGTTGAAGCTAAGGACGTAGAAAAGGCTACTACTGCTTTAAATTTAGCTTATAAGAAGTTAGATAAAGCTGAAGCTAAGCACATCGTTCACAAAAATTATGTTGCAAGACATAAAGCTGAATTAGCAAATGCTGTAAATACACTTAAGTAATATTATAGATTAAAAGAGATTGATGCCAATCTCTTTTTTTATTTTATATTTGGTGTTCTGCTTTTTTTCTGTTCTCTTCTCTCATTATTGCAATTAATCTTAAAATTGCGCCAACAAGACCAATTCTAGACATAACAGCACCTAATATTATTAATACAATAGTAAAAGCCTTTGATTCTGATGTTGAACCAACGAAACAAAATACTCCATATAAAACACTTAGGAATGCGAATACAAAGACGACAATCGCGACTACTCTATATATCGATAATAATAATTCTGCTTCTAAGAATACAAAGCTTGGTGCTCCTTCTGCTTCAAGGTTCTCTATGAAATTAATAAATACTGAATTAAAAATCAGTAAAAACAAACCAGATAATAAATATTCTACGCAAGCTATGACACATAATGCGCCTGAAACTATTAATAATATTTGACTAGCCTTTTTCATAATTTTACCTCACATTAATACATTAAATTTATTTATTCATTTCTTCCTTTGGAATAGATAAACCTAATATACTTCCAATAATTCCACAAATTGATACTGCTGCCAAACTTAATAATAGTGTAAAACAATATAATACTTTATTAGTCTTTCTAGAGGCAGCTCCACATATTTGAGCACATATTAAATTAAGCACCAACAAAGCGAAGAAAACTATACATAATGTCTGTAAAAAATCAATATCTGCATTTGGTGCTTGATTTGCAATAATAACTAATGAAATTGCTACTATAAAATAGCTGGCAGCACTAACATAACATAAAATCATTGCGATAAACATAAAAACACTACTCGCCTTTTTCATAATTTTACCTCAACAAATATAATTCCAAGCCTAAGTTGGCATCAATTTTTCCGCTTTTAATATTGTAATCTAGATTGATTAGCTCATCTAGATTTCTTTTTATTTCTTCTATTGATACCTGCTTAGAGTTTTTCATCATATAATATGCTTTTCCATTACTAACATTAAATAAATTAATAATAGATTGCTGATCAGCTCCACCCTTTACTAGAATGCTTACATCATACATTTCTTGAAATTTATTTAATAACATACTAATAATAAATGTAGGCTGAATATTTTCGATTTTAAAATCGCTATATATTTTGAATATAGCTTTTTTATTTTTATTAAGCACCATATCGATTAATGAATATATATTATCATCTAATGGCTGCTTAATCATATTTGTTACATCTGATACTGAAATATGCTTTTTATCATATTTAAATGAAATTAATATATCTAAATTATTTCTTAGATTAGCCATATTAACTGAATAATTAATTAATTGAGTTAATGCTTGCTCATCTATTGTAAATTCATTTTTAGTTAAATAATCCATTGAATATTTATCTAATGGAATATTTTTAATTCTAATATCAAAGAAGATACAATACTTCTTTAATCTAGATATATTATCATCCTTTAAATCTAATTTATTTATTTCTGTAAAGATTACAACATTATTTGAATCCTTGTCATTTAATACCTTTAATAGCTCTGTAACCTTCTTTTCAGAAGCCTTTGCTAGATTATTTGTAGATTTAACAACAACAAATTTAGGGTTATCAAATAATGATATAGTTGAGATATCATCAATAATGCTATAAATATCATCATCTTCTAGATCATATTTGATAACATCAAAATCTAATTTATAGCTATTATTAATTTCTATTATTTTATCATTTAATGCTTCAATATCATCTGAAGAGATTAGATAATTATACATTATTAGCTCCTTTTAATACTTTTTATATAATCAATTAATTCTTTAGAAAAATCAGTTTTTCTAGCCATATATCTCCAGTTTCCAGTTGGAGTGGCAGGAATATTCATTCTTCCATCAAAATCAGTTAATCCTAAATAATCCTGTAATGGAACAATGACATATTTAGAATTTTGCTTCATTGCAAATTCAATAATCTTTAAATTAGGTCTATCTAAGAATTTAATATTACAAATCTTATCTACAAGCAGTTTAGCTTCATAGCTAAGCTCATAATAAAATGACATTATTGTTTGGTTATCATGAGTTCCTGTATAAAATACATTATTTTCAGGATAGCCCTTCTTTAATGGTACCTTCTTTAAATCTCCTAATTCAAATTGGAATATATTCATTCCGGGGTAATTACAATCCTTTAATAGCTTATTAACATCTGGTGTTAAGAAGCCTAAATTTTCAGCTATAATCTCAGCATTAGGGCATTCCTTATTAATTGCTTTAAATAAAGAATAGCCAGGGCCCTTAACCCAAACACCATTTCTCGCATTTGGCATACCATATGGAATTGAATAATATCCGGCAAAGCCTCTAAAATGATCTATTCTTAAAATATCAAATAGCTTAAATGAATGCTTTACCCTCTTAATCCACCATGAATATTTATCATGCTTCATATATTCCCAATTATATAAAGGATTTCCCCATAATTGTCCATCAGCATTGAAATAATCAGGTGGGCAGCCAGCTACATTAACTGGTGTTAAATTAGGATTTAATTCAAATTGAATTGGTGCTGACCAAACATCAACTGAATCATATGCACAATAAATTGGCATATCACCTACTATTTTAACATGCTTCTTATTAGCATATTTCTTTACATCAAGCCATTGCTTGAAGGCAATGAATTGAATGAATTTATATTCTAATATTCTATTAGCATATTCACCCTTAACCCAATCAAGTGATGAAGGATTTCTATATTTAAAATCATTGTACCAATCATACCATGCTTTACTCTCTTGTTCATCCTTTAATACCATATACATAGCATAATCATCTAGCCAATAATCATTTTCTGCAATGAATTTTTCAAATTCTTCTTTATATTTATCCTTCTTTTCAAATGCCTTATGTAGCATTATAAATACATAATTATTGATATTTTCAAATTCACACTTATTTGTATTTCTAACAGGAGGTAGGTCAGATTCTTCAATTAGTCCTTCTAAAACTAATAAATCAGGATCAATAAAATAAGGATTTAAGGCAAATGCGCTTAATGCTGAATATGGACTATCACCATAAGATGTAGGACCTAATGGTAATATCTGCCATAGCTTAACGCCTGACTTAGATAGGAAATCGATGAAATCATATGCTGATTTGCCAAATGTTCCACAGCCATATTTTCCTGGTAAGCTTGATACATGTAATAAGATTCCAGACTCTTTCATTTTACCTCCTCCATTATTTCTTTCATTAATTTTTTATCTTCTTCGCTAAATTCATAATTATCTAATAGCTCAGGTCTCTTTAAATATGTCTTCCTTAAAGCTTCTTTTCTTCTAAATTTAGCTATTTCCTTATGATTTCCTGATAATAATACATCAGGTACTCTCATACCCTCGAAATCAATAGGTCTAGTGTATTGTGGATATTCTAATAATCCATTAGAAAATGAATCATCCTCATGTGATTCCTCTCTAATAGCACTATCTAATAATCTAATAATAGAATCAGATATAGCCATAGCTGGAATCTCTCCGCCAGTTAACACAAAATCACCAATAGATATTTCTTCATCAACAAAAGATCTTATTCTTTCATCAAATCCCTCATAATGACCACAAAGAATAACTAATTCTTCATATTCTCTTAGCTCATATGCCTTCTTTTGGCTATATTTTTCTCCCTGTGGAGTCATCATAATAACATGAGATTTTTCATTTGTATTAGCTCTTAATGCTCTTACTACAACATCTACAGCTAAAACCATTCCAGCTCCACCACCACATGGTGTATCATCAACGTGATGATGCTTTTCCAAAGAATAATCTCTAATATCTACACATTCAATTTCACAAATTCCTTTATCTATTGCCCTTTTAATAATAGATTCATTAATAAATCCATTAAACATCTCAGGGAATAGGGTTAATATTTTTATTTTCAAAATAATCCCTCTATTTCATTGATTATTATTCTATCCTCTAATACTTCCTTAATGAATTCATTCATAATGATTGGAATTAAAACTCTTTTGCCCTTCTTAGTAATAACTACTAAGCATTTATTCTTTGGATATTCTTCAATATCTCTACAGGTACCTTTTAATTCTCCTTTTTCATTATAAACATCCTTATCTATAAGCTCGTTATAATAATATTGTCCCTCAGGAAGCTTTTCTCTATCTAATTCAGATACACATAAATAGTCACTATGGTATTTTTCTATTAAATTGATATCATTCATACCCTTAAAGCATAAAAGATAATATTCGCCAAATTCACGAACATTTTCAAGCTCTACCTGGATATATTCATCGTTATGTAATATATATAGCTTGTTGCCGTTATAAAAACGATCAAAATCAGTCAATGATTGAATTTTCATATCGCCCTTAATTCCGTGCGGCTTTAAAATTTTTCCACATTTAAAATATTTCATAAATTCGACCTCATATAGTAAAATTATATCATAATTTTAGACGAAAATAAAAGGATTATGACTAAATTGTCATAATCCCTCGTTACTACTTTTCTAGAATATCTAAATGTATTCTCTTTCCTTCTTTAGAAGCTGCAGCATATAATACTGTTCTAATAGCCTTGGCAGTTTGACCGCCCTTACCGATAACTCTTCCTAAGTCGTTAGAATTTACATAAGCTTTATAGCTTAAGCTCTCATCACTTGAAATATTTTCAATTGTAACATCACTAGGATATGCCACTAAAGGAAGAATTAAATTTTTAATTAACTCTTCAAAATTAATCATTGTAGCACCTCCTACTTAGAAATAACTTTATTAGCAATTAAAATATTTTTTACAGTGATAGTAGGTTGAGCACCCTTAGCTAACCATGCTTGAATCTTTTCAGCATCTAATGTTACTGTAGCAGGCTCAGTTGTAGGAATATATGTTCCTAAAATTTCTAAGAATTTACCATCTCTAGGAGATCTAGAGTCAGCTGCAACAATACGATATTTAGGAGCTTTATGAGCACCAAATCTTTGTAATCTAATTTTAACCATTGTGATACACTCCTTTTCTTAATTAATACAAAACAATTATATCATATAAAAATATGGTGTCAAGTATTTTTTCTTGACATCTTTATAATTCTATTGAAATTGATTTTTTTATATCCTCAAAATCATTTTTTAATATTTCATCAAGCTTTGCTTGAATAGCTAAATATTCTTTTACTTCTTCTTTATTATATAATTCCTTTTTAGCATCTAAATATTTATTTCTTATACCATCCTTATCAGGATAATATTTATTATTTTTAGATTCTAAATATAATTCTTCTATTCTTTTAAAATTTTTTATTTCTTTCATATATTTATCATCTATTATTTTCTTTAATTCTAATAATCTTTTAAAATCAGATGATTCCTTTAATTCATTAAAATATTTTTCTGAATATTCCATAATAACAACCTCTTTTTTTATTATACAATATTTTTTGCAATAAAGGTATTTATATGCTATAATTTGCACTGGTGATTATTTATGTATTTAGAGTGTAACATTGTTAAAGAAGGCACTCCTTCTTTAAATGAAAAATGTGAAAAAATAAGACTCCCATTATCTGATGATGAAAAATCTTGTATTAAACAAATGTATGAATATTTAATTGTATCTGAAAATGAGGAGTTATCTAAAAAATATGGTATTAGACCTGGTGTAGGTATTGCCGCACCTCAGGTTGGTGTAAATAAAAGAATGTTTTGTATGAACGCTACAGATTTCTTAGATGAAAAGAAAAAGAAATATATGTATGCGATCATTAATCCACAAATTATTGGAAATACTGAAGAAATGACATACCTACCTGATGGTGAAGGCTGTCTTTCAGTAACAAGAGATACTGAAGGTTTAGTTACACCAAGATATTATGGCATTAAAGCTAAAGCTATAATCTTTGATTATAAAACAGAAAAATGTAAGAATGTAACAATGGAATTATATGGCTATCCTGCCATTGTGTTCCAACATGAATATGACCATTTAGATGGTATATTATATACTTCTAAAATGTATAAGGTAGATGAATTACCTGTTAAGGCTATTCCACTATATACTGTTGAAGATGATGAAGAAAACGAAGAGGACGAATAATCGTCCTCTTCTTTGTTTTTAATTTGTACTATTTCTTATTGCATCTATTGGCTTCTTTCTAGCAATTCTAGATACTGGAAGTGCACTTGCAATTATAGCAACTAATACACTTATTCCAAGCATTAAGCCAATTTGTCTAATACCAATATTTAATAATGTCATCTTAAATCCGGTATTACTTCTAATAACCATATTTAAGATCATACATATTGCAAATGCGATTGCGAAAGATATTACGAAATTAATAAATGATATAATAAATGCTTCATTAAAGAATATCTTAAATACATCAAATCCTCTAGCTCCAATAGCTCTTAAAATACCTATTTCTCGCTTTTTATAAGAAATTGATATAGATATGAAGTTCATTAATAAGAACGCTGCAAATACGGCAAATCCTATACCTATATACAAGAATACTTGGGCAAGTATCTCTACTAAGTTATTAACAAATTCAAAATTTGACATAACTGCATTTCTTAATCTATAAGATGTATAATTTCCAACTGAGTTAGTACCTTGCTTATTAGTATATGATAATTTAACTGCTTGTTTTACTAATGAATCAGTATCCATTTTAAATATTGCATATGAATATGGTTTATTTCTATCTGGATCAGATTGCTTAGCTAGATCTTCATATAATTTATCATTAATACAATATCTTACCCAATCTTCTGACGATGAAGCAATATAGAATCCAACTACAGTATAAGTATCTTCAATTTTTTTGCCATTATTATAATAATCAGTAACAATTTCGTATGGTTCCATACTAACTGTGAATGCTATATACTTCATAAAAGATTCATATTTTACTTTAGTAAGTGGAGATTCATAATTATATAAGAATGAATAAATGGAATAATCACTGCTAGTTTTTCCGGTAGATAATAAATAATCATTATAGTCTTGTTTTATTCTAGACTCAGTATATTCAGATAAAAATTTTCTATATAACGTAAATTTACATGGCCTATTATCATAAAAATTATCTATAAATGACTCAAATTCAGTTTTTAATGCTTGATTTCCAGAAATATTTGGATAACTTCCTTCATTACTCCAAGGTTCCTTTTCCAAATTATAATCACCCCATGAATATACTCTTGCATAGGCGTCAAAAATGCCATCCATAGAACCATTATTTTGGTAATATTCAAATAATAATGGGTAATTATTCTTATCTTCTACAGATATATTGGCAAATACTTCATTAAAATCTAATCCCTTATTAGCAATGCCATCAACACTTTCATATTCACCATATTTTAAAATTGAAGTATTAAAACTTGAAGTATTAACATTATATTTATCAAATGAAAGTATTATTTCATTAGACGCTAATGATGTTTTTGTATTATCAAAGAAATATACGTTTTCCATATTTTGTTTATATTTCATTAATCTATCAGCTGAAAAATTAATATTATGGATATCATCTCTAAAATTAACATATCCATAAATCCAATCAGCCACATCACCTTTGCTCATATTTCTAGAATAATAACCATTATTTAAGAATATTAAAGTGTGAACACCATATTTTCTATCATCTTCAAATTGATTTTTAATTAATAAATTACTGATATTAGAACTTGAATCTTTCTTGTCTAATACTTTTGAATACTCAGATGTATCAAAATTTGTATCTAATATACCAGAAATAGTAAACTTTTGACCACCTAAATTAATTGTTTTGTCCACTAATTCGGTTCTATTAGAAACATTAGAAGGATCGCTTGATTGATGTGATTCACCTTCAATTTTTAAACCAAATTTTACAAATGAATCCGCTACATATGATGTTAGCATTATTTTATTATCGCTATCTGGATAGCTACCAGCTACAACATTACCAAATTGTTGAACACTACCTGAATCCATTTCAACAAATCCATTTATTCCATTTGCGTATGTAGTATATTCACTAGAACTATATGACTTGTAAAAATTATCACCAATAGAAAATGAACTCCAATCGTAATTGTTATTATCAATATAATAAACCGGATATACATCTTTACCGAATTTATCTTTTAAAGCCTTGATATCTTCGTCATCCATCTTTGTTATTTGATCATAATTACTATTTTTTAATCTATATGTCTTTTGGAATGTTGCAACATTAATATGATTATCTCGAATTGATTTAATTGTATTTCCAACTTTTTCATAAGATGCCATTGTATCAGCTAATCCAAATAGTGCGAACGCAATAGATGATAATAATATTGTCATAAATAATCTAAACTTTTTAGATTTTAGACCACTAGCACCCATTTTAAATGAATCTTTAAATGGTAATTTAGATCTAATTAATTTAAAATCTTTAGGGTCATAATCTTTAATGTCTAAATCTTCTTTTGTAGTATCCTTAAATGATTCTTTATTACCTTCATCATCTATTTTAGCAAATGCTTTAAATTTTTTATTTGCATCTAGGTCTGTAGATATAATAATATCTTCATCCTTAGAAGATAAGAATTCATTTAATTTATCTAACTTTTCAGCATCTAGCTTAGTACCCTTTTTAATTGTTAATATCTTATCATCAACAATTTCAAAGCCATCACTCTTTTTAGGTTCAGATTTATATTTATAAATATCACTAATGATTTTACCATCAGCTAGCTCTACTACTCTATCTCCATATATTTCAGCAAATTCTCTATCATGTGATACAACTATTACTAATTTTTCTTTAGATAATTTCTTTAATGTATCAAATACTTGCTTACCTGTATTAGAATCTAGGGCACCTGTAGGCTCATCGGCCATGATTATTTCTGGGTTTTTAACTAGAGCACGGGCAATTGCGACTCTTTGTTTTTGTCCACCTGATAAGGTATTAGGCTTTCTTTTACCAAGACCTTCTAGGTCTACTTGTTTTATTAATTCTTCTATTCTTTCTTTATCAGCCTTTTTACCTTGAAGTTCTAGTGCTAAGCCTATATTCTTTTCTACAGAATATCCATCTAAAACATTATAATCTTGGAAGATAAATCCAATAAATGTATTTCTATATGAATCAAAATCTGCTTGAGAGAAATCTTTAGAAGATTTACCTTTAACCTCAATAACACCTTCATCATATGTATCAAGTCCACCTAATACATTTAATAACGTAGATTTACCTGAACCTGATTTACCTAAAATAAAAACTAAACCTTTTTCTTCAAATTCAATCGATACATCATCTAGGGCGTGTACCTCTTGTCCTTTTTTGGGCTTATAAGTTTTCTTTAAATTATATGCCTTTAGCACATCAATCCACTTCCTTTCTATCTTATTTTAATTCATACATTAAAATAGATCCTGCAACAGTGACATTTAAGCTTTCTGTGTTTTCTAAAGGAATATAGATATTCTTTTCTATTACAGAATCAACTTCTCTTGAAATACCATTGCCTTCATTGCCTAAAACTAAGGCAATCTTTTTATTTTTTTCACATTCACTAACACTTATACCTTTTTTTACATTTGTTCCATAAACTATATAATCTTTTAGGTTAGGAATAAAAGTAGTTAAATTTGCATTAATGAAATTTAATTTAAATATAGCACCTTGGCTTGATCTTATAACCTTATCATTATATATATCACAACAGCCATTACCTAAAACTATTGTGTTAAATCCAAAAGCTTTAGCGCTTCTCATTAAAGAACCTAAATTACCTGGATCTTGAATAGAATCTAATAATAACATCTTATTAGAATAATCTTTTTTATCTATTAGCTTACATACACCAATTTCAGATACTACAGTATCAGTGTGGCATATCTTTTTCATTGCAGATTCACTAATTTGAATATATCCTTCCTTTTCGTGGATAGAATATGCTTCAATTAATAAATTAGCATTTTTGGCTTCTTCTACTAAATGTTTACCTTCAACTATAAACATTTGTAATTTTTTTCTATATTTTGACATGTTTAATTTTTCAAGTTCTTTAATCTTTGAATTATTATCAGAAATAATCATAATATATAATTCCTTTCATTATATAAAAATAAAAACTAGGGATTTCCTAGTTTTATTTTAGCCTATAGAGTCAGTCATTTCAAGTTTTATTAATCTATTAAGCTCAACAGCATATTCCATTGGAAGCTCTCTAGAGAATGGTTCAATAAATCCCATTACAATCATTTCAGTGGCTTCTGCCTCTGTTAAGCCTCTAGACATTAAATAGAATAATTGATCTTCATTTACCTTAGAAACTGTTGCCTCATGCTCGATATACATATCTCCATTTTTACCACTATTTTCTGGAATTGTATCAGATGTAGATATGTCATCTAATATTAAAGTATCGCATTCTACATGGCTTCTAGCACCAACTGCCTTATTAAGACAAGCTACCTTACCACGGTAATTAACTTTTCCTCCACCTCTACAAATAGATTTAGAAATAATTGTAGATGTAGAATTTTCACCAATATGAATCATCTTAGCTCCTGTATCTTGAAGCTGCCCTTCTCCTGCAAAGGCAATTGAAATTGTAGTGCCCTTACTACCTTTACCCTTTAAAATACATGCAGGATATTTCATATTTAGACCAGAACCAACATTACCATCAATCCATTCCATATGTCCATTATCATCAACTAATGTTCTCTTTGTTACTAAGTTAACAATGTTATTAGACCAGTTTTGAACTGTTGAATATCTACAGTGAGCATTTTTACCAACAAATATCTCAACTACAGCCGCATGTAATGAATCTTTTGAATATTGAGGTGCTGTACATCCTTCTACATAATGGATATCAGCATCGTCATCAACAATAATTAATGTTCTTTCAAATTGACCCATTCTTTCAGTATTAATTCTAAAATATGATTGAACAGGCTTAGTTAGCTTTACACCCTTTGGAACATAAATGAATGAACCACCACTCCATACCGCACTATTTAAGGCAGCATATTTATTATCAGATGGTGGAACTAATGTTCCAATATATTTTTTAACTAATTCAGGATATTTTTTTACTGCGGTATCAGTATCACAAAAAATTACGCCTAAATCTTCTAATTCCTTTAAGTTATTATGATAAACTACTTCTGATTCAAATTGAGTAGATGTACCAGCTAGATATTTAGCTTCTGCCTCAGGAATACCTAATTTATTAAATGTATCTCTAATAGCTTCAGGTACCTCATCCCAGCTTTGACCAACGTTTTTAGATGATTTTATATAATAAATATATTCTTGAAAATCAATACCTGAAAGATCTGGTCCCCAGCTTGGATTTTTTAATTCCATAAATGAATCATATGATTTTAATCTAAAATCTCTCATCCAATCTGGTTCGTTCTTAGCTTTAGAAATAAATTCTATTACTCCTCTATTTAATCCTTTTCCAGATGAAATAATAGTTTCGGCATCAGTTGTAAATCCATATTTGTAATCGCCAACGATTTCAGATACTTCTTTTTTATTATCTGCCATTTTCTTCCACCTCACTTATCGCCTTTTCAATTGCTTTCCATGAAAGTGTTGCACATTTAATTCTTGCAGGGAAATCCTTAACGCCCATATAAGCAATAGCTTCACCTAATTCTTCCTCATGCTGTGGTGCTTTTCCCATTACTAATTCATAGAATTCATAAATTAATTCTTTAGCTTTATCTACATCCATACCCTTTAATGTTTCAGACATTACAGAGGCAGATGAACAACAAATTGAACAGCCATGACCATCGTGATGAACTTCTTTAATTTTTCCATCCTCTATTAGGATTTCAACATTCATATCATCACCGCATGATGGATTATTTAAATGTACAAAATGATATTTATCACTACCAACAAGGCCCTTATTCTTTGGATTTTTATAATTGTCCATAATAACAGCTCTGTATAAAGTATTTAAATCCATAAAATACCTCCTAGGTATTAAAATCCACCAAAGAAATCCTTTGCTTCTTTTACACCTTTAATAAATTTATCTATATCTTCCTTTGTATTATAAAAATAGAAAGACGCTCTTACAGTACCAATTGTATTTAACCATGTAGTTATTAATTGAGCACAGTGATGTCCAGCTCTAATACAAACATCATGATTATCAAATACAGATGCTGCATCATGTGGATGAACTCCATCTAAATTAAAAGATATAATACCAGTTTCTGCAGTTTCGTTATAAATTTTAACTCCAGGAATCTTTTTTAATTCCTTAACTGCTTCACATTTTAATTCATATTCATATTTAGAAATATTATCAAGACCAATTTTTTCTAAATATTTACAAGCTTCAGCTAAACCAATAGCTCCTGCAATAATTGGAGTACCTGTTTCAAACTTATATGGAGTAGCTTTATATGTTTGAGAATCTCTTCTAACTGTATCAGCCATATCTCCACCAAATTCAATTGGCTCCATATTATCTAATAATTCCTTTTTGCCATATAAAACACCAATACCTGTAGGTCCACATAGCTTATGACCAGAAAATGATAAGAAATCACAATCTAATTCCTTAACATCAACTTTCATATGTGGAACTGCTTGTGCACCATCTAAAGATACAACAGCACCCTTTTCATGAGCTAGCTTAATTATTTCTCTAATTGGTGTAATATATCCCATTACATTAGAAACATATGTAATAGCTACTACCTTAGTTTTATCAGTTAATACACTTTTGAATGCTTCTACTGTAATTCTTCCTTCAGAATTTAAAGGAATATATTTAATTGTTGCCCCTTTTATTTTAGCAACATTAAACCATGGCATATGGCTAGAATGATGTTCTAGCTCTGATGTAATAATTTCATCACCAGGCTTTATATTATTTAAACCATAAGATGAGGCAACTAAATTTAAGCTTGCTGAAGAGCCTCTAGTAAATACTACCTCTTCAAATTTAGCATTTATAAAATCAGCAATTTCTTGTCTTGCCTTTTCATACATATCAGTTGCTTCATAAGATAATTTATATACGCCTCTATGAACATTACAGCCATATTTTCTATAATAATTATCAACAGCGTCAATAACACAATCAGGCTTTAATGCCATAGCGCCGTTATCTAAATATGCTAAATTGGGA
>CAMJFY010000014.1 GCA_946405105.1 uncultured Caryophanales bacterium
TTTTTATTTAATAAATTCTTTAAATTTACTCTTGACTTCTAATAGTTAGTCTCCTATAACTTAATAAAGCTTTTACAATCATTACATATGCCAGTTAATATAATATTTCTAGTATCTATTGAAAATTTATGCATAGCCAAAATATGGCTACTTAAATCATCAATACAGCTACAATCTATATGGTATATTCTTTCACATTTAGAGCACTTTAAATAGAAATGTCTTTCACTAGAACAATCATTAACATATTTATAATGGGCTATATTATTCTCGTCAAAATATTTTTTAACTATTCCATCATTTTCTAATAAATCCATAGTTCTATATATAGTAGTTAATCCAATTTTATATTTCTTACTATCTAATAGCTCCTTTAATTCTTTAATAGAAAATCCATTAGAAATATTAATTATTTCATTTTTTATTATTTCTCGATTCTTAGTATTATAACTATCTCTAGCCATATTTCCTCCAAAATGAAAATGATTTTCAAATTGATTATACTACAATATTTTATATTGTCAATAAAAAAAGACTATAAAGTAATTCTTTATAGCCTCTAATTAATTATTATTCCCAATATTTAATATATCCTATATTAATATCATCAGTGCTTTGATTTTCTAGGACAAATGTATACCCCTTATCCTTATCATTGATAATATTAAATTTATAATAAGAACCTGATTTCTTTCCTTCGATTAAAATCATTTCTTCTCCATTTTCAAATCTAGTAGATAATAAATCTGCGTTCTTAAATGCGATAATTGAAAATTTAGTTGGTTTAATTCTAATAGATCCACCAGCTTTTAAAACGAAATTATTTTTCTTATCCTTGCAAACTGATTGGCAGAATAATTTCATTCCTTCTACCTCTAGCTCGTTATTAGAAGCCACCTCAGTTATTGTTGTTGCCTTAATTAGCTTAACACCCTTATCTCTTTGTGAGAATGTTACGATAGCTATAATAATTAATACAACTGAAATCAATAATAATATTGCTGCAGGAATAAATGTTAATATCTTTTTTCTCATAATATCACCTATAGCTTTCTAATAGATGGATGGTCTGCCTTAAGCTTTTTAATACCTACTTCTTGCTTGAAAGCGACAGTAATACTTAAGCCATCCTTTGATACTATTATACCATCTCCAAAGATTTTGTGGTTAATTTTATCACCAACTTTTAAAGAAACATCACTCTTTATTTCTTCCTTAACAGGTGCTTTAGTAATGCTTGGTTTAGTAGAAATAATAGTTTTCTTAGGCTTATTATCCTCAAATAATGATTTATCCATTTCATCAATAAATCTTGATGGATACATTTCTTGGTCATATCCAAACAATCTTCTATGATCACAATGAGTTATAAATAATCTTTTTTTAGCTCTTGTTATACCAACATAACATATTCTTCTTTCTTCTTCTATTTCTGCATCAGAAAAAGAATTAGATGAAGGGAAGATTCCTTCTTCAGTAGCGACCATAAATACATTTTTAAATTCTAGTCCCTTAGCCTGATGATATGTTGTTAAAATTACGCTATTTCCATCATTATTATTATCATTATTTGTTTTTAATGCTAAATCACTAAGTAAGCTTAAAAGCTTTTCAGCATTTGAATCATCACTTGATTCATGGGCATCCTTTAATATTGATCTAAATTCTTTAATATTTTGATATTTATCTTGATAAACATCTTCATCTTCAACTCTTTGAAGCTCATCCTTATATCCTGTTTCATCTAAAATAATATCAATTAAATCAGGAAGCTTTACATTTTCTATTTCAGCTGAAATAGCTTCTATTTGTGATTTAAATGTTAATAACCCTTGATATCCTTGGCCTTTACCTTCATAATAATTAATTGCTTCAAATAAAGAAATATCTCTATTTCTTGCGACATCTGATAGCTTATTAATTATTGAATCACCAACGCCCTTTTTAGGGTTATTAACTACTCTTTTAAATGAGAAATCATCAGCCTGATATACTAATAGTTTTAAATATGCAATCATATCCTTTATTTCAGCTCTTTGGAAGAATGAAATACCTCCATATATTTTATATGGAATATGATATTTTATTAATTGTTCCTCAAAGCCTCTAGATATATGATTTGCACGATACATTATAGCAATATCACTATATGAATCACCCTTTAATACTAAATCTTTTATTTTGTCACAAACAAACATAGCTTCATCATATGATGTGTAGGCATTATACAATTTAGGCTTTGCTCCATTACTATTATCTGAAAACATTACCTTTTTGATTTGGTTAGGGTTTTTCTCTATAACATCATTAGCTAAATTTAATATTTCTTCTGTAGAACGATAATTTTGTTCTAATAATATTAATTTAGCATCAACAAATTCTCTTCTAAATTTATTAATATTTTCAATCTTTGCTCCTCTAAAGGAATAAATAGATTGGAAATCATCACCAACTACAAATATGTTTTTATGCATATTTGATAATTGTTTAATTAATAGATATTGTAATCCATTTGTATCCTGGAACTCATCTACTAATATATATTGGAATTTTCTTTGATATTTTTGTAAAATATCTGGATTTGCTTTAAATAATTCAATTGTTTTAATAATTAAATCATCAAAATCTAATAGATTTTCTTCTTCTAGTCTTTTTGTATATCCATCTAATACTCTTTGGAAATCATTTTTCTTTGCTAGATTATCAATCTTAAAATCTAAGAAATTCTTAGAATTAGAAATAAGCTTTCTCATTTCTTTAGCTTGATAAGAAATATCTCCTAATTCCTTAATAACCTCTTTAATTATTTTTAAAGAGTCATCATCATCTATAATATTAAAATATCTATTGAATGGAGGTAAGTTATTTATTTCCATTCTAAGTAGTCTTGCGGCAAATGAATGGAATGTAGATACCCACATGCTAGATGTGTTAATATTTAGCATTTTAGATATTCTTTCCTTCATTTCATTAGCAGCCTTATTAGTGAAGGTAACAGCTAAAATATTCTCAGGAAGAATACCTATCTCTGAAATTAAATATGAAATTCTAGTTGTTAATACCTTTGTCTTGCCAGAGCCAGCACCAGCCATGACCATTACTGGTCCTTCTGTTGTAGTAACTGCCTCATATTGGCGACTGTTAAGTCCGCTTAAATCCATTTTATTCTCCTATAAATTCTTCATATGTTGTCATCTTATCAACATATGTACCATCTAAATTAAAGGAAATAATTCTATTCGCAACTGTTTGTAATAATTCAGCATCGTGGCTTGAGAATAATATATTTCCTTTATAATTTGTCATACCCTCATTTAAAGCTGTAATAGATTCTAGATCTAGGTGGTTTGTTGGATCTTCTAAAACTAAAATGTTAGGTGATTCTAGCATTAGCTTAGCAAAATTACATCTAACCTTTTCTCCACCAGATAATACATTACATTTCTTTAAAGATTCTTCACCTGAGAATAGCATTCTACCTAACCATCCTCTAATAAATGTTTCAGTTTGATCTTCTTTAGAATATTGTCTTAACCAATCAACTAAATTTAGATCTTTATCAAATAATTCTTTATTATCTTGGAATAAATATCCAACATTTGTAGTAATACCCCATTTGAATTTCCCTTCATAATCAGTATCTTTACCACTTAAAATATTGAATAGTGTTGTAATTTGTAATGAATTTTCAGCTAAAAAGGCAACCTTATCATTTTTATTAATTGTAAATGTTAGGTCCTTAAATAATCCTTTTTTAGTTAAATGCTCAACAATTAAAATATCATTTCCTACTTCTCTAGAAGGCTTAAATCCAATATATGGATATCTTCTAGATGAAGGCTCGATATCTTCAAGTACTATCTTATCTAATAGCTTCTTACGGCTTGTAGCCTGTCTAGATTTAGATTTATTAGCACTAAATCTTGCGATAAATTCTTTTAATTCTTTTATCTTTTGTTCACTCTTCTTATTTGTATCTTCTGCTTGTTTCTTAGCTAGCTGTGAAGATTCATACCAGAATTCATAATTACCTACATATAGCTTAATTTTCTTAAAATCAACATCACAAATATGTGTACATACATTATTTAAGAAATGTCTATCATGAGATACTATTAATACAGTATTTTCAAAATTTAATAAGAAATTTTCTAACCATCTTGTTGATTTGTAATCAAGATTGTTAGTAGGCTCATCTAAAAGTAATATATCAGGATTTCCAAATAAAGCTTGGGCTAGTAATACCTTAATCTTTAATTTAGCATCTAAATCACCCATTAATGTATATAAATAATCAGATGATACACCAAGTCCTGAAAGTAAGCTTTCTGCGTCAGATTCAGCTTCCCAGCCACCCATTTCAGCAAATTCACCTTCTAGCTCTGATGCTCTAATACCATCAGCGTCAGTGAAATCAGCTTTTTCGTATAGCTTATCCTTTTCTTCCATTACTTCTATTAATCTTTTATGTCCTAAAAGAACAGTTCTTAAAACAGTTTCATTATCATATGCATGCTGATCCTGCTTTAATACACTCATTCTTTCATTAGGATCCATTAATACTTCACCCTCTGTAGATTCTATTTCACCTGATAAAACCTTTAGGAAGGTTGATTTTCCGGCACCATTAGCTCCGATAATACCATAACAGTTTCCCTTTGAGAAAGCTAGGTCTACATGCTGGAATAATTTTCTAGAACCATATTGAATACCTAAATTAACAGTCTTTAACATTTTGTCTCCTTACGTTTTTAAAGGGCTGCCATAAAGGCAGTCCTTTTTATAATTTAAATGATGATTTTAAACCACATGTTCTATTAAATACAAGCTTATCTTTAGTTGAATCCTTATCAGTTACATAATAACCATTTCTTATGAATTGATAATGATCTAAAGGCTTTGTATTACTTAAAAATTCTTCAACATATCCATTAGAAATAATTAATGAATTTGGATTTAATCTTTCCATAAAATCTAAATCCTTATTCTCTTCAGTCTCATCTAATAATAGAGGCTCTAATAATCTAAATTCAGCAGGTATTGCAGTGCTTGCATCAACGAAATGAATATTACCATTAGGCTTTCTTTCATTAAATGAACCAGATTTAGTTTGTGGATCGTATGTAGCATGAATTAATGTAATGTTTCCATTCTCATCCTTTTCAACTGAAGTTGCAGTAATGAAATATGCATGCATTAATCTTACTTCTACGTTTAATGCTAATCTCTTCCACTTCTTATTAGGTTTTTCTTCAATGAAGTCATCTCTTTCAATATATACCTCTCTAGAGAATGAAATCTTTCTTGAGCCTAATTCTTCATTTTCCTGATTATTTGGACAATCTAGATATTCTACTTGTCCTTCAGGATAATTATCAATAATAACCTTAACTGGATTTATAACAGCATTTGGTCTATATGTCTTTAGCTTTAAGTCATTTCTTAATGCTTCATCTAATTCATCAGATGAAACAGTTGAATTAACTCTTGATAATCCTGTACCTAAGATAAAATTCCTTATAGCGTCAGGAGTGAATCCTCTTCTTCTTAATCCACATAAAGTTGGCATTCTTGGGTCATCATAGCCTGATACCTTTTTAGCATCAACTAGAGCTCTTAAATATCTCTTAGACATAATTGTATTTGTGATATTTAATCTACCAAATTCATATTGATGTGGTTTCTTTTCAATTTCACAATTATCTACTACCCAATCATATAATACTCTATGGTTATCATATTCTAGTGAGCATAATGAATGTGTAATACCTTCAAATGAATCCTGTAATGGGTGAGCAAAATCATACATAGGGAAAATACACCATTTAGTTCCTTGTCTATGATGATTAATATGTAAAATTCTATACATTACTGGATCTCTCATGTTGATATTTGGAGATGCCATATCGATTTTAGCTCTTAATGTTTTTTCTCCATCCTTATATTTGCCATTCTTCATTTCTTCAAATAGCTTTAGATTTTCTTCAACACTTCTATCTCTATAAGGTGAATTCTTACCAGGCTCATTTAATGTTCCACGATATGCTGAAATTTCTTCTTGTGATAAATCATCAACATATGCTAAACCCTTTTTAATAAGCATTACAGCCTTCTCGTATGTCTTTTCAAAATAATCTGATCCATAGAATACATTTTTAGGTTTGTATCCTAGCCATGCTAAATCCTCGATGATTCCATCAACGAATTCCTTATCCTCTTTTGCTGGATTAGTATCATCAAATCTAAGATTAGTTGATCCATTAAATGAATTAGCTAATTCAAAATTTGTGATAATCGCTCTAGCATGTCCGATATGTAAATATGCATTTGGCTCTGGTGGGAATCTGGTAATAATTGAATCTACCTTTCCCTCATCTAAATCAGATTGCATAATTGTTTTAATAAAGTTATTAATTTCTGCCATAATAATCACATCCTCAAATACATTTGTTATTATATAACAAAAGAAATAAAAAAACTAGTTTAATATATTATATTAAAATAATTAAAAGTTAGAATATCTCTATTCTAACTCTAATGATGCATAAGCATTTAATGTTAAATCATCAAGCTTAGGTCTATTTTTGTATTGATAATATCCAGCAACAGCTATCATTGCTGCATTATCTGTACAATATTTAATAGATGGAATACATATATTAAATCCGTCTTTATTTTCTTCATTAAATCTTTCCTTTAAGCCTTGGTTAGCTGAAACGCCTCCGGCAACAATTATGTTTTTAACATCAAGCTTTTTACATAACTTAAATGTTTTTCTAACTAATACCTCTGTTACTGCAGCTTGAAATGATGCGCAAAGGTTATTAACATCAATTTCTTCGCCTCTTTGTTCAGCGTTATGATGTAGGTTAATAACTGCACTCTTTATACCAGAAAAAGAGAAATTAAATGAATTATCATCTAAATATACTCTTGGTAAATTATATGTATCTTTGCCTAAATGAGCAAGCTTATCAACATGAGGTCCACCGGGATATGGAAGTCCTACTACTCTTGCTACCTTATCATATGCTTCACCTACAGCATCATCTAATGTTTCACCTAATATTTCAAATTGGAAATGATCTTTCATATAGATTAATTCAGTATTTCCACCAGAAACAAGTAAGGCAACACAAGGAAATTTCATATCATGCTCAATAGCATTCGCATAAATATGACCAGCTAAATGGTGAACACCAATAATTGGCTTATTATACATCATCGCAAATGTTTTAGCTGCATTAACACCAACTAAAAGTGAACCAATTAATCCAGGTCCCATTGTTACTGCGACTAAATCAATATCTTCAGGCTTAACATTTGCGTCAGTAAATGCCTTTTCAAAAACTAAGGAAACCTGATAAACGTGGTTTCTAGATGCTACCTCTGGTACTACTCCACCAAACTTTTCATGTATCTTTATTTGTGAATTTATAACATTAGATAAAACCTCTTTACCATCTTTTACAATGGCAACACTAGTTTCATCACAGCTTGACTCAACACCTAAAACTAACATATTAGATCTCCTTCTTTATATCTTCAAACTTAACCTTTATTAATTTAGATAAATCATTAGGATTCATTTTTACCTGATATCCTATTTTTCCTGCAGAAAAGATAATATTATCATATTCCTTTGCGTCTATATCAATAACAGTTTCAAAGGCCTTTTTCATGCCAATAGGAGAGCATCCTCCTCTAATATATCCTGTTATATTTAATAATTCCTTAACTGGAATCATTTCTAATGATTTTACATTGAATGCTTTAGCACATTTCTTTAAATCTAATTCATGTGCTACACCAACAACACATACATAATAATGCTTAGTATTTGATACAGTAACTAATGTTTTAAATACCTGATTAGGATCTTGGTCTAATAGCATTGCAACCTCAATGCCATCTACACACACTCCATCCTCGTGTGGATATTCAAAGCATTCATATTTAATTTTTCTTTGATCCAATATTCTCATTACATTAGTCTTATCCATAATAATTACCTATAATACCTTTTCATATACTAAAGCATCACATGAATCCTTATAATAATTCTTTCTAATATGAATTAGTTTAAATCCAAATGATTCATAAATGTGTATTGCTCTTTTATTGTCTTGTCTTACCTCTAGAAAGACTGTTTTTCCGCCAGCCTTTACTGCCTCATTAATTGCATATTCTAATAGCTTTTTACCAATATTTTTATTTTGATGGTTTGAAGCTACACAATAATTTAATATTTCTAAAGTGATACCATCAAATGAAGTTGAGATATATCCTAATACACCATTATCATCATATACATATGCATTCATAATAGGATTAGAAATAATATCTTCTAGCATCTCCTTGCCTAGAGTTGTATTTAAGGTATCCTCTTCTATTTTTATAATAGAATCAATATCTTCTTCCTTTATTCTTCTAAGCATTTAGGTTTCTCTCCGCTTCAGTATCTCTTAAATAATTTGGTACTAATAAATGAGGTGTTTCAACTAATTCTTTGTTGTTTAAAACAAAGATAGGGTCAACCTTAAAATCTGCTTCATTAGCTTCAAATTCATAATCATTTTTCTTTAGTTCATCATAAGGGATTAGTGCTTCTTCAATTACATATTTGTTGTTATTAACATCAATTATTGCCCCAAAGCAATTTCCTCTTCTAGCATCAATTGTTGATAATACCTTTCCCTTATAATTACTTGCCATAAGCATTAATGTAGATATTTTATATAATTTAATGTTTTTCTTAAATACAGCTAGCATTTTAGCAACTGTTACTGCCATTCTAACTCCTGTATAAGATCCAGGTCCAATTCCAACTATAACCTCGTCAAGGTTATCAGCTGTAATATTAGCTGTTAATAATGCTTCATTAACCTTATCTACAATGTTTTTAGCATGATCATTTCTGCCTTCAATATATTTTTCGTATACTACCTTGTTATCCTTTAATAAGGAAACATATAATATTTTAGTTGCAGAATCTAATATTAAGGAATACATTAAATCATCTCCTCGTATTTTTTATATCTACCAATACCTTCAATTTCAATTACTCTATCATTTTCATTGATTCTATTAATTTTAATATTTAAATATTCATTAGGTAATATATCATCAATTTGATGTGGCCACTCAATTGCGCAAACACCATCTCCTTCGATATATTCTTCTAAGTCAAAATCATTATTTAAACCATCTAATCTATAAAGATCTAAATGATAAAATTTAACATTATCACCCATATATTCTTTAACAATTGTAAATGTTGGTGAATTAATAATCTTTTTAACTCCTAATGCTTCTCCAATACCTTTAGCAATATGAGTTTTACCAGCACCTAAATCGCCTGTAAGTAATAATACATCTCCAGCCTTTAATAGCTTACCTATTCTTTTACCTACTAATATTGTATTTTCAGTTGAGGATGAATTAATCTTTATCATTTCTAATCTCCTTTTGACTTACTTATTATAATACAAATTATTATAATAATAAACATTTTAATAAAAATAAAAGGGCTAAACCGTTTTTTATAGGTTTAGCCTAATTATCTACATTCCTAATGTTTTATCCTTTTCTGGTTTTAAAACTGTAATATTTTTAGCATGAAGCATTACTACCTCTTCACCTGCTAATTTAGAGAATTCTCTTGTTACTGTGCATTCTAGATATATACAGTCACCAACCTTAACATTGGCATTGCAATCATTTCTTAGTTCATATCCTAAGAATTGTACATCGTTTTCGCAACATACCATTACATTTCTTCCAATAACAATTGATTCTGGAGTTATATCTCTAACAAATGTTTTAAACTTAAATACCTTATTAAAGTATTTTTCGTAATTATCATATACATCTGTATACCAAGTTGGATAAACATCTTCTTCAAATTGAATTTCATCCTTCTTTAAATCATATGGTAAATCCTCATCTAGCATTGTTGTAAGGCTTCCATTTGCCATTTCGAATGCAATTTGAGTTTGTTGATTAATACCTCTTATTTGACGTCTATATTGGCCTAATTCATTAATGCCTTCACATCTATTAAATACAACTAAAGATGAATACTTTAGCATAGATGAGAATACATTTTTCATGTTATTAAACATTACCTTAAAGGTGCTAGCATCAATTAATGTAATTTGTTGATAAATTACCATATAGCGTGGAAAATCTTGTTTGTCTATATCAAAGAAGCTATTATATTCAATAACATATCTATCAGCCATATAACGCTTATCAAGCTTTTTCATATAGTCTTCAGTAAAATCATCTTGGCTTTCAACATATTCTACATGAACTCCATATTTCTTACACCATTCTTCATCGTATTCAACTTCACCTTGTTCACATACAACAATTACAGTGGTGTCATTTTGATATTCTTTATTATTTTCAACAATTTCTTTAATTAAGCTTGTTTTTCCACATTCAAGGAAACCATTAATTAAAAATAGTGGAACTTCCTTCACGTTTAACACCTCTTAGAATAATTTTTTAATATCATCTGTATTAATATGAGAACCTATTACTACAATCTTTCCTACAGGGATTGCCTTAGATTCTTCTACAGAAACCTCTTCTGGAGTTAGGTTAAATACATACCACTTATTGTCAGTTCCTTGGATAATACCCTTAGATCTAACAATAACACCATATTTACCTTCTGCCATATCATTTAATAAAGCCTTTAATGAATTAATATCATATTTCTTTACTGTCTCAATACCACAAGATGCGAAAACCTCATCTGCATCATGTCCATGATGGTGGTGATGATGGCATTCACACTCAGGATCGTCACATTCTTCTCCGTCATGGTGATGGTGATGGTGGTGATGTTCATGTTCGTCGTCATCATCGTCTTCGTCTTCTTCATCGTGGTGGTGATGATGTTCATGATCATGGTCATGATGATGGTGGCAGCTACAATTTGGATCATCGCATTCATCATCGTCATCATCATCGTGATGATGTTCTAATAATGATTT
This sequence comes from uncultured Caryophanales bacterium, assembly GCA_946405105.1. GTDB lineage: Bacteria > Bacillota_I > Bacilli_A > Acholeplasmatales > Anaeroplasmataceae > Anaeroplasma. Next base: position 11,007 of record CAMJFY010000014.1, read on the forward strand.
ATCAATTAAATTAATATCAAAGCCTTCATATGCTTTTAATAAATCTTCATCATTTAAATCTTTAATAGGTGTTGTTACAACAACACACTTCTCATTATGCTTTCTAACTATTTCTAATGCTTGAACAACTGTTTCTTCCTTAGAAATGTCAGTTCTAGATAGAATTACTGTTTGAGCATTTTCAATTTGGTCAACAAAGAATTCACCAAAATTCTTATCATACATTTTAGCTTTTTTAGCATCAACCATACATACTAATGAATTGATATTATCTTCTAAACCTGCTGATTTAACAGCCTTAATAATATCAGATAATTTACCAACTCCTGATGGTTCAATTAAGATTCTATCTGGCTTCATTTGTTTAATTACTTCATTTAATGACTTAGAGAAATCACCAACCAAGCTACAACAAATACAACCTTGAGATAATTCCTTGATTTGAATTTTAGCATCATTTAATAAATCAGAATCTACAGAAACCTCTCCATATTCATTTTCAATTAATACAACCTTTTCATTTTTTAGATGAGTATCTAATAATCTCTTAATGAATGTTGTCTTTCCAGCTCCTAAGAAACCAGAAATAATATCTATTTTTAACATATTAATCATTCCTTTCACATAGCATATTATACTCTTTTTTTATTGTTAAAACAATAAAAGAAAAATGTTAAAGATTTCACTTTAACATTTTATCTTAATTTATTACTTAATTATCTCTTTTAATATAGGAATATTATCTTTATTAGATATCTTATATACTAAATAACAGGTTCTTGATTTTTCTCTATAAAACCAATCATAATATTCTATTTTGCCACTATCAAAATCATACGTTACTATTATTGAATATTCTTCAGCATTTAAATGTAGATATATTGTATCTTCCCATATAGAATAATTGAAAAATCTTATTTCTATATAATCATTAATATATAATAATAAATCATTTCTATTAAGATTTCTATTATTTATTGTTTTTGTTTTATTTGTTTTCTTATCTTCAATTGATAATGTAGTTGTTTTATATTCAGTTGTTGCGGTAATTGAATACCTATTTCCATCTTTAGCTATATAATAATCTTCTTTTGTTATTGTAGATAATGTATCATCAATAACATTATATGAATAATATGTTTCTAAATATCTAAAATAAATTATATTATCTTTTAAGAATAATGATCCGTGATTAACGTTATTAATATCATCTAACGATAATTCTTTTGTATTTTCATTATCAACATAATAATATTTATTATCCTTTTGATATATTATATGATTATCGTCAATCCATAATATATCGTTTTCATATTCATATAATTCATTATCATAATAAACATTGCCGTAATCTGAATATATTATATTAGTGCTATGAGAATACTTTTTAAGTTTTTTATTAATTCTATCATTAGTACTTATATCAGTATACTCGAATAAAGAAAACAACCCCCATAAAAATAATACAACGATACTAATAATTAATATTGGAGTGAAAATACCGCCAATAATAATCCAAGTTTTTGCTTTTTTACTCATAATAACCTCCTACAATATAAAATATTTATTTATAATAGAGGGTGATTGATCATTTAACATAATATAAAAATTAATGTTCTTATAATTATAATCAAAATCATGAACGAATCTATTCCAATCGTATAATTCATAACTATTTGTAATAAAGTTATAGCGAATTATAATACATATTTCCTTGTAATTCATATTCAAATATATATCATCTCCAACCATTTTATAATCTAAAATTTCAAATGACATTAATTGAAGTTCTGACGAAAACGATGGCTGACTAGCAATGTCTTCTAAACTAATCACTTTATTTTCATAAGATAAATTATTGTATATTATAACTTTTTTTTGGCTTTTCGAAACATCATAATTTTTTCCGTTTTTAATAATGTAATACTTTTCTTTATATATTTCTTCTTCTATATCAGTAATTAGGTTATATTGGTAATACTTATTAAGGACTGAAGAATAAATCATTTCGTCTTCCATAATTATAGAGTCATAACTGCCACTAATACTCTTTATATCAATGTTCTTAACGCGTCCACTATAATATGAAATCGAATATTTACTATTAATTATATCGTAAGAGAAAATGTAATCATCACCGATAGATAGAATTTTATACCCGGTGCCTATTGACGCCATCTTATTATAATTAATCAAGTAATCTTCATAAGAAAACAATAATCTTTGGCTATGTTGATATAAACATAAAGAATTCTCGATTTGTTCCATATTTGTTTTATCCTTTACACCTTTGTTTTGTGAATCCCTAAGTGAAATAATAATAAACAAAAACACAGCAAAAAGAAATAAAATATATAATATAAAAACGACATGCCAAATAACCACTATAGTAATATAACGCTTTTTCATATAATCACCTTTATTTTACACTAAACTTATTATTTATTAAATAATTACCACTGGAGTATTTTTTATCCATACATGTACCTCCCATATTTTATTTATAATGCATCGTAAATCTACTTTCATTATAACATATTAATCTTTGATTAAAAGAAAAAGTGCTTGAAATAAATCAAGCACTTAATTATTATTCTTCAGTTTTTGTTTCTTCAGTTACTGGAGCAGGTGCAGGTTGTGCAGCTGGTCTTACAATCTTTTTAACTGGTTGAGCAGCAGCTGGTTTTGCAGCAGGCTTAGCAACTGTGTGTCCTTGAGCACCCATTTGGCGTTTCTTTCTTTCTTCGTATAATTGACGAATTCTCTTAATATTTCTAATACATTCAGCAGCTCTAGTACCATCACCGATAGCCTTATAGTATTGTAATGCAGCAGCATAGTTCTTTCTAGCTAATAATCTATCTGCAGCTTTTGTTAATTTTTCTCTAGCTCTTTCCTTAGAAGAATCTGATGTATATTTTTCATATAATACTTGGCAATATAAGTCATATCCTTCTTTTGTTCTTCTCTTTGAAGAATCATAGCTCCAAGAAGATTCATATAAGTAACCTAAGTTATATAATGCATCTGGATTTTTTAAAGCAATTGCTTGTTTTAAATATCTTTCAGCAAACTCTAGGTTCTTAGTTTGAGTATATAAATATCCTAGGTTGTTACAAATAACACCTTGGCTATCCTCATCAGATACACCGATAGATGCCTTAGTATCTAGTGGTAAACAAATTGAATAATAGTTGATTGCTCTATCTGCATCCATTAGGTTTGCATAAGCATCAGCGATTCTTTCCTTTACCTCAAGATCATGAATCTTGAATAATTTAATTAAAATACCTAAGCTCCATACATAACTTTCTTGGTTGAAATATAAGAACGCAAGCTTTCTATATTTCTTTCTATTATACCAATGAACCTTTGCCTTGTTATAACCACCAGCAACGATCTGACAAATATCGTTTGCTAATGCTTCAATTGGATATCCTTCAACTAATTCAATTTCATTTAATGGATAAGTTGTTTGATATGTAGCCTTTGCAGCGTAGCAGCAAATGATTTGGCATTTCTTCTTTGCTTTCTTGATTTCAGCTAGATAATCACCATAATCGAATTCATCTGAAATGTGTAAAATAATTAAACCACATGAATCCTTTAAATCTTTGATGATATCAGAATCATAGTCTTCACCTTTTTCAAATTTATGAACTTCAACATGTTTAGATTCCTCTAATATTTCAGCAAGATAATTAGCATTTTCTTCATCTTGTGATAAATATACGAGAGTAACATAATTTGTTTTCATATATTATACCTCCTAAATGTACTTCAATCGTTCTCGACATAATATAGTCGCTATCTATATGAGCATTATATCATACTTTTTTAATTACTTTCAATTGTTTATAATGATTTTTTATGTTATTTTTTCACTTTTTTCCTCATTTATAGCCATTTTTGGGATCTCTTCGGTGTTTGGAGTTCTTATCATGAAGATAACAATAAACACTGCACTTATAGCTGATGCTATGACATCAGATAGTGGTTGAGCTATTTCTATAGCTAGATAACCTATACCAGAATTATTCAAAATTAATAATGCCGGAATAAAAACTGCACCACTTCTTAGTGTAGATAAAATTGAAGCTACTAAGTTCTTTCTAATACTTTGAAAAAGCATATTTGCTACGACACTAATAGGTAAGAAAATAACACCAATTGAATAATATCTTAATGCCACTGTACCTAGATCTATGACCTCCTGCTTTTTTTGAAAAAGCCATATTATTCTATCTGGAATAATTAATCCAAATACTGCTAAAAATCCTACAACAGCAAGCGATAATAATAATGTTACATATACACCCTTTTTAACTCTAGAATAATCCTTTACACCATAATTAAATGCTGCGACAGGTTGAAATCCTTGTCCAATTCCAAGGCCTGTACACATAATAAGATTAGAATATCTATTAACAACACTCATTGCAGCAACTGCTGCATCTCCATAAGGCTTAATAAAATTATTTAAAACGCCATGAGAAACTGAAGTTAATCCTTGTCTTAATAATGATGGAAGGCCTCCTCTAAATATATTTAAATGAACACTAAAATTAAATGAGAATAGCTTAATACTAATTCTTCCTTGAGCTGATCTCATATAAAGTATAAATAATATTAAAAAGCTAATAATTTGAGATATACCTGTTGACATTCCTGCACCAAATACACCAAGATGCATTACATTAATAAAAATATAATCACCAAAGATATTTAAAAATGCTCCTGTAACAAGACCAATCATCGCATAAAATGCTTTTCCTTCATATCTAAGATTATTGTTAATAATTAATGAGCCAATTAAAAATGGAGATGATACTAATACCCATATTCCATAATCTCTGGCATAAGGTAATACTGTCTCTGAGCTACCTAATAATGTCATTAATGGATTAATGAAAATAATACCAAATGTTAACAATAAAAAACCTATTATAAATCCATTAAAAAAAGCTGTAGAAACATAAATAGATGCACCTTTGATATCCCTATCAGCAAGCTTTTTTGCCACATATGTACCAGAACCATGACCTAACATAAACGCGAATGCTTGAATAATAGCTTGCAATGTAAACAAAATACCTGTTGCGGCCTGTGGTGCTTCTCCTAATGTTCCAACGAAATAGGTGTCAACTGCATTATATATATTTGTAATCAGCATTGAAATTGTTGTTGGTATTGCCAATAAAACAATTAGCTTCAATACTGGTGTATATTTCATTTTATTATAATATGCTTCTGATTTTTCCATAATAAAAGCCACCTTAGTCATATTGTATCATAAAAATGATAAGGTGGCTTTATTTTAATATTCTAGTTCTATTTTTCTTTCTCTATATTTAATCTTTTTGTAAATATACATAGCTAATAAAGGAATTGCCTCCAATATAACTGATAATATTATTAAAATAATTAAATAACCATATAAATCAGTGTATCCATCATAACTAGATATTTCTACTTTTATTAAATATCCTAATGTACTTCTAAAGCTACATAAAAATTCAACTGATAAGCATATTTTAATTCCTATACCAATCGCGTTTAAAAATGCTGATTTACAAGCACTTGCTGAAAGAGGTAAATATACCTTAAATAATATTTTTAAATTGAATGAAGATGATAGCTTATATACATCTATATATGCTTTATCAATACTACTGATTCCTTGATAAATAGCTTCATATACAATTGGAACCAAAAATGTTGAAACTGTTAGATATAAAATTAATGTATTTTGTTTATAGAAAACATAAAACAAAATATCAATAATAATAACAATTGGAATGAATCTAAACATCATCATTAATGGCTTAAGTATTTTATATACAACATTGAATTTATAAGCAAATACTGCAAAAATTAATGCTGTTACAAATGAAAATAATAATGTTAATACTACATTCTTTGTAGAATTGAGCATTCCAATCCATGTTTTACCATAAGTTAATTCCTTAAAAAAAGATAAACAAATGTCTGTTATATTAGGAAAGAAATACTCGTTAGACTTTATCCACGCAACAATTTGAAATATTAATGCAATAATTATTACTCCAATAATATAATAAATTGCATTTTTAATATATTTATTAATCATTAGAATAAATAGAATGAATCAACTGGAGCTTTGTTTCCAAAATATTGTTTAAGGCCTTCTTCAGTTGCCGCAAATGCTAAATCTAGCTTTGCATCTGATGCCTTAACATATTTTAAATTACAACCTGGAATTGCAGCTGTTAAAATCTCCTTTGTTTGTTCAATACCTAACTCAATTGATTTTTCTGCAACCTCAGAAGGATTTGTTGCTGCCTTTTCACATGTTTCCTTTACAGCTCCAAAGAATTCATCAAACTTTCCCTTATGCTCTTCATAAGTATCTGGATTAACAAATATTGCTGCTTGAGGATAATCATGGTTTGTTATTTCTTTATATAAATCAGAAATTGAATAAGAAGTAATTGTTTTCTTACTCTTTGCAACAGTAAGCATTGGATCTGCAGTCATTACCATTGCAGTTGCATTTTGAATTAATAACTGATTTGCTCCTTTTACTTCATCTGGATTTGGATATAAATAATTTGAAGGAACAATACTCTTCTTTGCTAAAACATATTTAGCTATACCTGCATTTATAGATGTTTCTCCAAATAATGTAATATCATTTCCATTAATATCATTTAATGTAAAACCAGCCTTTTGTGATGCGAAATATGTATTTCCCCATGTTACAACTGCGGCAAGCTTGTATGCTGAATTGCCTGCATTATATAGCTTTGTACCAACATTTACTGGGGCAACTATAATATCTTCTTTGTTTTGTGCTGCTTGAAATATTGAAGGTATTGTTGAAGTATCCTCAATAAGTGTTAATTCATGTCCAATATTTTCTGCTTCAACAGCTCCTGAAATAGCCATAAGTGGAGCTCCGGAAGGACATGCTATACTTATTTTATAATTATCTGTATCTCCGCTATTATTGTTCTTATTATTATTTCCACATGCTGCAAGTGTTAATGTAGCAAGTGTTATACCAAAAAATCCTAAAACTTTCTTTTTCATCTTAATCACTCCTCGCGTGATAATTATATACATTTAGTTATAATAAAAATGTAAGATATCGAACAATAAAAACATTTTTTTATAAAATAATTTTTATGTGATATAATCATATCGGTGATTTATATGATGATATCAAAAGCACACGATAAATATAAAGAAATAAAATCCTTATTAAAAGGATCTAAAGAAAAATATATTACCGCAACTGATGACCTACAGGTACTAGAAATAGCTTTAAAACTTAAATTAAAAATAATGATTCTATTATACTGTAAGGAAATGATTTTTAAGGATGAAACTAAAGAATTATTAGATAATCTAATTAATAATTCTATTGAATCATATGAAATATCTGAATCAGCATTTAAAGGATTAGAAACAAAAGAAAACCATGCTGGAATAGTTGCTAAAATACAAATGAACGAATATACATTAGATGATTTTAAAAATAAAGATTTCATCTTAGTATTAGATAAGCTTGAAATACCAGGCAATGTTGGTACTATTTTTAGAACACTAGATAGCATTAATTGTAATGGTGTTATATTAGTTGATTCTATTACTAAAACAAATAATCCAAAGATTACTTCTTCATCTAGAGGATGTAATCTAATTATTCCTAGTATTGAATTATCATATGATGAAGCACAAAGTTTCTTATTAGATAATGGATATAATATCTATTTAGGTGAACCTAAGCTTGGTAAAAATTATCAAGAATATAATTATGAAGGTAAAACTGCAATAGTTGTAGGAAATGAAAGATTTGGAATAAATGAAAATTGGTATAATAATCCAAATAAAAAAGTATATATTCCTATGGAAGGATCTCAAAATAGCTTAAATGTAGGTGTTGCAGCATCTATTATTGCTTATGAGGTATATATGAAAAAAAATTACAAGCGATAAACTTGTAATTTTTTCATTTTATTACCTACTATTAAATTAACATAATACGATATTTATAATGTAAATATAACACATTTATTTTGATACTACAACAATATAAAAAGCACAGCATCGGCTGTGCTTTTTATCTGTATGCTGAATATCCAAAATATCCATCTTTATTTTTTTCTATTTGTTCTATTAATTGTTCTGCCTCATTTACGCCAAGAGATAATGCTTTATTTGCATATTCTAATGCTTTATCATTATCTTTAGCAACAACTGAACCATCTAGATATAGGTAAGCTAGATTATATGCAGCTCTTCCGTTATTATATTCTACTGCGATTTCATACCATTTAATTGCTTCTTCTAAATTCTTTACTTCATCAATTGTTTGATAAATGAATCCTAAATAATATGCAGCTTCATAATGATTATTCTGGTATGCCTTTTTATACCAGCTAATTGCTTCATATACATCCTTTACTGTACCAACACCATGTAGATAATAACCTGCAAGATTAAACATTTGAATTTCATTGTTTTTATTAGCATATTTATATGTTACATCAAATGCTTTTTTAACATCTTGTGGAACTCCATAGCCATTTAAATACATATTTGCAATTTGAATAGATGCATATTTATTATTAGGTGCTGCCTTTTCTAGCCAATATAATGCCTCAAGAGCACTAGGTAATACACCCTTACCCTTGAAATAAATTTCAGCAACAGCCATTTGAGCATCTGTATCTCCAGCTTTTGCTCTTTTTAATAATTCCTCGAAAAATGTAGTCATAGTCATAAATATCACCAATGATTATTTTTCCCAAGGGAAAACATAATTTAATTTTAAAGAATCTCTAACGGCAGACATTTCTTTTTGAACAGGCTCACTGATAGGAACACCCTTGTCCTTTCTTTCTTGCCATACTAAATATTCTTTTTCGCCTGCAGTATAAATTCTATCATGGCCAGGAGCCTTCTTAGAATCTCTTATCTTTCTAATAATATCTCCTGCTTTTTTTCTACATAGATCCTCACCTAAGAAATGGTTTGTATCAATTGCGATAAAGAAATGACCTAGATGATATGGAACCTTATTTCCATTTGCATCCTTACCATTTAAATCTTTACCATAATTACCATCCTGTAATGCTGCAGATAATAATTCAACAGCAAGTGCGTATCCAAACCCCTTGTATCCACCAAGTGCTTCTCCGATTCCACCTAATGTTGTTAATGCTGCTTCACCATTTCTAATCTTCTTTAGGGCAACTCCGGCATCACCTTCAACTGGTGTTCCATCATTTGCGATAATTGTTCCTGGATGAACATCTTCTTTAATTCTTTCATAATATTCAATCTTACCATTTTGAGTAATAGATGAAGCACAGTCAATTACGAAATCAAAAGGCTCATCAGTTGGAATACCTATTGTTAATGGGTTTGTTCCAAACATACCCTCAACACCAAATGTAGGGGCAACTGAAGGTCTAGCATTTGTACCTGTAATACCAATACATCCAGCCTTTGTAGCCATAGATGCATAATACCCTGCAATACCATAATGGCATGAATTTCTTACAACGACCATACCCATACCATACTTCTTAGCCTTTTCAATTGCTAAAGACATTGACTTATAACCAATAACTTGACCCATTCCATCGTGTCCATCAACTACAGCTGTAGTCTCAGTTTCTTTAATAATCTCATAATTAGTTACTGGATTTTGAATTCCATCAACTATTCTATCTATATAAATAGGCTTAAATCTATTACAGCCATGTGATTCAATTCCTCTTTTGTCAGATTCAAGTAAGACATCTGTACAAATCTTGGCATCCTCACGTGGAACACCGTATCCAACAAATGCGTCTGTAACAAATGAATAAGCTGTTTCCCAATCTAAATAAACTTTCATATAAACCTCCAAAAATAACTATATATAGTATAAATTAAAAACTAATTTTTTTCAATTTCAATTCTACTCATATTAATTCTAAATTTAATCCTTTTCATATTAGCCTTTTTCTTTTATTTTTTAAATCTTTTCCAAATAAATCTCATAATAAAATTAGAATTATTAATAATATATTCATCAACATATTTCTTAAAATTATCTTCTAATCCCTTAATAAAGCCTACATTATCTATAACATGATAATACTCTTTTAATATTTTCTTTGGCTTATTTACCTCAGAAATAATTTTATCTCTTATTTCAATATAAATATTTTCTTTTGTATTTGTTGAGAATAATAAATAATACATTAAAAATAATTTATAATTTTCTTCTTTAACATTTAATATTGTATTAATAAATACATATTTAAACCATTTATAATCCTTTAAATTATCAAATAATAAATTAAACCAATTAATAAATATATATGATTCTTTTAGATCATTTAATGGAATAAAATCAAAATATGTTAATATTAAAAATTGTAAATAATAATGATTAAAATATTGATTATCTTCACCAAAATATTTATTTTTAATTATAAATCTATCCTTAAAGAATTTAGCTCTATATACTTTATCAATAGATGCTTTTTTAACATTTAATCCTTCAAGTAATATATCTAAATAGATAGGTGATTTTTCTTTTTTCTTTTGTAAAAATTCATCTATTTCAAATAATATTTCATAGTATTTTAAATCATTTTCAAATATTATATCAGGATTAGAATAAATAATATTTATTAATCTTCTAATAGCTGTTGTCTTATCCTTATAATTATCATCTAGCTTTTTAAAATATCTATTATATATTTTAATAGCTTCATCAATTTTATCTTTATTCTTAAAGCTATTTAAATATTCAAATATTTTATCAATAAATACAGTATTATCTCTATTCTTTTTAGAATTTAAATAATAAGAATCATAAATATAATCTAAGTAATCAAAATCTATATTCTTATGATTATCTATTTCTATTATCTCTTTATAATCTAAGAAAATATTGTAATTATCTTTTTCTAAATAGCTATTTAATTCTTTATAATATTCAGGCTTCTTTTCTTCTCTTTCTAGATATATATTTATATATTCTTTTTTATTAGAAACAAAATCATATGTCTTTTCATAAAATCTAGTAGAATCTTTAGGCTCCATTCTTTCAAATAATCTAAATGAATAATATGTACCATAATCTAGGATAAAGAATTCATTTGCCTTAAAAATATCAATAAATGATAAATATAATAATCTAGATGCTGCCTTAGGAGTTAATGTAGATATTCTATCTATAATTAAATCTAGGTTTTCTATTCTTTTATTGTTAATACAATCTTTAATATAATATTCTAAATATTTATTAGGAACCAATGATTTATTATGATATTTAACATCTCTTAAGATAGATTCTAATAATATTATCCAATCTGGAGTATTAAATGCTTCATTATATAAATCATCAAATAAATTATATCTAACTAAATAATCATAATAATCCTTTAAATCAAATGGTGAATTATTAATTATTAAATTTAAATAATCTCTTGGATTATTATTTTTATTAATACCAAATTTATCTAAATTATCAAAGAATAGCTTAATAATATCATCATGGCTTGATTCTATATAATCATATACATATTTATAAATATATAAAATATCATTATTTAAAATAAATTTATCTAATGCTGTATAAATTTTAGATGCTATTAAATTATTGTTATATTTTAGTTTAGAATCTATTATTGCTTGTTTAAGCTCGCTTGTATTAGTGAATGCTTCTATTTTAGCTGATATTAGATTATTTAAATTAATGGCTCTTTCTTCATCAATATTATTATTGATTATTAATTCTTCAATGGCTTCCTTGAAAAACTTAACATCATTAATTGAATTCAATAATAAAGATGAAATAAGCTTTGGATATTTATTTAATTTTAAATTTGGATATTTAATATTTTTAAAATCAAAATAATAAATTTCATCTGTAGTAATCATTCTTTCTTTTGATATTAAAAAGATATCAAATTTTCTCATATCCTTTAATGTTTGACCAAAGGTATATGAATAATCAAATAATCTATTATTAGGAATTAATAGGCCTATTAATGATATCCAAAAGAATACTACATTAGGATCATCATATATTAATATTGGCTTATCATGTAATAATAATGCTTGAATTAGGGTTGCAATAATAATTTCATGATTAGAGCTTAAATAATGATTAATTATATCTTGAGTTAATAATGAATCAATATTATCTGTTATAATACTTTCTTTATTATCATTTCCTTCTATAAAATAGCTTTTAATGAATGGATTGAATGGATTTAATTCTTTTTCATTAAAATGCATTATTCTAACTGAATATGCATTATTATTTTTAATTATTCGTATTAAATAATATATCTCATTAACGCATAAAAAGGTAAGCTTTTCATACTTACCATTTATAATTATAAAATCAGCATCATTTATTAGCTTTGTGATATGATCATAAATCTTTTTATATGCTGATTTTTCAATATTGCTAGATATTTTAGAATCTATAATATCTATTTTTTTATTTGTTAATGCTATATTTAATAGCGAATAATATGCTTTCATTAAGATAGTTTAGCCTTACCTGTAATTTCAAAATCAATATCACTATATTCGACAACAACACCTTTAGATGCAGAAAGACATATATAAATATATTCATTATCTGTTTTAATTAAATCAAAATCAAAGAAATTCTTATTATATTCTTTTCCTCTATAAACAACATTTACTGTTATTTTTTGTCCAAGTCTTTCAAGGCTTAATGATAATTCTTCTCCTGCCTTAAAGAATTCATTAATATAATTAGATTCCTTGTTAATATCTGTAGGTGTAGCTCTAGAATAAATAATATTTGTTGATGCATCTGAAGTTATTAAGCCTGCAGATACATAATTAGATGCGATATTTCTTTTATAATTCGCATTAATATAAATATCATCTCTTAGCTGAATTCCAAATGCTGATTGTCTACAATTTAAGAATGATTTAATTACAGCCTTCGCAGATATTTTAAAATTATCATCTGATTTTAATTGTTTAAATACTAAACAATATGAATCACATGTTGCGTTAGTTCTACCATTTTCAGTTTTAGTTCCAACTATAAATTTATTATCATCTTCATATGCATATAAATCATTAGGGTCATTAAATATACCTAGTGCTGTTCCATATACATCCTTTTTATATGTTTTAAAATTTGGATTTGGGTTATATGATAATAAATCAGGAAGATTATATTCATAAAATTTAAAATCTGGATTTGGTATTAAATCATTAATTGTTGGCATTTCTAGATTAGATTTTAAATAATTCTTTAATTCTAAATTAGAATTCTTTATTCCATTAGCAACCAACCAAGCTACATATTTAGCTCCATAAATATTTAAATGTGTTTTATCAACACTTGTTGTATCAGGAACTAATTTTCCATCCTTCTTAATTGCTTGTGTCATTGCATGATGAAAAATAGCATTGTCATATCCAATAGTCTCAAATAATTTTTTTGTTGGAGTAGTTAAATCAAATACATTTATATTTAATTCCTTACCTAATTCTAATAATGAATTACAATAATTTCCATGAGGTGTATCATGAATAACATATCCACTATAATTATTATCAGTAGATATTCTTACTACTGGTGTTGTAATAATAGGAATAGCACCAACCTCTAGGGCAGGCTTTATATAATTATTATATATAGAATATTTAAAAGATTTCTCGTTGTTGATATCTAGGCTCGCATCTGAAAATCTTAAGAAATCATCTTCTTTTTCATCATTATGGCCAAAGCCAATGATTAGATAATCACCTTTTTTTAAATTATCAAATGTCATTTTATATTCTGGGTCTAGAATATAGCTTCTTGAAGATCTTCCTGATAATGCATTATTAATAATTTCTACATTATTAAAAAACTTATCAAGCATAGTGGCATAGCCATATCTTGGATAATAATATTGATCATTAAATTTTGCGAGTGTTGAATCACCTACAACAAAAATTCTCATAATTACTCCTCATTTAGCTTTGATTTTTTTAATACAAAATAATTAAATAACGCAAATATTATAATTAATATAACACATGTCAAAATTCTAATTACTATATAATTATGGAATCCTAAATTAAATAGTAATAATAATCCTAAAGATATTCCAATATTTAAAATACCTTTTATCATATATTTAATCCATCTAGATCTTGATTTAAATATTCTCTTATTTCCATAACAAATACCAATTAGATTTATTAATACATTAACTAAAACATCAGCTGCTGATGCTAATAATGAAAAACAAATTAATTTATTAATATCTAAACTATTTTTATATACAATTACTAATGGAATAAATACTGCTAGATTAACAAGCATTGAAATGATTGAAGGCCATAAATATTTCATAATACATAAAGAAATCTTGGAAAAATCTCTTATAGGTCTAAAATGAGATCCCTTGTTATTATTAATATAAATAGTCTCAATTGCGATTTCATCAATTGGAATATAGCTTCTAATTGCTTCTGATAACATATTCATTTCATATTCAAATCTAGAACCCTTAACATTAATCATAAAATCTAATAATGTATAATCAAATGCTCTAAGTCCTGTTTGGTTATCATTTAGATGGTCATTTAAGCATAATCTTAATAATGCCTTTGAAACATTATTTCCAAAGCTACTCTTAAATGGAACATTATTATCAAATTTTCTACTTCCAAGTAAAATTTTACATGAATTCTTTTTATAATAATCATAAACCTTTTTAATATCTTCAGGCTTATGCTGACCATCACTATCTGCAGTAACAATAACTGTTTTTAGATTTTGATTCTTAATATATCTAAACGCAGTTTTTAATGCTTCTCCCTTACCACGATTAACCTCATGTGTTAAAAGAGTAACATTATCCTTTTTCTTAACAGATTCAAAAATATCATCGTGATGTAAAGAACCATCATTAACTACAATAATATTAAAATCATTAAAAAAAGAATTTAGTTTATCTATTAAAATAATCAAATTATCATCAGGCTCATAAGCCGGAATTACTATAGTTAAGTTCCTAGACATCCTCAAATACCTCTACCTTTTTGATTATATCAAAAATTGTCATAGTTTACAATAAAAGCAAATTTATAATTCATTTATTGAAAAAAACTTTATAATAATGTATTATTATATTTGTTTGAGAGGACTTTATTATGCAATGGATATTTATTGGTTTAGGATTATTTATAATAATATCAATTTTTGTTGGATTAGTTGTTGTTCCATTCTTTGTATCTAAAAAGGTATATGAACATCAGCTAGTTAGAACATCTAGAGATAAATGGGGAAAGGGCTGTAGTGCTCCTGACAATGTTGAACAGGTTCAAATGTTTGAACAGGGTGAAGCATGGTATGCAGAAAACAGCCAATATGGTATAGATGTTAATGTAACAAGCGAGGGATTAAACCTTGTTGGTAAATACCTTGATTTTGGATTTAAAAGAGCTGTAATTATTATTGCAGGTAGAACTGAATCATATTTATATTCATATTATTTTGCAAAGCCTTATAAGGAAGCAGGATTTAATGTTTTAGTTATTGATAATAGAGCCCATGGCGATAGCGATGGTAAATACATCGGTATTGGCTTAAAGGAATATAAGGATATATTAGAGTGGGGTAAGCTATTACATGATACATATCATAATGAAAAAATATTCATTCATGGTATTTGTATTGGTAGTGCTACTGCACTGTATGTATTAACATCAGAGAATTGCCCTGACTACTACTGTGGTATGTGTGCTGATGGTATGTATGCAACATTCTATGATACATTTAAAATGCATATGAAGGAATTAAAAAAGCCTGTACAACCATTCTCTTATTTCGTAATGAAAAGAATTCAAAAGAATATTGATGGAATTAGCCCAATTAAAAATGGCCCAATCTATTCAATTCCAAAGCTAACTAAACCACTATTAATGATTCATAGTAAGGAAGATATTTATTCTCTACCTTCTAAAGCACAGGAATTATATGATAAATGTAATGCTCCTAAAAAGCTTGTATGGTTTGACCATGGATGTCATTCACATATTAGAATTAATAATGTTTATGAATATGATAAAACAATTATAGATTTTATAGAGGAATATATTAATGAATAAAATAGCATTTATGACTATTGATGTCGAATCAATGTATGATTCAGAGCTATTAAAGGATAGAATGAAATACGATCCTAAATATAGTTATGAATGTTATTTAAAAGATTATATTGATTTATTAAACAAATATAACATCAAAGGAACATTATTTGTTTTAGAATCATCAATAGATAAAATTAAAGACATAATTAAATACGCAATAGATAATGGTCACGAGATAGCACTTCATGGTAAAAATCATGTTTCTCCTCTTGAACAAAACAATGACGAATTTATTGAATCAATAAAAGAATCAAAAGAAAAGATTGAAAATGAATTCAACATTACAATAAAAGGATATAGAGCTCCATGTTTTGGAATAGATGATAATAAAATTGAAATCATAAAAGATTTAGGATTTAAATATGATTCATCTAATCTTGATTTCCATCTAGCTAAAAAATCTGGAAAAATTAATCTAGAAAATTATAAAATTGAAAACATGTCAGTAGCTTCTAAAGATGGATTTTATGAATTTTCATTATCAAGAGTAAAAGCATATAGTGGACACCTTCCTGTATCTGGTGGTGGATATATTAGACTTGTACCTTGGTTTGTCATGAAATATTATTTAAAAAAATATATAAATCATGCAGATTCTTATGTTTTCTATGCTCATCCATTTGAATTAAAAAAAGGCATAGTTCCTACCAATAAAGAATTAAATTGGAAAGAAAAGCTATACCTTAAAGTAGGTAGAAGACAATACCTTAAAAAAATTGAATATTTAATTAAATATTTAAAGAAAAAAGGATATTCTTTTTCTAATATGAATAATTATTGCAGCAATTAAATTTGCTGCAATTTTTTTATTATAATTTAACCCAACAAGCAGGACAAACACCGACATACGACCTATAACCAAAATCACGGTTTTCAATATTACCATTAACCTCAATAGTATCAACAAAATAAGCTCGAGAAGTGTCTTCGTAAGAATAATGATAAGGTGAACGCAACCACCAATTACTTCTACCCCAATCATCTACCCATAATCCTTGGCATTTTGCATAATCAGTTCCATTTTTTGATAGAGTACCTTCAAGCTGAAACTTAAATTTATAATAGTCATTGAATTCTTTATAAGACAACAAAAAAACCTTATCTTGTGTATCATCGCATGCATATTTATTCAAACCAGCCTCATTTGAGGATAGAGAATTATCTACTAATGTAGTTTCAATTTTTTCTTTTTCTAAATTATTAAAAGCATTATTATAAAAATCATTATTTATGAATTTTCTAATTGCTGATAATTCATAATTATTTGCATATCCAGTTCCACCATTATGACTAAATTCAACTTCACTATTAGATGGATAATATTCTTGAGAATCTACTATTAAATTTGCTAGAATTAATGATTTACCATTTTCTTCTTTTAAAACATCCCATTCAATTGGATCAAACGAAAACCAATATATTGTTTCTTTGGAATATCCATTGTTATATTGGCAAGAATTATTAGTATACATACTTGAATATTCATAAAATATGTAATAGTCTAAATCAAAATAACTTGGTCTATATTTTTCAAAATATACACCTCTATAATCATAGTCACCATCATTATCATAATCTATATCTTGATAATACATATAATTTGTTATAGCACCATCCATATAATAATTATAAGCTGTCCAATTATATGTATCTGTTGATAATGGAAGATTTCCTGCTAAAGAATTTAATTCTTCTATTACTGAATCATTTGTTATTTTAGTTTGTGGATACATACCAAATGTTATTTTTTTATTTTTTGAATCATCAGTATCTATTTTCTTAATTATTGAGCATGATGACAAAGTAATCATTGAGGCAGTTATAAGTGTTAAGCCTAAAATTAATTTTCTTTTCATATTATTCTCTCCCTTTTTGTTAAACTCTTATTTTATTCTATCAATATATATATATATATATTCAAGTGGTTTCTCATTAAAAAAAGGAGTATTATTTCTTTAATACTCCATTATTATAATCATTTCTTAATTTTAAAATTCTACTTCTTAATTCAGAACTAATTTCAGTTAGAGTTTGTTCATTAGGTCTTCTTCCATTTAAATTAACATCATATCTTTCGCCACATATCAATTTAAATCTTTCAGATGCCTTTTTTCTCTTTTGAATATAGATTGGATAAATAGGAACATTAGCTTTGACAGCTAATAATGGTGCTCCATTTTTATATTCATCCTTATCCTCTCTATCAATATGGCCAGGACCAAATATTACAACAATATGTCCTGCCTTCAATAAATCTAATATTTGTTGATATGCTTTAACATCATTAATATTTCTATCTACTCTTATACATCCAAGACTTTTTAAAAGCCTACTTCTATTTGGATGTCCATCAAATAATATTTCAGCAGTTACAATATAGATTCTTCTTCTATGATATGCATTTAAACATAATAGGGGATCGGCAAATGATGTATGGTTTGCAAGAACAATTGCCCCACCCTTTATTTTTAAATTCTTTTTTCTTTTACCTTTATTAATTACTTTAACTCTAAACCAAACATTCATTATGAAGGCAAGAATTCTACCACAATCTCTAAAAAAATATCTAAAATGAAAACCATGAGGATGCATATCCTTATTTTTTTCTTCCTTACATATCTTAGATAATTCTAATATTTTATTCCTAACAATATTATTTAATTTATCTATTTCTTCCTTTGTAGGATTTAGATTAGTACAATATTGTCTTAAATAAATCTTCTTACCAATAACCATTCTTGTTCTTTTAAAAATATTATATGTACCATCTGTGTAAACAGGAATAATTGGTTTATTAGATCTTAGGGCAATTAATATATAGGTAGGATGAAATGGTAATAAGCCATTACCAGTATTTACTTTTCCTTCAGGATATACAGCTAATAGCTTCTTTTTCTCTAATAATTCAACTGATTTATTAATAAATCCAAAATCATAATTTCTTCTATCGATTTTAATTCCACCCATTATTTTAGTTAATGATGAAACCATAAATCCATGAGAGAAAATTAATTCACTCATTAAGCATAATAATCTATGAAATGGAAATACGAAAATCAAGCACATAAAATCCTTTAGGCTTCTATGATTAGATATCACCAATGCCCCACCCTTGACAAATCTAGATGTATCCTTTTTGTCCTCATAATATATTCTTTTTTTAAAGAATATAAGCTGGGCAGGCCATGCTAGAAGATATCCTATTATATACAAAAATATCATCTTGATAATATCCTTTCAATCTCTCTAGCAATTTCAATTGGTGTATGGACTGCGTTATCCTCGTAATCTACATTAATATCAAATTTTTCAACTAAGCTTGATACTAAATCAAAGAAATCTAATGATGTACCATTTAAATCAAAGAAGAAATCTGAAGTATCATTAATCTCTTCTACACTAATACTTAATGTTTCAGCCATTAATTCCTTAACAACCTTTAAAATCTTTGGATCTACATCAGAATTAGATGCATTATTGATTTGTTCAAATGATCTTAGCTTAACCTTATTCTCTTTTATCTTAGCCTTTAAATATTGTCTAGATACCTTAATAGAATTAGGGTTTTTAATCATATCATATGTAAAATAGATTTTAGAAATACGATATGACATATCTAATTTATTATTTAATTCATTAGCTTCATTATAAATTGACTCTAATACATTTTGTGGTGTAGCTTCATTTATTTCAATTACTAATGATAAATTATTATTTATATCTAAAATAGATAAATTATTAACATTTTCTAAATTAAATTCCTTTTCGATAACATCAGGATTAATGTTTTCTCCATTTAAGCCGATAAATAGATCATCTCTTCTACCATCGACATAATATTTGCCATCCTTTTCATGAACTAAATCAGATGTATCAAACCATTCATCCTCTGAATAATTATATGTTACTCCATCAATCATCATCTTATGAGATAATGATTTACCTCTTACATATAATCCATTATTTTCTATTTTATATTCTACAGAGCTTAAATTATGTCCTATATTATTATTTAATCTATCATCAATATCTCCAAGAGTTACTGATGTAATACCTATTTCAGACATACCATATCCATTATATAGTGGATATCCTAATGAATTGATTAAATATAGGGTAGAATCCTTAATATATGATCCTCCACTAATACAGAATAATACGCTATTACCAAATAGCTTACTATTAACCTGCTTCATTAGCTTTTTAGCATATCCTATACCCTTATTAGGGAATTTTCTTTGAAGCTTAATAGATAAATCTTGTCCTTTTTTGAATTTTTCTTGAAGCTTTTCATCATGACTCTTTATTTCAGCTAATATCTTTCTTTCAATTGTGTTCCAGAAAATAGGTACAGCAAAAATATGAGTTACCTCATGTAATTTAATTGTGTTTAAAATTGAATCACTTGAATAATCATTTAGGAATACCTGGCATCTACCAAAATATGAGAACCAAATGAATGTAGCCATAAATCCAAATATATGATATAGAGGTAAGAATACTAATTGTTTTAAATATCCCTTATAATGCTTCTTTACCTGCTTATTATTCTTTAATACCTCTTCTACATTTAGAATTTGGTTAGCTATTTCAAGTCCGTTATAGAATACAATCTTTTCCTTCATTGTAGTCGCACTTGTAGATAATGCTATTTCATTAGCGAAATTAAATTTATAACCAGATTCACATTTTAGATTTAATGAATCTAATGAAATATATTCAGTATCAAATTCTAAATTCTTAGAACCAATAGCACATGATACATTTAAGCTTCTCATTAATGAATCAGCAAATGATTTTGGGTGTCTTAAATTAATTAAAAATGGCTTATTTCCACTTTTTAATATCGCAAAGAAAATATATACCCATTCAATTGAATTATCTTCAGCAATGCCAATGTATTTATCCTTTAATTCAGGATAATTCTTATTAATACTATATGCTATATCATTAATTCTTTCATCTACTTGTTTAAATGTATATCTAGTAATATTATGTCCATCATTTGTTTCTGCAAATATATATTCTGGATTCATAAACATTCCATTATAAATTGCTTCAAAATCCTTATTACTGTTTAATAAATATTTAACTCTAGTATTAACTATCTTTTTTACATTAACCATATAGCATTACTCCTAACATTATTAATATATAATTCAATTTCAAAATCTTCTTTAGCAGAAATTGTAATTATATTATTATTAAGCTTAAAGCTTTTATATACATAATCTGGGTGATTGAAATGTAGATCTATTCCACAACCATCCATTTTACCAGCTGCCTCTATTTCACACCAAATTCTAGTTAAAAGCTCGTTTTTATTATTTGATTCATTATATAATTTATAATCATTTTCCTTTAGCATTCTTTTAGCAAGCTTATCCTTTAAATCATCAGATACAATTTCTTCTATATCAATTCCATTATTTTCTTTAGAAATACTAAATCCATAATAGCTTTTATTATGAGAAAAAGAAATAAAATAATCATCTATTAATGGCTTTCCATTATCAAAGATAAAAGAATCAAGGTTAGCCCCTAATTCCTTTAATTTAATACATGCCATATGATAATTAGATTCACTAATTCTTCTTTTTTCTAAATTATTATATCTATTTGTATGTTCTAATATGTTTTGAGTTAAGATAGGCTCTTTTACTAAATTACAAATATCATAAATATATAAAGAAATAATCATTAATTTATTCCAATAATAAAGTCATAGATCATTTGTTTACCATCTATAACACCAGTTTCAATGAATTCATATTTATCTCTAATATGGCTTGCAAGGCTATTTGCTTCATCAGCACTAATATTATTTCCATTAAATATAGAAATAATTGCCTTTTCATCCATATCAATAGTATCTAATGCTTCTAATATTAATTCATCTCTATTTAATGATGATTTAATTATCTTACCATTTAATATAGCAATATAATCTCCACCATTAATATTGATTCCATCTACTACTGATTTTCTAATGGCTCTAGTAATTAATAATGTATCTACGCCTTCAATTCCTTCCATTATATTTTCAATATGATCATCAATTGTTAATTCCTCATCATCTAATGCAGTCATTTGTAAACCGAAATAGCATTCGATTACAGATTTTGTTTCAATGATATGAATATTATCATTATTTAATACTTCCTTAGCCTGTTTTGCAGCCATGATAATATTTTTATTATTAGGGAAAATTATATAATCTCTTGCAGGATTAGCCTTGATAGCCATAATGAATTCTTCTGTTGATGTATTAAAATTATCATTTGCATCAATGATTACATCACAGCCAAATTTTTTGAATTCTTCAGCAATACCTTTACCATCTACTACTGCAATTGCGCAAATGTTTTTTGTTTTAGATACTGTTTCATTATGCTCAAGCTGCATATTTTCTATTTTTAATGAAATGAATTCACCATATTTTTGAGCTTCATTTAATACATCACCTGGAGTGAATGTATGAACATGAACCTTAACTATTGTTCCATCTTTAAATGCTACTATTGAATTACCCTTAGTTTCTAAATATTTAATGAATTCATTAATATCAAATTCATTTTTATTTAGCTTCTTATTTTGTAGCTGTAATAAGAATTCAGTACAATAACCATATTCAAAATCAGAATCCTCATCAAATACGCTATTTGCCGCTATTGGGTTTGATGCCTTAATTATTTCTTGATCCTGTCTTGCAATTATTTCGTTTCTTAAATATTTTTGCATTCCTTTATATATTAATACAAGTCCTGCTCCACCAGAATCAATTACATTAGCATCCTTTAATACCTTTAATAAATTAGGTGTATTAGCTAATGCCTTTTCCATTTGTTCTATTAATAATTCAAAGAATTCTTCAAATGTTAATTCCTTAGTTATTTTAGATAAAATATGATGGATACCTTCTCTAGCAACAGTTAATATTGTTCCTTCAGCAGGATGAATAACTGCATCATATGCTGTTTTATAGCTTTGTTCTAAAGCTTCAGCAAATCCTATTACATCAACCTTCTCTTTATCCTTAAAGTAAATGAATTGACCCTTAAATAGCTGAGATAAGATAACACCTGAATTACCTCTAGCACCTAATAACATTCCTCTAGCTAATGTGCTTGCCGCATTTTTTAGGCTTGTATCATCTACCATATGGTTAATGCCTGATTCTAAAGTCATTCTCATATTTGTTCCTGTATCTCCATCTGGAACTGGGAATACATTTAAAGCATTAATTCTATTCTCATCATTGGCTAGCATTGCTAAACCATTTATCAGCATTTTCTTATATAAAATTCCATCTAATTCTCTCATGGTAAATCCCCCGAAAACAACACTTCAATTATATCAAATAATTGATTTAATGTAAATAAAGCTCAATAATATGAAGTGCTTAAAATACACTTTTATGTTTTACAAAAGGGTATCGTTGTGTTAAAATTAATCTAGTGTGTTACAAACGGAGGAAAGTAAAATGAATGATTTTGTAATTGTATGTGATGTTACATGTGACCTTAATGAAGAATTAAGAAAAAGATTTGACATCGAATATGTTAAGGGCCATATGACTACACCAGATGGAAAAGAACTTGTTACAGTTCTTGAATGGAAGGATTTCACTCATGATGAATTCTATGCTGATTTAAAGAAGAACCCTAATGGTTATTCTACTTCTCCAGCATCACCTGAGGAATTCAAGATTGAATTTGAAAAATATTTAAAGGAAGGTAAAGATATTTTATCTTTATCTATTTCTACAGGATTATCAGGAACATATAATTTCTCTTTAGCTGCAGCTGAAATGCTAAAAGCTGAATATCCAGATAGAAAGATTATTTGTATTGATTCATTAAGATTCTCTACAGGCTTTGGTTTATTAGCTGTTAGAGCTTCTGAATTAAGAGCTCAAGGAAAGAGCATTGATGAAGTTGCTGCATGGGTTGAAGAAAATAAGTGCTGCTTACATGAAGCAGGATTCCTTGATGACCTATCTTTCGTAGCTGCAAAGGGTAGATTATCTAAATCTAAAGCTTTCATGGGTACATTAATCGGAATTAAGCCTATGGGTGAATTTGATTATAATGGTTTAACTACTATTTTAGGTAAGGTTAAGGGCGATAAGAAAGCTATTGATACTGCTGTTGAATATATGAAGAAGACTATTATTAACCCTGAAGAACAAATTATCTTCATCGCTAATACTAATAGATTAAAACAAGCTTTATTATTCAAAGAAAAGATTGAAGCTGAAATCAAACCAAAGGAAATCATTATGACAGATGTATATCCTGCAGATGGTATTAACATCGGACCAGGATTAATGAATGCTGTATATTTCGGTACTAAAATTACTGAAGGCTTAGTTGAAGAAAAGAAAATCTTCTCTGAAATTACTGGTAAGTAAAATAACAATCCACCCGTTCAACGGGTGGTTTTTCGGCTACGCTATAAGCGCCTA
>CAMJFY010000015.1 GCA_946405105.1 uncultured Caryophanales bacterium
AATGGGAAAGAGCTTAATATGAATTATTATAAGGAACATAGTAAAGAGTATATTTTAAAAACTAAAGATGTAGATATGTCTGAAATATATGAATTTTTTTTGAAACATGTAACATCAAAAGGAAAAATACTGGATATTGGCTTTGGAAGCGGAAGAGATTTGATTTATTTTAAATCAGTTGGATTTGAAGTTGAAGGTATAGACTTAGAACTTAAGTTTGTCAATGAAGCATTAAAATTAGGGTTGAATGTATCGTGTTTAAGTATATTAGATTGCAATAATAATATAGAAGAATATGATTATATATGGGCTTCTGCATCATTGCTTCATATAGAAAAAGGACTACTAACTAAAGCATTTCAAAACTGCAGTTATATGTTAAAAAAAGAAGGTATCATGTATTGTTCTTTTAAATATGGCGATTTTGAAGGGATTATCGATGATAGATATTACATATATTTAACTGAAGAAACGATTAATAAGTATCTTGAAGGAACTAGTTTAAAAGTATTAGATATTAAAGTTACAAATGATAAATTAAACAGAGGCAACAATTGGATCAATATAATTTTGAAGAAAAGGAACTAGGAGGATGATTATGGAACCACGTTTGAGAAAAACTCCAGGAAGAACATATTATGAATCGACAATAGAGGATTTTGCATTAAATCAAAAAGCTCGTGATATTGTTGATTTTTTGACTGAGAGTGATGAATATTCTGATCCATATTCACTACATCTTCAACAAAATGCATGGGCAAATCAAATAAGTATTTTAAAAAAATATTTAAGTGATAAAAAAGGGTATATTTTTTTTGAATATGTATTGTCTAGAGTTAATATGAGAATTGATGTTGTTTTACTTATGGATGATATAGTATATTCACTTGAATTTAAAAACAATGAAATATCTTTCTTAGAAGATGACATTGATCAAGCAGAAGGATATGGATACGCATTAAAGAATTTCTATGAAGTAAATAGAGATAAGTATGTTGTTCCTATTTTAATTGCTACAAAAGCTCCAGATATTGCATGTTCAGATGGGGCTGATTTGGGAATAGATAAGCTTTTTTCTTTATTCAAAGCAAACACAAATAAAATGGAACAATATATTGATACTATAAGGGCTAAGTATGGTTCAGAGGTAATCTATACTGAAGATGACTTGGAACAATGGATTAATTCACCATTTAAACCAAATCCCACAATCATTCAAAGTGCCAGGTCAATTTATATGAATAACCAAGTTGATGAATTCTTTAAATTTGATGCTGGCGAAGAAAATTTAAAAATAACTGAAAATACTGTAGAGGAAATAATTAAAGAAGCGAAGAACAATAAAAAGAAAATTATTTGTTTTGTTTCTGGTGTTCCTGGTGCTGGTAAAACTTTAGTTGGATTAGATCTTGCAGGGAAAACAAGAAATGATATAACCAAGGATTTACCAGATGCAATTTTTTTCAGTGGTAATGGTCCTTTAATTAACGTTTTAACCGAAGCACTAGGAAGAGATGCTTATAAGATTAATCCTGATAAGTATTCAAGTAAATATAGAGCAGTTAATGATGTGAAAGCTTTTATTCAGGATTTACATGCATTTAAGCAAGATATTATTGCATCTAAAAAGAAAAATAAAATTGATGAGAATGTATTAATATTTGATGAAGCCCAAAGAGTATGGGATGAAGACCAGCTTGAAGCTTGGCTTACAAAAAAAGGTGCTGATAAATCTTATTTTGGTATTTCTGAGGCTGATTTATTATTAAGCACTTTCGATGAAAAAGAATGGGGAGTAATTGTGGCTTTAGTTGGATTAGGTCAAGATATTCATACTGGAGAAAATGGTCTTGGAGTATGGTTTAAATCTTTGTTAGAGAAAAATATTGCTTGGGACATTAGATTATCTAAAGAAATTTTTAATCAAAATGCTGATATATTAGATGGATACAAGGATAGAATACTTAATTGCCCTAGAGTAATGGAGAATTCTGGTCTATATTTGAAAACATGTATTAGAACTCCAAGAGCAAAGAATTTATCGGAATTCTCAGAAGCTTTATTACATAACGAACCTGAAAAAGCTCGAAATGCTATAGAAAAATTTGATAACTATCCAATTTGTATTACTAGAGACTTAAGAGAAGCTGAACAATTTATTTTAAGTAATACAAAAAGAAAAGAAAGATGTGGCAAATTATGTAGTAGTAACAGCAAAATATTAGGTAGAACTAGTCACTGTTTTGATAATATTGATAACTGGCATTTTGCAAATTGGATGTTGGACGAGAATGGAAGAGATTCTTCAAATTCTATGATTTTTTCAGCATCGGAATTTAATATTCAAGGCCTTGAAATCGATTGGGCATTATTAGGTTGGGATATGGATATGTATTATTCTAATGGTAATTGGCATGAACAAAAAATGCTAACTCCTAAAAGATTTAAAGAAAGTACAGAAATACAGAAAAAACATATACTTAACTCTTATCGTGTATTATTGACACGAGCAAGAAAGGGAATAATTATTTATATACCAAAAGTTGGTGATTTTGAAGATAAATATGATGTTAGTAAGTATTTAGATTCAACATATGAATATTTTAAGTCTTGTGGAATAAAAGACATAAATGAAACAACTAATATATTTAAGAGAATTCCTGATGCAATTAGGTTGCCATTTTAATAAATAATTGATACACTTTAGAGTGATTAAAAAGATAAGGCTTGACTCATATATTAGAGTCAGGCCTTATTTTATCTTTGCGTTCTAATAATTATTTTAATTATTAACAGCTTTCAAATATGGAAAAAATATAAAAAAAGTAATATAATAATAAAACATAGAGTTATAGTTCATTACTAAGTTGTTTTGTTAGGGGATGATTTATAATATGGAATTATTTAAAGATTATTTATTGTACAACTGGGCAATGATATTAGTCTTATTAGCTTTCATTATTATGCTAATAATTACTGTCTTCTTAGATAAAAGAACTATTATGAGAATGTATATTTTAATAGCTTCTGTATTCATTTTATCTATTGTAGTATTTGTTGAATTTTATTTAGGAGATATAAATGAATATAATGAAGTAAGAGTCGTCTTAACCGCAATTAGGTATAGTTCAACCCCAATAATAATCGCGTTGATATTATTAACTTTAGTAAAAAAATCAAGGTGGTTTGTATTAATTCCAGCATTCATATTAACTATAATTAATATTATTTCTATATTTACAGGAATAGTATTTAGTGTAAATGCGTTTGGTGATTTAAAAAGAGGTCCACTAGGTTATCTTCCATATATAGGCGTAGGTGTATATAGTGTTGCGTTAGTTATTACTTTAGTTAGACAAGCTAATAAGCAACCAACAGAAATAATACCAATTATATTTTTAGCTTTCTCATTCTCAACTGGATTAGTATTCCCATTTATAATTGGTAAAGATTATTCAAAATTATTCACTACATCTTTAGCGATAGCTTTATTCGTATATTATGTATTCTTAATATTACAATTAACTAAAAAAGATGCCTTAACAGGTTTATTAAATAGACAAGCATATTATTCATTTATTAGTGCAAATGCTAAAGATATTACTGCAATAATATCAATAGATATGAATGGATTAAAGGCTATTAATGATACTCAGGGACACCAAGCAGGTGATGATGCTATATCAAGTGTTGCAGTAAGCCTACAAAGAGCGACAAAATATAGACAAACTGCTTATAGAATTGGTGGAGATGAATTCGTAATAATTTGTTATAAAACTAAAAAAGAAGATCTAGATGTTTTATTAACAAGAATTAATAATAATTTATCTAGCACAACATATAGTTGTTCAATTGGTTATTGTTTTGATAATAGTGATGATAAAAATATTGATGATATGATAAAAATATCTGATGATATGATGTATCAAGATAAAGCTAACTATTATGAAAAGAATGGCTTAAAAAGAAGAAATTAAGAAAAAGCATTAAAAATATTACATTTATAACAGCTAGCAATAGCTGTTTTTTTAATAAATATGGCATATTTATCTTTATATTATATCGTGGTAAAATTATTAAAAAGGATTATCTATATAGATATTTAATGTCTCATATTATAAAAAATAAAGGATGTGATTTTTATGATGCTAGCACAAGCTATTGAAATGCAAAATGAATTAGCTAAAAAATATTGTAATAAAGAATATTTTAAAATATCACTAGAGCATTTTAATAATGAATCAAAATCAAATAATGTTAAGATATCTGAAATGATAATGTATATTATAGATATTATTTGTAAAGAAACAGAAGAATCTATATCTAAAGGTTTATTAATAAATATTAAGACAGCTAAATTAACTGATATTCAAAATAATCGAATAATTAATATATCTAAAAATGCTGATGATTATTTTGGTGGAGTAATAGTAACAGGTGCTGGCGTTGCTTACAGCCTTGGTGGCGTTATTGGAGCTGTAATAGGAGCTAATTATGCAGCTAGTCGCAATAATGAAGAGGATGCAATAAATAAATTTACTTCAACATTAAATAATTGTATAAAAGCATATACAGATTGTCTATTTGAAAACAATTATATGTATATGTAATTAAAAAAATTTTATGTTAAAAATAAGAGTAATCAATCCAAAATTGATTACTTTTTTTATTTTTTAAATACTTTGTATTTAACAAAAAATATTTATAAAAATATCCCAATTCCTATTGACTTAGTAGGAATAGAAATGTATAATAAGGCTAATCCTACCAAACAGATAGGAATTAAAAAATAATAAATGAAGGAGTGATATTGTGGCAAAATTAAATATTAAACGATGTTTGGGTTTATCCCGAATGTGTAGCTTGAAGAATTGGAGTCGCAATGTCATGTGCTGTGGCTCAGTAAATAATAATTAATTTATAAAATATGAAAGAAGAAAGAAAAAAATAAAAGAAAAGTTGAGGAAAGAAAAAATGAGCAAGAATTATAAATTTGAAACATTACAATTACATGCAGGTCAAGAAAATCCAGATTCTGCAACAGGAGCTAGAGCAGTTCCTATTTATTTAACATCATCATATGTATTTAACAACAGCCAACATGCTGCTGATAGATTTGGTTTACGTGATGCAGGAAACATCTATGGTAGATTAACAAACCCTACTCAAGGTGTATTTGAAGAAAGAATTAGAGCACTTGAAAATGGTTCTGGTGCTTTAGCAGTAGCTTCAGGTGCTGCAGCTATCACATATACTATCCAAGCATTAGCATTCTCAGGTGATCATATTGTTGCTGCTAACAATATTTATGGTGGATCTATTAACTTATTACAACATACATTACCTAATTATGGTATTACAACAACATTTGTAAAGCCTGAACCAGAAGATATTGAAAAGGCAATTAAGGAAAATACTAAGGCAGTATTCATTGAAACATTAGGAAATCCAAATTCAGATGTTGTAGATATTGAATCAATTGCTAAAGTAGCACATAAGCACAATATTCCACTTGTTGTAGATTCAACATTTGCTACACCATTCTTAGTTAGACCACTAGAATATGGTGCTGATATTGTAGTTCATTCAGCTACTAAGTTCATCACTGGTCATGGTACTGGTCTTGGTGGTGTAATTATTGAAGGTGGTAAATTCGATTGGAAGAAGAGCGGAAAGTTCAAGCATTTAGTTGAACCAAATGTATCTTACCATGGTGTATCATTCTATGATGCAGTTGGACCACAAGCATTTGTTACATATATTAGAGCAATTTTACTTCGTGATACAGGAGCAGCTATTTCTCCAGTAAATGCATTCGTTGCATTACAAGGATTAGAAACTTTATCTCTACGTGTTGAACGTCATGTTGAAAATGCACTTAAGGTTGTACAATTCTTAAATAAGCATCCAAAGGTTTCTCGTGTAAACCATCCATCTATTTCAACAGATAAGAAGCAACAAGAATTATATAAGAAATATTATCCAAATGGTGGAGGATCAATCTTCACATTTGATGTTAAGGGTGGAGAAAAAGAAGCTAAGGCATTTATTGATAATTTAAAGATTTTCTCATTACTTGCAAATGTTGCAGATGTTAAGTCTTTAGTTATTCACCCAGCTTCTACAACACATTCAGAAATGACTGCAGATGAATTAGCATCAGTAGGAATTTATGGTAGTACAGTAAGATTATCAATTGGTACAGAACATATTGATGATATTATTGATGATTTAGAGCAAGCATTTAAGGCAATCTAAAAGATATAAGTTATATACTGGGAGAGTTTTAGTAGCTTATGTCTATTGTTAGTAACAAAAACTATTTATTATTCTTTGAATAATTACTTAAAGATGATATAATAAACATAGTAAGTTGCTAGGAATGGAGTGATTATAATGATATCTACAAAAGGAAGATACGCTTTACGATTAATGATTGATATATCTTCATATTCAAACGGTAATCCTGTTACATTAAAGGATATATCAAAAAGACAGGACATTTCAATCAAATATTTAGAACAGGTTGTATCATTATTAGTAAAAAGAGGATATTTAATCAGTGTTAGAGGTAATAATGGGGGTTATTTACTTGCTAAAGACGCTAAAGAGTATACTGCCGGAGATATTATTAGATGTGCCGAAGGTACATTAGCTCCAGTATCATGTCTTCAGACAGATTGTAATGTCTGTCCAAGAAAGGATATTTGTTCTACAATAGAATTCTGGAAAGGATTCTATAATGTAGTTAACAATTACGTTGATAGCGTAACATTAGAGGATTTAAAGAGTGAAGAACTATTAAAAATAGGAAATGATTATAGTATATAAGAGGAAGGTAAAAAATATGAGCAATATTTATAAATCAATTACAGAATTAATCGGAAAAACTCCATTAATCGAATTAGTTAATTTTAACAGTGAGAACAATTTACAAGCAACTATTATCGCAAAGATTGAAGGCTTCAATCCTGCTGGATCTGTAAAGGATAGAGTAGCAAAATCAATTATTGAGGATTATGAGGCTAGAGGTTTATTAAAGAAGGGTTCAACAATTATTGAACCAACAAGTGGTAACACAGGTATCGGTCTTGCCGCTATAGCAGCAGCTAAAGGATATAGATTAATTATCACATTACCAGAAACAATGTCAGTTGAAAGAAGAAACCTAATTAAGGCATATGGTGCTGAATTAGTATTAACTGATGGTTCTAAAGGTATGAAGGGTGCAATTGCCAAAGCAAATGAATTAAATCAAGAGATTCCAAATTCTATTATTGCAGGACAATTCGTAAATCCTGCAAATCCAAAAGCACACTATGAGACAACCGGCCCAGAGATTTGGAATGACACTGACGGTGACATTGATATCTTCGTTTCAGGTGTTGGTACTGGTGGAACTATTTCAGGTGTAGGTAAATATTTAAAGGAAAAGAATAAAAACATTAAAATTGTTGCAGTAGAACCAGCAACATCAGCTGTATTATCAACTGGAGTTGCAGGACCACATAAAATCCAAGGTATTGGTGCAGGATTCATTCCTGATACATTAGACACATCAATTTATGATGAAATTATTACAGTACCTAATGAAGAAGCATTTAAGGCTGGTGCTGAGGTTGCAAAGACTGATGGTGTATTCGTTGGTATTTCATCAGGTGCAGCATTATATGCAGCTAGATTATTAGCACAAAGACCTGAAAATAAAGGTAAAAAGATTGTAGCATTATTACCAGATAATGGTGATAGATACTTATCAACTCCTTTATTTAATAACAATTAATAATAAATTATTAATAATGCCCTACTTGTCAATGACTTATATTTAATATAAAATATAAGTATATTATTCAAGGGGGCATTTTAATATGGACGAAGAAAAAGTAGTAAAAGAAGATGCTGTCGAAGAAAAGGCTGTAGAAGCTACTGAAGCTCCAGCTGAAGAGGCTGAAGCTGAAGAAATTCCCGAGGGTGGTCATTTAGACGAAGAAGGAATCGTGGAATTTGATGAATCAAAGGCTAACAAATTCGATAAATTCTTCGGAGTAACTCGTTATGGATCTTCAATTAAAGTTGAAATTATTGCAGGTATCGTAACATTCCTTGCAATGTGCTATATCCTAACAGTTAATCCAAACAACATTTTATGGAGCGGAACAGCAGATCCACACTGGGCAAGCTTGTTCATCGCAACAGCAATTGGTGCAATTATTGGTACATTGTTAATGGCTTTATTAGGTAAGATGCCATTTGCTCAAGCACCAGGATTAGGACTAAACTCAACAGTTGGTACGCTAATTGGTGGTGGAATAGGAGCATATAGTGCAGCCTATGGTAATTACCATTTTGGTTTTGGTAATGCAATGTTCTTAGTATTAATTTCAGGTATTATTTTCTTAATTGTTTCAATTATTCCTGTAGGAAAAGATAGAAAAACAGGTAAATGGACTACATTAAGAGAGAAGATATTTGATGGTATGCCAGTTGCAATTAGAAGATCTATTTCAGTTGGTCTTGGTTTATTCATCGCATTCATTGGTTTAAAAAATGCTAACATTATCGTTGATAATGAATTTACATTTGTTTCATTAGTGCAATTAAATACAGCAGAGGCATGGAAGCTTGGTGGACCAGCATGTAATGCAGTTGTATGCTTATTTGGTTTCATAGTTATTGGCGTATTATCTCATTTCAAGGTAAAGGGCTCAATTATCTTTGGTATCCTTGCTGCAACAGTATTAGCATTAATTTTACATGTTACTACATTTGATATTTTACAAGGTAAGGCTGATGGTATTACTTGGAAGTTCTGGGAGAATTTCTCTAAGTTCTTTAAGCCATACAACGAAGGTGGAGTTGCCTTTGCAGCATTTACAGATAGCTTCCCATTCCCTGAAGGATCAGCAATGACAGCAGTAATGGTAGTAATTACATTCTGTATGATTGATATGTTCGATACAATGGGTACAGTTGTTGGTTGTGCTACAACTGCAGGCTTAGTTGATAAGAATGGTAAGCCTCATAATTACAATAAGATTATGATTTCTGACTCTGTAGCAACAGTTACAGGTGCAGCATTTGGTACATCTACAGTAACAACATTCGTTGAATCAGGTTCTGGTATTGCAGCAGGTGCAAAAACAGGCTTAGCTTCATTAGTTACAGCAATTTGTTTCTTCCTAGCTATATTCTTATTACCAATCTTCGCATTTATTCCTAATGCAGCAGCGGCTAGTGCTTTAGTATACGTAGGTGTATTAATGATGGGTAATGTTAAGGGTGTTGATTTCAAGAATCCATTAAATGCTATTCCAGCATTTGTTACTATTATTATGATGCCACTTACATTCTCAATTACAACTGGTATTGGTCTAGGTATCATTACATATGTAATATTACATGTATTAGCTTATCTAGTTGGCTTAATAGTTCATGCTATTAAGAAGGATTCAGAAAAGCCTAAGTGGGATATATCAGTTGTATGTCTCGTAATATTCGCATTATTCTTGGTATACTTCTTAGTACCAACATCATTTAAATAATTAATAAATAGAGAGGATGTTTCCACGAACATCCTCTTTTTTTCACCCAAAAGTATGATTTTTTCTCATTCTTTTTTTTATATAATTAAGGTGTATAAAATTGGAGGAGACAATTATGAAAAAGAAAAATATTATTCTGGGAGTAATGATTGCGGGAGTTAGTTTGCTATCATTATCATCTTGCGGAGGCAAGAAAAAAGATGAATCAAATGTAGGGAGTGGTTCATCTACTACAACAGTTGAGGGAGGACAAACTGTTGAAACAAAATACGAAGTAACATTTAATTCAAATGGTGGTACAGCTGTTGATTCCATTGAGGTATCTGAGGGTGGCAAGGTTACAAGACCAGAGAATCCAACAAAGGCCACAACAAACACTGAAATTTTTACATTTGCAGGCTGGTATAAGGATTCATCATTTGCAGAAGTATTTGATTTTGAAAGTGATACAATTACTGATACCACAACATTATATGCAAAATGGGATGTTGCAACTAGATTATATGATGTAACATTTGTTGTTAATGGAATTGAGACTACAACTTCGTATGAATATGATTCAAATATCACATTACCATCAACACCATCTCTACCAGTAGAGAATAATGGATTATATGAAATTACATATAATTTTGTTGGTTGGGCTGATGAAAATAATATTGAAGTCACATCAGCATCAAAGGTACAATCAGATATTGTTATTCATCCTGTATTTGAAATCGCAAGCATAAAGCTTGATACAAAGGTAACCGCATCAGTAGATGTTACAAAAATAATTAATGAAAACAATCTTTCAGATATTATGGCACCTAAATATGACATGGTATCATTTTATTATGTTTCTTCAGATAAGCGATTCGTATTTACATATTATATTGATTCAGATGATAAAATAATTCCAGCATATCAATCAACTTCAAGTATAAAAGAAATAGATGTTATTTTAGGTAAGAATACAATTAGTAAAAGCTATATTTATTTACCTGAGGTAATTAAGAGAAATAAAGAAAATAAAATTAACTTTAAACTTGAATATGATGGAACAAGCTTTAGATACACTGAGGATAATGTAGTATATGTTTATAGTATTGAAGGTTATATAATCAGATTTGATAAGATTGATGCAGTATATGATTCTATTTATGAATATCAACCAGATCCAGTATTAATTGGAAAAGAAAAAACTGCAACTTCATATGTTTTATATGATTCTAATAACCCATCTAGAGGATTTACTGCTAATCTTGTTGGAAAGGAATGGGAATATACTGCTCCATATAAAAATGATGATGCAGAATTTTTAGTAAGATTATTACCATTAGATGCAGTGTCAATTATAAAGACAATAATGAAAACAGGAGATTATAGATTTGATTGTATAAAGAAGAATAATTTCTATTATTTACAATTTGAAAATAAAACTACATCAATAACAATTCAATTAGATGAATTAGGCTATGTTAGAACAATTACTATTAATAGAGTTGGCAATCAATATGAAAATGTATATATTTGTGAGCCTGTTGGTTTAGATAAAGTTCAATTAAAGCCTGCTGATTTAATTAATGCATTATTTAATGCTACTGAAAAGCCAGTAGGATATATTAATGTAGAAGCATCTGCTGATGGTCATACAGAAATTATTGATTATTATAATGTTAATGGTAAATTTGCATGTATAAATAATCCTATTTTGGCTAAATATATTACAGAGTTATATGATCCAAATAAAAAATTAGATATTATTTATATTTTATCATTATCATCTGACTTCGAATGCTATTTTGATGTAAATAAGAATGTTTATGTTTTATCTGGAAAATATGGTGAATATAAACTTACTTCAAAATATGATACATATGGTCAAATAGTAGAAGCAATACTTTTAAATAAAAATAATGACCCATTAACTTCTAAAGCAACATATGATTTAGGAGTATACGCACCTATTAGAATTATTAACGCAGATGATGAACAAGTATTACTTCCAATCGATAGACCACTTGATTATATTCCTACTAAGGAAGGCGAATTAAATGGTGATGGTAGCGTATATAAAGGATTTGTATTTGATGGTTACTATATGGATGAGAATTTTAAGCTACCATACGACCCTAATAAGGTGGTATTAGAGCCTAACATGGTGATTTATGCTAAATTCAATGAAGAAAATCAACAAAAGATAATTTGGCATACAAATCCAAATAATCCAAAGGATGTAATTATTAATTATCAAAATGTGCAAGGACCTATCACACCAATTGATAAACCAGTAGTTGATGGATATACATTCGTTGGTTGGTTCATTGATGAACAATATAAAGAGCCTGCTCAATTTGAAAAAGGTAAATTTGCAGAATATTTTGCATATTTCATACCAGATACATATTATAATTATGAAATTGTAGGTGCTGGTAAGCTAGTTGATATTGATAAATCATTAGATTCAATTAGCTCATTTGATGGATTTACTTATGAAGGTTGCTTAGGTATTTTGGGCGAAATTAACAGAGTAGATTCAGAAAATGGATTTGAAACAGTTATTGCAAAAAAAACATGTATTCAGTTTAGTGTAACAGAAGGAGCAACAATTTCATATGCTAGTAGAAATCTAAGTGATGTTTCAAGTGTAGTTTTATTTGCATATGTTGGAACTTTTAGTGAAGGTACTAAGCTAAATTCTAACTATTATTATTTTAAAGGTGTTGATTTAGTTCAAGTTCCAACTAATGCAACCGCTATAGCCGGAGTTGAATATTGGTACTTACTAGGTGGTGACACATCAAGTTCTGGAAAGCCTTTAATATTTGAAGAAAGTGTTAAGCCTGGAAAATATATAATTTTACAATTGAATGAAGCCAACTTACTTGATTTCTCAGTAAGATATTAATAATAAAAAAAATTGAGGATGATATTCATCCTCTTTTTTTGTTTATATAAGCTTTTTTATATTTTAATGGAGATATTCCATAATGCTTTTTAAATGCATTACTAAAATGCTCAATAGAAGAATAGCCAACTAAATCTGATATTTCAGCAATTGATTTATTAAAATATAATAGCAGGTTTGAAGCATATGACATTCTAAATTCACTTTTTAATTGCATAAATGTCATTTTATAGTTTTCAAGTAAATATCTTTGAAGTTCCCTTTGACCAATATATAATCTTTTAGCTAATTCATCTAATGTAATAGTTTGAAATTCATTTTGCATTATTTTGTCGATTTGAAATTGAAAATTATCTAAATCCCAATGTGATAATCTTTCACCTTGGATTTTTTCACTTCTAAGTATTGTTACAATAATAGTTTTAAACATTGATACAATTATTTCATTATAGCCAAATTGTTTATTCTTTAGTTCCTTTAAAACAGTGCTAAAGAAGTAACTTAGTGAAGCATCACTACCTACATATTTTTTATCTAATAGATACATGAATTTTTTATATGCAGTAGACTTATCTACTGTATAGTAAATAGAATAATATTTTATTGAATCGTTAGGAATGATTTGATATTTTGAAAATTGGCTTATAACAAAATATGATGATGGATTTATTTCAAATTCCTCATCATTTATTATTACTTTTCCAGAGCCTTCTTCAATATAGTTTATTATTATAATATCTGCCCCACATATTTTTGATATGGTAGCATCATTTATTTTTTCATATGAAAACTCTGCCAAATTTAAGAAAATTTTAGCCATCATAAATTTAATAGAATCATTACTTTTAAACATTTTTATCACTCCTTTAATGTATTATATCATTTTTGCGAAAATGCGTCAAAATCTGTCTTAAATTGACATATAAAACGGTTTCACGAGCAAAAAATATATGATACATTTTATTTAGAAAGGAATGAAAAAAGAAATGAGAAAAGGAATGTTTAAGTTTTTCACAATTGGTGCTAGTGCACTAGCACTTTTAGGTTTAGCAGCTTGTACAGATGCTAAAAAAGTAGATGCAGATAATACAGGTGATGCTAATAACAGTAATCAAAATAATCAGGTTACTAATACTGATCCAGTAGAAAATAATGAGGGTAATATTACAACTCATGATGGTTACTTCAAGGTTTCATATGATGTTCAATCACATGGTAGTGCCCCTAAAACTCAAGCAGTTGATGCTGGTGGTAAGGCAGTTATTCCTGCAACACCTAAGGCTGATGGTTATGCATTTAAGGGCTGGTATACTGATAATCAATATACACAAAGATATGATTTTACTAGTGAAGTAACACAAGATATTACTTTATATGCAAAATGGAAGGAATATAGTGGTGTTGAATATGATACATCTTTAGCTCCAACTATTTATTTAGCAGGTGATTCAACAGTTCAAACATATGCTGATTCGCAATACATTGGAGGCTGGGGACAATATTTAAGTTGGTTTTTTGATGAAGAAGTAAATGTTGTTAACGCAGCTAGAGGTGGTAGATCATCTCGTTCATTTATTAATGAAGGAAGACTATTTGAGGGTGGTTCATACACATTCTCTGAAAATGGTGGTAAATCAATTGAGGAATCAATTAATACAGGTGATTATTTATTTATTCAATTTGGTCATAATGATGATGATACAAAAGCCCAAGATAACACTGGCTATATGTATGAAAGATTCGTAACTCTTGGTACACCAGATAATAATGGTATTTATCCAACTATTAAGCCAACAACTAAGGTAAGTACTTCAGAAAATTTACCTAGTGATATGACTAGTGCGACAAAAACTGAAATTTTAAAATATGGTCAAGAATATTTTGCATATGATTCAACAGGTGCAAATGGAACATATAAAGGATATTTAAAGGAATATGTTGATTTAGCAAGAAGTAAGGGTGCAATACCTGTTTTATGTACACCAGTGGCTAGAGTATCTTTTGATTCAGAAGGCCATATTCAAGGTGGACCTGGTCGTCATGGTGATGATTTTGCATACGTTAAGGCAGTTAGACAATTAGCTGAGGAAGAAAATTGCTTATTAATTGATAATTTTGATTTCTCTGTAAGAATGCTAGAAACAGCTACTAAGGATTTCTCTGATTTCTTAATGGCAATTGTTCCTAATACATTAGATAACGGACCTTGGCCACAAGGATTTGATGATGCATACAAGAATTCAGGTGCTGGATATGAAAAGATGGAAGGTACACACTACAATAAATATGGTGCATATTTAACTGCAGCATATATTGCAGAAGCAATTAAAGAAAATGATATTGATGGAATAGTTAAGGGTAGCACAAGCTCACCTGAATATTTCAATTTCGTTAGTCATATATTGGAAGAACCATTTAATTATATTGAACCTTCTAATAGATTAAGTATTTCTAAAGCAAAGGAAATTGAATTCCTATTAGAAAATGTTAATCCTACAGATCCAGATAGAGAATATGTTCAACCAGATGTTGCGATTGCAGCAATTGAGGAATTAAAGGCAAGAGGTCCAATTTCTTCAATTAATGCTGATAACTGGGAAACTTGGGTTGAATATTGTGCTATCGCAAGAAAAGCATATGAATCATTAAATTATGATTTAAGAGATAAGGTAACTAATTATCAGGATTTAGTTACTTATGAGCAAGCATCAAAGGCTGCTAGACCACAAGCTATTAAGACAGCAGTATTATCTGCAGGTGAATTTGATTCAATTACAGCTGCAGCAAGCCTTGGTGGACAGGTTGTTACAGATAATGACCATACATTTACATTTGTTGATAATACAACAGATAATAAGCTTGCAAAGCAAACTAAGAAGGCAGCAGGCTTTGAATTTAACCTAGTTGAATATGGTAATACAAATTCTAGTATTTTATTAGGTGGTAATAAGGATTATTACATTGAATTTGAAGTAACTGGAAAATGTGAAATTACTGTTGTTGGTGTAAGTGGTGGATCTGATACAAGAACAGTTCTAATTACAAGTGTTGCTAATGCTAATGAAAAATATGCATATTCTATGGGTGCTTCACAAACATTAGAAACATTAGAAGTAGAAAATGCTGGTAAATATAGAATTAAATCTGGTGGCTCTAACATTCATGTATTCTATGTAATTATTGAATATTATGAATAATCTTGGAGGTAAATTGATATGAAAAAGAAATTATTAAGTATAACAGCTTTATTAGCTGGAATCGTGGGTATTATGGCTTTAGGTAGCTGTGATGGTGAAGTTGATGATTCAGCTTCAACTGATGCAGCATCTAATAATACTATTCAAGAAACTCCAAGCGATAATGAGAATGTTGATAACAGTGGAAATGACAATGTTAATGTATCTCATGAGTGGGAAAATGATTGGGATCATGATGAGAAGAATCACTGGCATAATTGTAGTGCCGTAGACTGTGATTTAATTTATGGTGTTGAAAAGCATACATTCGGTGCTGATGGAGCATGTACTGTATGTGGTTACAAGCCAGAAAAGGCACATGTTGATGCAGATACAATTAAAGAGATACAGGTGTTTGATTATATTCAAGCATCAAGTAGAGAATCAAAGGTATTACAAAGATTATTTAATGTAGGTGATACATTTAATACTACAAATTTAGCATTAAAGGTTGTTACAAATGTTAATAGAGTAGAATCTACAAGTATTTTAAGTTTAGATGATGTAACAATTGAAGCGCCTGATATGTCAACTGCTGGTGTTAAAAATGTTAAGATTACTTATGAAGGAAAAGAAGTTTCTTATACAATAACAGTATTAGATTTTAGTGGTGTTAATAAGGAACAGGCTAAGGTTTATGTTAATCCTACTGCAACACCATCTGTAAATGGTAATGCAATTACTGTAAATAGAATTAATGATGCTGTAATGGCATTTAAGCTATTAGGTACATCAGAAAATGCTGATAAGGAAATCAATGTAAGCGAAGGTAAATATGTTGAAAAGGTTGAATTTGATATTCCAAATATTAGATTAAAGGGAGCTAATACAGATGCATCTAAGACTTTAATCGAATATAACCTATTTGCTGCCAATAAGGCACCAAATTCAATGACTACTGAGCATTCAACAGATGGTTCAGCATCTGTTTCAATTAGAAAAACAGCTCAAGGCTTCTATGCTGAAAATATTACATTCCAAAATTATTGGAATACTAATAGGAGATTTAACGAATCAAAGACACTTGCACAAGCAGAAGGCTCAGGAAATACTCAAGCAGTTGCCTGCCTTGTTCAAGCTGATAAGTGTGTATTTGAAAATGTTAGATTCTCAGGATACCATGATACATTATATTCTCAGGTAGGAAGACATATTTATAATAATTGCTATATTGAGGGTAGAACTGATTATATCTTTGGTACAACTGCAACTTCATATTTCAAGGATTGTACTATGAAGACAATTGGTGCTAATGACACTAAGAATGGTGGTTATTTATGTGCAACAATGGGTTCTGACAATAATGGTACAACAGGAAGCTTAATTAATTATGGTTACGTTTTTGATGGCTGTACAATAACTGCAGATGAAGCAACAATGGATGGTACAGTATCATTAGGTCGTTTCTGGAAGAATAACATGCATTTAGCATTTATTAATTGTAATATTTCTAGTGCATATTCCAAGACACCCTATGGCACAAAAGAGGATGGCAAAAATGAGCGTTATTTATTAATGTCATCTGCTGATACATATTCACCACAATTCTTAATTGAATATGGTAACACAGGTGCTGGTGCATTAACAGAAACAACACCAGGTGTTATTGAAAAGAAATGTAGTATTGTTGATAAAGCAACAGCTGATACATATAGTGATTATTCAGTTATATTTGCTAAGGAAAATGGTAATTTTAAATATGCAAATGCATGGGATGGCTCAATTGGTTCATTAGTACCAGTAAGTTATACATTTGAAGACTTACCTGAAAGAACAATGTCTGCTAGTGCAGCCGAAGGAGATCAATTATTTAATGGTGATATAACAATTAAAGGAAGCTATCGTGTTGAACAAGCTAAGCATTTAATGCAAGTTAATGTTGGTACTGTAATTGAATTCAATAAGCCAGGTACAGTAACTGTAGATTGGTTTGGTGGTGGATATGGTTGTAGTGACAACGCAACTATTACATATAAGAATGGTAAAGCAATTATTACAATTGATGACTTAGCTGGTCAATCAGGTATCTATTTTAGAGGATTTGATTTAGATGCAGCAAATCCAGGTGTTCATGATCATACATTTGGTGATTGGCAATATGAGGTACCTACTCTAGATGCAGCTGGTAAGGCATATAGAGAATGCAGTGATTGTGAAACTAATCCTGCATATAAAGAAGAAGTTGTTTTACCTGCCTTAACTGATGATAGTTACACAATTAAGCAATACACTACACCTGCAACTACTACAACAAAGGGTGTTGCAATATATAACATTACAATTAATGGAGTTACTTATGAATTTAGTGGTGAGACTCCATTGTTAGAGGAAGGAGAGCATGTTCATGTTTATTCTGATTCATGGACAATAACTTCACCTACATTTGAATCAACAGGCTTAGCTGTTAAGGAATGTATTGCTGCTGGATGTAGTAATCCAGTAGAAAAGATTGAGGTTATATTACCTGCCTTAACTGATTCAAATTATGTTATA
The DNA here is from genome assembly GCA_946405105.1 of uncultured Caryophanales bacterium. Classification (GTDB taxonomy): domain Bacteria; phylum Bacillota_I; class Bacilli_A; order Acholeplasmatales; family Anaeroplasmataceae; genus Anaeroplasma. Next base: position 18,162 of record CAMJFY010000015.1, read on the forward strand.
TCAAATGATACTGCAACATATGATAATGATGGAACTGCAACATATACAATCACAATTGATGATTATGAGATTTCATTTACAGCAGTATCAAAGAAAAAAGAGATTAAAGCAATTACTACATCTAAAACATATACATATGCTCAAAATAGCAGAGAAAATGGTGCTTTAGAGGATTCAACAGAATATTTCCAATTTGATGGATGCTATGTAAATGGTAGCTATTTAGCATTTAAGAATGATAATTCAATTAAGCTTACTGTTAAAAAGGATGCAGTTATTACAATATCAGGTATTTATTCAGGTTGGGCAACTGGATTAAATATTAATGGTGAGGATGTTGAAGGTGTTGTAGATAATGGACATGCAACTGTAACATATGTTGCAGCAGCAGATGGCGAGATTGTCATTAAGGCTATGTCAGGCACAAATGGCTCACTAAAGAAAATAGAGGTAGTAAGCCTAAAGCAAGTTGATGTTTATTATTCATATTCTTACGCAAATAGCCAAATGAATGATGATGAATACATTAATTTCATTAATTGTGAGGATAACCAAAATAGACAAGTTATCCTAAAAACTAGCAAGAATAGTGTAATTAAGCTAAATGTTCAAAAGGGATCTGTAATCTATGTTCATACTACATATGTTAGCGGAAGCTGGGGTGGAGTTTCTATCGAAGGCGTAAGCTATGATGCTAGAGATATTAGCCATACAGTAACAGGAGATAGTGGAGTTATTGAAATTATTACATCTACAAATGAAGGTATCACTCAATGCGCTATCGATGCAATAACTGTAAGTGCTCCTCTAAAAACAATAGAAGAAAATATGGCATATGTTTATTCACAAGATGGTAGAACAAATTCTACATTAGAATCATCAACAGAATATTTCCATTTCGATGGATGCTATGTAAATAGTAATTATTTAGCATTTAAAAATGATAATTCTATTACATTAGATGTAAAAGAAGGTGCTACAATAACAATCTCTGGAATCTATTCAGGTTGGGCAACATCTTTAAATATCAATGGAACTGATGTTGCAGGTGTTGATGAAAATGGTCATACAACAGTTACATATACTGCAACAGCTGATGGAGTAGTAACAATAAAAGCTCCAAGTGGAAGTAGTGGCTCATTAAAAAAGATAGAAGTCACTTATGAAAATGAATAATAGTTTTAATGTTATAATTTCTTTTTGAGTTTCTTAAGTTTGTGAAACTTAAGATATTCCTTCTTGGGACCTGCCTAGCAGGTCCTTTCTTTTTATTGATTTTGCTTTTAATTTAATTAATTATGATATATAATTAATAAGATTTTTGGAAGTGATATAAATGGGAAAAGATAACTTAATATTTATTCATAAGCTATTAAAAGCAATAGCTGACGCTATTATTATAGTATTTATACCTTTATATATTTTAAAGACAACAGAAGATATTAAGCTATCAATGGCCTATTTAATTATATTTTCTCTATTTGTAATATTTTATATGTTTGTCTTTAAAAAGATAATTCAAAAATATGGAGTAATATGTATAATTGTCCATTTTATTCCAATAATAGCTACAGAAGCTATATTATCTTTTGCTAAGATTAATATATACACAGTAATAGCATCTGCAGCTCTAATGGGATTATCTCAGGCATTATATTCAATTCCATTGAATCTAATATTTACATTTGGTGATAAAAAGACAAATGTAGGTAAATTCATGATCGCAACTAATATAGGTAAATTAATATTTATATTAGCTTCAGGATTAATACTTGCAAATATAGATAATTCATTTGTATTTTTATCTATTGCTTCAACTGTTTTCTATATAAGCTCTATATTCCCTATTATTTTTGCATATAAGGAATTAATGAATAATTATAATAATATTGATAAATCCATTAATCCTGTTAAAATGGATAAATGGTTTATCATTTTCCATATTACATTTGGCTTATTCCAGCCAATAATGGATAATGTAGTACCATTATATTTATACATTAACAATTTATCTTTCCAATCTGTTATAATATTTATAGTACTAATAGAAGCATTAAAGGTTGTAATTAATTATGTAAGTCAATTATTAGTTAGATTTAATAAAGCGATTATTTGTGTTATAATAAGTTATATATTCTTTATGGTAAGTATAATAATTATTTTATTTATTAAGGTACCTGTCGTTTTATACATTTTTAGTACAATATGCTCATTATCATTCCCATTGACATTTGTCCCTATGTTTGGACTATATTGTAATTATATTAAACAAAACAATATTATTTTTAAGGGAATGACAGAAAGAGATTTTGAATTATTCTCATTAAGAGCTCCAATGTATGCCTTGTCATATATTGGATTTGGATTATATCCATGCTTGATTGTAGGTGTGGTTGCGGTACCTATAATGTTTATTTCTGAAATTAAATTAATAAATAAAAATAAGAAAGGAGTAGAGTAGATATGAAATTTATGATGGTTGCGATAATTGTTTTAGTATTAGCATTATTTATTGCCGTTGCGACAACTATATTACTTAATTTAATATTTAAAAAGAAATTAAATATATATGTTAATTTAATGCTTACATTATTTCTTTTTGTAGGAGTTTTATGTATTTCCTTCTTTACTTATTTCAATAATTCATCTAAAGCTAATGATGAGGCTAAGGGCTATTTAGAATCAACTGCTGATGTAGAGGTTAAAGAGACTGATTTTGGCTATTTCTTTGATGGGGATGGTACAAGTAATGCACTTATATTCTATCCAGGCGCTAGAGTGGAAATTGAGGCATATGCGCCAATATTATTTATGCTAGCTGAAAGAGGAGTAGATACATTTATTGTAGAAATGCCATTTAATTTCCCATTATTAGGTATAGATGGTGGTAATAAGGTAATAGATAATTATGAATATGATAATTATTATTTGTGTGGTCATTCACTTGGTGGTACTATGGCAGCTGATTATACATCTAAAAGTGAGATTGTATCAGGTATAATTCTTTTAGCTTCATATCCTACTGTAAAGCTTCCTGATAGAGTTAAGGCATTATCAATTTATGGATCAAATGATAAAATATTAACTATGAAGCAATATGAGAAAAATAAAAAGAATTTCCTAGGTGATTTCCAAGAAGTAATAATTGATGGTGGTAACCATTCTCAATTTGGTTCTTATGGACTTCAAAAGGGAGATGGAGAGGCAACAATTTCTGCCCAAGAACAACAAGAAAAGGTAGTAGATGAAATTTTCTATTTCATTTAATTAATAATCGTCAACAGCTATGTTGGCGATTTTTTTATTTATCATCCTTTTAGGTGATTTTTTCTCATTCTAATAATGATAATATAATAACGTATTATATTAGAGTGGGGGAATAATTATGAAAATTAAAAGATTACCTTTCTTATTATTAATGTTTTTTGCGTTGTTTTTATTTGCATCATGTGGAAATAAAAAGGATGCAGACGAAAATAAATCAGGTACAATAACTGAAACAATTGATGAGGTTGAGCCTGATGTAGAAGAAAAAGAAACTACATATAAGGTATTACATTTCTTAGAAAAGCTAGAAAATAATGAATATAAATGTGATACTGAAGAAGAAATCCCTGCAGTTTCTAATCATCCAACAGAAGCTGCCCCTAAAACTTATGAAGGATTTACTGCAAAAGAATTTAAACAAAAGAAGATTATGCCTGATGGTTCAACTGAAATAAAAATTTATTATGATAGAAATAGATTTAATGTTTCTATTAATAATTTTAATAAAGGAACAACTACAGGTGCTGGTACATATAAATATGGACAACAAGTAACTTTAAATGCGACTCCTAATACAGGCTTTAATTTCTTAGGCTGGTATGTTAATGATCATCTTGTTGAAAATAATTCAGAATATAAATTTACAATTGCTTTAAGCGATGTATCTGTAGAAGCTAGATTTGAAGCAAAAGATATAGAATATACAGTTAATCATTATCAACAAAATCTAAATGATGATGGATATACAATTGTAACTAATGATACACGTGTTTTAAGTGGAAAAGCATTTGATGATACAAACGCCACAGCTAATAATTATGAAGGATTTAGTGTAAAACCATTTGAACAAAAAGAAATAAATCCAAATGGTAGTACTGTAATAAATATTTATTATGAAAGAGATAAGCATACAATATCTATTTCAAATTCTAATCCATCAATGGGTTCTGCAACTGGTGCTGGTACATATAAATATGGACAAACAGTTACATTAACTGCTACCCCTGGTGATGGAGTAGAAATTGATGGTTGGTATGTTAATGGAATAAATATCTGGGATAAATGTGAATATTCATTTGTTATGGGCACAGAAAATATTTCATTTAATGTCAAATTTAAATATAAAACAATTAATTATAGTGTAGAACATTATCAACAAAACCTAAATGATGACAATTATACAATTGTTTCAAATGATACACAAATTTTAAGTGGTCCAGCTTTCTCACAAACTCAAGCAGAAGCTAATGATTATACAGGATTTAGTGCTAAAGCATTTGAGCAAAAAGAAATAAATCCTAATGGAGAGACTGTAGTTAAAATTTATTATGAAAGAGATAAGCATTCAGTAGCTATTACAAATTCTAATCCAGAAATGGGTTCTGCAACTGGTGCTGGTACATATAAATATGGACAAACAGTTACATTAACTGCAACCACTGGTGATGAATATTTAATTGATGGCTGGTATGTTAATGATGTATCTAAAGGTAATTCAACTGAATATACATTCGTTATGGGAACAAATGATGTTACAGTAGAAATTAGATTTAATTATAAATCTGTAAATTATAAGGTAGAACATTATCAAGAAAATGCAAATGATGATGGTTATACAATTGTATCAAAGGATACAGAAACTAAAACTGGAACACCTAACACTTTAACACAGGCTACAGCTAAATCATATACAGGATTTAATAAGCCAACAAATATTAGTCAAGAGACTATTAATGCTGATGGAACAACTGTAGTAAAAATATATTACAATAGAATTAAATATCAATTAAATATTTCATATAATGATTCAAAGGCTGGTACAGTTTCTGGTGCTGGTACATATAAATATGGTCAAACAGTAACAATTTCAGCAACACCTAATGAAGGATATGGATTTGGAGGATGGGCATCTTCATCTACATATGTTAATATAATAGATAGAACAAATCCAAAACAGGTTACAATAACAACTACAAATACATATTATGCTAAATTTATATTAAATGCACATGATATTAATCTAAATGTTACTGGAACAAGCACTAACAATGTTTCAATTGTAGGAGAAACAAGTAATTCTCAAGGATATTATGGTAAAACATATACTGTAGTAGTAAATGATAAAAATATCGTATCAATGAAGCTTAATAGTGGTACTGCAGTATTAACTAAATCACTTACTTTTACAATGCCAAATGATGATGTAACAATTTATATTAATGTATCTACATATGTAAGAGAAGATAATGAAATTTATTTTGGATTCTATCCACAAACAGAAATTAAATCTAGTACTAATGCAGCATTAGTTGCAGAATTAAATACACTTTGTGGTTCAGCTCGTCCATCAGCTTCAAATCTAAATGGATGGGTAGATTATAAATATTATATAAGTAGTAGTGTAACATCATATATGTATTATAAGGATGTACAATATAATGGTGATTATTATAGAGCAGTATATTTCACTCAATATAGACCATATGTTATTACATTATCATCTACACAAGGTAATTCATTCCAGGATGAAAATGGTTATAATACTAATAATGTTTATTGGTTTAAATTTGATCCTATTAAATGGACAATTTTAGAAGAGAATAGCACTCAAGCATTAATTTATGCTGATTTAATCTTAGATGCTAAAGATTATTATTTTGATTCAAATAGTGGTAAAACAAACCATTATTATAAGGGCTATTTGTTAGGAAATGGATATAGTAATAATTATGAATTATCTACAATAAGAAAATTCTTAGCTAATGATTTTGCTATAAAATTCTCATCAGATCAAATCGGTTTATTTGTAACAACTACAGTAGATAATTCAGCTGATTCAACTCATTCTGGATCTAATCCATATTATTCTAATAATACAAGTGATGAAATATTCTTATTATCACATAGGGAAATTAATACATATTTAAATTCACCTCAACTTAGAACTACTACAGCAACAGATTATGCGAATAGCCAAGGCTTTAATGGCTTTTATTGGTTGAGATCTCCATATCTTCAATCAGGTAATCATGTTGAGGCTATAACAGCTGCCGGTGAGTTCTCTGCAACATATAACACTCATACACGCTGTGGTGTAAGACCAGCTTGTTGGATTAGATTGTAATTCTAATTTAAAATATGCTAAAATAAAAAATATAACAAGCATTTAAAGAACTAGGTGATATTTATGGAAATGACTTATGAAAAATTCAAAAAGGAAGTAGAATTTAGTTTAAGACAATTAAATGTTTTACCAATTCGTATTAAATATTTAATGACTGAATGCGAAGAATATTTAAAGGAAGCATATGAGAAGGAATGGAATCCAATGGTAACAGCTATTCCTATGTCTAAAAAGTAGATAACAAATTAATTTGGGTATTCGTACCCAAATTTTTTTAACTTAACTCAATGAGTTAGCTTTAATTGGAAATAATTCTCACGTTGAAAGTGATACTCTTTTAGTCAAACGAGACTAACATAAAACAAGTCTACATGGTAACTATTGAATAATCATAAAAATATGTTATACTATAAGTGTCTTGAGGGACAACTTTAAGTTAAGAAAACGAAAAGGGATGACGCCAATCATCCCTTTTCTCATTTTAGAGGAAACAACTTTAAGTTAAGATACTATCTATCGATAGCTATTCTTATTAATAATAATGATTAATACCATTATCACAATAAGAATTATTAGGTATTCCACCTAATACCTCCTAACTACCCGTTGTTCCCTCCAGGTAGAAGTTTATTCATTCTGTTGTCTCCTCTTAAAATGAACCATATAAATATGGCATTTTAATGATACCATTATCAAGGTATTAATTCAATATATTTTGTAGATTTGTTGATTATTTATATTAAATACATTATAATTGATTTATAAGGATGTGATAATAAATGGATAATAAATTTGGTGAAAAAGTAAAAGAAATAAGAAAAAAAGCTGGCTTAAATCAAGATGAATTTGCAAAAGAATTAGGTTATACATCTAGATCTACTATTAATAAGATAGAAAAAGGCGTAAATGATATGAGTCATGATAAGCTCGAACTATTAATTAGAAAGTTTGATGTTGAGGTAAATGATCTATTTGATTCTTTAGCTACTTCATCAGGTGGTACAATTATAGACGAAAAAGGTGTAAGAAATATAAAAGTGCCAGACCCTGATTTTACATACCCTAAAGCTGGTTACTATAATATGAAAAATATAAAACCAACTATTACAAGAAAGAATATAATAGTTGGAGATTATTCATATTATAGTGGAAAAGATTTCGAATCTAGAGTTACACACCATTATGAATTTTTAGGTGATAAATTAATCATTGGTAAATTTTGTCAAATAGGTAATAATGTAGAATTTATTATGAATGGTGCTAACCATCAAATGAATGCAGCTACAACTTTCCCTTTTTATGTGATGGACGGCTGGAAACAAGAAGCACCTAAAATAGATGACTTACCTTTTAAAGGTGATACAGTAGTAGGTAATGATTGCTGGATTGGACAAAATGTAACTATACTACCTGGAGTTCATATTGGTAATGGAGTAATAATAGGTGCAAATTCTGTAGTAACTAAAGATTTACCATCATATTCAATATGTTGTGGTAACCCATGTGTAATTAAGAAAATGAGATTTAGTGATGAAATAATTAAAATCTTAGAAGAATTAAAATGGTGGGATAAAAGTGTTGATGAAATACAAAAAATTATTCCTATAATTACTAAAGCCAATCCAACAAAAGAAGAATTACTTTATTTATTATAATCGTTTGACTGAATAAGAAACACTCGAAAGTGTTACTCTTTTAGTTAAACGAAAAGGGATGACGGCTAATCATCCCTTTTTTGTTGGTATTATGTTTAATTATACAAGTATATTTAAATTAACTAATATAGATATAATTGCAAATCCGCCTAAGAATGATACTAAATTAGCAATTAAAGTATATATTAATATTCTTGGTATAGATATATTATTTTCTCTACCAAATTTAAATTTTCTATATATGAATATATATGCTAATGATTCAACTAATAATATTCCTAGCTCAAGTGGAATATATGCATGTGTTAATATATTCATCATATTAAATCCATTATTGTATATATCAATTGCTAGTATAACATTTAATAATATTTGTGTTCCTAGATTTACAAATAATATAGGTAATAATTCTTTTTTTCTAAAACCGAATGCTAAAGCAATTAATACCTCTATAGATAAACATATTGTAAATCTAACAAAGAAAGAAGCTATATTTCCTCCTACACTTTTAGTTTCTTTAATAGCCATAAATGTTAGATTTTCAGGTTCTAGTATTACTTTATAAATTGTAGCAAATTCTTTTTTTTCATATATTTTATTATCTGTTATAAAATTATCATTTATAGAATCATATATTAATATTTTAAATGTATCAGGTGGCATATAGTTCCAACTATATTCATTTTTTTGTATTAAACTAAATGTTTGTAGATAATAAAAACCATCAGAATCTTCATATTCAATAAATTTCTTATTAACTTTTTGAATTGTTTCATCTTCAGAAGAATAATCCCTTTCGTATTCACTATATGCTTCATGTGGTCCTGAATGACTCTTTTTACTTAATAGAGTCATATACATTCCTTTAGTATCACCATTAATACTAATTTTAGTATATGCATGTGGTCCTGTATCAGCTTTAGTATTTATTGTGCAAAAGCAAATAGTTAATGTAAATATAAACAATAATATAAAGAATTTAATTATTTTTCTCATATTTTTTCTCTCCCTCTTTTTTTTACACCCCAATTATATAAAAAAATGCAATTGCAAACTACCATATTACACTTTGAAATTTGACAAGTAGTACTTGCAATAATAAAAATATGTCATATATTTCATATTTTAGCATATTTTAAGTCTTTTTTTGAAATAATGATTAAATACTTGATATAAATATAAAAAATCAATATAAAGCAAAAAAGGGATGTTGTAGCATCCCTTTTAAGTTTAAATTATGTTTTCAGGTACAACTAATGTTGCAACTAGTCCACTCAAATAATCTTGAATTATCATAAAAATATGTTATATTATAAGTGTCTTAAGAGACAACGGAATTATTTGGTAAAACGAAAAGGGATGACTGCAATCATCCCTTTTCTCATTTTAGAAGAAACAACGGAAAAATTATTTGTATGCTATCTAACGATAGTTTTTCTTATTGATAAAATGGCAAAGCTAGGTGCTGATTTAATACAGGGATATTATTATGATAAGCCATTAGAAAAAGAAGAATTTAGAAATAAATATATTGAATAAAGTTGAGCACTTCTAAATACTTTGTAGCTCACGATGAGTGTGTAGTGCTACTAAATAAGAAAAAATAATTAATACATAGTATTAAAAGTATGAAGAATAAGTCTACAAGGAACAATCAAAACAAAATAAGGAACGAATAGGGAACTAAAATATTGCAATTAGTTCCTTATTTTGTTATAATAAGATTGGGATGTGATACAATGAAATTATCATTTAAATACACAAATAATTTAGTTGATTCATTACTGAAAATTGAAAAATATAAGACTGCATTAGATTATTTGTTATTACCTACTAGAGAAAAACAAAAATTAATGTATGAGGCTAAATTAAAGAAAACACATTTTTCAACAAGTATAGAAGGTAATGTTTTATCATACAATCAAGTTGAAAGAGTTATAAATGAAAAAAAAGATATTAGGAAATTAACAGCAGAGCAAGAAGTAAAGAATTATTGGGATGCATTAACTTTTCTTGAAGAAGAAAATTCTAAGAATACTAGAATTGATAAAGAGTTTATATTGAAATTACATGATATAATTCAAAAGAATGGTAAGCTAACTAGAATACCGTTTAGGGGACAAACTGCTCCTGGTGTTTTATTTGCTGTTTATGATTCTGTGACAAAGCAACCAGAATATATACCACCAGAATGGGTTGATATTGATCCTTTAATTGATGAATTAATTATTTGGTATGATAATAATCAAAATCTACCAGCACCAATTTTATCTGCAATAATGCATTATGCACTTGTAACAATTCATCCGTTTAATGATGGTAATGGAAGAACATCAAGAGCATTAGCTACATATGTTTTGATGCAACATAATTATGATTTTAAAGGGTTTAATTCGTTTGAAGAATATTATATGTCTGATTTAAATGGATATTATGAGTCAATTCAAATGGGACTTCCTGCGTTATTTTATTCCGGAAGAGAAAATCCACCACATCTAGAAATATGGATTGAGTATTTTTGTAAAATAATGTCTCTTAATGCGGAAAAAATATATGACCAAGCACTTGAGGCATCAAAGAAAGAATCAAATGAATTGTTAAAAGGATTAAATAAGAAAGATTTAACCTTGTTAAGATATTGTCTTGAAAATGGAATTAAGGTTATCAAAAATAAAGAAGTTGCTGATTTGTTTGGTGTTACGCCAAGGGCAATATCTAAGTGGATGAATGAATGGGTTGAAAAAGGAATATTAGTTCCTAACTCAGGAGTAGAAAGAATCACTAGTTATACTTTAGCTTTTAAGTACGAAAAACTAAAAGTATCGGATTTGGGTTTCACAAATTAACTCGACTTATTTTAAAGAAAAAATCCGCGAACGAGTTTCTCACGTTGAGACAGTATGCTGCTTATCTAAGAAATAAATTTTTGAGGAGCTGATATAATGCTTCATTTAATTAAAGAAGGAAAAGTAAAAATAGGAGATTAAAAAAGGAGTAGAATCGTCGATTCTACTCTTTTTCATTTTTTAATTCTATATTTTCTTCCATTTCATCAGGAATTCCATTGAAGTCTTTATCTTTACATAAATATCTTAATACGAAATATATTCCACCCACTATAATATATATTCCAGATATAATAAAGAATATTACATTATTTATTAGACCATATAATAAGATACCAGCAATTCCACCTAATATAAAGCTTACTATAGCTAAGAAAGGAATTATACCTGTAATAGGTAATTCGTTTTTATTTCCTCTTATTTTATATCCTATATATACACCTAAGTCTGTTATATTTCCTGTCATATGTGTCATTCTAACTACAACACCCTTAAATGCAACTACCATACCATTTTGTAGTCCCATTGCGAAAGCTAGAATTAATATACTATATTTAGCTTCTAAGAAATATGGAATTATTAATAATCCACCAACACATAAAATGATAATTCCATATCTTTTATGTAGGTAGAATGCTCTTTCTCCTGTAACAATTCCAGATACGATAGCTCCTGCAAAGAATAATAATATTACTCTTAAGAATGCCCATACAGCATTTAAGTCGCCTCTTGAAATACCTGCAGCCATATTAGATATTAATCCTGTAACATGTGATACAGTAGTACCACTTACATCTCTATACCCAAATATTGATACAGCATTAATGGCTCCAGCTAATAATGTTAATATACACATCCATAGCAATAATAATTTTCTATCCATTAATAACACCTTCTTTATTAACGTTTATATTCTATCAAAATAGAATAAATTTTTAAATGTTTTTTATATTTTTTATATAGTTTTAGCAATATTGATAACGTTTTTCACAAATTGTCTTGTTAAAACAATGTTGTTATAATCAAATAAGAATAAATATAACCAATAGAATGAAAACAGGATTATTGATTACTTTAGGTATTTATATAATATTATCAATATTCATATCTTTTTAATGTTTATATTTTCATGTTATAATTAGTTAAAGATATCGATTTATTAGGGGATGATAAAATGAATATTCCTATTTTACAAAAAGATTTAATCTCATGTCTTTTATGTAATGATCCTTTATGTACTAAAGGATGTAATAAAGGATTAGATCCTGGAAAAATATTAAGATCATTAAGATTTAAAAATTATGTAGGGGGAACACAATCTTTAACAAATGCTTGTATTGATTGTGATGCCAAATGTGAAGAATGCTGTGTTATTCCACATGAGGTTAAAATTAAATCTATATTATCTAATTTTTATAATAAAAAGATTAATTCAAATTATAAATATAAAAGAATGAGCTTAAAAACTGATATTTGTGGTATTCCAATTGAAAATCCATTTTTATTAAGCTCATCAGTTGTATCATCTAATTATGAAATGATTAAAAGAGCTTTTATAGCTGGCTTTGCTGGAGCTTCTATTAAAACCATATCTATGATAGATATGAAAGAAGCTTCACCTAGATATTCAGCTATAAAAGGTGTAGATGGTACAATTGAATCATTTAAAAACATTGAACAATTAAGTGATCAATCTGTAGAAGAAAATCTAGAAATGATTAGAAAATTAAAAAAAGAATTTCCTACTAAATTTTTATTAATATCTATTATGGGAAATGATGAAAAGGAATGGGCATTTCTAGCTAAGAGTGTAGAAGAAGCTGGTGCTTCAGCTATTGAGCTTAATTTCTCTTGTCCTAATATGACAAAAGAACATACAGGAAGTGATGTAGGACAAGTACCAGAATTAGTAGAAAAATACACTAGGGCTGTTACTAGTGTAGTTAATATACCAGTAATAGCCAAATTAACACCTAATGTGGGCTCAATGTCGTCAGCAGCATTAGCGGCAAAGCGTGGTGGTGCTAGGGGTATTGCGGCTATAAATACTATTAAATCATTAACAGAATTAGATGTAATAAAGAATGTAAATGATAATAATAGAAATATTGCGGTTGGAGGATTAAGTGGTAAATCTGTAATGCCTATCGCATTAAGATTTATTTCTGAATTATCACATAATAAAGAATTAACAGATATGCATATATCTGGAATGGGTGGTATTTATACATTTGAAGATGCAATTACTTATTTATCTCTTGGAGCTAAGTCATTACAAATAACTACAGCTATTATGGAATATGGATATAGAATAATAGAAGATTTAATAGATGGCTTAGAATTATTCTTAGGAGAGAATAATATTAGTATTGATCAATTAAATGGCTTTAATAAAAATAAAGTAGTAGATGTTAAGGATATAAATAGAGATTATATTATATATCCTAAAATTAATCGCACAACATGTGTTCAATGTGGTAGATGCTATATATCTTGTAGAGATGGTGGACATCAAGCAATAGAATTAAAAGATAGAATGCCTAATTTTAATCCTAATAAATGTGTAGGATGCCATTTATGTGTAATTGTTTGTCCTACAGGATCAATTACATCAAGTGAAGTAGAAGTGAAAAAATAATATATTTATAAAAAAATCAGTCTCTAAATTGGAAGAGACTGATTTTTCATTTTAACTGGCACCCCAAGCGGGAATCGAACCCACAATTATGCCTTAGGATTCAAACAAATCCTGAAAAATATCGTTTTGTTTGTCTATAGCGTTATAAATTGTCCAGTTTGTTGCGATATTTCGTACAAAACGTCTATTTCATACAGTTTTTACAGTTCTTCGATATCATTTTGTTGGCAAATTGTTGGCAAATTTGTTTGTGGCGTAAACTACATCCACCAAAATGGCTTATTGGCAAATTTTTTATTGCTTTATGATTGATAATCAATGTGATAAAATAAGGATAATGAATTACGATTTTTGGAGGTGAAGCTATGCCGAGAAAAAATGCCGATGAATTTAAGGGACCAGTAAAAAATAAGACAGCATTTAGAGCTGGATATCGTTGTTGCTTTCGAGGATGCAATAAAGTATTGATTTCAAAAGCTGACAATGAAAAAGGATATACTAATGATGCAGAATACTGCCATATTGAAGCGGCTGCACCTAATGGTCCAAGATATAATGCTAATATGTCATCAGATGAACGTAGTGGTTTCGATAACTGTATAATAATGTGTAGAAATCACGCTAAAGCAATTGATAGCGAACCAAACAAATACACTGTTGAAATTCTTAAAGAAATGAAGAATGAAGCTGAAGAAAGAACCTATAAAGAAAGAATAGGAAATCAATCTTTTGATGAACCATTTAAAATGGAAGCTGCATTCGATTCATTAATAGCATCAGGAGAATTTGAAACATTAAATTTTTATTTGAATAATTATATTTCAAATTCTATTTATTTAGATGAGATAGTTTTAAGGTTCAAGATAAAATTAGATTACTTTTTTGGTGTAAATAATTTAGACAATTTGGATTCATATTTAAA
>CAMJFY010000016.1 GCA_946405105.1 uncultured Caryophanales bacterium
TATCAAACGGAGGAGAAAAAAGAATATGAAAAAATCAGATATCGTTGCTGCAGTTGCTGACAAATTAGATTTATCTAAGAAGCAAGCTGAAATGGCTGTTGACACAGTCTTCAACACAATTAGGGATGGACTAAAGAATAAGGAGAAAGTAGAGATTTCTAATTTCGGTAATTTCGAAGTTCGTACTCGCGCAGCTAGAACTGGTAGAAACCCTAGAACAGGTGAGGATATCACTATTCCTGAGCAAAACACTCCAGCATTCAAGGCTGGTAAGGCTTTAAAGGACAGTGTAAATTAAGAATTATAACAGGACCTGTTGGTCCTGTTTTTCGTTGTGAGGATTTATATGAATGCATTTGATGCTATTTATACAAATAATATGCCCGCATTAAAGGAATATTTAGAATCTGGTGGAAACGTAAATATTAAAAACGAAAGAGGAATGTCTTTATTACATTACTCTATTATTTTCGATAACCCAGATATGTTTGAATTATTGCTGGCAAATTATATCAATGTTAATATTAAGGATGCTAGAGGCGAAACGCCAGCTCATTATTGTGTCGTTAATAATAAGATGGGCTTTTTAAAAGGCTTAATAAGACATAATGCAGATATGACAGTTAAGAACAATGATGGTCAATCTCCATTGTTTAGAGCATGCTCCTTAGGCCGTGAGGAAATGGTGTATTTGTTATTAGAATCTAACAAATTTAATTTATATGAAAGAGATTCTAATGATGAAACAGTATTTATGGCTTTAGTTAGAAGCCGTAATTTAGAACTTTTACAAAAGACAGTATTAGATGATAAGATTGTTGATTGTAAGAATTATGCGGGAGAAACACCACTTCATATTGCAGCTAAGGCTGGAGATATAAAGATTGTTAATTTTTTAATTGAAAATAAAGCATTTGTGAATAGTAAAACTAAAACGGGAGAGACACCACTTTTCTATGCAATACAATCTCAAAGCTTAGATGTCATTGATACATTAATTAAAAATGGTGCTGTTTTAGATTGTAAATCAACTTTTGGTGATATGATTTATGATAACATTCCATCTTATGAGCTTTCAAGCTATGTAAATGATAGATCAGAGAAGTATAAAGCATATTTATATCATTCTAACTATCCACTACATTACGCAATCATTGTTGAGAATTATGAGCTTGTTAAAAAGTACTGTGTTATTAGAAATGTAAATAGAATGGATCAATTTGGTTATACTCCGCTTGATTTGGCTATAAAAATCGGTAATGAGAGAATTTTAACTCTTTTAAAGGAAAATCTAAATTAATTATTGATTTTTATACTATATATATGTATAATACTATTGATAAGATTTTTATTGAGAGAGGAAAATTTCCTCTCTTATTTATTTGTTTGAGGAGGCATATGGAAAACAATAAATTAATAAATGGTACAAAAGAAATTTTGAAGCCATTCCTTGAAGAAAACAATTTAGTTCTTTATGATGTAGAAATTGTTAAGGAGGATGGAAATCTTATATTAAGAATATTAATTGATAATCCATCAGGCTTAATAGACTTAAATACATTAGCTTTAGCTAATGAATACATATCAGATAGAATTGATAAGTACGATGGTGATATGCCTGAATATATGCTTGAGGTTTCTTCACCAGGAGCTGAAAGAGAATTAAGAACAAATGAAGATATTTTAAAATCTATTGAAAAATATGTTCATGTAGAAACATCTAATATGATTTATGAAGGTGTTTTAAAGGAAGTACATGAAGAAGAAATAGTAGTAAGAATTAATCTAAAGGGTAGATTTAAAAATCAAATAATTAATAGAAAGGAAATCAATTTAATCAGATTAGCTGTTAAATTTTAGGAGGGATATAAAAATGATTAAAAAGGAATTTTATGAGCAAGTAAAATTACTTGCTGAAGAAAGATGTATTTCTGAAGAAGATGTATATGAAATCTTCAGAAGAGCATTAGAGAACGCTTATAAGAAGGAATTTGGTAATTCATCTTGCCGTGTTGAATTTAAGCCTGAAAAGTTTGCAATTCTTGTTTATTCAGTAAGAAAGGTTGTTGAAGCTTATACTGAAAAGGATCCTGAGGCTGAAGAGGCTCAACCAGCAGATGAAAATGATAATATTGCTGAAATTTTATTAGAGGATGCTAAGAAAATTAAGGCAAGTGCTAAGGTTGGAGATGTAATTGAATGGCAAGTTAATATCAAGGATTTTGGTAGAACAGCAGCATTATCTGCAAAATCAATTACTAACCAGGGAGTAAGAACTAAGCAAAGAGAATTAGCTTATGATCATTTCAAGGCATTAGAAAATGAAATGGTTGATGCTATTATTAAAAATGAAAATGAACGTTTCCTTATCCTAGATTTAGGATTTGGTGCAACAACAACTTTACCTAAGACTGAATTAGCTGTTGGTGAGGTTGCTGAAATTGGTAGAAAGATTAGCGTATATATTAGATCAGTTGAACAAACTAATAAGGATCCTAAGATTTCTGTATCAAGAAGCGATAAGCAATTAGTAATCCGTTTAATGGAAAAATATATTCCAGAAATTGCAGAAGGAATTATTGAAATTAAGGGTATCGCTAGAGATGCAGGAGATAGAACAAAGATTGCTATTTATTCAAATGATAACAATGTTGATGCAATTGGATCTTGTGTTGGTGAAGGTGGTAGCCGTATCCGTGAAGTAGTTAATGCTTTAGGCGGAGAAAAGATTGACCTTTATAAATGGAGTGAAAATCCTGAAGAATTAATAACTAATTCTTTACAACCAGCTAATGTAACTAAGGTATTAAGCATTGATCCTAAGACCAAATCAAGTGTTGTAGTAGTACCTGATGCTCATCTATCATTAGCAATCGGTAAGTCAGGACAAAATGTAAGACTTGCAGTACAATCTTGTGGATATAAGATTGATATCGTTCCTGTAAGTGTTGCATATGAGCGTGGCGATTTAATCTAATGAAGGAAAAAAAGCAAATTCTTCGTACCTGTGTTGTTTCAAAAGAGGTATGCGAGAAGAAAGATTTAATTAGAGTCGTAAGAACACCTGAGGGTAATGTAATTGTTGATTTAAAGGGTAAGGCTAATGGTAGAGGTGCTTACCTAAAGAAATCAAAGGAAGTTATTTTACAGGCTAAAAAATCTAAAGCTTTAGATAAGAAGCTAGAGGTTAGTGTTCCAGATTCTATTTATGATGAGCTTTTAGGTCTTGTAAATGAGTAATATATTAAATAATTTAGGATTATGCAATAAAGCTGGTAAGCTTATTCATGGTTCAGATAGTGTTGTTGAAGGAATAAAGGCCTCAAAGGTTAAATATGTATTCCTAGCAAGCGACGCATCATTAAATACCAAGAAAAGAATAAAAGATAAAGCGAATTTTTATTCCGTGGAGGTATCAGAGGAATTCACATCTGATGAATTATCACAGGCCATTGGAAAGAATGGAAGAATGGTAATTGGCATCATTGATGCAGGGTTCTTAAAAATTTTAAAGAAATAAGGTGATTTTGTGGCTAAGAAACAAAAAGAAACTAGAACTTCTAATATGCCTGTTAAAAAAGGTAAAAATGTATCACAAGATTCAAAAGAAAAAATGGTTTTAACATATAAAATTGGTATGACAGTTGCAGATGTTGCAAATGGTATGGGCAAGACTAATGCTCAAATCATTATGAAGCTTATGCAGCTTGGTATCATGGCAACTCAAAATCAAAGCATCGATAGAGAAACATGCGAACTATTAGCATTAGATTTCGGCTTTGAATTAAAGGATGAAGTTGTAACTGATCTTACTAGATTTGAGGAATTTGTAATCGAAGATGATGAAAAGGATCTAGAATCTAGACCACCAGTTGTAACAATTATGGGTCACGTTGACCATGGTAAAACAACATTACTAGATACAATTAGAAACTCTAGAGTAGTTAAATCAGAATCAGGAGGAATCACACAACATATCGGTGCTTACCAGGTAGATCATAATGGATTTTTAATTACATTCATTGATACTCCAGGTCATGCTGCATTTACACAAATGAGAGCAAGAGGTGCTCAAATCACTGATATCGTTATTTTAGTTGTTGCTGCTGATGATGGTGTAATGCCTCAAACTGAAGAAGCTATAGCACATGCTAAGGCTGCAGGCTGTCCTATTATTGTTGCTGTAAACAAGATGGATAAGCCAACTGCTAATCCAGATAGAGTAATGCAAGAATTATCTAATTATGGATTACTTGCTGAAGCATGGGGTGGAGATACAATATTTGTTCCTATTTCAGCTTTAAAGGGAACAGGTGTTGATAATTTATTAGAAATGATTCAGCTAGTAGCTGAAATGAAAGATTTAAAAGCTAATAAGAATAGATTAGCTATTGGTACAGTTGTTGAAGCTCTACTTGATAAGGGTAGAGGTCCAGTTGCAACATTTTTAGTTCAAAATGGATCATTAAAAATTGGTGATGTTGTCGTATGTGGAAACACTTATGGTAGAATCAGAACAATGGAAGATGATAGACATGTTAAATATGATGTTGCTACACCTTCAACTGCAGTTGCTGTAACAGGTTTAAATGAAGTACCTCTTGCTGGAGATAAATTCATGGTATTCTCTGAAGAAAGAATTGCAAGAGATACAGCTAATGCTAGAGCATTAAAGGCTAAAAATGCTGAAAATGCAACTAAGAAGGCTACATCATTAGAAGATTTATTTGCTAACGCAAGTGCTGATAAATCTAAAGAATTAAATTTAATTATTAAGTGTGATGTTCAAGGTTCTGTAGAAGCATTATCTCAATCTTTAATGAAGCTTGATGTAGAAGGCTTAAAGGTTAATATTATTCGTGCATCTGTTGGTGCCATCACTGATACAGATGTAACATTAGCTGAAGCATCAAATGCTATCATTATTGGATTTAATGTAAGACCTATGGCTCCAGTTAGAAATGAAGCTCAAGCTAAAGGTATTGAAATTAGACTTTATAGCATTATCTATAAGGTATTAGAAGATATCGAGGCTGCATTAAAGGGATTATTAGATCCAGTTTATGAAGAAGTAGTAACAGGTCAAGCTGAGGTTAGACAAACATTCAAGCTTTCAACTGTAGGTACAATCGCAGGCTGTTATGTAACTGATGGTGTTATCGAAAGAAATTCATTAGTTAGAATTTTAAGAGATGGTATCGTTATATTTGAAGGTAAAATGGCTTCTTTAAAGAGATTTAAAGATGATGTTAAGGAAGTTAAGAATGGTTTCGAATGTGGTATCACAATTGAAAAATTCAATGATATTAAGGAAGGCGACGTTATCGAAGCTTCTGTAATGAAAGAAGTTGAAAGATAATGAGCTTAAGTATTAAAAGATTAGAATCAACTGCTTTAAGAGAGCTATCTATTATTTTAAATAGAGAAGCAAAGAATGAATTATTAAAGCATTTAACAATAACAGAAGTAAGAATCACAAATGACTTATCATTTATGACTGTTTATTACACTTTTTATAGTGGAAATAATGAGGATTATGTAAAAGCATTAGATGAATCTAATGGCTATTTAAGAACAGCTTTAGCTAAAAAGCTAAATGCCAGAAAAATGCCTGAGCTTATTTTTAAGTTAGATGAATCACTTGCTTATGGTAATCATATTGATGAATTGCTAAATGAATATCATAAAAAGCATGACAATGATAATAAATAAAGAAGGTATTAAATAATGGCTTGTGATCATAATTGTAGTAGTTGTGGCCATGCATCATGTGGTAAAAACCAATCAATGCTAATAACAACTAACGAAAATAATCATATTAAAAAAATTATCGCTGTAATGTCAGGTAAGGGTGGAGTTGGTAAATCAATGGTTACAACAACTCTAGCTGTAAGCCTAGCAAAACAAGGATATAAGGTTGGTATTCTTGATTCAGATATTACAGGTCCATCTATTCCAAAGGCATTTGGTTTAAAGCCAGGTGTTACAGGTAATAGTGACAATTTAATGTTCCCTCCATTATCTAAAGAATTAGGTATTAAGGTAATGTCAATTAATGTATTAATTGATAGACCAGAAGAGCCAGTAGTATGGAGAGGTCCAGTTCTTGGTAGCGCAATTAAGCAATTCTACCAGGATGTATTATGGGAGGAATTAGATTATTTATTAATTGATATGCCTCCAGGAACATCTGATGTTGCCCTAACAGTATTCCAAATGATTCCTGTTGATGGTGTAGTTATTGTATCTACTCCACAGGATTTAGTTAAGATGATTGTTGGAAAAGCTGTATCAATGTGCGATCAAATGAATATTAAAATTGTAGGATTGGTAGAAAATATGGCATATTATAAGTGCCCATGTTGTGGAAATCCTCTATATCCATTTGGTCCATCAAAGCTTGATGATGTATGTGAAACATATAATCTTAAGCCTCTTGCAAGCTTCCCAATTGATTCTAAGATTGCATCATTAATTGATAATGGTGATGCAGAAAAAATGGATGTTGACTTTGCATTAAATTTAACAAAAGATGTTATAGATTTTTAATTTCAAATGCCCTATGCGATTGCATAGGGCTTTTATTTTTTTAATTTTTTTAAAATTTTTTCCAAAATTTTTGTCATTTTCGGTAAATATTATATGAGGTGATAAAAATTGAAGAAGTTCATTATAACATTATTTATTATTAATTTTATTGTTTTACCATTATTTATGGTTAAAGCATATTCTGCTGATATAGGATATCTTTCCTATATTGAAATAGTTTTATCGACAGGAAAACTAGTGAGAGATTTCACGCCAGAGGAGCTAGCAAAACTAAAAAAGGCAACAGAAAAGCCAACTATGCTAGGTCTAAATGTAGTAGGAGAATGTAGAGCTGTTCCAGCATCATATATCTCAAGCATTTTAGTATCTTATGAAAATGCAGGAACAACTGATATAGAATTCTCAAAAACAATACAAGTAGAGACAAACAATAAAATAACATTTTCTTCATCAGCATCAGAATCTAAAACAGTAGCGGCTGAATATAAGAAAATAAAAGGACAAATCGCAAAGAAAATAGATCTAGATTATAAACAAAGCTATGAAAAAAGTGTTAAAGAAAAGAAAGAAGTCAAAATCAAGGTAGAAGCTAATTCTAAAATGATTTTATATTTAACTGGTGATCTTTTAGTTTATAATGGTGCATTTTCTCAATATATTTGTTTTGTTAAGACTGTTAGTGCTCCATATGAATTCATTGTTTTAACAAGTCAATATGAAAGATTAGAAAAGGCTAAAATTAATGAGGATTTAGTAATATGAAAAGAAAATTAATTATTAAGATATTAATTATAGCTTCATTAGCTTTATTAGCAATTGGAGGAATAATTACTATAATTATTTGCTCAAATAATAAAAAAATAGATATAGGATTTCATACAATATTAGAATCAAAAGCTTATACTTATGAAGAAGGTAGAAGAATGACATTTAATGTATATTCTGATACCTATAGCACATTATTAAAGGATACTAAAAATAATAAATATATTTTAAAGCTAAATACATTAACATATGAGCTTGAAAATGTTTCTGTAGAAAGATATAAATCTGAAGATTATACATTAATAAAAATATCTGCAGATCTTCCATATACATCTAAAACTATTTCATCTGATAGTGCGAAGCTTCTAATTATAACTGCTAAATATCAGCTAAGCTTAAGACTTGGATGCTTATCTATATTTAATCATGATGAACATGAATTATTAGGTGTAGATAGTTATTATGGAACATATTCAATTGTAGATGGACAAAAGGTATTAGTTGGTATAAATATAAAATTTTCAAAGAAATATTTAAAAATGAGGGATTTAAAGATAGGAGAATTTGCTTATGGTAATTTAGGACAAGCATTTATATCTAATAATATGCCTCATGAAATAAATATATCTGATTATTTAGCTACATATAATATATATAGAGTTGAAAGAAGTGCTGATGTAGATGTATCTAATGATACATATTTTATTCCGCTAAATTACACCACTATAGGTACTATTAGAGAATCATATTTAACAATTATATTAGATGATAAAAAATATTATTTAGATGATTTTTCATTTATGACAAATGAATTAAGCTATAAAGATTACAAAGATAAAATGAAGGATGGTGAATTCATTTGATTTTATTAAATAATGTTCAAAAGAAATATAATGGTAACTACATTTTGGATAACGCGACTATTAAAATAAATGAACCAGGGATATACATCCTACAAGGAGTTAATGGATCTGGTAAATCCACTATCATTAAGCTAATAACAGGTGTTATTTATAAAACAAGTGGTGAATTAAAAATAAATTCAGTAATATCATATCTACCTGATAAATTTAGTATGCCAAAGCTAATGAAGGTAAAAACATATTTATCTATTGTATTAGAAAAGAAATCAAAGCTAGATGAGCTAGTATCTAAATTTCAAATACCAAATAAAAGAATAGGCGAATTATCTAAAGGAAATCAACAAAAGCTAGGTTTACTTCAAATATTTGATTATGAAGCTGATTGTTATGTCCTAGATGAGCCTATTGATGGATTAGATGATTATGCTAAAAGATTAATAAAAGAAATAATAAAAGAAAAGATTCAAATGAAAAAAATAATTATTATGAGTCTTCATAATAAGACATATTTTAATGATTTAGAACCAAAAATATTTGATATAAGGGAGGGAAGAATAAGTGAAAAAAGAAAAAAATACCAGCCTAATCAACTTGATTAAGCTGTATCTAGGCTTTTTATTTCAAAAAGCAACTTTAATTATTTTTTCTGTATCTTTATTATTTATATTTATAATAATTTTATATATTTCAAATATTGATTTAGATATGAATGTATATTTATTATCATATGAAGATATTCATTTTAATTATTTCACACAAGCATTCTTTATAATTCAATTATTTAATTCAGTTATGATTGCCACAATAACTATATCACTAACAATTAATTCAAATACATTTGATACATTATTTATATCTCATACCTCAAGAATAAGAATATGTGCATCAAAAATATTATGTAGTGCTATAGTATTATTTTTATTAAATTTATATGAAATTATATTAATAATGGTAATACCTTTAATTAGATATCCAATGTTTAAATTAACATCTGATATGTATTTATCATTTATCTATTTATTTTTATCTACATTAGTAGAAACTATAATATCATTTTTAATTTCAACAGCACTTCCATATATATTCATTCCAATGATTTATATGTTTATTTCAATTGTTATTAAACTATTATCTAATAATATTACTGATTTTAAAGAAGTAATATCTAAAGTGATACCTATGGTATCAATATCATATAAAAAGATATATTGTGATGCCTTAGTGCTCGCACCTATCTGGATTATATTATTCATGTTATTGTATATAAGTGTATATTGTATTAAGGATTTAAAATAAGAAAAAAAGATAGTGATATTATTTTATTTTTAAATAATATATGATAGAATAATTTATGTTATTTTATTTTAGATTATTGAGGTATAATTTATGAAAAAGAATTATTATAAATGTCCTTATTGTGATACAGAGGTTCCTCTAGACACAATAAATTGTCCAAATTGTGGAGCAATTATTACTCCAGTTGAAGAACCTGAAACACCTAAACAAGTTAATCCTGAAACACCAAAAAGAAAATCTATTTTTAAGAGATGGTGGTTCTGGGTTATATTAGGTGCTTGTTTCATTATAATATTTTCAGCTTCTATAGGTGGAATTACTTATGGTATTGTTTCATCAAATCATTTTAATAATACAGTAGAAGTAAATGAATGGGCAAAGATAAATGATTTTCAAATTAGGGTTGTTAATGTAGAAAAAAAGGATAATAAAGTTTGTTTATTAGTAGAAATTAAAAATGATTCAGATTCATTTAAATTAATTTCAGATTCTAAATTCACATTAAAGTCTGAAAAAAATAGTTATGATGTTTCAAGAGAAGCATCACAGGCTTATGCTAATTCTAAAGGAGATTATCGAGCTTTTGACATACTTGAAAATCTTGATGCAGGATCATCTGCAAAATATTATATAGTATTTGAAACAGAAAATTCATCATCATCTGATGAATTCAAATTACAATATAAAGATGGATTAAAGATTATTAATGTAAAACTATGAAAAATATGAAAAAAGATGTTGACACTTTAGTATAAGTAGTGTATTATTATATAGAAAAATAAATAAGTGGAAAGAAGAAACGCCCGTTTCTCGCCTGATTGATTAAGTTGGTAGGCAAAATGTCACAGATATTATAGATATAGATTATTTTATTATTATGATATTAAAAGGGCGTTTGGCGTCCTTTTTTATTTTTATTAACATCACGGGGGTGGCAGTATTAACAAGCAAAAGAAAAATAACGATAGTTATGTAAATGAAGATATTAGATGCAAAGAAATGCTCGTTATTACAGATACAGGAGAAAAACTTGGTCTTTTATCTAAAAATCAAGCTTTACAGGAAGCAGAAAAAAGAGGACTTGACTTAGTTTTAGTTTCTCCAGATTCTAATCCTCCAGTAGCTAAAATGATGGATTATTCTCGTTTCCGTTTCGAACAACAAAAGAAAGCTAAGGAAATGAAGAAAAAACAAAAGGTAGTTGTAGTACAAGAAATTCAATTGTCTCCAACTATTGAAAAGCACGACTTCGAAACTAAAGCCAAGAAGGCTAGAACAATTTTAGTTGACAAGGGAAATAAAGTAAAAGTTACTTTAAGATTCTATGGTCGTATGATTGTTCACCAGGATTTAGGTAAAGAGGTTATTGATAAATTTGTTGAAAGTTTATCAGATTGTTCAACTGTTGAAGCACCCGTTAAGCTAGACGGTAGAACATTATTTGCAGTTATTGCACCAAAAACAGATAATAAATAAGGAGAAAGAAACATGCCAAAAGCAAAAACACATAGTGGTTTAAAGAAGAGAATCAAAATCACAGGAACAGGAAAAATTAAGCGTGGTCATGCATACACAGGCCACTTAAAGACTAATAAGACTCATAAGCAAAACAAGAACTTATCAAAGTCTGCATTAGTACATTCAACAGATGAGAAGCGTATTAATCAATTAATCGCTAATATGAAGTAATTAAGGAGTGAAGAGAGATGCCAAGAGTTAAAGGTGGATACACAACAAGAAGAAGACGTAAAGCTGTATTAAAGTTAGCTAAGGGCTACTATGGTTCTAAGCATACTATTTATAAGACAGCTCATGAACAAGTAATGCGTTCATTAAGATATGCATTCAGAGATAGAAAAGCTCGTAAGAGAGAATTCAGAAAATTATGGATTACAAGAATTAATGCTGCTTGTCAATTAAATGATATCAAGTATTCAAGATTCATTAATGGTTTAAATAATGCAGATGTAGTAATCAACAGAAAGATGTTAGCTGACATGGCTGTAAATGATCCAGAAGGATTCAAGAAGTTAGTAGAAGTTGCTAAGAACGCTAAGCCAAAGGCAAAGGTTGAAGAGAAGGTTGTTGTTTTAACAACTGCATCTAAGGCTGAAAAGGCTGCTGCATTAGCTGCTGAAGCTAAGCCAGCTAAAAAGGCTCCAGCTAAGAAAGCTGCTGTTAAGGAAGAAGTTAAGGCTGAAGTTGTTGCTGAAGAAGTAAAGAAGCCAGCTGCAAAGAAGACTACAGCTAAGAAGGCAACTGCTGATAAGGAAGCTGCTCCTAAGAAGGCTGCAACAAAGTCAACTGCTGCAAAGTCAACTGCTGCAAAGAAGACTACAACAGCTAAGAAGACAACTAAGAAAGACGCTGAATAATTAAGAATAAGTAACAGGTAACTGTTACTTTTTTCTTTATAATTAAGTCATAATATGATAAAATAAACATGGTGATTTTTTATGGATAAAAAGAAAATTTTAACAGTTAAAATAATTATATTTGTTTTAGCGTGCATGATATTAACTTTAGTAGGTGAATATTTATATGAATATTTCACTAAAGATTTTGCTGATATTTCATTCTTCGCAAAATATTTCTCACTAGGTATTGCCCTAATTTTAATTGGAATTATTGCCTTCTTATTACCATTTTTCACAAGATCTAGATTTGGTGATAATAAGGGTGATAATACAATGCTTGTCGTAGCTATTTTATTAGTTTTATGTGGTATTGTAGCTATTCCATTATCATTTTTATGGTTTAAGTAGGATTAGGATAACCTAGATTGTTGATAATATAGCCATTTTATAGTATAATATAGGTACTAGGAAGATGGCAGTGGAGCTCAGAAAATGTTATACGGAAGCTGAGAGAAGTTATGTGCTGGATGCCCTTAATTTGGGAACCCTAATTAATACTAAAAAGAGGCTTCCACCTTTGTGGAGATTAGGTTCTTCACTAACCTTCCTAGGTATAATTTATGTGGATATTTTATCCACTTTTTATTTGCTTTTTTTTAATAATTTGTTATAATAAATCGTTATTGAAAAAAATGAGGAAATATACATGAATAATTTTGAAAAATTTAACATATCTAATGAGATCATAAAATCATTAGATAAAGAAAATATTATAGAGCCAACACCAATACAGGAAGAATCAATTCCTTTATTATTAGAAGGCTATGATTTAATTGGTCAGGCAAAGACAGGAACAGGTAAAACATTTGCTTATTCAATACCTTTACTTGAAAGAATTGATAAGAATTCTAAAAACATTTTAGCATTAATTTTATGCCCTACAAGAGAATTATCTATTCAAGTAGCAAATGAAATTAAAAAGCTAATTTTAAACAACAAATCAATTAAAATTGCTACAATTTATGGTGGTCAATCATATGAAAAACAATTTAAGGATTTAAAGAATAATCCTCAAATTATCATTGGAACTCCAGGTAGAATCATTGATATGATGGATAAGAAGAAGCTATCATTTTCTAATATTAAATTTTTAATATTAGATGAAGCTGATGAAATGCTTAAAATGGGCTTCCAAGAGGATTTAGAAAAGATTATGTCTAATATGCCAGAAGATAGACAAACATCACTATTTTCTGCCACTATGCCACCATTTATTAAGAATCTAGCTAAAAAATATATGAAAGATCCTAAAAATGTTGTCATTGAATCTAAAACATTAACTGTAGATTTAATTGATGAAAAAGTATATTTTTGTAAAAGAGATTCTAAAAAGGATTTATTAATAAGATTATTAGATTATAACCAATTTAAATGTGTAATGATCTTCGCCAATACTAAAGCTATGGTAGATGAATTAGTATTATTTTTACAAAAATCAGGATTTAGATGTGATGGCTTACATGGTGATTTAAAACAAAACATGAGAGATAGAGTTATGCAATCATTTAGAACATCTAATGTTGATATTTTAGTTGCTACAGACGTTGCGGCAAGAGGTATTGATATTGATGGTATTGATTGTGTTATCAATTTCGATGTACCAAATGAAAATGAATTATATGTTCATAGAATCGGAAGAACCGCAAGAGCTGGTATGACAGGTGTTGCCCTAACTATTGCTACATCTAAAGCTAAAGGTAGAATTGAAGAAATTGAAAGATATACAAAAAGACAAATTCAAAGGGATGAAATTCCATCAGTTAAGGATATCAATAATTCATTAAATAAAAAATTATATTTAAGTATTATTGAAAATATTGAAAAATATAAAGATATCCATGATTATGATGGATTAATCCAAAAACTTGCAAGAATAGATTCTGATCCAGTACCACTATTAAATGCTTTATTAAAGATGATTGATTATAATAAAAGAGAATATAAAGAAATTGAAATTATTTCTTCTAGAAGAAATAGTGATAATAAAAAATCATCATCTAAATCAAATAAAAATCAAAAAAATAACAAATCAAGCAATAATAGAGATATAATTATATTAGAGACTAATATAGGAAAAAATGATAATGTTAGACCAAATCAGCTAGTTAATTATTTCCATGATGAATTTATGATTCATCGTGAGCATTTTGGAAAGATTATCATTGAAGATAATAAAACATACTTTGAGGTTAAGAAGGAAGCAATTCGTTTCTTTAAACAACAAAAGAAGAAATATAATAAAAAGATTTTAACCTTCAAAGAATTAAAATCATTACCAAAGAAGAAGTGATATTTTGAGAATTACAGCTGGCAAATTAAGACATCGAATTATTAATATGACAAACCTAGAGACAACAAGAGAAACTCAAGATAAGGTAAGAATGGCTATATTTAACATTTTAGGCCAATATTTTGAGGGCGGAGTATGTCTTGATTTATTTGCTGGCTCAGGCGCTATGGCTATAGAAGCCTATTCTAGAGGTATGGATACAATTTATCTTAATGATATAAATAATGATGCATTAAATGTATGTAAAAAGAATTGTGAAGCATTAGGTATTCATGATGCCGTTTTTACTCATTATGATTATGCTGATTTTAAGAATAATATTAATCAAAAATTTGATTTAATTATTCTAGATCCACCATACAAAATGACAAATGTTTCTGACATTTTAGGTTCTATTTATCCTTTATTAAAGGATAAGGGAACAATTGTTTTTGAAATGGCTAATGAAACAGAATATCCTAAAGAATTTGAAAGCCTAAAGGCTATAAAGGATAAGAAGTATGGTATTAAAAAGGTAATTGTATATAGGTGATTATATGAAAGATGCAGTATATAAGGAGATAAGAAATATCATTAATCGCTTTATAAAAAAGGATTATTGGAATGCTTTTTGTTCAGCAGATATTTTTTATTTCGATGATAGTAAAAAGAAAAAAACAATGATTACCTTTATTGATTCATTCTTTGGAGAATCTTATGGTATCCAATTTTTCGTTAATAAGGAAGGATTTAATTATGTTCATGACATATTTACATCTAAAAATCCTGATATGATTTCAATTGGAGATTGTGATTCTATATGTGCAGTATTAGTATCAAAGGAAGCATTAGCTCCTGAAGATATTGAATTTTTAAAATCATGTCATGCAAGAATAAAAGAAGAAAATAATCTAATCATTTATAGATTTAAAAAAGGCTATGCTCAAAGAATAGCTAATGACAAAGAATTAGATATTATTTTAGAAAGATTATCATATCTAGATTGTTTAATCAGCAATGAATATAAAGATGTAATTGCTGCCTTTGAGAAGGGCTTATCAGTAGTATCTTATGTTAATTTAGATGAATTTTTATATAACGTATCATACCTACCACTTCCATATTTAGAGAAGAACCCTAAACAAAAGCCAATTAATATAGATTTTGTTAATGAATATCAAAATAAGCCATTCTTTAATGATGAATGTTATTTATTCACTTCATATTTACCAATAATAGTAAAAGAAACTGGTGTTAGACCAATCCTTTTATATTTCTATTTTAGTGATTCAAATAAGTCATTTTTAAAGTTTATAATTGATGATCCTAAATCATATTATGATTATATTTTTGGTATTTTAGATGAAGTATTTATCAAATTTGGTAAGCCAATTAAAATGATATTTAATAATAGAGATTTCTATTATTATACAAAGAAGACATTAACAGCTATTAATATTGAATGTGAGAAGACATTCAATAATGAATATGTTGATGAAAATATATCTACAGTTATTTCAAAGATATTTGAAAAAACTGGTGATGATGTTATTGAAAAGGAATCAGCTGCCTTATTATTAATTGAAACATTAACTAATGTAATTAATGAGCTAGATTCATATGAAAATGAAGAAGAAGTGAAAACAAATAATCTTGTATCTTGATAATAATTGTCATTAATGATAAAATACTTATGTATTTTAAGAAAAAATGATGATAAAGATTATGCAAAATAAATTCTTTATAGCGAGGATGGTATGGTGAAAGCATCTATTGAATTATTGCTGGACACTTTTGAATGCTTTTAAAAAAAGCCGTAGTTGGGCGTTAACCATTAATGAGAGCTTATGCTGAAGTAAGGTGGCACCACGTATTAACGTCCTTATACAATTTTTGTATATGGACTTTTTTTATTTTAGGAGCTGTATGAAAACAAATTTACCAATTGTTAAATCAGGAAAAATAATTTTAAGAGAAATAAATTCAGATGATTTTATTGATTTATTTGAATGTGGTAAAAGCCAATTAATGTGTAAGACTCTAAATTGGGGACCGTTCTATAGGCTATTTGAAGCAAAATATGTCATTAATGAAATATATCTAAAAAGACCTGAAAATGGACTTCCAGTTGGATATGGAATTATTGTTGATAATAAGCTAATTGGTGTAGTTGATTATCATTCATATGATGATATCCATAATTCAATTGAAATTGGATATTTCCTAAATGAAAATTATTGGCATAAAGGAATAATGACTAAAGCTGTTAAAGAAGCAATTAAAGTAGCATTCAATCATTTAGAGGCTGATAAGGTAATTATTGGTAGTGCTCTTGAAAATGAAAGAAGCATAAACCTTATCAAGAGATTAGGTTTGAAATATGAATATGAATTGTTGAATGAATATAAGGATGAAAATCATTTATGTTTATATTATTCAATTTATAAAAATGAATTTAAAGGAGAATAAAAATGATAACTAAGCCAAAAGGAACATATGATATCCTACCTGAGGAATCAAGAAGCTGGGCAAAGCTTGAGGATACAATTAGAAAAATATGTAAATTATATAATTACAAAGAAATAAGAACACCTATATTTGAAAGCTTTGATGTTTTCCATAGAGATCAAAATGATACATCTGATATGGTAACAAAAGAAACATATGATTTTAAAGATAGATCTGATAGACAAATCACTTTAAGACCTGAAGGTACTGCAGGTGTAGCAAGAAGCTTCGTTGAAAACAAGCTATATGTTGAAAACCCAGTATCTAAGCTATTCTATATGGGACCTATGTTTAGATATGAAAGACCTCAAAAGGGAAGAAATAGACAATTCAATCAATTTGGTGTAGAAGCACTTGGTAGTGATTCACCATTAATTGATGCTGAAGTAATTTCTTTAGGTGCATCATTAATTAGAGCTTTAGGCTTAAAAGATATTAAAGTTAAAATTAATTCTTTAGGTGATGAAGAATCTAGAAAAAATTATAGAGATGTATTAGTTAATCATTTCTCTTCTCATGTTGATGAGCTATGCGAAGATTGTAAGATGAGACTTGAAAAGAATCCACTTAGAATCTTAGATTGTAAAGTAGATAGAGATAAAGATTTCTTTAAGACAGCTCCAAAGATCAATGATTATTTAAATAAAGCATCAAAGGATAGATTTAATGCAGTATTAGAATCACTTGATGGAATGGATTTACAATATGAAGTTGATTATAACCTAGTTAGAGGTCTAGATTATTATTGTCATACAGTATTTGAGCTAGAAGCTAATATACCAGAATTCGGGGCTCAAAATGTATTAGGTGCTGGTGGAAGATATGATAATTTAATTTCTGATTTAGGTGGACCTAAGACTCCAGGTGTTGGTATGGCATTTGGTCTTGAAAGATTATTATTAGCTAATAGCTTATCAGGCAAGAAGCTAGTAAATGAAGATGTTATTCATGCATATTTCATTGCCTTAGGTGAAAAAGCTCAAAAAGAAGCAATCAAGATTATGAATGTTGCAAGAATCGGTGGATTATCTTGTGATATGGATTATTTATCTGGAAGCTTAAAGAGTCAATTTAAAAAGGCTGATAAGAATAATGCAATGTTTACATTAATTCTTGGAGATAATGAGCTTGAAGAATTCAAGATTAATATTAAAGATAATAGAACAGATGAACAAGAAACTATTAGCTTATATGATGTATATCCATATATCGTAAATAAGCTAAATAAGGCAGCACTTGGTGCTTGTGCAGGCTGTGATAAAAAAGGAGAAGTAAAATAAAATGAGAGTAAATATTAAAGATATCAAATTAGATGAAGTTAATCATGTAGCAGGATTTGTTGAAAATATCAGAAACAAGAAGTCAATGTGCTTCATTGTTTTAAGAGATATTTCATCTAAGCTACAAATTACAATAGAAAAGGAAAAGCATCCTGAAATGGAGGAGCTTTTATCTACAATTACTGTTGATTCAGTTATTGAAGCAAAAGGTATTATTGTTAAATCAGAATATGTTAAGCTAAATGGTATGGAAATGTATCCTGATGAAATCATTATTGATTCAATTGCTGAACCATCTCCAATTGTTGCCCCTAAGGGTGAAGAAACTAATATTGATTTAAGATTAGATTATAGATGGATTGATTTAAGAACTGATAAGAATACTTTAATGTTCAAGACTCAAAGCTTATTTATAAATAAATGTAGAGAATTCTTAGTATCTAAAGATTTCATTGAAATTCATTCACCAAAGCTAATTGGTGCTGAATCTGAATCAGGTGCTGGTGTATTTAAGGTAGATTATTTCGATAGAAATGCATATCTAGCTCAATCACCTCAATTCTATAAGCAAATGGCTATGGCTGCCGGATTTGAAAGAATTTTCGAATCAGGACCAGTATTTAGAGCTGAAAAATTTGCATCTAGAAAGCACGCAACAGAATTTACAGGATTCGATCTAGAATTCTCATATATTGATTCATATTATGATGTAATGCATATGGAAGAGGAAATGCTAACATACGCATTAAAGGCTGTAAAGGAAGTATATGGTGATGAAATTAAGAAGGTATATGACATTGATGTTGTAGTACCTACATTACCATTCCCTGTAATGGATTTACATGATGTATATGATGAATTAGAAAAGAGATATGGCTACAAGGTTGATGAATCTGAAAAGGGTGATTTAACAACTGAGGGCGAAAGATTAGTTAAGAATTTAAGTATGGATATGTTCGGACATGAATTCTTATTCATAACTGGCTATAGTAAAGAAACAAGAGCCTTCTATCATATGAGAGATGAAAAGGGTGTACCTTGTGGATACGACCTAATTTGGAAGGGTTGTGAAATTACAACTGGTGCTCAAAGAGAGCATAGATATGAAATATTAAAGAAGCAGGCTGCAGAAAAAGGATTAGATGAGGATGTTAAATTCTATCTAGATTTCTTCAAGTATGGCTGTCCTCCTCATGGTGGATTCGGAATTGGTGTAGATAGAATCACTATGATTATCTTCAATGAGGGTATCAAGGACGCTATGTTCATATTCCGTGGACCTGATAGATTAAATCCATAATCAAAGGAGGAGATTTTATGCATATAACTTGGGATGAATATTTTATGGGTGTTGCCCTACTTTCTGCAAAAAGAAGTAAAGACCCATCAACACAGGTAGGAGCTTGTCTAGTAAATCAAGATAAAAGAATTATTGGTATAGGCTATAATGGCTTCCCTAGAGGCTGTAGTGATGACATTTTCCCTTGGGGAAAGGGTAATGAAAATGAATTAAATAATAAATATCCTTATGTTGTACATGCTGAAGCAAATGCGATATTAAATTCTTCTGGAAGCCTAAAGGGCTCTACAGTATATGTAACCTTATTTCCATGTAATGAATGTGCAAAGCTATTAATTCAATCTGGAATTAAGCATATTGTTTATATGACAGAAATTCATAAAGGAACAGTTTCAGATCAAGCTTCAAAGAGAATGCTTGATGCTGCAGGCATTACTTATGAAAAGATGCCTGAGGTAGAGATTACTTTAACATCTAAGAAATGAAATATTTATTAAAGCATTATAAATTTCATATATTGTTTATTTCATTAATTTATATTCCAATTATTTTAATTTGTTCAATTAGAACTAATTATAATGTTATTTCAAAGGGCGATACTGAGCCATTTGAATCAGTAGTTGATGTAGATACTAATTACACACAAACAGGTAGCTTTTCAACTATCTATGTAATTACATTTAATCATTCAACTATATTTCAAAATATATTAGCTGATATTGATCCAAATCTAGAAAAATATGAGCCTAGTAAGAAATATAATAATTTAACTTTTTTAGAAGAAGTTAAGGCTGGAAAATTAGATTATTATTCTAGTATCGAATTATCAATAATTAATGCTTATAACGAAGCTAAAAAGGTTAATTCTAGCATTAATATTGATTATTCATTTGAATCATTTGATGTAACATGGTATCAAAAAGGCTCACAATTTAGAATTGGTGATAAAATAACTGGACATAATGATTTATTAAATCCGACAAGAGATGAATTAAAGGAATCTTTAAAAAACATTTCTGATGGAGATATTATTCATATTATTAGAAATAATCAAGATATGGATATAACATGGAAAAAGAGTGTCGATGCCGTAAGCTATGCTGAAAGATTCGATATCGATTACAAAACCTTAAATCCAAGTGTAACAATTAATTATGAAAGTGTTGGAGGCCCATCTGGAGGCTTACTTCAAACATTATGCATATATAATCAATTAGTAGAAGAGGATTTAACAAGGGGCTTAAAGATTTCTGGGACAGGAACTATAGAATATGATACATCTGTAGGTAAAATTGGAGGAATAAAGGAAAAGATTCCTACAGCTTACGAAGATAATATTGATGTTTTCTTTTGTCCTGCCGGAAATTATGATGATGCAAAGGCTGCATATGATAAATTAAAGAATAAGGATAAAATGGCATTAGTTAGAGTAGAAACTTTATCTGACGCAATAGAATATTTAAGAGGATTATAATTATGAATTTTAAAGAGGTATCTAGACAAATTGATAGCTATAATAGAACAAGAAAAGAAAAAATTCTAGCTTTTATTTGTGCCCTTATTTTATCTTTATTAGTTATTTCAGCACCTGTGCTTTTATTAATTAGTTTTGGTATCTATAAAAATTATTTAAAGCTAATAGTTTTTATAGCTGCAAATTTCTTTATTTTAGTTTATTTTTTAATCCAATATTTATATTATAACGGTATTACTGAGGGTGAAGTAAAAGGTATATGGATAGTATGCCTTCATGATACAATCATACCTTTAATATTAGTATATGGATTGGTAATAATATTATTTTTAGTAGGAGTGGTATAAAATGGTAGCTACATTAGTAATATTTTCGATGCTATTTTTAATCGATCAATTATCTAAATATTTAACACAGCTATTTATTGCTGAAGATTCTACAGTAAGCTTTATTCCTCATGTTATATCACTTACTAAAACATATAACGATGGGGCAGGCTTTTCATTTGGTAGTGAGCTTGGTTGGCTTTTAGTATTAATTTCTGCCGTAGCCACTGTAGTTTTAGGTTATTATTGTACAAAAAATAATTGGAAAAGAGAAAAATATAGATCATTCTTATTAACAATGATTATGGCAGGCTGTGTTGGTAATTTATTCGATAGAATAATAATGAATATTGAACCACTAAAGTCATCAAGACCTGGTGTAGTTGATATGATTGATTTCTTATTTATTGATTTTGTATGGGAAAAGATCACTGGTAAACCTTTCGCAATATGTAATGTTGCCGATGTATATTTAGTTGTTGGATTAATATTATTTGCTATTGATTTACTTTTCTTTGCTGATAGGAGAAAGAAAAAATATGAAGCTAAAGATAGAAAAGCAGTATGAGGGTATTAGATTAGATAAAGTTATATCTGAATTATTACCTGATAAAACAAGAAATAATATATTAAAACTTATCGAGGATGGTTTTATTCTAGTTAATGGTAAAACTTTTAAGCCAAGCCAAAAGGCAGTAGAAAATGATGAAATTGATATCAATTTCCCAGAGCCAAAAAAGCTTGAATTAGAGGCTGAAAATCTAGGATTAGATATTGTTTATGAGGACCAAGATGTAGCTGTTATTAACAAGCCCAAGGGTATGGTAGTACACCCAGGTGCTGGTGTTGATAGTGGTACATTAGTTAATGGCTTATTATATGAAATGGACGATTTATCTGATATTAATGGCGTAATTAGACCAGGAATTGTTCATAGAATTGATAAAGATACAACTGGATTAATAATGGTTGCTAAAAATGATGCTGCATCATTATCATTAACTGAACAATTAAAAAAGCATGAATGCAATAGAGTTTATCATGCTTTAGTTTATGGTGAAATTAAAGAAGATAAAGGAAGAATTAATATTCCAATCGCTAGAAGTAAAGAAGATAGAAAAAAGATGGCTGTAGATAAGGATGGCAAAGAAGCTATCACTAATTTTAAGGTCATTCAAAGATATAAAGGCTTTACATTAATTGAATGTAAGCTTGAAACAGGAAGAACTCATCAAATTAGAGTGCATTTATCATATATTGGACATCCACTTGTTGGAGATAAAGTATATGGTAGAAGAAAGGTAATTGGAGATCAAGGACAATTTTTACATGCTAAAAAGATTGGTTTCATTCATCCAAGAACAAAAGAATGGATGGAATTTGATTCAGAATTACCTCAATATTTTACAGATTTTCTTAACACATTAGAAGTAATTGATTAGAGGAATCAAAATGGATGATTTATGGATTTTATATAGCATTTCTTTTAAGGAGGAACAGCCAAATCCTGCCACAAGGATGCTAGATGAAGCAAAAAAAAATGGAATAAATGCTAAGCTAATGTATTATGATTTATTTGAAGAAATTAATGATAATATTTATTATGATTCAAATAAAATCACATCATTACCAAAGCTTGTATTACTTCGTGGAAACGATATTAATTGCTGCAAAATCTTTGAAAAAAGAGGCATTAAAGTAATTAATTCTAGCTATACAATTATCAATTGTGTAGACAAGCTGAAGACCCATCAAATCGCTTCAAAGCTAGGCATAAATCAAATCAAAACAATCCATTCTAATCAAATAAAATATGATGAAATTATAAAAGAGGTAGGACTACCTTTTATATTAAAATATCGTTTTGGAAAGCAAGGTAATAACATTTATGTTATTAAAAATGAAGAAGATTATAATAATATTTTAAAAGATATTAATTTAGATGAATATATAATTCAAGAATATATAAAAACATCTTATGGAAAAGATGTTAGATTATTTATTGTAGGAAATAAGGTAATTGGTGCCTGTGAAAGAAGAAATGAAGGAGGCTTCATGTCTAATCTAGCACAAGGTGGATTATCATATCATTATGAATTAAATGATAAATTAATTAGTGAATCATTAAAGCTATCATCAGAATTAAAAGGTGATATTATTAGTGTTGATTATATTTTTGGAGAAAATGATTTACTATTTTGTGAAGCAAATACTAATCCAGGATTTGCATCATTTAATTATTTAGGATATCCAATGAGACAAATATTTATGGATTATATTTTAACAATTTTAGGCAAAAAATAAGCACTGAAAATTCAGTGCTTTTTTCTTAGTTATTTTCAAAATTTAATATGAATTCAGTAACTTTAGCTAGAGGAATAGCATATGATTTTTCATATTTTCCATCCTTAACTATACTAGCAAAATTTACTCCAACTAATCTTAAATTATTATCTAATAACATACCACCAGAAGAACCAGTTTCAATTTTAGAATTATGTCTTAATACATCAAAATGAATATTAGATTTCATTTGTATATTTGCAGGTGCATCATATTTTTCAGTACCAAGATATTTTCCATAAGAAATAGAATTCATAATTTTATTTGGATTTCCAATAGATATTACTGTATCATTTTCTTTTGGAAGATAACTAGAAAAAGATATGTCATTTAGTTTTTCTTTAATAGAACCTCTATTAAATTGGATAATAGCTAAATCATAATCTACATCTTTATAGATAATTGAACCATTATAGTGATTGTTGTAACAATCATATATATCATATTTTTCATATATGTATGTGCTATCTTTATATACAACATGATTATTAGTTAATGCATAATATCCAGTTTCAGAAGCACTAAATATTATTCCACTACCAACTGATTCAGTTTTATTTCCAGTGAATGTATCATTATCAGAAAATGTGGCAACTATTTTAATATTTGATAAAATAGTTTCTTCATAAATTATATTACTTAATTCTTCATAATCAGTTTCATATTTAGCATAGATTGTAATATTTTTATTGTTAGTACTATTAAAATCATATTCATTTTTTAGTTCTTCATCACTATACCATCCAACAAAAGTAGAAGCTTTCTTAACTGGATCTTTAGTAGGCTTTAATGCCCTATTATCTAATGTTAGATATGATTTATATTTAAATCCATTATTACAATCAAATATAACTTCTAAATCTGAATGAACTGTAGGCTCAGTAACTGAATAATCTTCAGTATCATATTTTATATACATTGAATCTGGATTATCATTTATTTGATTATTAGTATCTTTTTTAGATGAGCCACATGATGAAGCAACAAATATAGATAAAACAAAAAGAGGTATTAATAATATTCTTTTTCTCATCTATATCACCACCTAACTATGATTATATCATAAACATCAAAAATTGTATTATTTTATTTAATTTAACCATGTAAGCGTTTTATAATTTATACATATTATTAACTTATAAGTTAAAATGTAGAAATTTAGTAAAAAATGTAGTATAATTTAATAAATATTTTTTTAAAAAATAGGAGGTATAATATGAAAAATTATAAACTTCATGTTCCTGAGGGATTTAAAGACACTTATGGAATGGAAATATTAATTAAAAAAGAATTAGAAAATAGGGTTTTAAATTGTTTTAACCACTATGGATATATTCATATTAAAACTCCAACAGTAGAATATATCGATTTATATTCTGACAATGGAATTCAAAAGCCTGATTTATATAACCTAATCAATCGTCAAGGTGAAGTATTATCACTTTGTAATGATATGACTAAATCAATTGCTAGATTTGTAGCAACTAATCCAGATTCTGAATTCGCTACAACAAGATATTCATATTCTGCAGATACATTTAGATATCCAAGACAATATCAAGGTAAATATCATCAATTCCTACAAGCAGGTGTTGAATTAATTGGTAAGAGTAATGAATATTGTGATTGTGAAGCAATTTATTTAGCTTATAAATCATTAAAGGCTTGTAATGTAGATTCATTTACAATTCATTTAGGATCATCAAAATTTTTAAATTTATTATTAGATGACTTCAAGGTATCTAATGATGTTAAAAATCAAATTACCCTAACAATTGAAAATAAAGATTATGTTACATTAAGAGAAATATTAAATAAAAACCTAGATTCTAAGAAAGCTGATTTTATCATCGACCTAATGCAAAGAGGTGGAAGATTAAGATATTTAGAATCATTAATGGATGATTTAAAAGATTATAGCTGTGTATCAGAATTAAAATATTTAAAGAATTTATATACAATGCTAAAGGATTTAGATGTATCTGAAATCTTATTTGATTTCTCAATATATCAATACGCAGGCTACTATACTGGTGTAATTTTCCAAATTTATGTTGATAGCGTAAAGAAGAATGTTATTTCTGGTGGTAGATGTGATTCCTTAATTAAAGAATTTGGTAAGGATTTACCAGATGTCGGCTTTGGTATTGATTTAGATAGCTTGACTGATTATGTCTTACAAAATAATTTAATCAATCTTAATTGTGAAAAATATTTATCATTATCTGATAAGGAATCATTTGTTTTCGCAATGAAGAATAATGAATGTATTAGAGAAAAAGGAATTATTGTTGGTGACAGTCATTTAGAAAAGCTAGAGGATGCTAAAAAATATGCTAAACTACATGGCTATACAAAAATAATTTGGTATAAAAATAATAAATTTGAGTATGTGGAGGTGGAATAATGCTTACATTTGCACTTTCAAAGGGTCGTTTAGCAGAAAAAATATTAAAGATGCTAAAGGAATTAAATATGTGTGATCTATCTATCGATGATGAGGATAGAAGATTAATATTAACTAATGGTGATTATACATTCTTTTTAGCTAAGCCATCAGATGTTCCTACATTTGTTGATAATGGTGTTGCTGACATTGGCGTTGTTGGTAAGGATACCATTTTAGAGGAGAATAGAGATATTACTGAGGTATTAGATCTAGGATTCGGTAAATGTAGAATGTGTGTATGTGCTAAGGTATCAGATGGTGATTCTTATAAGACTAAATCTAATTTAAGAGTTGCTACTAAATATCCTAATATTGCTAAAAGCTATTTTGATTCAGTCCATCAAAACTGTACAATAATTAAATTAAATGGTTCTGTTGAATTAGGACCAATCGTTGGTTTATCTGACGTAATTGTTGATATAGTTGAAAGTGGAAGAACATTAAAAGAAAATGGTTTAGCACCTGTTCACACAATAACTGAATTATCTGCTAGATTAATTGTTAATAATGCTTCACTTAAGACTAAATATGATGAGATTTCAAAAATCATAAAAGGTTTTGAGTCTATAGTTAAGGAGAAGTAATTATGATTGAAATAATAAAAGATAAAAAGGACATTGAAGAATTCTTTAGTGTATTAAAGAAGCGTGGAGCTGTTAACAGTGGTGATTTTAGTGACACTGTTAAAAAGATTGTTGCTGATATTGAAGCAAATGGCGATGATGCACTAGAGGAATATACTAAGAAATTTGATAATCCAGATTTTGATATTAAAAATATTGAAATCAAGAAAGAAGTATTAAAGGAAGCTTTTGATTCCTTAGATGAAAAAACTAAAAAGGTTTTAATTAGAGCAAAGGAAAGAATTTATTCTTATCATATGCACCAAAAGAGAGATAGCTGGATGTATACAGATTCAATTGGGGCATCACTAGGAATGAAGGTTACACCTATTGAAAAGGTTGGTGTATATGTTCCAGGTGGA
The DNA here is from genome assembly GCA_946405105.1 of uncultured Caryophanales bacterium. Lineage (GTDB taxonomy): Bacteria > Bacillota_I > Bacilli_A > Acholeplasmatales > Anaeroplasmataceae > Anaeroplasma. The sequence continues at coordinate 26,825 of CAMJFY010000016.1, forward strand.
AAGGCTTCTTATCCATCTTCAGTTTTAATGAATATTATTCCTGCAAAGGTTGCTGGATGTAGAGTAATCAATATGGTTACACCAGCTCCTAAAGGAATTATTAATAAGCTAGTATTAGCTGCAGCATATGTTGCTGAGGTTGATCATGTTTACCAGGTTGGTGGTGCACAAGCAATTGCCGCATTAGCATTTGGTACAAAATCAATTGAAAAGGTTGATAAGATTGTTGGACCTGGAAACATCTTTGTTGCACTAGCTAAAAGAGAGGTATATGGTTTAGTTGGAATCGATTCAATTGCAGGACCATCTGAGGTTTGTGTAATTGCTGATTCAACATGTAACCCTAAATTCGTAGCTGCTGACCTACTTGCTCAAGCAGAACATGATGAAATAGCTTCTTCAACATTATTCATTAATGATGAAGCAAAGGCTAAAGCAGTTAAGGAAGAATTAATCAATTATTATAATAATGCTGAAAGAAAAGCAATTTTAGAGAAGAGCTTAACTAATTTCTCTAAGATTATTGTTGTTAAGAATATGGACGAAGCAGTTGAATATGCTAATAGGGTAGCACCTGAGCATCTAGAACTTGCTGTAGCTGATCCTGAAAAATATATTGATTCAATCCACAATGCAGGCGCAATATTTATGGGTCATTATAGTGCTGAAAGCTTTGGCGATTATATGTCTGGTCCTAACCATGTATTACCTACTGTAGCAACTGCTAGATTTTTCTCACCTCTAGGTGTTGATGATTTCGTAAAGAAAACATCACTTCAAATGCTTACTAAGGATGCTGCTATGTCATTAGTTGATGATGTAGATTCATTTGCTATGCTTGAGGGTCTTACTATGCATGCTCTTGCTGCAAGGGTAAGAAAGGAGTAGTAGCTATGAAGTATATGAAGAAAAGCTTTGAAGGAATGGTACCATATCATTCAAAGCTAATAGAGGATGGCATTATTTTAAATGCTAATGAATCTCCAATTTTACCACCAGATAAGGTAGTAAAAGAAATTAAAGAAAAAATAGTAAACATTGATTTTAACCGTTATCCAGATATGGATGAGGTTAAATTAAATAAAGCAATTGCCAAAAAATTTGGTATTAAGCCAGAGAATGTATCTTCTGGTGTTGGCTCTGATGAATTATTAGATGTAGTATTTAGAGCAACACTTGAGGTTGGAGATAATGTTGTAGGATTTACACCATCATTTTCAATGTATAAGGTATTTGCTGAATTAGTTGGAGCAAATTATATTCCAGTATTAGGTGACAAAAATAATATCTTTAATGTTGATGATATGATTGAAAAAATCGCTGAATTCAACCCTAAGCTAGTTATTATTTGTTCTCCAAATAATCCTACAGGACAATATTTTACTGAAAAAGAAATCAGAAAAATAATTGAATCTACTAATGCATTAATTGCTCTAGATTTAGCTTATATTGATTTCGCTTCAAAAGATTATACAACTATTGCCTTAGATTATGATAATGTAATTTCATTTAGAACATTTAGTAAGGCAATGGCATTGCCTTCAATAAGAGTAGGATATGCAATATCTAAGAAGGAAAACATTGATATGATTGATGCTATTAAAGCGCCATATAGTGTAACAACAATTTCTCAAATTGCTGCTGAAATAGCAATCAGTAATTTTGATTTATATAAGGGTCAAATTAAAATGATCGTAAATGAAAGAGAAAAGCTATATAATGCTTTATCTAAGCTAGGATTTAATGTTTTTAAATCAGAAGCTAATTTCATTTATGTATTAATGGATGATAGATTTAATCAAGCCTTATTAAAGGAAAAGATTTATATTAGAAATTTTAAATCTGGTGTATACAGAATAACTGTAGGCTCACCATATGAAAATGAAAAGCTATTGGAGGTATTAAAAAATGAGATCTAGTTCAATTAAAAGAGAAACCAAAGAAACTAAAATATCTGTTTCACTTTCACTTGACGGTGCTGGTGAAGCAAAGGTTGATACTAAAATCGGATTTTTTGATCATATGCTTAATACATTAGCTAAACACTCAGGAATGGATTTAAATGTAGTATGCGATGGAGATATCCATGTTGATACACATCATTCAATAGAGGATACTGGTATTGTATTAGGAAAAGCATTCAATGAGGCTCTTGGAAATAAAGAGGGCATCAATAGATATGCATCCTTTACAATGGCTATGGATGATGCATTAGTAATGTGTGCAATTGATTTATGTGGTAGATCATATTATGAGTCAAATACACATTTTGATACATTAAAATGTGGTGAATTTGAAACTGAATGCACAGATGAATTCTTTAGATCATTTGCAGATAATGCATTAATTAATCTACATTTTGTAATCCTAAGAGGAAATAATGCACATCACATTATAGAAGCAATGTTTAAAG
>CAMJFY010000017.1 GCA_946405105.1 uncultured Caryophanales bacterium
TTATTACAATTGACAAGGAAGGTAAGGTTATATTTACAAACCAAACTTTCAAGCAGGTTTATGGTGTTAATAGACTATTCAATGTTGATGATTTTATTGATGTTCAAACTAAAGAACCAATTATTAATACAATTCAACAAAATAAAGCATTCGAGTGTGAAATTTCTGATAGTGATGGAAATACTAAATATTTAAATCTATCTCCATTATATATTTCAAGAAGCTACTATCTAATGGGTACTGAAATTACTCAGGATTACAACAGAAGAAAGCATCTAGAAATAATGAGTGGTAAGAACGAATATACAAACCTAGAAAATGGATTTATGTTAGCAAACCAATTTGAATCCATTATTGAAAATAATGCAGGCTATGATATTGCGTTTGTAGAATACAATATCTTCAAATATGAAGAGATTATCGGTGTATTCGGTCAAACAAGCTTCGTTGCATTATTAAATGAATTCTTATCTATATTAAAGAACCAATATGGTGATCTAAAGATTTATCATGTTACAGATGCTAAATTCTGGATTGTTTACCCTAATACTGATATTAATGTAATCATTGAAAGCATTAATAAGACATTAGAGGTATTCCAAAGACCTATTACAATTAAGCAAAACAATATTTATGTTAATACAAAGGTAGTTGTTTATAACTATAAGCATTCTAATGATGCTGATGTTATAATGGACGATGAAAAGAAAGTAACTTTATCTGATATTAGAACTAAGATGGACTTAGCTTATCGTAATATCAAGAACTTAACAGGTAGAGATTATGTAGTTTATGATCCTAAGATGGATGCTGTTATCCTTGCCGCAGAAGAAATGGAAAAGGATATTGAAACAGGTTTATTTAATCATGAATTCGAAATGTATCTACAACCTCAATTCGATATTGTTAATAACAAGATTGCTGGATTTGAGGCATTAATTAGATGGCATAATCCAAAATATAAGGATAAATCTCCTCAAATATTCATCGAATTAGCTGAACAAAGAGGACATATGCTTGATATTGGTAGATTTGTTATCACTGAAAGCTTCAAGATTGCAAAGAAGCTTGAACCATATGGTATTCATGTATCTGTTAATATTTCTCCAGTACAATTATTACAGGTAGGTTTCGTACAACAATTAATAGATGAATTCCAAAAGCTAGATTTAAATCCAGGTAGTGTTGCAGTAGAAATTACAGAAACATTATTAATGGGTAACTTCCAGCTAGTTACTGAAAAGCTAAAGATCCTAAAGGAAAAAGGATTCTCAATCCACCTTGACGACTTTGGTACAGGTTATTCATCTATGCTATATTTAAAGGATTTACCTGTTGACACTATTAAGATTGATAAAGAGTTCACTAAGCATATTGAAACAAGTAAGGTTAGTGAAGCAATTGTTAAGACAATTTGTAATTTAGGTACATCTTTACAATTAGGTATTATTTGTGAGGGTGTTGAAACTCAAATCCAATCTGATATGATTAAGAAATTTGGTTGTCGTATAATTCAAGGTTATTTAATTGGTAAGGCTATGCCTTATGAAGAAGCAGTTGAATTAATTGAAAAATACGCCAATAAGAGATAGGGAGGATATTATATATGTATATATTAGCCAATGAAATACCTGATGGTGTTGCAATACTATTAATGTTTGTTGCATTATTAATTACAATTGGTCTTGGTTTCTTATTTTTCTGGTTAATTAAGAGAAACATGGAAAAAGAGAAAGAAGAGTCTGAGGTAATTATTGAAGATGCAGTAACAAAAAGACAAATGGAAGACTCTATTGCTCAATACATTAAGAAGGTTGACCGTTTCGGTGCTTTAACATTACTTTATGTTGATATTGATGGTTTCGCAGATTTAAATGAAGTATTTGGTAGAGAAGCGTGTGACCAAATCTTAAAGGAAACTGCAACTAGAATTATTAGAGTTTTACCTTATAAGGCATCTTTATGTCGTTATGTTAATGATGAATTCTTAATCTTCATCAAGGATGAGGATAATAAGGCTAGAATTGAAAAATTAGCAAATCAAATTAACGAAGTTATTAATAATCCTTACCAAATTCTTGTTGGTGAGCAAATTAAGCTTTCTGCCTCAATTGGTATCGTTACATACCCAATTGCTGGAGATACTTTCGAAGCATTATATAATAACTTATTATTAACTACATACGTATCTAAGCGTGATGGTGGTAATAAATTTACTGACTTCTATGCATCTATTGGTGACGAAGAAACTTCTAATATGGAATACTTCCAAGAAGTTAAGGGCGCTATCCAAAGAGATGAGTTTACTCTTTACTATCAACCAATTATCGATCTTGAAAATAATATTATTCAAGGTTGCGAATGTCTAATGCGTTGGAATCACCCAGAAAAGGGTGTTCAATCACCAGCAACATTCTTAAAGGTATTAGAGCAATCAGGAGATATTGCATGGGTAGGTAGATGGGGTCTTCAAGAAATGATTAAGACTCATGATATGCTAGCTCAAAAGTTCCAAGAAATTCCACTTAGATTCTCACTTAACTTATCAACTAAGCAGTTACTAGATCCAGATCTAGCTAATACATTTATTGATATTATTAATAAGGCAAATGCTAAGCCTGAAAATTATATGCTTGAAATTTCTGATTTCATGATGCTAGAAAAGATCGCTGTTATCAGAACTAACGTATATAAGCTAAGAGACTTCGGTTTCAAGATTGCAGTCGATGGTTTCGAGGTTGATGGTCAATCTGTTCAAGTTATCCAACGTGCTCCAGTTGACGTAATTAAGCTTGGTAGAAACTTCTTAAAGGATGTTGAAAACAACTTCATGAAAGAGCGTCTACTTGAAATCTTAGTTAAGTTCGCTACAGAAAATAACCGTACATTAATTTCAGAGGGAGTTGAAACTCCTGAAATCGCTAAGTACGTTAAGGATCAAAATGTATTCCTAGAGCAAGGTTACCTATTTGGTAAGCCTATGAGTAGCGAAGGCTTCAATGAATATCTAGAGAAGCATCAATATAGAGTTATCCTTGAAGACGTTACAAATATCGAAGATACAGAAAAGATCATGCGTATGGTTGGTGCTGATAAGCAACAAACTACAGTTGATGAAGATGAATTATCTGCAGAAGAATTCTTAAATCAAACAGTTCAATCTAATAGAACTGAAGAGACTGAAACAGATGAAGAAGAAGTTTCAGGCGATAATGGCTTTGAAGATTTCTTAGATGATAATAATTAATAATTAGCTCCTTCGGGAGCTTTTTATTTGCCTAAAAATAGCATTTATTTTTAATATTTATAATATTAAATAATAAAAAGCACATAATAAGGTTGAATAGTATAGATAAAAATGCTAAAATATCAGTATCACAGTAGTAAAAAAAACACATATATTTACTAAAAAATGACAAATTTGTATTTGTTGTGTAAAATTAGTAATAAATCGTGTAAGTATGAATTTGATTTTTTATCGTTTCAAAATTATAATAATGGTGTAAAAAGCAAAACTAGAGTAATCTAGTGACGCAAAGCTAAAGGGTCCCTAGTGGATAGCCAGTTGCCACAATAAGGGGTCTGTGGCAGCTTTTTTGATTTTTAGAAAACGATTAAAAACAATTAAGAAGGGGTGGAACGGATAAATGAAAACAATAGTATCTCTTTTCCATAATAAGGTATTCAAATTCGGACTGTTATTCGCATTGTTCGTTACAGCCGCTTTGATAGCCATAGCAATGATTCTAGGAAAAGAATCTGGATATTTCACAATTAGAGTTCAAAATGGTGATGCCTTAAAGAGTATCGCATTATCTCTAGATCCGGACAATGAAAAAGATTATACAACTGGTTTGGATGCGAAAGCAATTGACGATTTCGACCAAACATCTCCAGCTTATCTATTCGCAAATCAATTCGCAAAGATTGGTGAGCTACACAGAGAAAGAGGAGACATAAGCTTCGATAAGACTTATGGTTATTCATTCTACATCGTAAATACAACATCAAACTTCCAGGATGTAACAGTTAGATTAAAGCTAACAATGACAAAGGATGATGGATTAAGTGATGCAATTAGAGTTATGACATACTACGAAGAAAGTGGTGTTCAAAACTTTAGAGTATATCAAAAGAATGATGAAACACCTACAACATATACAGCATACTCAATGATTGATGCGAGAAATGCTAGAAAGTATTTCAGCAAGAATGCTACATTAGTATTCGATACAAATTCTGTAGATGGCAGTAATGAAAATATTCATATTTCTGGTAAAAAAGGAAATAATTTCATAAAATATACAATTCTATTCTGGCTTGAAGGTGATGATCCTGATTGTAATGAAAACATCTTAGGTAAATCAGCAAGATTCCAGTTAGAGGCTGATGTAACATCTTAGTTTAAAAATTAAAATATTTGCAAAGGAGGATGTCAATGAAAGTAAGAAAGCTTTTCTTAAGTGTATTTGCAGTAACAGCAACTGCTATAACAGCAACAGCAACTACATATGCATGGTTTAGAATTGGTTCAAGTGGATATGTCAACAATCTTGATTTCCAAGTAATTACTGGATTAGGATTTAAAGTTGCAGTTGATGGAACAAATTCAGCTTTCTATACTGACACATTAACTCCTAGCCAAATCGAATCTGCAATTCTTCGTAAGCATAACCCAAATAAATATGTATTCTTTAACGGTGAGCTATACGAGAAAACAGAATTAGAAGATAATAAAACAAAATATAGATTAATTGAAGATAAAGAAAAATACGATTTAATCTTAGATGAAATTAAATTAGAATTAGCAACTACAATGAAGGTTACTGAGAATGGTAAGATTGATTGTGATGGATTCAGACTATATAACGAATATGGTGATGAAATTACAAATAATTCAAAATTCTTGGAATTTGATTTATATTTCAAAACTGAATCAGAAAAAAAATCTGATCAAAAACATTTCGGTATTTACCTATGTGCTGATACAAGTTATGAGTTGTATTCATACACAGGAGCTGATGGAACAGTTCATCATGAAACTGAAACAATGAATCCAACATCAATTGATAGTACTGTTCAAAAGGTTAAGTTAGTAAATACATTATCTTACCTAGATTCAAATTTTGAATTAGTTAAAAAGAATGCTAAAGATACTGTTGATGTTAATATTGCAAACGCGATGAGAATTTCAAAAAAGGACAATGGTGAAATTGCAATAAAATCTAAAACAGTAGTTAGAGAAGATTATCAATTAGATAATGATAAGTCATTCACAGAAAGTTCAGATGTAGTATTTGAACAAGCTGACGAAAAAGCGACTGATTATTCAGAAACTGACACTGATGCAAAAATCTATGAATTATCAAATAAAGATAATCTTGGAAGCTACGCCACTGATTATGATGGCGATAATGATGAATTAAATAGATTATATAATTCTAAATATAATGCGATGTGGACATATTACGAGAGCCTTGGTGCTAAGAGTGATGATGTAAATCCATTAAAGTATGAAAATCTTATGGAATTATATAATGGTGATAGTGAAGGTAAGAAAGAGAAAATAATCTACAATTCATTATCTGATGAATATAAATTAACAAGATTAGACAGTGGTCTTAGAGCACATAAAATTACATTTAGAATATGGCTTGAAGGATATGATGCAGATTATTTTGCAGGAGTATCTGGATTAGATAATATAAAATGTAATTTATCATTTAAGGTCAATAGTAAATTATCTTAAGGATTTAAAAACTCGAAAGGGGGTTTTAGCCGTTGAAGATTATGAGAAAGCTTGTACTTGGCGTCATATCTACAGGATTTGTAGCAGTAGCATTAGCGGCTACAACCTTCGCATGGTATAAGCTTGGAAATGTAGCATTTGCAGAAGAATTTGAGTTCAATGCATCGACTACTGAAGGCTTCTTAGTATCTGTAGATGGTATAAATTATAAACATAAATTATCAACTAACGATATGATAAAGGCAATGATAGTTGGAAAGAATCCAAGTGACTATCAATTTGCTAAAGATGGAAGCTTAATTGATGTAAGAAACGGAAATGTTAAATTAAGCGATGATGGATTATCTGAAGCTTATTTAAAAGCATTAGCACTTGAACCTGTAACTTCACAAGATGGAGTAAAAATGCAGGGCTTAAGTAATGTTGTAATTAATGAAGCAAATGATTACAGTTCAAAATATGTATACTTCAATTTGTATTTCAGAACTGCTACTGAACATAGAGAAAAGGACGGCAGGGTAGAGCATACAAAATATGATATCTATCTTGATGGTCTAGGATATGACGATGGTCATAATAAAGCATCTAAAACTGAAGTATGGAGTAATGAAGCAACAAAAGTTAAGCTAGTAGCTCCAATGATAGTATGGAATGGTGAAGCCGATGGTAAAACTTACCAAAAGGGTGATGAAATTCAAGTATACACAGCAAATGCAAGTAGACTTAGTGCACAGAATTTAGGATATCTTCAAAACTACCAAGTTGTAGATAAAGAAGCAACATTTGATTCAGAACAAAAATATTTCACTAGACAAGGAAATGGAACAGAAGAAAGCCCATTCGTATTTGTAGAAGCTGAAATAACTGAATTCGATGAAGAAGTTACATATTATACAGCAACCGATGATGTGAATCTTGGAACTTCTACAAAACCTAAAGGAAAAGCACAGTTATATGAATTATCTTCAAACGTTGAATATGATTTAGGTAGCTATGCAACAGATTATAATAAAAATAAAGCATTAGAATTATCTGATTTAGATAAGCTTTATAATTGTAATTATAATGCAATGTATACTTATTATAACAATGTTAAAACTGAAGATAAGCTTGATCAAAGATTACCTAGCTACGCTGATAATTTACCATCAACAATTAGAAGCTTAGTAAAGACTGAAAATGGTGAATTGGTCAATAGAAAAGATGTAATCGCAACCGTTGAATCTGGATATATAACTAAAGTAGGATTTAGATTCTGGATTGAAGGTTGGGATGGAGATTGCTTCGATGGTCTTCCTGGATATTATGATAATATCTACAAATTATATGAAGACGAATTTAACCCAGAACTAACATATTATACAAGAAGTGGAGATGGCACAACAGAAAGCCCATATATCTACACTAAAGCCTTAACATTAGAAGACGGATTCGAAGAAGGCAAAACATATTATGTTATAGATGGTCAAGAAGAAAAAGAAGTAAATCCAATTAACGCAAGGCTATTATTCAACTCAATAAAAGTTGATTAATACGATACAAAAAAATTTTGGTTATGATTCCAATCAAAAATCAGCTAGCCAATAAATCAAATTGATGGCTCTGATTTAAAGGCATATAAAAAAGAAAAACAAAGGAGAAAAAATTATGAAATTAAGAAACAAATTAATTCTATCTTGTGCAGCTCTAGCAGCTGTAGCAACAACAGCATTCTCAACTACATTTGCATGGTATACAGCAAATGATACAGTTAAAGCAACTGGTATTACTGGTCAAACTTCTCAAACTGACTCTACATTACTATTAATCTCTAAGTATGGTAAAGTAGGATCTTGGGGAGCTGCAGTTGAAATCGATTCTTCAGCAGTTACTTTAGAACCAGTAGCATACAACGCAACAGATGATGCATATTATCCATGGGTTGCAAATGAAAATGATGTAGATGATACTGCTGTAACAGGTGGTTTAACAGCTTCTGATAAGTATATTTCATTCTATCTATACTTCAAGTCAGGTTCTTCTTCATCATTAGATGTTCAAATTCAATCATTCACATTAACAAATACTGATGCAGCTGCATTACCTACATTCTCAGTATTAGCTGATGGAACAGGTGTTACTGATGCTTCATATTCTGTTAATATGTTTAGAGCATTAGACGTTGCAATTACTGTTGAACAAGGTACAGAAGTTGCAAGAGCAGCTGATAGTCCAGAAGTTACTTCAGCTGGTACAAGAACTGCTTATAACTGTGATACATTAGCAACTGGTGATAATATTGCTGTTGCATCTGCAAATGCACATACATATTATAATAACGTTAAGTCATTAACTGGTGCTGATGCAATTGATGATACAAAGGTTGCTTCTGAAACTACTTATACTGATATCGCTACTTTAAACTCTGGTACATTTACATTTGCTACACCTACAGGTGCTGGTGCTCAAGCTGCAGCAGGTAACTTAGATAGCATTTTAATGGTTAAGTTTGATATCTATCTAGATGGTTGGGATAAGATGTGTTTTGATGCTGTTCGTAAGCAACATTTCACATTAGCTATGGAATTCCAAGGCTCAACTCATGCTTAATATTAATTAGTTATAAAACATATTATTAAAGATTTTAAGCTAAAATAAAGACATAAAAAAGGAGGAGGTATGACCCATGCGAAAAATTAATAAAAAAATATTAATAAGCATATTAACTAGTGTCATTGTAATGATAACAATAGTAGCTACAACATTCGCATGGGTTGGTATCTTCACATATGCTAATACTGATAATTTCAGTATTAATTTAAAGATTTCTGAACTTGATGCGAATTATTTCTTAACTATTTCTGCAACTGGCGAAAGAGGAACTTTCTCAGATGAAGCTGATTCAACTGAAATTAAAAAACAAATTCTAATGAATCTAAAAAATTGGAGTAGAGAATATGTTGACTCTGTTGATGAAGATGAGCTTGATGCTCTATATAGTAGATTTTGCATCACAACACCATCTACTTGTACATTAAAAAGTGATGGATCAATGTCAGATTTTTATACTATAAATAACAAGAATTCTGACTATTATGAAACTTATCATTCTAGTACATCTTACATTAAATTTGATATCTATTTATCAGTTGATACTAAAGAAGGTATTAAAACTGATGCAGAAGGAAATGTTCCTGATGATATCGAAATTAATTCAAATGTATTTATTACAGAATTAGAAAATACAATTGTAGGAACATTATGTAGACAAAAGTTAACAAACCTTAATCCATATAAGGAAATGCCATCAGTTCCAAGTGCTTATAATGCTTTGTTATCTTTACCAGATATAACTATGTTCAATATTAATTCTGCAAATGCTACTAGATTTGCATTATGTTTATATAATCCGATAGATATTAGAAGTTCATATACTGGAAATGAGCTACCAACAAAAACATTAATCTACCATGGTGGTCAACAATTACCAACAATTGATGGGGATGTTTTCGACTTAGGTGGAATTCTTCCGGAAGAATATAATACAGCTCTAAGAGAACTTTTAATTATAAGACCTCATTATAAAGATTCAATTTATACTTCATATAATGCTAATTATTATAATGACTTAAATAAAGCAATTGAAAGAGGACAAACTGATTTAGATTTAGTAGAATCAAATTCTAGGTTATGGACTAAAGCATCTAATCAAGATTTATATCCATACTTGGGTGTTCATAATGGTGTTCAAACTAAGCAGAAGATTTCTGTGTATTTCTGGTTTGAAGGATGGGATTCTGATTGTATAGTTGGAATCGACGAAAAGCCTGTAACTTTAAATTTAACATTGACTGCAGGCGTTGAAGATTAAAAAATAGGGATTATCGATTGATAATCCCTTTTAAATTTGCTTGAAATTTATTGAATTCATTAATTATACTTTCGAATTCATTAGTGAAGTATTCTTTTACCTCTATTTTATTTTGTTTTATTTGGGTAATATACTGCAAGAGTGCCATTTATCATATAGTCATCATTTGCAATTTTTTGTTCTTCCATTTTTTTCTTGTTAGTAAGAAATGATATTTCATACTTAAAAGTATAGGCAATACAAACAAATTGAAAATGCTTAATTATTTTGCTTATGACAATGCAAATTGAATTAAAAAAACAAGGTAGATATAAAAAAGCATTTTTGATAAGTTTTTACCATCTAGCCTAACAATTATCTCCTCATTTTATTCTAGTGATAGTTCATTAGATAATTCTTTATTTTTAAAATCTTTTTTATAAGCATTAATTGCTTTAATATATGAGGTATTTTTGCCAATTTATCGCCTCATTTTTACTCTTTAACCATATTATAGTAAACTAAAAGGGATTATCATCTGATAATCCCCATTTTTATTTAGTCATTTATACCAGCAGTGAATGTCAAATTCAATGTTACTGGTTTTTCATTGATTGGCTTGATATAATGGAATATTTATCATCATCCATTAACAAAAAATTCAAGCAAATAATGAAGCCTTTTTCTATGGTTGAATCACCTAAAAGTGATTATTTATCAATTGATGAGATTAAAATTTTATTCTCATCAATAAAAGGTAGATCATTTGAAATTAAAAGAGAGAAACTAATGTTAGAAGTATTGTTGTTTTCAGGATTAAGAAAAAGTGAATTAAGAGCATTAACATTTGATGATGTCGATTCAAGTAATAACTGTATTACAATTAATAAACAGCTACAATCAATTAGCATTAATGGTAAATTAAATGAAGTATTAGTGTGCTATACAAAAACTAATAAGGATAGAATTATTAATGTACCTAAATGGCTAATAGAAGAAATAGCTTCATTTAAAGAAAAATATTTATTAAAGGTAGAAAAGAAAAAGGAGAAGTATAATGAGAGAATCTTCCCTTATAAATCAGTAAGAATAAATAGAATCTTGAATAAGCATCTTAATAATGCACACCTAAGACATGTAAAGATACATGATTTAAGACATTCATATTGCACGATGCTATATGATAATGGAGCTAATTCTAAATTTGTACAAAAGCAATTAGGACATCAATCAGAGAAGACATCAAGGGATATTTATGAGCATTTAACGAATAAAATGGTTGAATCCGGTATAGAAATAATTAACAAATTAATATGATATATTAGGGTCAATGTTTACACATTGATCTTTTTTTGGTATAATAAGATTATCATGGGGACAATATTAAAAATAAATAGATTTAATTTTGCACAAAAATGTGCCGATTTTACACAAGGGATTTTTTTGAAAAAATGTAAGATTTATTTTTTTATTTGTTTTTTATATTGTGATATGGTAAAATAAATAATAAGTAAGTATGAATAGGCTTTATTTAAATAAAGGGTTGGTGGTTTTATGGATAATACAAACATCAAAAATGAAGCAGAAAACAAGAAAAATTTTAATGTAGTAGAATCTAACGACGGCCAAAAGAATGATAAGAAGCCAAAAACTCCAAAGGAAATGACTTTCTTTGTGTTAAGAATTGTTGGTAACGTATTGTTCTATAGTGCAATAGTCGTTTTATTCTTTTTCTCATTAATGAATATAAATGCTGGAAGACGTAATGGTATTCCTAATATCTTTGGTAATGGATATTTAAGAGTTTTAACTCCATCTATGCATGTTACTGAAAATAATAAGAATAACCTTCCAGAAGAATATAACAATTATAAGATTAAGCAATTTAATTGTTCAGAGACTGAAACAGTTGATGGCAAAGAAAAAATTACTTATAAGGGTGATGTTGTAAATGTTAAGATGACTGGAAAAGGTTATTTTAACAAATTTAAGGTTGGAGACGTTGTAACATATTGGGATGATAACATTGAAATCGATGGTAGAAAAACTGGTGGTTACAATACCCATAGAATCGTATGTATTGGTAAAGATAGCGATGGTAAAAGCATTATAGTTTATACTGCTGGTGATAAAGATGTTTCTGAAAAATATGAATTAAGAGAAGAAATAGAGACATTAAGATCAATGTGGGATAAATTTGCCAATGGAACAGAAGCTGAAAAAGCTGAAGCAAAAAGTTGGATATATGACTATGAGGCTGGAGCTCATTCAAGCTCTATTGCAGTATTAGGCAACACCGCAATTAAAGCTAAGGTTACAAGTGTTAATTATAAAGCAGGATATACAATTTGGTGGATGCAACAATATTGGTTATTCATATTTGTTATTCCTCTAGCAGTTATCCTAATTGTTGAAGTTGTATTAGTTGTAAGAAATATTATCTTATTACGTAAAGAAAAGAATAAAGCATTAGCACCTGAAGGTCAAATTGATCTTGAAAGTGAAAAGGAAAGAATGCGTGCTGAACTTCTTGCTGAATTAAGAAACCAAGGTGTTATAGCTGCTGCAGCTGCTGAAGCTCCTGCTGCTGAAGAGCCAAAGGTAGAAGAAACTCCAGCTGAAGAAGTTAAGGAAGATACAGTAGAACCTGCTGAAGCACCTCAAGAGGAAGCTAAAGCTGAAGAAGTAACTGAAGCAGAGCCTGAAAAGGTTGAAGAAGCTCCAGTAGAAAATAATGAAGTAGTTGCTGAAGAAGCTCCAAGAGAGGAAGCACCAGTAACTGAAGAAGCTACAAAGGAAGAAGAACCTGTTGTAAATAATGATGAGGCTACAAGCGAGCCTGATATGTCTATAGAAGAAAATGAAGAGCCAAAGGTAGAAGAAAAGAAAGCTCCTACAAAGAAGGCTCCAGTAAAGAAAACAAGTACTACTAAAAAAGCAAGTACAAAAAAGACAGAATAATATGGAAAAATAGGGGTTTATAACAGGGAGTTGATATTATGAGTGGATTTGCAAGATATTATGTACAGTTCCTTTCAGATTTATGGGGAAATATTCAAGAGTGGTTTATTGCTCACATTACAATTATTGTAAAAATCTTTAAGGGTGACTGGTTTGATAACGGTGGTTATTTCTCAAAACTAGGTGAATCAATTGCTACATGGAGTGCACTAGATTATATTGCATTTATATTAGTATTGATCATTGACGTTGGATTTATTGGTTTATTAGTAGTATTACTATATCAATTAGTAAAGAGATATGTTAAGTTCGTTAAACGTGAAGTTGACAAGGATTCATTAATTGAAGAAGTATCACTATTAAACCAAAAGGTAGTAGAATTAATTGATGAAAAGAATAAAATTTTAGCAATGAGAGTATCTCAAATTGGTGCAGGTAGTCAAGGTGCTGTAGATTATGAAGGACAAGGTGGAAAGAAAAAAGGAGATAATGAATCAAGATTCTCTAAGCTTATCCAAGTTGACCAATTCGCAGCTGAAAATCCAAAGATTACAGTAATGAACCAATCAGATATGCTTGATATGGCTGACTTAGTTGATAGATTTATTAATTATGCTGCATCACAATTACATCTATACTATTCAAGAGACATTATAGCTAGATTCTTTGCTGGTATGGCAACTACTAAATTAATGATTCTAGAAGGTATTTCAGGTACAGGTAAGACATCATTACCTTATGCTATGGGTAAATTCTTCCAAAATGATACAGCAATCATTTCAGTACAACCATCTTGGCGTGACCGTGCTGAATTATTAGGTTATCTAAACGAATTTACTAAGAGATTTAATGAAACAGACTTCTTAAGAGCTGTATATGCTTGTTCTTATTCAGATACAATTAATATTGTAGTTCTAGATGAGATGAACTTAGCCAGAGTAGAATATTATTTCGCTGAATTCTTATCAGTAATGGAAATGCCAGATCCAAATGAATGGAAGATCGATATCGTTCCAATTTCTGAGCCTAGAGATCCAAAGAACCTAATTAATGGTAAGGTTTTAATTCCACAAAATGTATGGTTCGTTGGTACAGCAAATAAAGATGACTCAACATTCACAATTACAGATAAGGTATATGACCGTGCTACACCAATCGCTATCAATAAGAAGGCAGAATATATTGATGCACCATATACTGATAATATTTCAATGACATTTGAATATCTTGATGATATGTTCAAGCGTATCCAATCAGGATTCAATTTAACTGAAATGGCTGACCGTGCATTTAAAGAACTTGATGACTTCATTCAAGAGAAGTTCAAGATTGCATTCGGTAACCGTATTATGAAACAAATTAAATTATTCGTTCCAGTATACATGGCATGTGGATTCACTGAATTCGAAGGTCTAGACTACATGCTTGCATTCAAGATCTTAAGAAAGTTTGAAATGTTAAACTTAGCATTCTTAAAAACTGAATTAGACGAATTAACATTAATGCTAGATCGTCTATTTGGTAAGGAAGAATTCAAAGTATCTAAGGCATTCATCCAAGACTTAAAGAAGATGCAATAATTTAAATAAAAACTAAAGATGGGTTAATTTTGTTAACCCATCTTATTCTATAAGGGAGGTATTTTATGGCAAAGGGAAATTTTAATACTGATGAATTAACTAATTACTATGCCAAAATATATGCCGAAGTTGAAAATGATACAATGAATGACCCATATGGTAGTTATATTCTACAGAGAGTTAAGGGTGGTCAAAAATCAGTTTTCAATAAGACACAATCAGAAATAAGAAATTTTGATATGTCATTCCTAGATACTATCGAATCAGTTTATCCAGCTATCTTAAAGATAATGAGAGACCCTAAGAGAAGTATCAGATACGAGAATGATGTTGTTCAGGTTGAAAAGGCAAAGAAAACAAGTAGTGAAACAGTTCGTCATTTAGCCTCTCATACACATTTTATTAAACAAGTTACAGAAGATAATGTAATACCTTCTAAGGTATTAACTACCTTTGCAGAAGATGAATTAGCTATTTACGAAAATAGATTTATCAAATCATTAGTAAAAAGACTAGATCAATTCGTTGAAAGACGTTATGAGGTAATGAAGGTATCTCTAGAATCTTTTGAAACTGATAAGCTAGATGTTAAAAATACATTCATGGTTTCAGGTCAAGAGGTTACAATTGACCTAGATATTGAAATTAAAAATGATTTAACTGCTGATGTTGAAACAACAAGAGAGCAATTTAACAGATTATTACAGGTAAGACAAGATATCGCCGGCTTAAAGGGTACAGAATTTATGCGTGCTTTAGCTAAGGCAAAGGATGTATTACCTCCAATTATGAAAACGAATATTATCCTACATAACCCAGATTTCAAATTGTGTTATGGTTTATGGTTATATCTAGATAGAGTAGATTCAATTGCTACAAACGTAGATGTTAAAGAAAAAGCATATAAATATTCTAAGATATTCGATAAGGATATTAATGCATGTATGGCTTTAGCATTAACATCATTTATTAAAAACCGTGCTATCGATGGTGTATATGCATCTAAGAAGCTACAACAAATTAAAGCTCCAAAACCTGAAGAAAATAAGGATTTAGAGATTGAATTAAATTTTGAAGCTGATACTAAGAAGCTTGAAGATTACACAATGAACGAGGCTTTATTATCTCAAACAGCTAAATTCTTTGAAGCATCATTAGATGGTTTACAAAGAACAGGTAATAAGTTCAATGAATCAGTCAGAGTTGTATATCGTCAAATGTTAGATATGCTTGATCAAATTTATCCAACTGCCTTTGGTGTTGCTGATGAAGAATTAGAATCAAGAGACTTATATGAGCAGCTAGAATTTGCTAGACGTAGAATGATGATATTTAAGATTGTACGTCAAGCTAAGCAAATGAATATCGCTCGTATGGGTAAGGAAGAGAAGAGAATTGAAAAGCTTCTTTCTAAGCTAGAGGATAAGATCAAGATTAAGGAACAAAAGGACCGTGAGCGTGAAGAGCGTGAGCGTCAAAGAGAAGAAGCTAAGCGTCTTGCTCAAATCGAGCGTGAAAGAAAAGAGAACGCTAGAAAGCGTAAGCTTGAAAAGGATGCCCTTGACAAGCAAAAGGCTATTGAGAAAGAAAAACGTGAAGCTGCAATCAAGGAAAACGAATTATCTCCTGAAATTAAGGAAAGAAATAAGATTATGGCACCTCTTGCTGAGGCTAAGCGTAACCACTTAAAAGAATTACGTGAGGAAGCTAAGAAGAGAGAGGCAGAAGCAATTGCTATGGCACAACAAGATGCTAGCGCAAATGCTGCACCAGTTCGTCGTAAGGATGAATATGATGACTTAACAGATGAAGAGTTAGCAGAATTAATGGCTGCCAACGATTTATTAGGTGAACAATTAGCTGCTGCTGATGCGGCTGCTGAGGCAAAGCCTAAGAAGAAGGTTGTAAGAAAGAAGAAACCTGAACCAGAGCCAGAAGCTAAGAAAGAGCCTGAAATTGATGAGAATAAGTCAATTGAGGATATGACAGCTGATGAATTAGAGGCTCTAATGAGTCAAAATGGCTTCGGATTCAATGATTTATCTTCTGACGATGAGAAACCAGCTAAGGCTGAAAAGCCAAGCGTTAAAAAGGCACAACCTAAGAAACAAGATGCAAATCAAGATCTACAAGGATTATCTGATGATAATGAAGATGATTCAAAACCAAAGAAGCCTTCAATTTCATTAAAGCCTAAGAAGAAGGAAGAGCCAAAAGAGGAAGCACCTGCTGAAGATGTAGCTGATGAAGCTCCAGTAGAAGCTGAGCCAGTTGAAGAGAATCTAGAAGATATTCCTCAAGATGAAGCTTTACCTACTGAACCAGTAGAAGAGGCTCCAGTTGAAGAAGTTCAAGAAGAAGCACCTGCTGAGGAGCCAGTTGAGGAAGCACCAGTAGAGGATCTACCTCAAGATGACGACCTTGATAACATTTCAGATGAAGAATTAGATAAGCTTATGGCTGAAAATGGCATAGCTGATGAACAACCTAAGGAGGAAGCTCCAGTAGAAGCTGCACCAGCTCCTAAAAAGAAGCCGACAATAAGCTTAAAGCCAAAGGCTAAGGCTGTAGAGCCTCAACCTGAAAGAAGACCTACATCATCTTCAACAGATGATTTAGAGAACTTATCTGACGATGAGCTTGAAGCATTATTCAAAGAGAATGGTCTTGATGATTAATAATGTTTAAGTTTTTTAAGAAAAAAGAAAATGTAAAAGAAAGTAAAATTAAAGCTATCATATCCTACGCTATAGGTATGATAGCCTTAGTTTTGTGTATTTATATTGTTTCATCAGTTATTGCTGCAACAACTGAAAAAAGACCACCAAGAATCTTCGGTCTATCAGTTTCTTATGTTCCAACAGGTTCAATGGAACCAACAATAGAATCAAAATCATATGTATTATTTAGAAAAGCATCCTATAAGGAATGCAAGCCTGATGATATTATAGTTTACTATAATACAGCTCAATCTAAATATATTATCCATAGAGTTATCGCAAGAGTTTCAAATGGTGAAATTGTTGAAAAAACATCTAGATTTGATTCAGCAAATATCATTGTTAATGTAACAACAGAAACTGATTATTTAATCACTATGGGTGATAATAATAACAATAATACAGATACAGTTGCAGTAACAAAAAATTTAGTTTACGGAAAGTATATAACAGGGTTAGGCTTTATGAATATTTTTTCTAGTGGTATTAATCCAGTTGTCATCTATTCTATATTAATTGTTATCTTTGTAATAATGATTGGTATTCAAACATTCCAATTAGTAATGAAGAAAAAAGTAGATGATGCTAAAAAACAAAATGAAGATCTTAAGGAACAATTATTAGAAGAATTAAGAAAACAGGTATTAGAAGAAGAATTACAAAAATTAAAGAATAATTCTTCACCTGAATCTAATAATGAAGAAGTACCTACAGAAGATACTAATTCTAATGATTCCTTAGAAGATAATATTGAAAACAATAATAATGAATAGATAAGAGGGTGTAAACCCTCTTTTTATTTGCTTTTTTAATGATTTTAAGGTATGATAATAGTGTGAGAAACTATTCGATTTAATATTTTATAATAAGGAGATATTTTATGTTATTTGAGGAATTTTTTGAAGATAAATATAACGAAACGGATATGTTAACGAAAGTATATAATAGAAATGTTATATTTTCATATGTTGAATTATTAATTAGTAAGAACATACCTTTTAATTTATGTATATTAGATGTTGACAATTTTAAATATGTTAATGATGGCTTTGGACACCAAACTGGTGACCGTGCTCTATACGAAATCGCCCAAAGAATGGGAGATATCCTTGGAGACAAGGGTGTCTTAGGTAGATATGGTGGAGACGAATTTATTATGGTTGCTCCAAACATTGTTGAATATGATGACGTATGGTCATTATGGCATAATATGAATGAATGTACAAAGAAGCTTAAGAGTAAAGATTTAAATGAATTATCTATGACAGTAACAATGGGCTGCTCTAGATTCCCATTAGATTCTACTAATATTGATGGTTTATTTGAATTAGCAGATAAAGCATTATATAGAGGTAAAATGAAGGGTAGAAACTGCTTTATCATTTACCTTAAGGAAAAACATGCAAATATCAATTTAAAGACTGAAAGAGATAAGATTGTAAGCTCAACATATATTTATTCTTTAATTTATAATAAATTAACAAAAGATGATATTAGAAATGGTATTATTGATGCTATTAATTATATCGGTAGCTTCTTTATGATTGACCATTTATGTATTGCTGATGAGGAAAATTTATATTTCGAATATTTCCATCCTATTTGTAAATTAAGAGATTTCAAGCCTTTATCATATGCTATTATGAGAAAGGGTCTTAATGCTCATACAGGCATTTTCTATAAGAATCATATTGAAGATAATTTAAATGAAGAAAGTGCTAATGAATTAAGAAAACAACAAATATATTCTACATATTGGGTTGAAATAAAAACTCATGATAAATCATTTGGCTTCTTAAGAGCTGATATCTGCTGTAACCCAAGTGGAAGAATATGGCAAAATCTTGATATAGATATCTTAAGCAATTTTGCACATACATTAGCTTTAGAGTTATATTATAGAGATTTAGAGATTAAAAATATAGAATAGGCCTTTTATGGGCCCTTTTCTTTAGGAGGATAGCATGAATTATAATTTTTATGAATCAAATGCTAATTTAGTATCACCAATAAATAATAAATTTAATAAGATATCTAATCCATTTGTTTTATATGACATATTATCAAAAATATGGTCAAGTGATACATGTGCTCCTAGAATGAGGGCTAATTGGACAAAGGAAAACAAGACCCTAGGTCAATGCTCTATCACAGCATTCCTAGCTCAAGATATCTTTGGAGGAGAAGTATATGGAGTTCCATTAGCGGATGGGAATTTCCATTGCTTCAATGTAGTAGGAAAATCTATATTTGATTTAACCAGTGAGCAATTTTTACCAATTAAGCTTGATTATAATAATGTATCATTACAATCAAGAGATATTCATTTTAAGAAATTAGAGAAAAAGGAAAGATATGAATTTTTAAAACAAAAGCTTTTAGAAATGATAGGTATTTAATATGAAGAATGTTAAAGTAATTGTAAAAGATAAAAACACAATAATATTAGATGAAGATGCTAATAAGGGCGATTATATTGATTTATTAAATCTATCATCTGTAGATACTGAAATAATTGAAAAGCTTATTGCTGAGAAAAAGGATTTTGTATATCAAAATAAATTAAATGAATATAAAAGATTAATTGATTTAGAAAATGATAAAAAGCTTACTGAACAAAAGGTTTTATATGAAAATAAGATTAATGAATTAAATAATGTTATTAATGATTATAATAAAATGAAAGAAGCATTATTAAAAGAAAAAGAATTAGAATATAATCTTAAGATCAATGAAATAAAATCTAAAAATGAAATTGAAATAGAAAGATTAAATAATAAAATAAATCAAATTGAAGCAAATGAAAAAGCATTAATTGAAAATGAGAAGCTAAAGCTAAAAGATTCATACGAAAGAAGAATATTTGATTTATCTAATGAAAATAATAATATTAAACAAAAGAATGAATTAACTAATAAAGAAAAAGAATTAGAATTCATTAAAAAGATTAATGAAATAGAAATAAATTATAAAAAGATAATTCAGGATAAAGATAATGCATATTTATCACTTCAAAGACAAAAAGCATCTCTAAATGTTAAACAAACAGGAGAAGATTTAGAAGCTTGGTGTGATAATGAAATGAAATCATATCTTCAGGTTGGATTTTATAATACTACCTGGGAGAAAGATAATGATGTAATTAGAGAAGATGGAGAAACAAAAGGATCTAAGGCAGATTATATATTTAAAATATATGCTAATGAGAATTTAAATCCATCTGAGGAGCTAGCATCTGTTTGCTTAGAGATGAAGGATGAAAACCCTGATTCTTCAACTAAACAAACAAATGAGCATTATTTTAAAGCATTAGATAAAAATAGAAATAAGAAGAATTGTAAATATGCCTTATTAGTTTCTAATCTAGAAACTGATAAGCCAAACGATGTTCCTGTTTATAAGGCAATAGGATATGAGGATATGTATGTTGTAAGACCTGCATATATGATTACATTCTTATCAATGCTAAACTCATTAACTATTAGATTCAAGAATTTATTACTTGAAGGTAATAAAGAAAGAATGGAATTAATTAATTCAATTGAATTAAAAGAAAAATTTGAAGAATTAAAACAAAGATATTTAGATAAGCCACTTGAAGGATTATCTAGTATAGTAGAAGACATTAGAAAACAATCTGATGGAATTAAAAAGATATGTCAAAAAATAGATGATGACTGTGATAAGGCAGTAAGAAATTATTTAAATGAAATACAGAATAAGCTATCAAAATTTGATATTGAAATAGATAAAGCTTATAGAAGATATAATAAGAACGGAGGAAACAACAATGAAATTTTATAAGGTATCAAACAAAATCGTAGAAGCAATTAATGGTGATGTAGAATTAGAAGAGGTAAAAATTAGAAGTGTAGATGCCTCAGTTGAAAAGCATGTACCACAGGTTGTTATTGATGATAACAAGGTTATTGTTACTGTAGGATCTGTTGAACATCCAATGGTTGATAACCATTATATTGAATTCATTGAAATTGATACTAAAAATGGAATTCAAAGAAAGAATCTAAAGCCAGGTGATCAGCCAAAGGCTGTATTCGTATTAGAAAATGATGAATTTATTAATGCCTATGCTTATTGCAATTTACATGGAATGTGGGATGGCAAGAAATAATGATTATCAGTCCTAAATTAGCCCTTACTTGGTTAAAGGAAGGAAATGAAGCCTATATGATTTCTGAAAAGAATCATTTAGGTGATATTTCAAAAGAAAAAAGATTACATACGCATAGGCATGGACAAAATCCATACGCAGTCATTGTTACATGTTCTGATTCTAGAGTAATACCTGAAAGTATATTTATGGCTGGTATTGGTGATTTATTTGTTATTAGATTAGCTGGAAATGTTGTTGCTGATTTTGGAATGGGCTCAATTGAATATGCAGTTGATCATTTAAATTGTAAATTAATTGTTGTTATGGGTCACACTATGTGTGGTGCTATACATAGTGCCATAGCTGATTCACATTCTAATTTCATTTCTAGTATTATTAAAGAAATCCAATCTGCAATTGGAGAAGAAACTGATAATACTAAGGCAGCTAAATTAAATGTATTTAATACAATTGAAAAAATTAAATCAAGTGAAATAATCCAAGAGAATACAAAGAATGGATTAAAAATAGTAGGAGCTATGTATCATACTCATTCAGGCTTTGTTGAATTTTATAAATAATATATTGTAATTAATAAATAATTATGAGAAAATCTATATGTTATTTATGGTGAAGAATATGGAAAGATATCAAGAAATTGAAAGAACAATAATAAAAACATATAGAGCGAGACTTTGGGCTCCATTTATTAGAGCACTAAAGGAATATGAATTAGTTAAACCTGGAGATAAGGTATGTGTATGCATATCTGGAGGAAAAGATTCTATGCTAATGGCAAAGCTTTTCCAAGAGCTAAAAAGACATTCAGATTTTGAATTTGAGGTTAAATTTTTAGTAATGAATCCAGGATATAATGAGCATAATTTAAATCATATTAAAATGAATTTAGATTTATTAAATATTCCCGCAACAATTATTGATACAAACATATTTGAAATCGCAAATTCACAAGAAAAAAGCCCATGCTATTTATGTGCTAAGATGAGAAGAGGAGCTTTATATAAGCTAGCTTCTAATCTAGGCTGTAATAAAATTGCATTAGGCCATCATTTTGATGATGTTATTGAAACTACATTAATGAATATGCTAAATGCTGGATCATTCCAGACAATGCTTCCAAAGCTTCATAGTGATAACAATGAAGGTATGGAATTAATTAGACCTTTATATCTAATTAGAGAAAAAGATATTAAGGCTTGGGCAAAATATAACGATTTAAGATTCATTATGTGTGCTTGTAGATTTACTGAAGCATGCTCAGTTGATAATGAAATTAATTCAAGTAGAAGATTAACAACAAAGATGCTAATCCAAGAATTGAAGAAGAATTATAATGATAATGTAGAAAAGAATATCTTTGCTGCAGCATCAAATGTTAATATGAATATGATAATTGGCTATAAGGAGGATGGCGTTAAGCATTCCTTCTTAGAAGATTATGATGAGAAAAAAGACCATATTGAGTAGAATCTGTTTGATTAAAACAGATTCGTAATATGGTCTTTTCTTTTAATTAGATAAATATTTTTTTCTTAAATCTTCGGCAGGCATTGGCTTATCGAAGTAGTAGCCTTGAATTAATGTACATCCAATTTCTCTTAAGAAATCTACTAATTCTTTAGTTTCAACACCTTCACATAATACTTTAATATTTAAGCTCTTAGCTAATTTAACAACGAATGTTAAAATAGTTCTTTCCTTTACGCTTTCTTTATCAGCACAGAAATTCTTATCAAGCTTAATCATATCAAAATCAAATGTGGCAAGAGAAGAAAGGTTAGAATATCCTGTTCCAAAATCATCCATAGATATCTTATATCCATTCTTATGAAGCTTCTTCATAAGATCTGAAACATTTTTAATATTCTTAACATATGTACTTTCTGTAATCTCAATCTCTAAATATTCAGCAGGAACATCATATTTATTTTTAATTTCATTGATCTTAGCTAAATATTCATCAAAATTAGTTTGATACATTGATAAGTTAACTGAAATAGTTACAGGTGTAGCTCCTGAATCAATAACTTCTCGTTGGAATTTACAAACATTTTCAAATACATGTAGATCTAATTCCTTTATAAATCCATTTTGTTCAAATAAAGGAATGAATGTATCTGGGAAAATCATCTTTTCATCATTGTATTTCCATCTTGTTAAAGCTTCAGCTCCAGCAATCTTATTAGTATTAGTATCAATCTTTGGTTGTAGATATAATTTGAATTCTCCCTTTTCTAGTGCTTCATTTTGATGACGCTCTAATTCATTTCTAATTCTTTGTTGTTCAAAATATTCATCAGAGAAGAATAAGATATCATCATCACTAGATAATGCATTCTTTCTTGTTATACTTGCTTTATCAATTGTTTGAGTTAATGTATCCTGTTTATCATTAATACAAACACCAGCCTTTAATATGAAATGATATCCATATTTATAATTATCATCTACATATTTAGCTATTTTTTGAATATAGTCATAAATATAATCTTTATCAGTAATAGGAGTAATAATTATAAATCTATCTTCAGTAGTTCTAGAATAAATTTCTTTATCAGAATATTTTCTTAATGCATCAGCAGTAGTCTTTAATACATCATCACATGCATCAACACCTAATACATCAGCAAGATGTAGGAAATTTAGGTAACTGAAGTGAATAATAGCATAATCAGGATCTGATTTATCAAATAGTGTTTGATATGTAACATCTAACCATTTTGAATAATTATATAAATCAGTTAATCTATCATATGATAAATTCTTTTCAAATTCATTCTTTTCATATTCTTTATAAATGAATATCGCAAATAGCTTAGAAATAAGATTTAGTGTAGCAACTTCATCATTAGTCCAGAATCTATTAGAATCAGTCATTTCAAATCTTAATAGACCAACCTCGGTATTTAAATATAATAAATCTATAGCAATTAATGCAGATACTTCATCCTTTTTAAGGATATCGTATATTGGTAAATTCTTATTTGAATCTACCTGAACAATTTTTACCATACCTAAATTATTATATGTTTTAAGCCAAGGTTCTCTTCTTGCTTGATTGATTTTTATCTTTTTTTCTGGTAATAATGGATTATGCCACTGATGTAGCCTAATAATTTCAGATGTTTCTGGATTTAGAATAAAGAAATTAATTCTATCAAGTAAGAAGTAGGTACCTATTAATGATAAGGCATCCTTAATATTTTTATCTTTAGAATCATTTCTATTAATAATTTCATAAACACCAGCTACAATATTGAAATTAGTTGTCATACTAGAAGAATAATCAAATCTAGCTTCTGGTAATTGGAAATTCTCAGCACTACCACATTTATGTTCTAAATAGATAATGAAGCAGTTACGACCTTTTCTCTTTCCTCTTTGTAGGGCAAGGAATGATTTTTTATAAAGAAGGTCGTAATTATCTCCATCCCTAGGGTAAGAAGAACATCCGATAGTAGCAGTAATATTAGCTTGCTTAACATTATGGTTTGTTAAATCCATAACTGAATTTCTTAGGTTAGTACAGGCTGCGTGGATATAATCATAATCATCTTCTACATAAAGCATGATTAAGAATCTATCTCCAGATTCTCTAGCAATATAACCACTTGTCTTTACAACTTTCTTAATAGAAGCAGCAGTTTCAACTAATAAGATATCTGCATAAATGCTTCCATATTTTTGATAGAAATCTTGGAATCTATCAATATCAAATAGCATTAACGCAAATGGAATATTTTGTTGAATTGCATTTTTAATATATGGCTTTAACGCATCCGCTGTAGGAAGCTTAGTTAAACCATCAACCTCTTTATTATCAACCTTTCTATCAGAAGAGAAGGATAATATAGCTCTATAAGAATCAATTCGTCTTCCTTTAATAATCATAGGAAGCTTGTCATCATTTAAAAGATCATATTTAGCTTCAAATGTGAAGACATTCTCATCACCAATCTTTAATTGATTTAAGAATCTATAGATCTTAGATGCCGATTCCTCAGTTATCTCAAAGTGGTTTTGGAAAAAAGGCGTGAATTCTTCAAATGTCATACTGTCGCATAACAAAGTATTTCCATCCATTATTGATTCAACTATTTTATTTTTTGTGTCGACAAAAAAGATAAAATTATTGTATAACTTTAAAATTTCATCATAGTTTTCCTTTTTCACATAAACCACCTCCCTCTTTTATGGGTTATATTAATATAAAAATATTAAAATTATTAAATGTCACACGTTTTTTTTATTATAACATAGAAAAAAAATTGAGTCAATTGTTGTTAATGGGACTCTAAAGTGGTATTATTTAAAGGAATATTATTTTAATAGGTGATTATGATGTTTGACGTTATCGTTGTTGGTGGTGGTCATGCCGGATGCGAGGCTGCGGTTGCCACAAGTAAAATGGGATTAAAAACAATGTTAATAAGTGGTAATTTAAGCATGTTAGGATCTATGCCTTGTAATCCATCAATTGGAGGTCCTGCCAAGGGTGTTGTTGTAAGAGAAATAGATGCCCTAGGTGGATATATGGGTAAGAATGCTGATTTATGTCAGATTCAAACTAAAATGCTAAACCAATCTAAGGGTCCTGCCGTATGGGCTTTAAGATTCCAAGAGGATAAGCTTTTATATCCAAGAGAAATGTCTAAATATCTAAGCTCACTTGAAAACTTAACTTTAAAGGAAGGATATGTTACTGATATTTTAGAAGAAAACAAAACTGTAAAGGGTGTTGTTTTTGAAGAAAAAGAAGAAATATTAGCTAAATGTGTAATATTAACTACAGGTACATATCTTGATTCTAGAATATTAAGAGGACGCTGGACTAAAAATGAAGGACCAGATGGACAAAGAACAACTAAGGGTATTAGTGAAGCATTAAGAAGATTTGGATTTACTATTCAAAGATTAAAAACTGGTACTCCACCTAGAATTAAAGCATCTACAATTGATTTTTCTAAAGCAAGCATTGAAAATGGTGATGAGAAGGTATGGCATTATAGCTTTGATAAAGGATATAATTCTTTATTAAATGTAAATATTCCTTGTCATTTAACATATACAAATTTAGATATACATAAACTAATATTAGATAATTTAGATGAATCATCAATGTATGGTGGCGTAATTAAGGGTGTTGGTCCTAGATATTGTCCATCTATTGAAACTAAGATTGTTAGATTTAAAGATAAAGAAAGACATCAAATCTTTTATGAACCAGAATCATTAGAGCTAGATCAAACATATATTGGTGGATTTTCAACATCAATGCCAGTAGATGTACAAGATAAAATGATTAGATTATTACCAGGACTTGAAAACTGTGAGGTTGTAAGATATTCATACGCAATTGAATATGATGCCATTGATCCATTAGAATTATGGCCAAGCCTTGAAACAAAGATTATTAATAATTTATTTACTGCAGGTCAAATTAATGGTACTTCAGGCTATGAGGAGGCTGCAGGTCAAGGTATTATCGCAGGTATTAATGCTGGAATGAAGATTAAAGGTAAAAAGCCATTAATCTTATCTAGAGATGAAGCATATATTGGAGTAATGATTGATGATTTAGTAACAAAAGGAACTGATGAGCCTTATAGATTATTAACATCAAGAGCTGAATATAGATTATTATTAAGACATGATAATGCTGATCTAAGATTAAGAGAATATGGTTATCAGGCTGGAACTATTTCTGATGAACAATATAATAGATTATGTAAGAAGAAAGAAGCTATTCAAAAGCTATTAGCTGATTTCAAGACTATTAAGATTAAAAAGGAAATAGCTAATAGTATTATCGTTAAATATAATTCAACTGAGCTAAATGAAAGTATGACATTATATAATTTAATTAAGAGACCAGAAATTAATTATGATGTTGTAAAAGAATTATTAGATGCTTCAGGTATTACATTAGATATTGATTATGATGATATTGATGAAATCCTAGAGCAGGTTGAAATTAATTTTAAATATGAAGGATATATTGCTAAAGCTCGTGAGCAAGCAAGAAGAATGAATAATTTTGAAAATATGCAAATACCTTCAGATATCAATTATGATGATGTTGATAACATTGCCCTAGAGGCAAGAGAAAAGCTTAAGAAGATTAAGCCATTAAATATCGGACAGGCTTCAAGAATTAGTGGAGTAAATCCTGCTGATATTTCTGTATTAGTAGTATATATTGAGAAAATGAATAGAAAGGGGCATTAAAATGGATTTTAATAATGAATTAGCGAAGCTTAATATTTCATGTAATGAAGATATATTAAATAAATTCGAATTATATTATTCAAAGCTAGTTGAAGTAAATGAATATATGAATTTAACATCTATTACTGAACGTGAAGATGTCTATATTAAGCATTTCTTAGATTCATTATTCATTTTAAAGGCTTTAGATAACTCTAAGCCATATTCTATATTGGATGTTGGCTCAGGAGCAGGCTTTCCATCTATTCCATTAGCTATTGTTTCTAAAAATGCAAATGTATATATTATTGATGCCTTAAATAAAAGAATTAATTTCTTAAATGATTTAGTTTCATTATTAAAGCTAGATAATGTTAAAGCATTTCATTTTAGAGCAGAAGATTATGCTAAAGAAAAAAGAGAATCATTTGATTATGTAACAGCAAGAGCAGTTGCAAGACTAAATGTATTAGCAGAGCTTTGTATGCCACTTGTTAAGGTTGGTGGCTATTTTATAGCTATGAAGGGTCAAATTGCAAAAGAAGAATTAGAAGAGGCTGAAAATGCAATTAAGACACTTGGAGGTAAGGTTTCTAAAATAATAGAGGCAGAGCTTCCTGGTGAGGCTGGCAAAAGAGAAATAATTGTTATTGAAAAAATAAAAAACGCACCAAATAAATACCCAAGAGAATTTAGTAAGATAAAGAGGAATCCATTATAATGTATACCTTAAATGAGATTATAAAAACAAAGAAGCCACATGTATGTGGATGTAATGAATGGAAGGTAATTAGAGTTGGTGCTGACATTAAATTAGAGTGTCAAAAATGCAAAAGAATTATTATGCTTGCCTCATATGAATTAGATAAAAAAATTAAGAAATAAATGGCTATTTATAGCCGTTTTTTCTTTTCTCTAAAAATCTTCGAAAAAAACTGAAAAATTCAAAAAATTATTGTTGACATTAAATTTTTATAATGATATACTAAATAAGCACTGACATTAAACAGAGCATAAAATATGGTCAGGTAGCGAAGAGGCTAAACGCGGCAGACTGTAAATCTGCTCCTTAGGGTTCGCTGGTTCGAAACCAGCCCTGACCACCATCTTATTTAATATAATTTCGTTGACATGTAATGTGTTTAATGATATTATATTATTCGCGCCAATATAAAATATTGGTTCGAATTTGAGTCTTTGAAAACTGTATATGACGAAATAAACGTATTGTTAAATTTACA
>CAMJFY010000018.1 GCA_946405105.1 uncultured Caryophanales bacterium
AAGTGATAGATATTTATTACATAGCTATCGAATTAAATTTATTCATCCTATAACAAATAAAGAAATAGAGGTAGTGGCAAAGGAGCCAGAAGACTTTAAAATAAGAAAGTAGATGATAAAATGGAAATATTAAAAAAATATTGGAAGATGTTTCTTCCAATCATATTGTTATTAATCGTTTTCTTATTTTTTGTTCTATTTTTTAGTATCCCTAGAATTGAATATAAATATGATGCTAATCAGGAATTATATAGAGTAACTAAGGTATATGGTGATTCAGCTACATATAAAATTAAAGATAGCGGTAAAAAGGGAGAAGTAGGAATAATTGGTCCAAGAGCTTTTTACAAAAAGAATTTAAAGAAGATTATATTTAAGAATTCAGAAAATATAGATACTATTGAAAGATTAGCATTTAGTGAATGTAGAAGTCTTGAAAATATAGATATATCGCATGTTAAATATTTTGAAAGAAATTGTTTTTCATATTGTAAAAAATTAAAGGTAGAGGAATTAAATGCCATAGCTATAGGAGCATCTGCATTTTATGGATGTGAAAGTATAGAAAATATTATATTTAATACAGGACTTGTATCAATTGGAAGCTATGCATTCTCTAAAACTAAAATAGAAGTAATTGAATTACCTAATACAGTAAAAGATATTTATAATGATGCCTTTAGTGATATGGGAAATTTAAAAGAAATTAAAGTATATTCAGCTGGATTATCTTATGATAGTAGAATATATTTAAATTCTTTAGAAAATGTAAATGTAACATATTTATATAACTAAAAAAAGAAGTCTAGCAAACGCTAGACTTTTTTTATTAAGCTTCTTTAACAAAGGCTACATATCCTAAATAAGCTTCATATACATCGGCTTTAGATACAACCTCTTGTGGTGCATGCATTGACATTACAGGAACACCTGCATCAATAACATTCATATTTTGGTTACCCATGATATAGGCGATTGTTCCACCACCACCAATATCAACCTTACCAAGCTCTGCAGTCTGGTAATTAACATTATTATCATCCATTATTTTTCTTATCTTAGCCATATATTCAGGCATTGCATCATTACAGCCTGATTTACCTCTTGCTCCTGTATATTTATTAAATGTAATACCATGTCCTAGGAAACAAGCATTTTTCTTTTCAAATACATTTGAATATAAAGGATCAAATCCTGCTGATACATCGCTTGATAACATAGAAGAATTAGATAATGCTCTTCTTAATAATAAATCATTATAATTATTATTTTCTAAATTAATTAGCTCTGCTAATGTATTTTGGAACCATAATGAATGAGCTCCTGTAGCTCCTACAGAACCAATTTCTTCTTTATCAACTAAATATGCACAAATTGTCTTTTTACATTTACCTGCATCTAATACAGCTCTTAAAGAAGTATAAGCACAAACTCTATCATCATGACCATATCCTAAAATCATTGATCTATCGATTCCTAAATCTCTTGCCTTACCTTCTGGTACGATTTCTAATTCAGCAGATACGAAATCGTCTTCTTCAATATCATATTTATCTTTTAATAGCTTTAATACATTTTTCTTAACTGCTTCCTTATCAGAATCCTTAAGTGGCATAGAAGCGATTGTTAAATCTAGGTCTTCACCCTCAACTACCTTATTACCAGTTTTAGAAAGCTTATCAGCACCTAGATGTGGAAGAAGATCTGTTATAACAAATACTGGATCATTTTCGTTTTCTCCAATATTAACATTTATAATTTCTCCATTCTTTTTACATAATACGCCATGTATAGCAAGTCTAATTGTTACCCATTGGTATTTAATAATACCGCCATAATAATGTAGGTCTAGGTATGCAAATCCTTCAGATTCATATAATGGATTTTGTTTTACATCGATTCTTGGTGAATCAATGTGAGCACCTAAAATATTTATACCATTTGAAATTGGTTCATCACCTATAACAAATACACAAATATTTTTACCCTTATTAACAGCGTAAATCTTATCTCCCGGCTTAATTGATTTTAATGTATTTATATTTTTAAATCCTAATTTCTCAATAAGCTCTACTGAATAATTAACGCATTCTCTTTCTGTCTTACATACAGAAATGAATTCTTTATAATCTTCACAAAAATCAGTAAGCTTTTTTAAATCTTTTTCATTATATTTGTTCCATGCATTCTTTTTAAACATAATAAACACCTCAAAAATTATTATATCACATATTTTTTGTTTATATAAATATTTAATATTATGTTATAATACTAAATAGATTGTTATACATAGGTGGTGATTGTCGTGGATGATAATAAAGAAAGACTACAAAAGGTAATGGCGTCTTGTGGTGTCGCATCAAGAAGAAAATGCGAGGAATATATTACTGCAGGCAGAGTTAAGGTTAATGGTAATGTCGTTACTGAGCTTGGAACTAAGGTTTCTAAGAAGGATGTAATTATAGTAGACGGTGTAGAATTAAATAGACAAACATTAGTTTATTATGCACTTAATAAGCCTACTGGCTACTTAACTGCAGTTTCAGATAAGTTAGGTAGAAGAACAGTAATGGATTTAATTGATCCTGAAACAAAGAAAACAAGAATCTTTCCTGTAGGAAGATTAGATTATGATACTTCAGGCCTTTTACTCTTAACTAATGATGGAAATTTATCATATAATTTAACAAGAAGTGAAAAGGAAGTAGAAAAGATATATCAGGTTAGAGTTGATGGTATTATTAACCAAACAGCTGTAACTAATCTTATTAAGGGAGTAGTTATTGAAGGTGTTAAAACTAAGCCTGCCAAGGTTGAGGTTATTAGCTTCGATAAGAAAAATAATTCATCTTTAATTCAAATTGGTATTACAGAGGGAAGAAATAGACAGGTAAGAAAGATGTGCAAGGAGGTAGGCTTTGAGGTTAAAAAGCTTAAGAGATTATCTTTTGCAGGAATTACCCTAGATGGCCTATCTGTAGGCGAATATAGAGAGCTTAAACCACACGAAATAAAGATATTATATAGTTTGTAATAAAACCTAAATTATGGTAAAATATTATAAATGAGGTATTAATTTATGGACAAATTTGTTGTTGCTATAGACGGCCCTGCTGGAAGTGGTAAATCATCAATTTCTTCATTGGTTGCAGAAAGAGAAGGATTTACTCATATTGACACAGGTGCTATGTATAGAGCGGTAGCACTAGAGGCTATTAATAGAAAAGTTAATCTAGAGGATGAAAACGAATTTGGATTCGTCAAGGATATCGAAGTTTTATATAAGGATGGTAAGACTTATTTAAATGGTAAGGATGTATCTAAAGAAATTAGAACTCCTGAAATTTCAAGTGGAGCATCATTAGTATCTAAATATAAAATTGTTAGAGATAGAATGCTAATCTTCCAAAGAAAATCAGCTGAAAATGGTAAGGTAATTATGGATGGTAGAGATATTGGTACTATCGTATTACCAAATGCTGATTTAAAGATATTCTTAACAGCTAAGGCTGATGAGAGAGCAAGAAGAAGATTAAAGGAAAATAAAGAAAAGGGTATTGAATCTGATTTCGAAACAATATTACATGAAATTAAGGTAAGAGATTATAATGATTCTCATCGAGCAATTGCTCCTTTAAAGATTGCTGAAGGAGCAATATTAGTAGATACTACTCATATGACAATTGATGAGGTTATAGATCATATAATAAAATTAATTAATGAGAAGAGGAACAAGAATATGGCTAATAAAGAATCTAGTTTTGAAGAATTATTAAATAGTTATGATATTAAACAAAATATTAAGCCTGGTGATATTGTAGAGGGTACAGTTGTCCAAATTAGAGATGATAAAACTCTATTATTAGACATCCATAGCTTTACAGAAGGAACTCTTCATTTAAATTATTATACAAAGGATCCATCTATTTTATCATTTAAAGGATTAGTTAAGATTGGTGATAAGATTAATTGTAAGGTAACTAAGGTTGAATATGGTCAAGGTAGATTAGACCATAGCTTAATTATGCTATCTAGATTAGATGAAGAAAAGAATGAAACATTTAAAAAGATTATTGATGCTAAAGAACAAAATACAATCTTAAATGTTTATGTTGCTAAAGAGGTTAATAGTGGTTATCTATGCTCTTATGCAGGAATTGAATTATTCATGCCAAAGAGCCAAGCTATTAAGGATTTAGCTGTTAAATCTAATGTAGATGTTAAGGTAATTGAGGTTGAAGAATCTAGAAGAAGAGCTGTTGTTTCTGCCAAGGCTGTAGAGCATGAAAAATATATTGAGGAAAGAGACAAGGAGCTTGAAAAGATTAATGTTGGTGATGTATTAGAAGGAACTATTACTAAGGTTGAAAAATATATCGCATTCGTTAAGATTTCAAATATTGTTGGTGTAATTAAGGCAAGAGATGTATGCCATGAATTTGTTGATATTACTACAGTATTACATGTAGGTGATCCTGTTAAGGTTCAAGTATTATCAAAAGAAAATGGTAAGCTAGTTTTATCTAGAAAGGCATTAATTAAGACTGCATACCAATTATTTAAAGAAAACCATAAGGTATCTGATAAGATTAAAGGTAAAGTTACTAATAAGCAGCCTGGATATTTATTATTAGAAATAGCTCCTAATTTAAAGGGCTTATTACATCAAAGTGAATATTCATGGAATCCAAATGATAATTACAATAACAATGTTGTAATTGGTGATGAAGTAGAGGTAGCAATTATCTCTATGAATGATGAAAAAGAAAATATTAGATTATCTAGAAAAGCATTAATGGATAACCCTTGGGATAAGGTAGAAACATCTATTGGTGAGGTTCTAGATGTTAAAATCAAGGAAATAAATAAATTAGGTCTTGTTGTTGAAGCATTAGGCGTTGATGGTATTATTCCAACATCTGAAACTAATGTTGAAGACACAAGAAGAGATTTAGCAGAATATTTTGCTGTAGGTGACGAAGCAAAGGCAGTTGTAGTTGAATTCAATAAAAAAGAATGGAAGCTAAAACTATCTATTAGAAAATTTGCTAATAAAGAAGAAAGAAAGAAAATCGAAAAATATCTTCAAAATGAGGATGTAACATCATCTATTGGAGATCAATTCGAGGATGTATTAAAAAAATAATTTAAG
This sequence comes from uncultured Caryophanales bacterium, assembly GCA_946405105.1. GTDB lineage: Bacteria > Bacillota_I > Bacilli_A > Acholeplasmatales > Anaeroplasmataceae > Anaeroplasma. The sequence continues at coordinate 5,153 of CAMJFY010000018.1, forward strand.
TGGTGGTGAATAATTATGTTGCCAAAGGTTGCGATTGTAGGTAGACCTAATGTTGGTAAATCTACGTTATTTAACCGTATTATTGGTGAAAGATTATCCATTACAGATGATCAACCAGGTGTTACAAGAGATAGAATTTATTCTAAGGCATCTTGGCTGTCAAAAGAATTCTTTTTGATTGATACAGGGGGCATTGAACTTGGTAATGCTCCCTTTTTAACAGAAATCAAGGCACAAGCTGAAATCGCAATGGAGGAAGCTGATGTTATTATTTTTGTTGTTGATTGTCGTAATGGTTTAACAAATGATGATATTTATGTTTCAAAGCTATTATATAAGACTGATAAGCCTGTTATATTAGCTGTAAACAAGGTTGATGATCAAAAGTTTAGAGATAATTCATATGAATTCTATTCTTTAGGCTTTGGAGATCCAATCGTTGTTTCATCAAGCCATGGCATTGGTATTGGAAATTTATTAGATGAGGTTATTAAGCATTTCCCTAAGGTTGAAGAGACATTTGATGATGGAGCAATTCATTTCTCAATTATCGGAAGACCTAATGTAGGTAAATCAAGCTTAACTAACGCATTATTAAATGAGAATAGAGACATTGTATCAGATATTGAAGGAACAACTAGAGATTCAATTGATACTAGATTTAAAGCATATGATAAAGAATATGTTGTTATTGACACAGCCGGCTTAAGAAAGCGCGGTAAGATTTATGAGAATGTTGAAAAATATTCTGTAATTAGAAGTGTTGATGCGATTGGAAGAAGTGATCTAGTAATATTAATGATTGATGGTTCAGTTGGAATCATTGATCAGGATTTACATGTTGGTCAATATATTGATGAATATAAAAAGCCATGTATTATTGTTGTTAATAAATGGGATTTAGTTGATAAAGATTCAAAGACTATGAAAAACTTTGAAGAGGATATAAGAACTAAATTTAAATATTTAGATTATGCTCCAATTGTATTCTTATCAGCTAAGGAGAATAAGAGAGTACATACTCTATTCCCAGCTATTGATCAAGCATATGAGGCTTATCATAAGCATATTAAGACATCAGTATTAAATGATGTTATTATGGATGCTCAAGCAATGTTTCCAGCATCTGATTTCAATGGCGGTAAGCTAAAGATTTATTATGCACAGCAGGTTGGTGAATTACCTCCAACATTTACTTTGTTTGTAAACGATCCTGCTTTCTTGCATTTTTCATATTATAGGTATTTAGAGAATCAAATTAGAAAGAATTTTGATTTCTTTGCTACGCCTATTAAAATTGAATTTAGAAAGAGAGATTAATTATGAATATTTCAGTTATTGGTGGTGGAGCATGGGGTACAACCCTTGCCCAGGTTTTAGCGGATAATGGTCATAATGTATTAATTAGAGATATCAATGAGGATTTTGTTAAAAAAATCAATAATTTACATCTTCATCCATTCTTTGATTTAGAAATACCATCTAATATTAATGCAACTCTAGACTTAAAGGAGGCATGTAACTATTCTGATTTATTAGTTTTATGTGTTCCTACAAAGGTTATGAGAAGTGTATTACACGAAATAAATACATATATAAATAATAAAAAGCTATTCGTTAATGTTTCTAAAGGTATTGAACCTGAAACATCATACCGCGTTAGTCAAATTGTTGAAGAAGAAATATCTAAAGATAAATTCAAGGGCTACGTTGTCCTTTCAGGTCCAAGCCATGCAGAAGAGGTTATCTTAAGAAAGGTTACTTCATTAGTTGCTGCAAGCACATCAACTGAGGCAGCACTTGAGGTACAAACTATCTTCTCAAATGATACTTATTTAAGAGTTTATTCATCTGATGATGTTATTGGTGTTGAAACTGGTGGTGCAATGAAAAACGCAATCGCTATCGTTTCAGGTGTAGCATCAGGTATGGGATTAGGTGAAAATGCTAGAGCGTTTTTAATTAGTAGAGGTATTAAAGAGATTGTGGCAATCGTACAAGCTCTAGGTGGAAATATTGAAACTGCATATGGATTATCTGGTGTAGGTGATTTAATTGTTACTGCATCATCTATGAATTCAAGAAATTTCCAATGTGGCTTAAAAATAGGCCAAGGTATGTCAGTAGCTGAGGCTCAAGGCTCATCAGTTCAAACAGTAGAAGGTATTAGAGCAATCGAAGCCGGATACGAAATTGGCAAGAAATATAATCTAGATTTACCAATTATATCAACTGCACATTTAGTAGTTAATGAAAAAATAGCTGCTAAGGATGCATTAAAACAGCTATTAGCTAGAAGCTTAAAGTCTGAAAGATATTGGTAATTTTAATTACATTTTCATTTTCACACTTTACATATATTGAATTAAGTGTTAAAATAAAACCATAAAATTTATATTAGAGGTAGCAATGTAAATTAGTAATATGACGAGAAGGCGTTCTATGACTCATATGAAAGGTAACCATTGCCGAACATAAACTATAGGCATATAGCTTATGTGGGGATATAGGGAATACTTATATCACTCCTACAATTATGTAGAGGTGCTAATAATTATATTTAAGATAATAAAAGGCACCAGAGGGTGCCTTTAATTTTTATCATAAGGAGGGATTAATATGAAAATTTCTGGAGTAGACGTAAGAGATTTAAAGAAGGAGTATGGTACACCATTATATATCTATGATGCAGCACATCTAAAGAATAATATGAGATTATTTAAAAACAATTTCAAATCTAATAAATTTGAAACTGAAGTATTATTCGCATCAAAGGCATTTAATGTAAAAGAGATGGTTAGAACTGTAGATAAGGAAGGATTATCACTTGATTGTGTATCTGTTGGTGAATTCTATACTGCATTAAATGTTGGATTTGATCCAAAGAGAGTTTATTTCCATGGAAATAATAAAACTCCTGATGAGCTAAGATTCATTATTATGAATAACGTTGGAACAATCGTTGTTGATAATTTAATGGAATTAGTTGCATTAGATATGATTTGTAAAGAATTAGATAAGCCAGTAAATATCATTATTAGATTAAATGTTGGTATTTCAGCTCATACACATAAATTCATTGTTACAGCTCATATCGATTCTAAATTCGGTGTTGGTTATGAATCTGAAGACTTCAAGACTATGCTTGAGGTAATTGAAAAATCTAAATATATTAATTTCTTAGGATTCCATTCACACATCGGTTCTCAAATCTTTGATTTGAAGGCATTTGAGGCAGCACTTGAAAAGCTTATTACATATTGTAAGGATTTCAAGGAACCACTTGTATTAAATATTGGTGGTGGCTTTGGTGTTAAATATACAGATGAAGATAAGCCAATCCCATTTGATGAGGTATCAAAGGTATTAATCAAGACTTGTGAGGATGCCCTAGTAAAGAATAATGTATCAATTAAGAAATTATGTATTGAACCAGGTAGATCAATTGTTGGTGAAGCTGGTTATACATTATATACAATTGGATTTACAAAGAAGACACCAAACAAGGAATATTATTTCATCGATGGTGGTATGACAGATAATATAAGACCTGCCCTATATCAAGCAAAATATGATTGTGATATCGTTGGAAAGGAAAACGAAGAAAAGAATCATAAGGTAACAATTGCTGGTAAGTGCTGTGAAAGTGGAGATTTAATTATTGAGGATTACGATCTTCCATCTGCAGAGCCAGGTGATTTATTAATCACTTACACAACTGGTGCCTATGGTTATTCAATGTCATCTAACTACAACAAGGCTTTAACACCAGCTGTAGTATTTGTTGAAGACGGCAAATCTAAGCTAGCTGTTAGAAGAATGACTTTAGATGAATTAATTGAAAGAGAAGAATAATGAAATTTACTAAAATGATTGTATGTGGTGAGGATTTCCTTATCACAATATATGAAGAAAATATTGATTATTCAAATGTCGCAATCAAGGTTTTAGATAGAATTAATGGTGTAGGTGCCAATAGATTAATAGTTGTTAAAACAAATGTATTAGAAATGATTATTTATGACACATTAGGTAGAAGAGAATTATTTAATTCAAATGCTCTAATATGCTTTGCTAAATATGTATTTGATCTAGATATTTGTAAAAAGAAGGAAATGACAATATTAACTGGAGCTGGAAGAACTAAGCTTGAGGTTGTCCAAGAAATTCCTTTTATGGCTAGATTAAATTTAGAAAAGCCTAATTTTAATAATAGAATGATTTATGTAAATGATTCTATTGATTCATTTGGTAGAGTAATAAGAATTGATGATACATTATTAACAATTTATTCATTTAATTTATTAGGTGTTAATACAGTATTATTTGTTGATGATATCGAAAATAAAAATATTTTAGATTTAGTACCAAGAATTGCTGAATTTAAAATATTTAATAGAAAAACTGATGTTATATTAGCTAAGGTAATAGATAAAAAGAAATTAAGACTTAAATGCTATAAGCCTGGCCTTGGCTTTATTAACACAAACGGAAGTGGATGCGGTGCAGCATTAGTTGCAGCATCTAAGCTAGGATATATTAGAGGCAAAGTTGAATGTATTCTAGATAAAGGTAGTATTATTCCTGAAATAGATAAAAAAGGAAATGTATATATCTCTATTTCAGCTAAAAAAATATATGAATGTAATTATAGCGAGGAGGAATATTAAAATGTTAAAAGGTAGTATAGTTGCATTAGTTACCCCATTCAATGAAGATGGGTCTGTTAATTTTGGTAAGCTTGGTGAATTATTAGAATTCCATATTGCTAATAATTCTGGTGGAATTGTTATTTTAGGAACAACTGGTGAAGCATCAACTTTAACTTTCGAAGAGGAAGCTGAAATTGTTAAATACAGTGTAAAGGTTGTTAACAAGAGAGTACCTTTAATTGTTGGTTCTGGATCTAATGAAACAGAAAAAGCAGTTACAATGTCTAGAAAATATTCAGAGCTAGGTGCTGATTATGTTCTAGTTATTACTCCATATTATAACAAGACAAATGAAAGTGGATTAATTAAGCACTTTACTGCAGTTGCAGATGCTTCATTATGTCCAGTAATTATGTATAATGTTCCAGGTAGAACTGGTATGAATATGTCTTATCATGCAGTAGAGGTATTATCAAAGCACCCTAATATTTATGGTATTAAGGAAGCTTCAGGTAATATGAGCTATGCAATGAAGATTTCTAAATTATTAAATGATAACTTCATTATGTTATCAGGAAATGATGATATCATCGTTCCAATGATGGCTGCAGGTGCTAAGGGTGTTATTTCTGTATTAGCAAATATCGCTCCAAAGAATACTGCAAAGATTTGTGAATTATGTTTCCAAAATAATTATGCAGAAGCATTAAAGCTTGCAGATTCTTTATTAACATTTACAAATGACCTATTCTTAGAGGTTAACCCAATTCCTATTAAGGAAGCAATGAATTATTTTGGATTTAATGTAGGTGGATATAGAGCACCACTTGATTATATGAGTGAAGCTAATCTAAAAACATTAAAGGCAGAAATGGACAATGTAAAGGAGCTAATTAAGTAATGAAGGCAGTAGTAGTTGGTTATGGCGCAATGGGTAAAATCTTAGCTTCAATGTTAGGCGATGATTTATCATCTGTTGTAGCAATTGAATGTGAAAATAAAAAATTAGATGATGTAAAAGAAAATTTTGATGTAATTATTGATTTTTCTAATCCAGCTAATCTAGATATGATTTGTGATTATGTATCTAAAACTAAAAAGCCAGTTGTTTTCGCAACAACAGGCTATACAGAAGAACAATTAAAGAAAATAGATGATTTATCTAAGATTGCTCCTGTATTAAGAAGTGCTAATTTCTCATTAGGTGTAATATTATTAAATAGATTAGTAAAAGAAGTAACACCTATTTTAAAGGATCAATATGATATTGAAGTAATTGAAGCACATCACAATAAGAAAAAGGATGCTCCATCTGGTACTGCTAAGATGTTAGTTAATTCTATTGTAGATGCAACTGGATATAAGGTAAATGAAGGTAGATCTGGAATTTGCCCAAGAGAAAAGAATGAAGTTGGTGTATCAGCTGTAAGAGGTGGTACAATTGTTGGTGAACATGAAGTAATGTATTGTGGTGAAGATGAAGTTATCACATTAAAGCATTCTGCATATTCAAAGAAAATCTTCGCAAATGGTGCTATCATTGCAGCAAAATGGCTTGTTAATCAACCAAAAGGCTTCTATGATATGGAAGATGTATTATTTGGAAATAAGTAATAATAGATAGAAGAATAGATGAAAAAATCTATTCTTTTTTCTTATTTATATGTTTATTTTTAATCAAAAAAACATAAAAGCGTTATCTGTATAATGTGTTCGTACAAAAAATACAAATGTTCGCGAAAAATGAATTTTTTACTTGAAATATGAAATATTTAGTAATATAATAAACCTAGTTTATTTTTATAATAAGCTTATTATTATTTTGTAGAGAGGTTTTTGTTATGAAAAAATATAATGTTGGTGTTTTAGGTGCTACAGGTGCTGTAGGACGTGAAATGTTAAAAATTTTAGAAGAAAGAAATTTCCCAGTTAATGAATTAAGATTATTAGCAAGCGAAAGATCAGTAGGTAAGAAGGTTTTATTTGCTGGTAAGGAAGTAGAAATTAAATTAGCTTGCCATGAAGCATTTGCTGGTTTAGATATAGTTTTAGGTGCAGCTTCAAATGCTGTAGCTAAGGAATTTGCTGATGACATTGTTAAGGCTGGTGCAGTATTTATTGATAACTCATCTGCATTCAGAATGGATGAAAATGTACCTTTAGTAGTTCCTGAGATCAATGGAGAAGATGTTTTCAAGAACAAAGGTATTATTTCTAACCCTAACTGCTCAACAATTATCACATTAGTTGCTGTAAACGCAATTAATAAATTATCAAAGATTAAGGCTATGAATGCTTCAACATATCAAGCAACTTCAGGTGCAGGTGCTGCTGGTCCAGTTGAATTAATGGATCAAATGTCTGAATTAGCTGATGTATATAAGAATGATGGAACTATCTTGAATAAGGGTAACTTTGAATCTAAGGTATTCCAATATCAAATTGCTGGAAATGTTATTCCTCATATCGGTTCATTCCTAGATAATGGTTATACAACTGAGGAAATGAAGATGCAAAATGAAGGTAGAAAGATTATGCATTTACCTGAATTAAATGTAACTTGTACTTGCGTAAGAGTTCCAGTTGTAAGAAGCCACTCAATTAGTGTAACAGTAGTAACTGAAAATAAATTAGACATTGAAGCTGTTAAGGCTGCAATCGCTAAGGAAAAGGGATGCCGTTTATTTGACAACCCTGAAAAGAAGGAATACCCAATGCCAATTGTAACTTCAGATCAAGATATCGTTTATGTTGGTAGAATTAGAAAAGATTTAATCAACGAAAACGGAATTACATTATGGTGCTGTGGCGACCAAGTTAGAAAGGGCGCTGCAACTAATGCAGTACAAATTGCATTAAAGCTTGTAGGCCTAGATTTTTAGGAGGAAATTATGTTAACAGTAACAAAGTTTGGTGGTAGCTCATTATCATGTGCTACACAATTTGCTAAAGTTAAAAATATTATTGAATCAGATCCAAAAAGAAAAATTGTTGTATGTAGTGCATTAGGTAAAAGAGATAAATCTGATACAAAGATTACTGACCTTTTATATATCTTACATGCTCACTTAAAATATTCAGTTCCTTTCGAGGACATCTGGACAATGATTTATGATAGATTTGTTGGTGTAAGAGATGAATTAGGTTTAACATATGATATCACTAAGGATCTTGATGCTCTTCATGCTGAATTAAACAAGAATATTAGTCAAGATTATTTAGTAAGCCGTGGTGAATATTTAACAACAATCTTAATGTCTCAATATTTAAATTTTAAATTTGTAGATGCTAAGGATTTATTAAGATTCAATTATGATGGTAAGCTAGATGATAAGACTACTGAAGGAAATGTTAAGGCAGCCTTCAATAATTATGGTACTATCGTAGTTCCAGGATTCTATGGTTCTTATCCAAATGGCAAGATTAAATTATTATCAAGAGGTGGATCAGATGTAACTGGTTCAATCTTAGCTAAATGTGTAAATGCATCAGTTTATGAAAACTGGACAGATGTATCTGGTATTTTAGCAGCAGACCCTAAGCTAGTACCTAATCCAAAAGCAATTAAGGAAATCACTTATGCTGAATTAAGAGAATTATCTTACATGGGTGCATCAGTATTACATGAAGAAACAGTATTCCCTGTTCAAAGTTTAAATATTCCTATTAACCTAAAGAATACAAATGAACCAGATAATGTTGGTACATTTATTAGAAATGAATGTAGTGATACATCAAATATCGTTACAGGTATTGCTGGTAAGAAGGATTTCTTATCATTCAATATTCAAAAGGATCATATGTCAAATGAGGTAGGCTTCTTAAGAAAGGCTTTATCAGTATTTGAAAATTATGATGTATCAATTGAGCATGTTCCTTCTGGAATTGACTCATTCTCAGTAGTAGTAGCTGCATCATCTGTAGAAAAGTGCAGATATGAGCTTGTTACTGAATTAAAGCAAGAATTAGGCGCAAACGTATCAATCGATGATGACATCGCATTAGTTGCTGTAGTTGGTAGAAACATGGCAAAGAGAAGTGGTGTTTGTGCTAAGATATTCGAAACACTTGGTGCTAAGAAGATTAATGTTAAGCTATTAGCTCAAGGACCATCTGAATTAAACATTATTATTGGTGTTGATTCAAAGGATTATGAAGAAACAATTAAAGCATTATATGATGCTTTAGTAAGATAAAAACTAGGGATTCCTAGTTTTTTCTTTTATTGAAAATAAACAAAGATAGTGATAAACTTTTCTTGTAGGTGGAATTATGCAAAGATTATTAAAAAACGATATGCGTAAAGGCAATATCGTAAAATCAATGTTAATATATACAATTCCATTAATAATTGCGAATATTTTCCAATTATTATATTCAACAATAGATACAGCAATTATTGGTCAATTCACTGATACATTATCAGTAGATAGTGTAGGTGCAGCAACACCAATAATTAATGTTGTTTCATTCTTGATTATTGGACTTTGTAATGGTGCAGCTATCCTTATGAGTGAATTCTATGGAGCAAAGGATAAGGATACCCTAAAGCAAGAAATAGGATTATGCTTTACAATATTTTCTATTTTTACTGTAGTTGCATCATTAATAATAATTATTTTTTCTAAACAATTATTAGTAGTTACAAATGTCCATGATTTCTTAATTGATGGAGCAAGAGAATACTTAATTGTATCAATGATTGGTGTAATCTTTGTTACTATATATACAATAATCTTTACTGCCTTAAGGAGTATAGGTGATTCAATATCACCATTATTAATATTAATAATTAGCTGTGTTATAAACATTGGTTTAGACTTATGGTTTATTGCTGGATTAAATCTTGGTATATTTGGTGCCGCCTTGGCTACAATTATAGCCCAAGCATTAACAATGGTTGTTGCCATTATTTATGTATTAATAAGAAATGATATTTTTAGATTAAAGCTATCTGATTTTATTATTAGAAAAACATTATTTATTAGAACAATAAAATATGCATTAGCAAGTGCTATGCAACAAGTAGTATTATATATTGGTAAAGCATTAGTTCAAACAGAAGTAAATAAATTATCATTTGAACAACAGGCAGGCTATGCCTTTGGAACAAAGATAGATGATTTTGCCTTAGAGCCTTCTAAATGTATTGGACAGGCAGTAGCTGTATTTATAGCTCAAAATAGAGGGGCTAAACAGGGTAGAAGAGCTAAAAAAGGATATTTATATGGTCTTATTATGCAATGGACTATGGCTTTAACTATTTCAATAATTGTATTAACATTAAGAACTCAATTAGTTAAATTATTTACAAAAGATGAAGATAATATGATGTATGCAGCAATGTATTTAGGTGTTATGGGCTTTATTTATTTAATGCCAGGAACAACTAATGGATTACAATCATATTTTAGAGGAATCGGTAATTTATTAATCGTATTCTTATCTACATCTTTCCAAATTATATTTAGAGTTATTGCAGCATTTATATTTATATCTAAATATAATGTTAGAGGATGTGCATTCTCAACATTTACTGGATGGGTGTTTATGATTGCTTTTGAGCTTCCAATATTAATTTATTTCTGGAAGAAAAATATAAAAATACCTTTAGATGATGATAAACCAAATGAAGATGTAATAGCTATCGCAGAAACAAAAGAGGCTTAGAATTAACTAAGCCTCTTTATTTTATTCATTTTTTGCTTCAACCATTTCTTTAAATTTTAATAAATCTTCCATGAATTCAAATCTTGCGATATAGAATTCATTTCCCATAGCACCAGCAAGTACCTCAGGGTTTCTATCATGCATTTGAATGAATGGATAAGCATTCTTTATTTGTTCAAATGAATATTTATAATTACATCTATCACGTCTACCATAGTAGAAGCAATAATATTTTGGATGTGTTAAATCTACATTAACAATTTTGTTGTAGCACATTACATCAGCCCAAATTTGATATGTATCAACTGATTGACCGAAATTAATCATATCAGGAGTAAATCCTCCAGGTGGACGCATGTTAACCTCTAGGGCTACGATATCTCCAGCCTTACCTAATCCATGCTTATCATTTCTAAGCTTGAAGAATTCTAGATGGAAATATCTACTCTTAATATTGAATGCTTTTATAACTTTAGATCCTACCTCATAAACCTTGGCAGGAACCTCTTTATTAACATAATAAGATACCTCAAGGTTTTCATTTACAATATCCATAATTGAAGGTGGGAATACTTCATTATCGCAAAATACTACATTTGAATTTGCATCACAAATACCATCAAAAGAAATAATATCACCTAAGATATATTCTTCCATGATATATGGAACATTAAATCCTCTATTGTGGAATTTCTTTAATTCATCTTCATTTTCGATTCTATAAGTAGCAGCAGCACCAACTCCAACATCTGGTTTAACTACAACTGGGAATCCTACCTCTTTAACAAATTCCATATCCTCTTTGAAATTTGTACAGAATTTATATCTAGCTACTGGAACACCAGCCTTTTTATAGAATTCTTTCATATTACTCTTTGATGTGAAATTAACTACATCTTCAAATTTAGCACCAGTAATATTGAAATCAGTTCTTAATTTAGAATCTTGTCTTAACCAATATTCATTGTTTGATTCAAGGAAATCAATCTTTCCATATTTGAATGAATAATAAGCAACAGCTCTAAACATTTCATCATAGCTTTCCATTGAATTAACCTTATAATATTCAGTTAATGATGATTTAACATTATCATTTAATTGGTCATATGGTGTATCACCAATACCTAATACATTAGCACCGTTTTTCTTTAATCTATCACAGAAATTGTAATAATTTGTAGGAAAAGCGGGTGATATAAAAATAAAATTCATATCATTTCAACTCCTTTTTATAATTTGATTATAACACTATTTTTTTAAATTACATACTTTTAAAAACGTTAACATTAGGGTATAATTTCAGTTGAGGCGATATTATGTTTAAAAAGAAGAAAAAATCGATTGAAAACGAAGAAATAAAAGATAATAATGAGCTTAATTGTGAATCAGTAGAGCTTAAAGATAAAGAAAATGATAATCCTAAGAAAAAAGGATTCTCAATTTTTAAATTAATTTTTTATGTTATAGTAGCTGCCCTACTAATAGCATTTGGTATTTTACTTTTAATCAAGAAAGAAGAATCAGTATTCATTATCTTTATTACTACAGGTGCAGTAGCATTAATTGTTGCCGCAATAAGGGTTGTTTATGCATTAGCTAATAAAGAAAAAGATCCAAAGATTAAAAAGGTTGATTTAATTATTGCGTTAATACATGGTATTTTAGCTACATATTTAATCGTTGCTGGTTTAATTTATAATAATGATTTAAGTGGAGATAGCAAAGAATTATCTGATTTCTCTAAATTTAATGATCAATATTATCCAGTTTATTTAGCTGCATTATTATATTCAGAAGCTGTTGCATATTTCATGAGCACAGTATTATTCAAGAAGAATTCTAAGAAATTTAATTTCTGGTTACATATAGCATTTATAACTATCGCAGTTGTAATCTTATCTCTTGCATCAGGAGATAAGAAAAATGTAAGTGGAACTAAGATTGTTGTTACAATCGCAATCATTTCTTTAATATGTGGAGTTATATCTGGAACTTTCGCATTCATTGCTTACTTCAATCCATCTAGTGGAAGCTCAAAGAAGGATTCTATTGAAGATGCAAAGGAAGAGTATAAAGAAGATGAAGAAGATATTACACTTCATCTACCAACTGATGATGACGATAATAATTCAACAGCAATTATGTAGGTGTATTATGTTACCTAAGGAACCAAATATATTATTAAGTGTCATTAACACAAAATTAAGAGATATGTATTCATCTTTAGATGACCTATGTGAAGACCTTGATGAATCTAGAGATGAAATTGAAGATATTTTAAGAGCTAATGGTTATGAATATAACTCTTCAAATAATCAATTTATTAAAAAATAAATAATAAGAATTTATTTTGCAGTGGGCCAAACATCACTGCAAAATTTTCTTTACTTATTTTACAATTATGGTATAATTAAAAAGAACATTTTTAAAGGGAAAAGAGATATAAGTAAAATTATAATTTAGGAGGCACAGACATCCCTGGAAATCTCTGTCTGGATTGGAAAGATGAAAGTTACTAAAATTGAACATAGTCAATTAAAGTTAACATTTGATGTTACAAAAGATGAATTCGAAAAAGCATTAGATCAAGCATTCGAAACAAAGAATAAAGAAGTTACAATTAAAGGATTCAGAAAGGGTGCTGCCCCTAGATCAATTTTCGAAAAGACATATGGTATTGAATCATTATTCACAGAAGCTTTAGATGTAATCTTCAATGAGAAGGTTAAAGAAGCTGTTTCTGATAAGGAATTAGTAGAAAAGTTCATTGGTAGATTTGAACCAGTTGTTGAAGAAGGATTTGCAAGAGGCAAGGACTTCCAAGTATCTTTAGTTATCGATACATATCCTGAATTCGATTTACCTCAATATAAGGGTATCGAAGTTAAGGCTAAGGACTTAAAGGTAACTGAAAAAGAAGTTAAGGCTGCAATTGATGCATTATTACAAAAGGATGCAACAATGGAAAAGAAGGCTGAGCAAGTAATCGCTGATGGTGATTATGCAGTATTCGATTTCGTTGGTTCAGTTGACGGTGTTGAATTCCCTGGTGGAAAAGCTGATAATTATGAATTACAAATTGGTTCAGGCCAATTCATTCCTGGCTTCGAAGATCAAATGATCGGTATGAAGGCAGAAGAAACAAAAGATATTAATGTAACATTCCCTGAAAACTATGGACAAGCAGACCTAGCTGGTAAGGCTGCAGTATTCAAGGTTACAGTTCATGAGGTTAAGGAGCAAAAGTTCCCTGAATTAACTGATGAATATGTTAAGGGCTTAAATGTTAATGGCGCAAATACAAAGGCTGAATTAAAGGCTGCTAAGAAGGCTGAATTAGAGGCTGCAAAGGCACAAAGCGAAAAGGATCGTCAATTCGATTTTATTGTTAACCAAATCTTAGACGCTGCAAAGGTTGATATGCCTAAGTCAATGATTCAAGAAAGAGTTGATCAATTCAAGAGCCAATATGAACAACAAGCTAAGATGTATAATATTCCATTCGAGAAGTTTGTTGAATTAATGGGTACTACAATTGAGCAATTCAATGACCAAGCTAATAGACAAGCTGAAAGACAAGCATTATTCAATGTAGTTGCTTCAAAGATTATTGAAGTTGAAAAGCTAGCTCCTTCAAAGGAAGCTATCGAAGCTAAGGCTGAAGAAGATTCTAAGTTAAACAAGAAGTCTAAAGAAGAAAATCTTCAAGCAAATTATGCTAGATATTATTCAGATTTAGCATACCAAGCATTAGTTGACTTATTACTAAGCAATGCTAAGGAAGTTGCTGAAGAGCCAAAGAAGGCTGCAACAGCTGAAAAGGCTGCAGCTCCTAAGAAGGCTGCTGCAAAGTCAACTACAGCAAAGAAGACTACAACAGCTAAGAAAGCTGAAACAGCTGAAAAGAAGCCTGCTGCTAAGAAGACTACAACTGCAAAGAAAACAACTAAGAAAGCAGAATAATTAATAAAAATAAGCCAGCTCACACTGGCTTATATTTTTCTATATTTAGCGTTAATTATGGAAAAATATGGTTTTTTGGCAATCTACTTGCAAAAGTGCCAAAAATGTTGTATATTATAGTTGTCGATTATAAAAATGTAATTGATGAAAGGGTGGTAAACTATGGAAGAAAATACAAAAATTGTTCTACCTGCCATTGCCGTAAGGGGCGTTATTCCTCTACCTGGAAATGATTTTAAGATTGAGGTTGGTCGTCCAAATTCTGTTGAAGCATTAGATTCTGCAGAAAAGATGTATGATGGTAACATTATATTATTAGTTCAAAAGGATTCACAGGTTGTTGATGTAACTCCTGATGATCTTGAACCTATGGGTGTTATTGCAAAGGTAACTCTTAAATTAAAGCTACCTAATGGTAATTATAAGGTTAAATTTAAAATTACTGGTCGTGTTGAAATTAGAGAATATACATCAACTAGTCCTTATTTCGTAGTAAATTATGAAAAGGTATATTCAGTATTAAATAATGATGAAACTGAATCTGCATTAATAAAGCATATATCAGCTGAAATAGCTAATAATGCTCAAAATTTATTAATATCAGTAGATGAGGTTACTAAATTATTAAAGAATGAAATTAATGCTGATCAATTAAGTGATGTTATTGCTTATCAATTAAAGCTAAATAGTAATTTATCTAAATATCGTTATCTTGAGGAATTAGTAGTTGCTAAGAGATTAGAAATGATCCTTGAGGATATTGAAAGAGAAAAGCAAATCGTAGAAATTGAAAATAAGATTAACGCTGAGGTTAAGAAGTCAATAGATGAATCTCAAAAGGAATATTACCTAAGAGAGAAAATGCATGCTATCCAAAACGAGCTTGGCGATAAAGCAAGACAAGAAGAGGATGTAGAAAAACTTCGTAAGAAATTAGAAGAAGCTAAGCTTCCTGAGAATGTTTATAAGAAAGCTATGGAGGAATTACAAAAGTATGCAAATACTAGTAACCAAATGGCTGAAGCTGGTGTAATTAGATCTTATTTAGATTGGATTATCAATTTACCTTGGTATAAGGCATCTGATGATAACAATGATTTATCAGATGTTACAAAGAAGCTAGATAAGAATCATTATGGTCTTGAAAAGGTTAAGGATAGAATTATCGAATACCTAGCAGTAAAGATGATGACAGGGCATAATCCTTCAACTATCATCTGCTTTGCAGGTCCTCCAGGAGTAGGTAAAACATCATTAGCAAAATCAATTAGTGAGGCTTTAGGAAGAAAGTTCGTTAAGCAATCACTTGGTGGTGTTAGAGATGAAGCCGAAATTAGAGGCCATAGAAGAACATATATTGGAGCATTACCAGGAAGAATCTTAAAGGGTATGAAGGATGCTGGTACAGTTAATCCTGTATTCCTATTAGATGAAATCGATAAGATGACAGCTGATTATAGAGGAGATCCAAGTGCTGCAATGCTTGAGGTTTTAGACCCAGAGCAAAACAAGTTCTTCAGTGATAACTATCTTGAAGAGCCATATGACTTATCTCAAGTAATGTTTATAACAACTGCAAATGATATTTCAGGAATTCCTGGTCCATTAAGAGATCGTATGGAAATCATTGAATTATCAAGCTATACTGAAATTGAAAAATTCAATATTGGATTTAAGCATTTATTACCTAGAAATCTTGAAGAGCATGGCTTAAAGCCAGAACAAATTACAATTACTGATGATGCAATGTATGAAATTATTAGATCATACACTAGAGAAGCTGGTGTACGTGAATTAAATCGTATGATTGCAGCATTATGTAGAAAGGCAGTAAGAAAGATTTTAACTGAAAAGGTTGAAAAGGTTACTTTCGATGTTGCTGATCTTGAAAAGAATTTAGGTAAGATTAGATTTACTAATAATAAGAATCGTAATGAAAACCAAGTTGGTATTGTTACAGGCTTAGCTTGGACACAATTTGGTGGAGATACATTGGATATCGAAGTTACAACATATCCTGGTAAGGGTAGCTTATTATTAACTGGTAAGCTTGGAGATGTTATGAAGGAATCAGCTCAAGCTGCATTCTCATATGTAAGACATAACGCAAAGGATTTAGGTATTGATGAAGAAGTATTCCAAAAGTGCGATGTCCATATACACGTACCAGAGGGTGCTACACCAAAGGATGGTCCATCTGCAGGTGTTACATTAACTACTGCATTAGTATCTGCCCTAGCTAACAAGCCAGTTGATTGTCATATTGGTATGACAGGTGAAATCACTTTAAGAGGTGCTGTACTTCCTATTGGTGGTTTAAGAGAGAAATCAATTGCTGCTCATAGAAGTGGTTTAAAGAAGATTTTCATTCCAATTGAAAATGAAAGAGATATTGAAGATATTCCAGAAGAAGTAAGAAAGGATTTAGAGATAAAGCCTGTTACTCATGTATCTGAAATATTAAATGCTGTATTCTAAAATAATAATCCTTAGGCATTATTGCTTAAGGATTTTTGTTTTGATTGACTTTTATAAAAAAAATTTATATAATTTTTATATAATATAAACGATTTTTATAAGAGGTCATTTTATGGTTGATCAAAAGCTAATTACGTTCTTAACCCTACTAGAGGAAAAGAACTACACTAAGACAGCACAAAAATTATATATTACCCAACCTTCAGTAACATACCATATCCAAAGTATTGAAAAGGATTATAATATTACTCTTTTTGAGAATGCCAAAACATTTGAGCTTACAGAAGAGGGTAAGGCAATGCTTGAATATGCTAAAAACTGTTTAATAGCTGATAAGGAATTAATGAATAATTTTAGAAAATCTAAAGAAAATCAATTCTTAGAAATAGGTTTTACTAATATCCTTGCAGGTACTAAAAATCTAAATTCCCTTTTTGGCTTTGCATTAGAAAATAATTTATTCTTTAATTGTTCATGTGCACATCATGATATTATTATAGATAAAATTAAAACTGGAGAATTAGATTTTGGTATCGTAGATCATAATTTTTATGATGATAAGCTTGAATCAATTACCTTATCTCAAAATAATATTATTTTAGTATGTGATCCTAATGGAAAATATAGAAGTGTAAATAGAATGACAAGAGAAAATCTTCAAAATGCTATTTTGATTATGGGAAATGCTGAATCAGGATTATATGAAAGTACTATAAATGCCTTCAAGTCTAAAAATATTAAATTAAAGAATAATACTATTTTAAAATCAGATTCAACTAATCTAATTATTAATCTAGTAAGAAATTATGATGGTATTGGATTCGTTTATGAAAGCTCAGTAGATGATGAATTAAATAAAGGTACATTAAAGAAGCTAGAGCTACTTAATTTTAATCCATATCAAAACGTATATTTAATTTATAGCAAGGCATCTAATCTATTCAAGAAGAAACAATTATTCATTGAAAGATTTAAGAAGAATAAAGAGGTTTAATATGAAAATATTTTATGAAGATAATCATATAATAGTAGCATATAAGCCTAAGGGTGTTTTATCTCAAGCAGATGGCTCAAACAAGCCTGATATGCTAACATTATTAAAAGAATATATAAAGGTTAAATATAATAAGCCAGGGAATGTATATTTAGGTTTAGTTCATAGATTAGATACAAATACAAGTGGAGTAATGGTATTTGCGAGAACCTCTAAAGCGGCAGCTAGATTATCAGAGGCAATTAAAAATCATGAATTAAAGAAAAAATATATTGCTACAGTAGAAGGTATTATTTCTAATAAGGATTATATAGAATTAGAATCATATCTATTAAAAA
Organism: uncultured Caryophanales bacterium; assembly: GCA_946405105.1. GTDB lineage: Bacteria > Bacillota_I > Bacilli_A > Acholeplasmatales > Anaeroplasmataceae > Anaeroplasma. The sequence goes on from CAMJFY010000018.1 coordinate 23,248, forward strand.
ATGAAATAGAAAGAAAATCATATATCAATAAAAATGGTCAACAAGCAATATTAAAATATAGATTAATATCTAATTATAAAATAAATAATATTGATGTATCTGATATTGAAATTGATTTAAAAACAGGTAGATTCCATCAAATTAGATGTCAAATGTCATCTATTGGTCATCCATTATATGGTGATAAGAAATATGGAAGTAAGAATACCATAGATGAAAATAGCTTCCCATTAGAAGCATATTATTTATCATTTCCTCATCCAACAACAAAAGAAATTCTTGAATTTAAAACTAAGGAGAATATTTAATGAAGCTAAATTTAGTTATTAATAATGCAATTGATGCTAAAAATATAAGTGGTGTACATAATTCAAATATAAAAATAATAGAAGACTATTTTGATATAGAAATAGGTGTTAATGGTTCTAGTGTTATAGTTAATACAGAAGTAGAAGAAACTATTAAATTATTAGAATCTATATTTAATATATTATTAAAGATGTCATCACTTTCATTTAAAATAACTCCAAGAGATGTTTTATATGTAATAACAATTGCTGTAAATAATAAAGAAGAGCAATATATTGATTTTATCGAAAATAGAAAGCCTATATGTCATAATTTATATAACAAACCTATTTTTGCTAAAACTTTAAAACAAGATGAATATATAAAATGTATTCAAAAGAAGGATTTAATATTCTCTATAGGTGCAGCAGGTACAGGTAAAACATATTTAGCTGTATGCTATGCTGTATCAGAATTAAAAAAAGGACATATTGAAAAGATTATATTAACTAGACCAGCAGTAGAGGCAGGAGAATCATTAGGTTTCCTACCAGGAGACCTAAAAGAAAAGGTTGATCCATATTTAAGACCTTTATATGATGCCTTATATGATATGCTTGGTGTAGAAAATGTTACATCTATGATTGAAAAGCAAATTATTGAAATAGCACCTCTAGCATATATGAGAGGTAGAACATTAGAAAATGCATTTATAATTCTAGATGAAGCACAGAATGCAACAATAGATCAATTAAAGATGTTTTTAACAAGATTAGGTTTCAATTCTAAAATGATAGTTACAGGTGATATTTCTCAGGTTGATTTACCAAATTCTAAAAAATCTGGATTAAAGGTTAGTGCCAATTTATTAAAGGGATTAGATGAGGTTGGATTAATAATATTTGAGAAAAATGATGTGGTTAGACACCCATTAGTTGCAAAGATCATAGATAGATTTGAAAAACTAGAGGAATAGCTAAAATAACACAATATAATATTTTTTAAGTAATATTTATGTCAAAAATTGTGTAAAATAGAAAAAAAGTGCCATTTTTATCGTAAAAAGTGGCACTTTTTTATTTTTTGTGCTTGATTTCATTAAATAATAAGAATAAAATAAAATTATAATATTGTGCAAAAAAAGGAGATGTTATTTTGAAAGAAAACTTTTTTAAGACTTATTTCAAGACATTTGGCGTTTTCACATTCTTACTATTTGTTGCATTATTTGTTGGAATTGGCCTATTAGGTTATTCATATCCAACATTTGTAGGACCAACAGTAAGTGCGATTTTAAAGGGTGTATTACTTGTATTATTCCCATGCCTAGCTGTCATTGGATTATCTAAGCTTAAATCAGAAAAAGTAGGATTGCTTGATTTCCTACGTGTAGTTGCTTTTGTATCAAGCATTGTTTTATTAGTTATGGGAGCTGTATCTAAGAATCTAGATGGTTTAGGATATGGTCTTTACATTTGCTCAGCAGTAGTATTCTTTATTGAAGTTATCTTTAGAGCTAAATTTGCAGATGATCAAAGTGGTGATGCATCATTCAAAAATTATTTTGGTGCATTAGCTGGTACTTATAACCCATTATTAATTTTAATCATCGCAGTAGTATTAGCAGTTGTTGCTTCAGTATTATTAAAGAATGGTTATATTGGCCAAGCATTTGGTACATTTACTAAGAATCAATTTGTTATCTTCGGTATCGCAGTTGGTGGTTTAGCTATGATGTTAATCCCAGCTTTAGATAGAAATGCTGAAGTTACATTATTAGATTTATTTGTTGCTTCATTATTTGTAGCATCTGTTTATTTAACATTCGTTGCTATTACATTCGTTTCTAAGAAAGAATTAATGGCAATTATGATCGTAGTTGTTGCTACAGCTGGTATCTTATTATTACGTGCTGTATCTTACAACAAGGGTAAGGGTTATGATAATCCTGCTCATAAGGTTAGAACTTATTTCAAGCAAACTTATGAAACATATGATCCAGCATTCGCATTAACAGTTGGTGGTTTCTTTGTATTATTCTTTGGTTTAGCATATGCATGTGCTATTAGAAAGAATCCTATTTCTGTAAGATTTGGTATGAATGGTAATGGTGTAATGGCATATTCAATCTTCGCAATTGCTGTTGCTGTTATCCTATTATTCTTAATTATTATATTCAGAAAGTTAAAATCTACTAAGATTGAAAAAGTTGACTGGGTACTAATTCCATTATTCTTTGGTAGTGCATCAGTTATTACAACAGTTATCGCTACTGCAATAGCTGATAGATTTGATTTATTCACTAAGAATACAATGTTAATGGTTGCATTAATCGTATTTGGTGTTGTATTCTTTATTACATGTATCGTTCAAATTATTAGATTAAGAAGCTTCGATCCAGTTTACGCATTAGTATCTGATAAGCCAGTTGCTAATACTGAAGAGGAAGAACAAGTTGCTGAAGAAGAGCAACCTGCAGAGGAAGCTGTTGAAGAAGAGCCTGCTGATCCATTCGCATTAACTGAAGAGGATGAAGAAATCTATGAATCAGTTTATGGTAAGGATGAAGAAGAGGCTGAAGAGGTTGTTGAAGAAGAGCAACCTGAAGAAGAAGTTGTTTACGAAGAAGTAGTTGAAGAAGAACAACCTGAAGAAGAAGCTGTTTATGAAGAAGTAGTTGAAGAAGTTCCTGCAGAGGAAGAAGCTGTAGTCGAGGAAGAAACTCCTGCTGAAGAAGAAGCCGATGAAGAAGAGGCTGAAGAAGAGGAAGAGGAAGAAGAAGACGAAGCTGATGAATACGAAGACGCTGAAGGCGATGATGAAGTATTCGAAGAATTACCTATTACTAAGGAATCTCAAGTAATCGTTCAAGACTTCCAAATCGTTGACGAAGAAGGTAAGCCAAAGAAGATTAAGAGAAGATTCAACTCTAAGATGATGTTCGCTCCTTATGAAACTAAGGAATACTATAATGAAATTAAGAATTATCTACAAATGTATCGTGCAAAGGGTAGATATTCTGCTAGATGTGAATCTTACCGTTATAAGGGCTTAGTTGCTAAGGTAGCATTAGGTGGAAAGTCTATTAAGGTATTCTTAGCAATCGATCCATCATTCATTGATGAAAATCCTAAGTACCATTTAAAGAACGTATCTGAAAAGAAGCAATATGCTGAAGTTCCAGTAATGATTAAGGTTCGTTCTGCTCGTGCATTAAAGTACTTCAAAGAATTAGTTGATTACATGATGGCTAATAGATTAGTTAAACCAAAGAGAAATTATACTCCAGTTAACTACATGCCTCAATTAATTCCAAATGGTGAAGCTATCATGGCTACACTAGGAATGACTACTGATTACTTACATAATTCAATGAACGTTCATTCAATTCCTGCTGATATGCCTGATGATCTTGCAGATTACATCCCAATGATTCCAGGTGAAGAATTAGATGAAGAAGAAGTTGAAGCTAATGTATACTTAGATACATTATGTAACCATTTCGAAGATGGTGATGAAATTACAATTGATGTATTAAAGACATTACACATTGTAACTAAGGGTAATGTATTAAGAATTAAAGCTAGAGGTACATTAGACCGTAAGTTAATAATTTATGCTGAATACTTTGATCCAGATGCATTAAAGATGTTAATGTGTACAAACTGTACAGCAATTAAGATTATTAGATAATAAAAATTAAGGAGTGTGTTGATTCACACTCCTTTTTTTGTTTATATCCAAAAATAGATTATAGTTTTAAATTTTGATATTTTTATTTGTTATGCTAAAATTAAAATATATAATACTTTTATAAATACACACATTTCATTATATTAATTTTTAAAAAAGGAGGGTATTATGAGACGATTATTTAAAATATTATTAGCAATGATTATATTTATAAATATAATATGTATTTCATCATGTTCTTCTAGTAATACAAACTCAAGTGGAAATGGTTCATCTAATAAATGTATTGTTTCTTTTAATTCAAAAGGTGGAACAACTGTTTCATCACAAGAAGTAGTTAAAGGAGAAAAAGTAACTAAACCAGCTGATCCGACTAGAGAAGGATATGAATTTGATGGATGGTATTATCAAGGTGAAAAATGGAGCTTTGTAGGTTATACAGTAACAGAAAATATAGAATTAGAGGCAAATTGGTTGGGAGGTTTTTATCAATTAGTGCTTCAAAAGAATATAAATTATGGATTTGATTATATATCTAATTCGGAAAATAAGCGAAGTGGAGAATTAGTTACTATATCGGCTATTGTAAATTCAAATCATTTGTTTGAAGGTTGGTACGAGAATGGTAACCTTATATCTACAAAAGAAAATTATACATTTTTTATGCCAGAAAAAAACATAGCATATGAAGCAAGATGCGTTGTAAAAAAATCAGATGCAGGCATAAATGAAAACAATGTTGATATGCAGGTTTCAGCTATTACTAAAAATAGTGCAACAATTAAGCTTACTTTTACGGAAAACGATAATTTATCAAGTGGAGCAGCTTCGTGCTATGTTGTGGCATACAAGTTCGAAAACAATGAAGAAATTTATGGATCTAGACGAAATGTATATTTTTCAGGTGGTGTATATACATCTTCGACTGTTTCATTTACTGCATTAACTGAAGATCAAGAATATCATTTCGTTTTATATGTTACTTATAAACAATATGATTCAAGAATTAAAACAATTACAGGTAATACAAGTATTGAAGTATCACAAGAAATCATGTCAACAGAAGATTTTAAGTATAATTTAGTTAATGATACAGATGGAGAATTCGTTTTAACAAGTGATCTTAACTTTG
>CAMJFY010000019.1 GCA_946405105.1 uncultured Caryophanales bacterium
ATAATATTTGAATGAATATGGATCTAAGGCAAATTGAATGTTACATCCACCTTCATTTAAATAATATTTGAATGAATATGGATCTAAGGCAAATTGAATGTTACATCCACCTTCAAGGTCTAATGCTCTCATTAGCTTTACAGCTGATGCCTTTAGCATTCCAAATTCTTTTAATGTTAATGTTTGAGCTGGAGCTAAAACGATAGAATCACCTGTATGTACACCTACTGGGTCAATATTTTCCATTGAACAAATAGCTATAACAGTGTCATTCTTATCTCTCATCATTTCAAATTCGATTTCTTTATAGCCCTTAATTGATTTTTCAACTAATACTTGAGATACAGGAGATAGCTTTAATGCGTTCTTTGCTAAAGGTAATAATTCTTCATCATTATCAGCAAATCCACCACCAGTACCACCAAGTGTGAATGCTGGTCTTAAGATAACAGGGAATCCGATATCATGGGCAGCTTTAATTACTTCTTCTAAATTGTTAGCAATTTCAGATTCAATAACTGGCTCACCAACTGAAATACATAATTCCTTGAATAATTCTCTATCCTCAGCCTTATCAATAGTATCAGCCTTGATACCTAATAATTCTACACCACACTCATCTAGGATACCTTTTTTAGCTAGCTGCATACCTAGATTTAAACCAGTTTGTCCTCCCATAGATGCGATTAATCCATCTGGTCTTTCGTATCTAATAATCTTAGCAACATGCTCAAGATCTAGTGGTTCCATATAAATTTTATCTGCAATATTTGGGTCTGTCATGATTGTTGCTGGATTTGAGTTTACTAGAATAACCTCATATCCTTCTTCCTTTAAAGAAAGACAGCATTGAGTACCTGCATAGTCAAATTCTGCTGCTTGTCCGATAACAATTGGACCAGAACCAATAACCATTATTTTCTTAATATCAGTACGTCTAGGCATTTTTCTTACCTCCCATTAATTTAATAAATCTCTTGAATACATAATCCTCATCATCAGTAGGTTGAGGGTTATATTGAACTGCGATAACCTTATTTGCCTTATCCTCAACACCAGTGATAATACCATCAATAACATTTTGATGAGTAGGCTTTAATGATGTATTCTTTAAAGACTTTTCATCAACTGCATATTGATCATTTTGAGATGTAATTTCAATCTTATTAGTTTTTAAATTTCTAACAGGAATATTTGAACCATTATGGCCTACATGTTGCTTAACAAGCTTAGCACCATAAGCTAATTCAATAATTTCTTGACCAAGACCTACACCTAAAATTGGCATTTTGCCCTTTAATTCATTAATTGTTTCAATAATATTTTCAATATCATATGGATTAGATGGACCATCTGAAATGAAAATACCATTTGGCTTATATTTCATAATTGTTTCAATTGATGCATTGTAAGGTAGAACAACTACATTACAAGATAAATCCTTTAGCATCTTAATTAGGCTCTTCTTTAAACCTAAGTCAATACAAGCTACTGTATATTTATAATTTAAAGTTCTAGAATACCATACCTTCTTTGTAGATATCTTAGCTACGATATCTTTAGGTACAGAATATTCTTTAATCTTCTTTAAGCATTCCTCAACTGGAGTATCAATATCAGCAATCATTGCTCTCATTGAGCCTTCTTCTTTAATGATTCTAACAAGTTCTCTAGTATCTAGTCCTGAAATACCAGGAACACCAGCTTCTTCCATTCTCTCATCTAATTCATGAGTATATCTGAAGTTAGAAGGATATTTGCTGTATTCTCTAACAACTAATCCTGAAATTGTTAATTCATTTGATTCATAATCCTCATCAGTTAAACCATAGCTTCCAATTACAGGGTAGCCCATAACCATAATGTATTCTAGGTTTGATGGATCTGAGAATGTTTCTTGGTATCCAACTACTGATGTGTTATATACTAATTCAGCAATTCTTTCACAATCAGCACCAAAGCCTTCACCCTCAAATACTTTTCCGTTTTCTAATACTAATTTACGCTTATTCATATATCCTCCTAAATATTTCTATAAACGATATTTCCATTTTTAATTGTACATCTATTAAATCCATAATAGCTCATACCTATAAATGGTGAATTCTTACCCTTAGATAAAATTTCATCCTTTGTATATGTATGCTTATTTGTAATATCTAATATTGCAATATCTGCAATCTCACCAACTGCTAAATCTCTATTACCTAAATTAAAGATTTGGTTTGGCTTATATACTGTCATTTCTAAAAATTTTCTTAATGAAATCTTACCAGTTTTTACAAAATGTGTATAAATAATTGGAAGTGCTGTTTCAATTCCAATAATTCCATTAGGACATCTATCATATTCTCTAGATTTTTCTTCTTCAGTATGAGGTGCATGGTCACAAGCAATTATATCTGCCGTACCATCTAATAATGCCTCTACTGTAGCCTCCATATTAGCTTTAGATCTTAAAGGTGGATTCATTTTCCAGTTTCCATCCTTAATCATATCTTCAGATAATACAAGGTGGTGAGGTGTAATCTCACATGTAATATTAGTATATCCTTCTTTTTTTGCTTGTCTTATAGCATCAAAAGATTCTTTTGTAGACATATGGCAGAAATGATATTTAACACCAGTCTTCTTTGCGATTTCAATTTCTCTTCTTACCGCAACGAATTCACCCTCTGGTGCAAATTTATAAAAATTATCTTCAGCATGAGATGCAACTACTAAATTATATTTTTTAGCTAATCTACATGCTTTTTCTAATAATGCTAAATTATTAACTCCTCTACCATCATCTGTAATTGCTTTAACATATGGTGCGATAGCTTCAATATCAGCCATTTCCTTATCGCCCTCACCAACACTTACAGTTCCATATGGATAACAATCAATTACTGCAGTTTTTTCAATAATGTCTGTTTCTTTAATTAAATGCTCATATGAATCTGGACATGGATTTAAATTAGGCATTGGCATTACTGCTGTAAATCCACCCTTGGCAGATGATTTAGTACCAGTTTCAATTGTTTCTTTCTTTTCGAATCCAGGTTCTCTAAAATGAACATGGACATCTACTGCGCCAGGCATAACAAGGCAGCCTTTTGCATCTATAATTTCACAATCACAATTGATATTCTTTTCCATCTTAATGATAACTCCATTATCGATTAAAATATCTAATTGTTCTAAATCATTTTCCCCCTTAACAATACTTCCGTTTTTAATTACTAGCATAATACCTCCTATAAATTGCCATCTAATGCATCTGAAATAACTGCCATTCTAATATAAACACCATTAGTCATCTGCTTATATATTCTTGATTTAGGACATTCAGCAACCTCATCTGCAATCTCAACACCTCTATTAATTGGAGCTGGATGCATAATAATTGCGTTATCCTTCATTTGGTTCATTCTTTCTACTGTTAAGCCATATTTTTCATGATATTCCTCAACAGTCATTTTCATCTTTTCTTTATGACGTTCAAATTGAACTCTTAATAACATTACAATATCCATTTCTTTTACTGCTTGCTCAAATGGAATCCATTTAGCTGAATGATCATTAAATTCCTCAGGACCAGAAATGAATACTTCCATTCCAAGTCTTTGCATTATCTCAATATTAGTGTGGGCAACTCTAGAATGTGATATATCACCAACGATACAGCACTTTAATCCTTCAAAGTGTCCATATTCCTCATGAATAGTCATTAAATCTAAAAGGCTCTGAGTAGGATGAGAACCGGCACCATCTCCAGCATTAAAAATAGGAATTTGAATATTCTTTAAATCATTATAATATTCATCCTTACTGTGACGCACGATTACACCATCAACACCCAAAGCCTCGAATGTTCTGACTGTATCATATAGAGATTCTCCTTTTCTAACACTTGATGTTTCAGCATTTAAATCAATAATAGAAATACCTAAATTCATAAGTGCTACTTGGAAAGAATAATGAGTTCTTGTTGAATTCTCAAAAAATAAAGTAGCTATCTTTTTATCAGGATAAGAAATTCTGAAACCCTTCTTTAGCTTTTCTGCATACTTTATTAATTCAACAATTTTTTCAGTTTTTAATTCCTTTAAAGTTATTAATCCTCTCATGTTATCCTCCAAAAAAATAAGCCTCTAATCCATAGACTAGAAGCATAGTTTATACATTAAGAGGATGTCATTAATACATCATAAAATCTGCTATATCTTGTTAGTCTCTCTGGACTATCTTAAAGTTTTTTCTTTCTACTAATAATATCATATATGATATTTTTAATCAAGAAATAAATTTAAGTTTATTATATTATTATAATTATATTATTAGTATCATTAATATTAACGCTTGAATCAATTATTTCATCATAATCAATTTCAGGCTTCAATTCTTCTTTTTGATAATCAATTAAAACTACCTTTATATCTGTCATCAAATTAAAGAATTTATAAATTGCATTATATAAGCCACCATAAACATATGGAACATATATTTTTTCTATTGATTTATATGAAGAATAAATATCTTTACATAATCCTTTTGCGATATATCTTTCATATATTTGATTAGATGATAAATCTAGAATAAAAGAATTTGGATATTCTTCTTTTACATCATTTGCCATTAAAAATAATTCTTCATTTTTAAAATTAGATTGGATATAGATGACATCAATTTTATCATCATTATTTTTAAAATCTATTTTATCTTTTGATATTAAAACAAATTTATTTATATATAATGATTTTAATTTTAAAATGTCTTCTATTCCTTTATTAAAAGCTGGAATGATAATGACTGATTCATGATCTATTTTATTTTCAATATATAATGAATCAATAACATATTTAATTGAATCGTAGAAATTAAATTTAATAAACATATAGATTCTTCTTTCGCTAACATTTTTATTATATCATAAATAATTGATATTTAATTATTAAATTAAATAATGTATAATTTTATTGGTGATTAAAATGAAAATTACAGGTGTAATAGCTGAATATAACCCATTACATAATGGACATGTTTATCATTTTAATAATATAAAATCAGATTTAAAAATTTTGATTATGTCATCTTCTTTTACAATGAGAGGTGATTTATCATTATTTAATAAATTTGATAAAGCAAGACAAGCATTAGAGCTTGGCTATGATTTAGTTATTGAATTACCTTTTGCGTATACTCTTCAAAGAGCTGATATTTATGCAAAAAATAATATTCAATTTTTAAATCTATGTAAGATTAATGAAATTGTTATTGGTAGTGAAGAAAATGATATTAATCAATATATAAAATATTATGAAGAATTTAATAAAGATAATATTAATACTGATAATGGAATATCATTTAAGAAAGCATCATCAGAATTATTACCATTTAAATCAAATGATATATTAGGATTCTTCTACTATAAAGCAATCAAAGATAATAATTATAATATTGAATTAAAGACAATAAAAAGACTTGGAAATGATTATCTAGATAATGATTTAAAGCCAGAATATTCAAGTGCGAAAGCTATTAGAGCTAATTTAGATATGATGGATAATTATTGTCCTAAATATGTATCAGATAATAAAAATAAGATATTAGATGAAAATAAATTATTTAATTATTTAAAATATGAAATAATTAATAAATCAACAAATGAATTAAAAGAAATATTTATGGTAGATGAAGGATTAGAAAATAAAATAAAGGATGTATATAAATATAATTCTTTAAAAGATTTCATTTCTTCTTTAGTTTCTAAAAGATATACTGAAACAAGAATTAAAAGAATGTTAGCATATGTTTTATTTAATATTAAAAAGGATGATATAAATAAAATATATGAAGATAATATAGATTATATTAGAGTATTAGGCTTTAATAAAAATGGTAAAGAATATCTAAATTCATTAAAGAAAAATATCAATATTTATACTAATATAAAAGAAGGTATAAATAAGGCATTAGATATAGAATTAAAGGTATCAAAAATATTAGATAATATCTTTGATATTAATTTATTAAAAAACGAACAATCAACACCTATAATAAAATAAAAACAATCATGGAAAACCATGATTGTTTTTTTGTTATACTTCTTCGTTAAAATATTTATAAATGAATTTTTTAGCTTCTTCATTTCCTGCTTCAGCAAGCTTATAAGCTAAATCATATGAATAATCTCTATCCTGTTCAATACCGATACCAGAATAATAACATTGTGCTAATTTAATAGTAGCTGATGATAAGCCCTTATTTGAAGCTTCCTCATAATATTCGAAAGCTTTTTCTTTATCACCTTGAGCTCCATAATAATCACCTAGATCATATAGGGCAAGTTCATCACCTAAATCAGCTGCCTCCTTAAGATTATTTAATGCGGCATCAGAATTAGCTTTAACACCAAGACCATATTGGTAGCAATGTGCAATCATATAATATGCTGGACCATAATCATTTTTAGCAGCTCTCTTCCACCAGCTAATAGCCTTTGTATAATCTTGACCAATAAAGCCATCATAATATAGCTTAGCTAATAAGAATTGTGCTTCTACTTGTTCTTTCATTGCGGCCTTTTCGTACCATCTAGCTGCAGTCTTATAATCTCTTTCAACACCTGTAGCGTTGTAGTAGCATTTACCCATATTTAATTCGCCTAGCTCAGAGCCCATTTCAGCTGCTTCCTTATAGCTTTCAAAAGCCTTCTTTGAATCAGCCTCAACACCAACGCCCATTAGGTAGCAATCACCTAAGCAGTTAAGTGCCTTGTCATTACCTTTTTTAGCTCCGATTGAGAACCATCTAAATGCTTCTTGAGGGTTTTCAGCAACACCTACTCCACCTCTATAGCACCATGCAACTTCTAGCATTGATTCAGCATTTCCATGCTTTGCAGCTTGTAAGTACCACTTAAATGCTTCTTCTTTATCTGGTTTTACACCATATCCAAAATAATAGTGGTCAGCAATCTTCTTTTCAGCAAGAGGATGTCCTGCCTCAGCTGCTCTCTTATACCACTTAAATGCTTCATCATATGATAATTCAACATCATCACCAGCATCTGATAATAAACCTAATTTATATTCAGCTTCACTTGAGCCTTGTGATGCAGCCTTCTTATAGAATAATATAGCCTTCTTTCTATCAACTCTAATACCTGTTCCATAGAAATAACAATCAGCTAAATTATAAGATGCAGCATCTTCGCCAAGCTTGGCAGCCATTGCATAATATTTAAATGCTAGAGGATAGCTTTGTTCTACCTCTTCACCTAAGAAATACATATTTGCTAAATCATTATAAGCTTTTGAATTACCTTTTGTAGCTGCAAGCTTGAATAATTCAAATGCTTTCTTCTTATTTTCTTCAGTTCCTAAGCCGTTATAATACATATAACCCATATTATAAATAGCATCTGGATTATCAGAGAAATTATTTCTATAAATCTTTAAAGCCTGTTGATAATCTTGGGCATCACCTTGTCCATAGAAGAAACAGTTAGCTAATCTATATAAAGCATCATTATCACCTAAATCAGCAGGTAACTTATAATATTTTTCAGCTAAAACATCATCTTTTCTTGTACCAATACCGAAATAATAACATTCAGCTAAAGAGAAATATGCATCCTTGTTGTCATTATCAACTGATTTTTTAAACCACTCGAATGCTTGTTTTTCATCCTTATCAACACCATTACCAGTTAAATATAGATATCCAATATATTCTTGAGCTAAAGGATGATCTTCAGTTCTCATGAATATATCAAATGCTTCCATATATTTTTGTTGATTAAATTTATCAATTGCAGTCTTTAAGAATTCTTCATTAATCTTAGGCTCTTTCTTTAATGTAATTGCAGATTCTGGAGTTTTCTTTTCATTCTTTTCTCCACCATTAAGGATTAGTCTTACTTCCTCTAATGCACTTAATTGTCTTGGAGGCATATTTGAATAATCCTCTTCAACAGGTGCTGCTTCCTTTGTAGGAGCTTCTTCTACCTTTTCCTCAACTTGAGGCTCTGCAGGCTTAGCTTCTTCCTTCACAGGTTCAGCAACAATAGGCTCCTCCTTTGTAGATGCATTTACAGTATCATAAGCTAATAAGCCTAAGCTACGTAGCTTATCACTTAAATTTTGAATTACATTTGCATCATATGAAATGTAGTCTTTGCTCATTAATACATCTCTAAAGTCATCAGCTCTAATTAATGCATCATCAGAATATGATTCATCTGCATAAATCTTGTCATATAAATCATCAATGCTTTCATCTAGGATTAGATAAATCATTGGTGTTGATGTTCTGTTATATTTTTTAGCGATTTCTAGATTATTAAAAAATTCATCAGTCTTTAAAGTTTGCTCACTTAAGGCTACAACTACTGCGTCTGCTCTTAATAGGGCAACTCTAACCTTTTTATCATAATCTCCACCAGGGGTTGTTGTTTTTGTAATAAAACCATTCTTGTTTAATCCACTCTCAACATCCTTAGCCTTATTAATATCAGCCTCTAAGAAAGATAAATAAACAATATTTTTATTCATAATACTCAGCTCCTTACACTTTAAAAATTATAGCATAATTTTATATAACAAAAAAGGGAAAATATAATTTTTCCCTAATTTTGCTTATCTTTCAACTACTACATCTACCTTTTTAGGTCTTTTAATTAAGTATGGTTCAAATAGTATGTAATAAATTGGAATTGTTAAGAATATGATCCATGCTGGATGCCAGCAGCCTAATGTTAAGCCTAAAGCTACATAGATAACTGCACAAGCTAATGGATATACGATTCTATAAATATCACAGTTCACCATAATTGGAACAATGATAATTAAGAAAAATACTGCCCAAGTTGGATGCCAAATATTAAATACATATCCAACTGTTAAAAATATAATTAAACTCACTAATGGAGTAACTGCAATAATTCTATTCTTTAATGTCATTATTTAAACACCCCTTTTACAAAATCTTTAAAGCTATTGTATTCTGTATTATTGATTAAGATATTTCCAGTAATTGATGTTATCTTAAGCTTTCCTTCTGTTGCATCTATACTAATATCACCTGAAATTGTATCAATAATTACTGTTGATGCATCAATTGTTTTAGCTTCTATCTTACCAGATACTGAAGACATTGTTACTCTATCAGCATTTATATCATCTGATTTAATAGCTCCATTAACTGATGCTAGATTCACAATTTTTGTATCTATTTTTCCTAATTCATGAGCACCTGATGTTGTTGAAATATTTAGCTTTATACAATTGATAAAATCAATTTGTATAGTTCCTGATGCTGATGTTATTTCAGCAAGATCAAATGTTGTATTTTCTGGTACCTCAATTAAGATTTCACCAGGCTTTTTTCTATTTAATGCGAAATATTTACTCTTAAGGTATTCAACCTTAACACCCTTATCATTATCTGTGATATTGTAATTATCATAATCATCAAAATCAAATTTGATATGTAATTTATTATCACTAGATTTTACCAATTTAACACTATCATTAATTGTTTTAACAATTAAATTATAGCTTGTTTTTTCTTCTTTTTTATTCTGTTTTTTATCCGATTCTACTGACTGATATTCTTTAGCAATCTCGCTAGGATCACCTAGTTTTTCTTCTATTTCTTCTTCAGTCATGCCTGATTCTAATCCAAAATCATATCTTTTTTCATATTTCTTAAGAATTTCTTCTTTGTTTTTAGCATGGACAGAATCTAGCTCCTTAGATAAATTATTTAAGTAAGTTTCCTTCATTATAAACCTCCTAATAATTTTTCTGCCTCATCAAAGCTTATTTCTCCATTTTTTAACATTTGACCAACCTTTTCTCTAGTTAAAGGCTCATCTACTACTTCCTTATTAATACCTAATGAAGATATTAGATCGTCAATGTTTTTCTTTACTGTTGGGTAGCTAATATTTAAGCACTTTTCAATTGCCTTAATATTTCCTTCACATTTAATGAATACTAAAGCGAAGTCTAATTGCTCCTTAGATAGATAATCAAATGGAGATAAATTAAATTCACCACTTATTTCTGTATTACAATCATCACATCTTAATGTTTTAACTGTTAATTTCTTATCACAAATAGGACAATATCCAATAATATTCTTTTTCAAGTCTAACACCTTCTTTCACTTATTATTATATGCCTATAATTAATTTTGTCAACAGTTATTATTAATTTTTTTAATCTTGTTATTAATTTTCTTAATTTTATTATAAAAATCGTTGAAAATAATTAAAAAAATTAATCCTAATAGAAAAAGGGCTCCAAAACGGAGCCCTTAAAGGCATTATACTAAAATAATTCCATATAGATTTAATGTTGAAGATTTAGTAATAGTAATATCTGTAACACTATTTAAACCTAATTTTAATATTCCATTTGAATCAGCTTGGTAAGTTCTACCATTTAGCTTGATATATCCATTCGCAAGACTTAATACTAAAACAATTGTAGTATATTCTGTATCAGATAAATCAAGTGTAATATTTGTATTTTGTTCCATCTTTAAAGCTGTATCAAATGTATAACCATAATATTCTTTAGTTGCTACACCAACCTTCATATTACCTGTAACCTCGCAGAATTCTGCTGAAGTTTTTGCGGTATGATTAGAAGGTGTTGTATCTTCAAATTCTACTATAGTTTCATTTTTAATATTTACTGTTATTGTAGATTGAGATGTTTGTGGATTACTAATATTAACATTATCTCCTCTAGATTCATATCTTAATGTATATGTACCAAATACTGTTGGATATGTACCTTCAAATACTATACCATCGATTAATGTATTAGTATAAATTAGGACAATATCTCCTGCTGCTACTAAGTCATCAACTGATGCACCATTTAGGCTCCACCAGTTTGCTGTAGTACCATTCCACCAATATCCTGGTGATAATTGTAATACATTAACACTTAAATTAGTATATGCTGAAACATAATTAGAATTATCAGACTCAATAGTAAATGTTCTTACAGTTCCTGTATAATCCTTGAATGTTCCATTAATTCTAAATTGTGGATTATCATTTCCAATAACCATTGTTGAATCAGATGGCTTAATATTTACAGTATGATTTAATCCATCATAATAGATATTTAGATAATATTCATTATTCCATGAATGAAGACTAGCTGTTGTACTTGAATCAGTATCTAAACTAATAGTTAAATCTAATACTATTGGTGTAACACTGATTGTACAGCTCATTGAGCTTGGATTTTCATAGTTAGTTGATGAAGTCTTGAATGTTACAACACAAGTCTTATTTCCATCACTAACATTCTTTACAGATCCTGTATATGTATCAACCTCAGGGCTGATTCCATCAAGACCTACAATAGATGATAGACCAGAAATTGTTTGTTGATGCTCTGATCCATCATATGTATAAGTTGCATCAGCAAATGTGATACTACTCATATCGTATTGTGCCTTTTTAATTATTAATGTTGCAGTTGAATTTGCATAATAATTTGCGTTTCCAACTGAATTTACTCTACATTCATATTCACCAGCATTAATTCCATAGCCATTAATTGTTAATTCACATGTATCATTTCCAATTAATCCACTTGCTGTCGCAGTTGGCTTATGAGATTGATGATCATATGTATATTCTAAATTAGACCAATTAATTGTTAATTCCTTAGCTACAATTCTTACTGTTGCGCTCATTGAATTAGGAGTATTGTAATTAACATCTGATGTGCTAAATGTTGCATCAACTGTTACTAAGCCATCGCTAACATTCTTTGCACCTTCACTAAATGATACAGTAACACCATTTGGTAATGTACCAATTAAGCTTGGAAGATGAGTTTCACCATCATATACATATTCTTTATTTTCGAATGTGATACCTGACATATCATAATCTGCAGGAATAATTGTATATTTTGTAGTTCTATCTGCTTCATCAAGATCATAATTATTATTTGTAATACCAGTTACTGTAATTGTGTATTCGCCAACATCAACGCCATCACCAGATACAGTAATACTGCATTCATCACCTGAAATAATACCTTTTAGCTTATAGCTTGGATAAGATGATTGACCTGTATATACTGCAACTAATGAAGTCCATTCAATTGATATTTTACGCTTTGTAATTGTAACATTTACATTAACTGATGGAATATCATTATAGTTACTTCCAACTATAAAGTTAATTGTAATTGTATGAGTACCTGCATCACTTGATAATCCTTCATATTCGATTTCAACACCATCAGGTAATGAACCAATCATCTTAGGATATAAAACAGTCTTATTATATTCTTGTGATGCTGTATCAAATGTTAAGCTACCTAGGCTAATTGTTGCCTTAGTAATTTCATATGTGAATGTTGAATTATCAGGTAGCTTATAATTTGGATTAGTTAAATTTGTCACAGATGCTGTATATGTACCAACATTAATACCTTGTGCTACTAATGTGAAATCACATGTATCATTTAATACTAATCCTGATAAAATACACTTTGGCTTTTGAACCTCACCTGTGTATGTGAATGAATCACCATCCCAAGATAATTCAACTTCCCTTTGAACAATCTTTACTGTTGCTGTCATTGAAGGAATTGTATTGTAATTTGGAGATCCTACAAATGTTGCAGTAACAGATTTAGATCCTACTTCCTTTAGACCTTCAGAATAGCTTACAGTAACATAAATACCCTTATCAGCTGTAAGAGTCTCAAGACCTGTAATAGTTGGTCTATGAGCATATCCATCATATGTGAATGTCTCATTTGTGAACCTTAAGTTAGATGCATCATATGTTGCCTTTTGGATTACATATGTGAATTCAATTGGTGAAGAAATCTTATAATTATTATTTCCTACAATTTCAATTGCTCTAACTGTATATTCACCGGCGTTAATGTTATTTTCTCCAGAGTCTAATTCAACCAATGGTGATGTATCACCTTGACATAGGTTAGAAACGACTGCTCTTGGATAAATTGCATCGCCACTATATGTAGTATTGTTATTACTAAATACGAAATTTAATTGTACTTCTCTAGCTAAGATTGTAACTGTTGCACTAACAGGGTTAGGTACATTATAAGTACCATCAGATTCAAATGTAGCTGTAACAGTCTTAATACCTACATCAACTAAATTATCATCTTCAGTTGTGTATGTAATTGTTAAACCAGCTGGTTCATCACCAATAATAACAACCTCAGGTTGATGTGAATTTCCATCATATTCAACAACGATATCTTTAAATTCGAAGCTAAAGTCATAATCCTTTTGAATGATACTAAATTGCTTTGTAGTACCTTCACTTAAATAATAATTTGAATTAGATAATGCAGTTGCTGTAGCTGTATATTCACCGATTGCTAATTGTTGACCAATTACAGTTACTTCGCATTGATCACTACCTAATAAATTACTTACAGTTGCTGTTGGGCAGTGGTCACTTCCGTCATAAACGAATGTTGATTGACCCCATGAAATTGCTGCAGCAATTGGATTAATTGTTACTGTTATCGTCTTAGATTGACAATAATCTGCAATAACATAATTATTAGAATTAATGCTGAATGATGCTTTGACTTCATAGCTGCCTGCATCCTTACCATAACCAGAATATTCAACTATAATTCCATTTTCTAAATTCTTAACAGTTGGATATTGATTCTTACCATTATAATCATAGCTCTTAGATTCAAATTCTAATGAATCAAGATTAATATCTTTTGTTTTAGGAGTTATTTTATATTCATAATAAATATTATCAGGAAGTCTATAATTATTCTTATCCTTACCTAGAACTTCAAGATATTCAATTCTATAAGTTCCAGCATTAATTGAATTAACAACTGAATAACTTAATGAAATGTCATCATCTTCATTAACCTTATGAATTATTTCATAATTAGGGTTATGAATATTACCATCATATTCAACCTCATCGAACTCCCAAGAAAGCTCTATTTCACGTGGTAAAATCTTTACCTCAACCTTATAAATATTACCAATATTTTCATTATTAGTATTTATATATTCAAATGTAACTGTAATATTATAAGTACCAACATTAACAGGTGTTTCTGAATAGATTGGTCTAATTCCTGATTGAACTATCTCAACATTAGGTAAATGAATTTTACCATCATATATTGCTTCAGTTCCAGTTACAGTAATACCATCTATTATATTAACCTTAGATACGATTGTATAAATACGAGATAAATTCTCTGTTTTAGATGTTAGCTTATAATTCTTATAAATAGCACTTGTTCCTTCTGAAGCAAGTGATGTAATAGTTGCAGTATGCTCACCAACTGCGTTGGCAGAGCCTGATGATACGCCCTTAACATATGGCTTATCAGCATCTAATACATTATATAAGCTGTATTTAGGGAACTTCATATCTCCATCATATTCAAATGTTAATGTGTTATCCCAAATAATACTTACTTCTCTTTGAGTTATTGTAACTACTGCTGACATAGATTGTGGTATTTCATAATTATCAGATAATGTAGTGAAATTACATACTACACTCTTACTTCCAACATATGTAACACCTTCTTCAAATTTAGCAGTAATTTGAATATCATCAATACCTATTGGTAATTGACCAGAAATTGATGGTACATGTGCAATTCCATCATATACATATTCTATATCTTCAATTTGAACACTAGACATATCATATGTCTTTTTCTTTATATCAACATTTATATTTTTAGTCTTTATTTCATTAATTACTAAATCATTATAATTTAATGTTACTACAGCATAATAATCACCTGAATCTGCTGCGTTAATAACACTAAATGTATTATCTTCAATGATTAAATTATTATTTGAATCATACCACTTATAAGATATATCCACATCATTTAATAATGTTGTTGCTATAACATCTAGCTCATGAGCTGTATTATCAAATGTAATACTTAAATTTCTAGGTAAATCAATTTCATTATTGATTTCCCATTTTGCATATAATGTTGTATTTGAATTTAGATATGTTGTAGCTTCTACCTGATAATTCTTATCAAGATACCAGCCAAGGAATGTGAATCCATCTCTTGATGGTACAGGAAGCTCAATTGCATCCTCTTCTGTATAAGTTGTTTCACTATCAACATCAAGCTCAGCATCAGATAAGATCTTATCATAAGAAACCTTAAATTCCTTTAAGAACTTAGCTTTTAATTTAACATCTTTATCTAATGATTCATCTAATTCAAAAAATCTTTCAGTATAATTACCATATTGGTCAACATTATACCATCCACCAAATCTATATCCATCCTTTTCAAGCTCAGGAAGATATATAGTACCTAGCTTATCATAATACATATTAGGAAGATTTCCAGTTTCTTCTGCCCCATTAAAATCATAAGTTACATTATAAATATAGCTATATCTACATGAAATCTTAGTGTTAGAATCAACCTTATGAGGGAAGCTTATTTCTTCATTTGAAATATAATATCCATCATATAAAATACTTCTTCCACCTACATAAGCAGGTAAAGATGATTTTTCTGGTTCTGTTAAATTCATTTCCTTTGTATAAATATAAACTGGTAATGTTGTGCCGTTATAGCATACATAATATTCATTGCCAGATACCTCTGGAACGAATAAATAATCATATTTTCTATATGTTTCTCTATATTTATCTACTACTTTTCTGTCAGTAATAATATCAATCTCTCTTGTTAAATTTTCTACATCTAGCTTAGTTTCATCAGCTTCTAAATAAATAAAATCAATATTTGAATTATTTACTGCATCCATTAGCTCGATATTAGATGAATAAATAGTTAATGATGTAACCTTAGAATTAACAAATGCATCACTAGAAATATATTTAACATTCTTAGGAATAACTAAATTACCACTAACATTTTTAAGTGAATTACCTGAAATAGCTACTGTATCATTTTTAATGACTACATTACCTTTACCAGATAAAACATCATTAACAACATAGCCACCATATAAATTATCATATTGATAAATAATTTTTCTATTTGTAGTTGAAGCTACAATATAAAGTATTGTTAATAAGGCAAATCCAGATGCTATTGCAAGAGGAACACCTTTAACACCAAATGTTCTTCTATCATTTGTTGTTTTAGTATTAAATAATAACATAGCAAGTGCTGCAAGACATATAATTCTTGCAAGTACACAGGCAATATATACATTATTTCCTATTGATAGGTACATGAAATAAGGAATTATAGGCAAGAAGCATATAATCACTATTCCAACCTTAGTTACCATACTTGCTCTAGAGAATCTCTTTACCGCAAATATTGTAAGTGAGATAACCTGACAAACAACAAATAAAATTAATAATACAGTTACTGCCACTGGCATACCTGTAAAAATACCCTTAATTAATAAGAATATATCTATTAATATAAGTAAAGCCATTACTAAAGCATTTAAGATATTCATAATCTTAAGGTTTCTAATATGGCTATTATTAAGTTTTTGTTTACGCTTTTTTATGGAACTATCGACGTTGTCATATAAAGCCATATTTTATCACCTCTTTATCTTAAATACTTTTTCTAAATGCATAAATTTTTTCTTATCATCTGTTATTAGATAATAAGTTGTCATACTATTTTTAGCTTCTGAATAAATCCATAAGGCATTCCATTCATCATTAAAATAATATGATAGCTTTCTCTTAAACATATCCTTAGCTTGAATATTCATTCTAGCTAATGTTCGTAGCTTAGGATCTAATTGATTAATATCCCTTGCAGGGACGTTCTTTGAACAATTTATGCATACTCTAGTTTTTGAATCAATGTGGGAAGGACAATAATACCTTCTACATGATACACATAAATCTGGTAAATGAGTTTTCATGTTAACATCAACGAATAATAATGAATCTCTTTTATTCTCACATGAAATACATCTATCAGTTACTCTTAAATCTTTAAGATTATCTAAGAAATATTTCTTTTGTCCTTTTGAATATAAGATTGAATATCCATTATTATATTTTTCGTTATCATCTTCGTTACTACAATATTCACAACATGATACATTACCCTCTTTATTAACAATTAAATGAGAGTCTGTATACATCTTCCAAACCTCTTCTGTTGCTCCGAAAGGATGATTACATGTTTGACATGCTCTAGCATATGTTTTCGCAACATAATGCTTACTATTATCTTCTAATACTGCTGCGCCTAAAATATCGTTGGCAGACATTTCAACTGCGTCACCAATATAATAATAATTACCAGTAATTTCACCCTTAACGATTTGGCTCTTTAGGTAAGTATCATTATCTAGATTTCCGTCAAATGGTTCTACTCTATGATTAATTAATTTAACTAATGAATCCTTTAAGAAATATACATCCTTATAAATATCATCATTAAATCTTTCATTAAATCCATAAAGCATTACTGCACAGCTCTTAATTGTGATTCTTGGAGTTGGTATGCCTCTTGTTGGGGCATCATCAAATGCTAAAATTAATTCTTCATCTTTTACCTTTTCTGTAATACCATCAATATCAACCTCAAATGATATATCTTCTAGGTTTGCTGGGTTATATGAGATTTCATATTGTAATGGATAATCCTTATAATAAGGATTTTTACTAACTATCTCATATACACATTTTTTCTCTACAATGTGATTACAATAAATAGATAAAGGTGTAACAGTAAATTCAATTTTAGGCTCTAATGATTTTGTTTCATATAGGTTTTCTTCTCTCTTATCAATTAACTTAGCTAAATTAGTATTTTTATTTTTTCTTAATGTTTCAAAAATATTGAATTTAACCTCTGGTGAAGAAATTAAATTTCTAATTCTTAGCAATGAATCAATATCTTGTGGCTCTACATCCTCGTTTATGGCATCATAAACTGGCTCTGCCTCACTTTGACCTATATTATAAAAACCATATGTAATTTCATTTTTAGATAGATTAATAAAGATATCATCAATAACATTTTCACTTAGGGTTTGATTATTGAAATTATCTTTATAATTAATCATAACCTTAATCTCATTTTGAATAGAATCTGTTTCACTTTCAGTGTCTAGAATGTGACTAAATTTAGCTTCATAATAATCTGATTCCTTTAATTCAGGATATTTATCAGTTTTAAAATCCGCCTTTCTAACTAATAAGATATTATATTTAGCCATTATTCTCTTCATTAATGTATCTACAAATTGAGATGTACGGCTTGCGTATTCAATTTTTCTTTTAATATCATGCTTACGCTTATCAAATGTAACCTTATAAATAGTATCATCAAATGCTTCACTATTTATTTTAAATAAAAAGTGAGTTTGATTGATTATACTAATATAATCCTTTAATGAAAGAAAATCAGTTAATTTATTTTCACTACTAACATCAGTAACAATACCAAGTAATACTGCTTCTCTAACTAAATCAATTACTTCAGTAATAGGAAGATTTGATCTTAATTCATTTATTAATATTTCATTTTCTTTATTATTAATATTTTCAAAATCAAAATGATATTCTGAATCATTTAAAATATAACCATTATTATCATTCTTTTCTAAAATACCAATATTTGATGCGTAATTTATTAAATCATTTGCATATTCAAGATTCATTAAAATCACTTCCTATCCTAAATCTTTAACGTCATTTCTTAATACCTTAGAATATAATCTAATCATACTCTTTATGGCATCAAGTGGCTTTAAGATAGTATTATGGTAATAAACATCAATCTTATCATTATTATCAAGAGCGTATCTTACAATATCAGGGAATCTCTTGGCATTGAATTCAATATAATCATTATGATATACTGCCACAAAATCCTTAGTATTATTTTCTAAATTAGGATTATCAGATTTTTTATATGATGATTCTTTTGAGAATAGCTTTTGTGATACTGCCATAATAACTGGCATTACGAAATCTACCTCTGTTTGACATACACCATATAAGTCAAATCCTTCTTCATCAGTTAATATATTGTAATATTCTCTATTAAATACATGATCAATATTTCCATCACCATTTGTTAAGCAGGTTAATACTAGACATGTTTCTGTTTGACCCATTCTTGAAATTCTACCAATTAGCTGTTCAAGCTCTAATGGATCCATATAGTCACCATTTTGTTTATCTAGCTGACCGATAATTAATAGGTTTGCCGCATTGAAATCTGTTCCCGCAACCATTGTTTTATCAATGAAATACAATGAATTCCAGTTTTCATTTTCAGATGTAAATTCAGTAAACCAATTATAATTTAATTCCTTAAATGTATCTCCTACTTCTGCCTTCTTTAATGAACCATTTAGGGTATAAGATTCCAACAATCTCTTTTCCTCATATGTTAATTCATTTAAAGGCTTTGAAGAAATATCAGTCATATATTCCTTCATTTGGTTTTGGCATTTACCCTTAGGGAAATAACCGAAATGGATAAAGTCTTCGAATGTATAATTATCTTCTTCAGCTAAATATAAATTCATATATACTCTTCTAGTTTTATTAAATACATTCTTAGTATCCTTAATATTTCTATAAAGCTTAGCTCTTAGCTCAGGCTTTCTTTCATAAATTAATGTCTTAGCTGTTTCCATGAATAATAAATTATTCTTAGATATATTAAATCTAGTAAACTTTTCATCATTAATAGTTAATAAAGATGTTAAAATATCAAGCTTATTATTATCTTCTTCTAAATCTATAGCCTCGCCCATCTTTCTAGGACGTCTCCAGTCAATAAAATCAGACATGAATACAGTCGAATAATTATGGAAGCTTCTATAGAAGGCAAGAAGTCCTCTATTAATGTATGAACATAATAGGTCACATGTAACAACTGCCTTTTGATAAATATCACCTAAATCATTAGTTTCTTCTGCCTTTAGAATAATACGATAATTTTCAATGAATTTATCATATACATTAAATAGATCAAGCTTCATTCTCATTTGATATTCTAATCTCTTAGTACAAATTCTAACTGATTGATCTACAAGTGATGCCATATTCATAAAGGCATCCTTTAATATATCATTATTAATATTTCTCTTAGGGAATAATGGAGTAATAAATTTAGTAATAAATGTCTCAAGCTCTTCTTCATTCATCTCAGCCATTTCTGGTGCTTTTCTAATCGCACTTACAAGCCTAATGAATGCTTGTCCACCATAATCATCTCTATGATGAAGATTAGCTTGTATAATTTCTTCTTCAGTTGCTGAATGTCTTCTAATAGATTCAATAACGTCCTTATCATATAATCTCTTTCTAGTAAACATTGAATTAATTAGACCATTAAGCTTACTAAATTTCTTAGATGCTTCATTAGATTCAGCCATCTCTGATAAGCTTCTAGCTCCACCACAGTAGGCATTATAAAATTTAGCTTCTGCCATTTCTTTATTTTCACCTAATCTATTCTTATCTACCATATATAATAAATTGAAAATATCTGATAGGTCATTTCTAATAGGTGTGGCAGAAATTAGGATACAATATTTCTTTTGAATATTTGCGATAAATTCCTGTAAAATTTCTTCTTTATTGCCTTTTTTATTGAAATCTATTAATAAGTCTTGTACCTCGTCAAAAATCAATAAATCAATTAATCTTTCTTCAGCTAGCTTATCATTTTGGCTCATATCATTTACCATCTTGATAACTAAGGCTCTTCTTTCTTCAATCTTAGCTAAGCATTTAGTATATTTTTGAAGAAGCTCCTTTTCATGCTGTAAGACATAACCATTTTCATTTTTCATTGAAGTTATTCTATCATTAGTTGGATAGAATTTTTTCTTTTGTTCATCAAAATCATATGTAAAGAAACCATATACATTAAATGATGTTAGCTTTTGATAATCCTCATTTAGGACAAGTGATTCCTTTATCTTTCTTGATAGCTCCTTAGGTAATCTCTTTTTAATAATATCTAGATATTTAACAGACATTATCTTATTGATATCCATGTCAGTAACATCAATATCATTTGGAACCTCAGGAGATGGATTATAAACTGAATTCTTTAATTCAAAATATTTACTAGATTCTTTAATATATTCTAGTGTTGAATTTGATTTAATTTGTTCAGTTGATACTAAATATACCTTTAGGGCATTTTGATTCTTTGCAGCCTTATCCTTCTTTAATTCTTGGATTAGGTCAATGAATGAATATGAATCATGCTTAGGATATACTTCAAACATTGGAGAGCCATCTTCATGACGGAATTTAGTATTACATTCATTTCTCCATTGATGTATTGTTGATTTAGTTGTTACAATAACACAATTTTTAATTGTTGCACATCTAAACATTACATCAGCTGTCATTAAAGCCTCTAAAGTCTTACCAAGTCCAACCTGATCGCCAAAAACGCCTCTTCCTTCAAATTTTCCAAGCATTGTTCTTACTGATTCAACCTGGTATTTAAAAGGCTTAAAATAAGGATATTCACTAATATCACCATAATCCTGGAATACTGGCTGTCTTCTTACATCTACTGCGAAGTCAACTAACTTATGATAAGCTGAATAATCATGGATATTAAATGTATGAGATTTTAGGTCATCATCAAATGAGATTTCACTATAATCTTCATTCATTAGGGCAACCTTAACATTCTTACCAAATAAATCAATTGTTCTACCTTCGTTTTCAATATCAGTATCTAATGCCTTCTTATTTTCTGGAAGAACACTTTCAGATACAAATATTAAAAATCTTTCAATTTCTCTAATATCCTTAGCAATATTTTGGAAATCTAATCTGGTATAGATTTTAAATGGAACATCAGTTAATCCTGATGTCATTGCGATATAATCAAATACCTTAACATGCTTTAGGTAATTTTCTTTTTGTTTAATTAATCTCTTATATAAGAATTCTGCATCACTCTTACAAGTGAAATTACCTATCTTCTTCTTTGTAATTTCTTCTTGATTTCCAATTTCATCTTTTAAACCAATAAGGAATTCATTAAAGTTTTTAATCTTAGTAGATAAATCTCTAACCTCAGATAATCTCTTTCTTTCCTCATATTTATATTCAATTTTAGTAATTTGTTCATCAATTAATTGATATAAATAATTAATAGTTCCTTCATCTGTTCCTGTAATAGCGTATGTTAAATCATTAAAAGATTCAGGAACCTCACTATACATAACAGAAACGAAATCTACATATTCGTTATATCTTTCTACTGATACATTATATAGGTCATTAACCTCATCATTTATTGTATCTAGATCATCTAATCTCTTAATTGTTTTAATTTTAAATTCAAAGCTATCAATCTTATTCTTGATATGCTTATATTGAGCACCTAGCTCCTTATCAAAAATACTTGCTGAAGTATCTTGTAATATTTTATTAATCTTATCATATTGCATTAAAGCGAATTGATATAGTGTGGTATATCTAGACATAAAGCCTAGCTCGAATATTTTAAATCTTTGGTTTAATACTGTTTTGATTTCGCAAATTTGGTGGAATGATGGATTTCTATCACTGAAATTCTTTAGGTCATTTAATGTTTCTACTGTATAGATAAAATAATCATCCATTCTAGCTAAAAACATTGGAAGCTCATAAGGGACAACATCTCCCTCATCATCATAAAATGCATTTTGTCTTACAAGCTCTTCTATTACAAAATCTGGGTTTAAGCCTGTTGAAAAATTATCAGAATCTATTAAAACTGAAAATAAGACAATTGCTTCCTGAAAGAAAGGATGGAATGGCCACATATCATCCTTTAAATTATTTATAACCTCATATACATCCTTATTCTTTTCTAGCTTATTTCTTATTTCTTGGAATCTATCTTCATATTTAATTAAATATTCAAAAGAATCTCTAAAGAATAAAAATAATGCTGAAGGATAATAATATTTTGGAGCCTTCTTTGAGATTGAATCCATTTTATTTATTAGCTTATCATCAACATATGATGAGCTAGAAAATTCTTCATCAAATGTCTCATTTAAGACATTAAATTGAACCTTATCCTTTGGATTTAAGTTTAGAATTTTTCTTACTAGATCTAACATTAAATCCATATTATCTCTAAATTGCTTAATCATAAAAACCACCTATTTCTAATACAATATAAATTTTATTAATCGTGCTTATATATTATTATTTTATAATAATTAGCACTTTTTTGCAATAAAACTACATTTCATGAAAATAAAGAAAACAGTAGGGACAGCCTAAAAAACATATCCCTACTGTTATTTCTTTAATTCTTAAATCGTAAACTAATTAGTCTCTGTTAAATAAATCTCTAGTGTATACCTTATCAGCTGCATCATCAAGACATTGATCATATCTATTGGCGATGATAACATCGGTAATAGTTAAGAATTCATCTAAGGATGCGATAACCTCATATCCTTCAAATGAATCTGAATATAATGTTGGCTCATAGATTACAACTCTTAAACCCTTTTTAGCAAGTCTTGTCATAACACTTTTTGTTGATGACAAATTAAAGTTATCAGAATTCTTCTTCATTAATAATCTATATACACCAATTGTTGGTTCACCGAATGGTACATTCTTCTTACCATATTCGTAAACATCTTCTGCGATAAAATCTTTTCTAATGTGATTAGATTTTGGAATAGCACTTATTAATCCTTCTGGGATTTCTTCAAAGTTTGCCTTTAATTGCATTGCGTCATTAGGTAAGCTTGAACCACCATAGCCAAATGATGGGTTATTATAGAAATCCCCAATTCTTGGGTCATAGCAAACACCATTAATAATATCAATAGTATCTAAACCTTTAACCTTGGAATAAGTATCTAATTCATTGAAATATGCAACTCTCATCGCAAGGTATGTATTTGTGAAGAGCTTAATAGCTTCAGCCTCCGTTAATCCAGTATAAATAACAGGAGCCTTTTTATCTATAATACAATTTGTTAATACCTTCACAAATTCTTCTGCCTTTTTTAATAATTCCTTGTCATCCTTTGGACATCCTACTACTATTCTTGAAGGATGTAGGTTTTCATATAAGGCACTTGATTCTCTTCCGAATAATGGAGATACAATAACATTTTTATTATTATATTTTTCTCTCATTCTTTCAGTAAAGCCAACTGGAATTGTAGATTTAATAATAATTAAGGCATTTGGATTAATTTTAGTAATTGTCTCAATTGTTCTTTCAACTTTACCTGTATCAAAAAAATTTGTTTTTCTATCATAATAAGAGGTGTTAGAAACAATAATATAATCAGCATTACTATAGGCTAGGACATCATCCTTTGTAGCCGTTAAATCTAATTCCTTAGTTTCAAAAAATTCAGTAATTAAATCATCCTTTATTGTTGATTCTCTATTATTAATTTTTTCAATCTTCATATCACTTGTAGAGGTAATAAATACCTTGTTCTTCTGTGATAAAAGGCAGGCCATTGATAAGCCAATAAAGTTAATACCGGAAATAGCTATTGTCTTTTTCATATAACGTAACTCCTTATGATATTTTTAAAAGTGAATTTATTAATAATATTTTACTCCATTTTTTATAAATCTTCAATAATGATTAAAACCGAACTTCTATTTATATAACAAATAAAATGATAAGATTATTGGAAATTTTATATTTTTTTAAATTCTAATATATTATTATTTAATGCTTTATCAATTGATGGATGATATAATTCTTTATCTTCAACCTTTATTATTGTATTTATTTTATTTCCTCCATCCTTTATAGAACCACCAGATAAATAAATTATTTCATTATCTGTTTTATAATCAATTATTATGTATCTTGAATGAAATATTTTATTGTTTCTTTTAAAGGATATATTGAATTTGGTATCATTTATAAAATCATTAATATAATTAGAATTTAGATTATTCTTAGCTTTATTGTCACTAAATATAACAATATTTATGTTGGGATTACAGCATTTTAATAGTTGTAATGTTTTTACATCTATATAATCGTCAATTATATAAATGGATGATTTAGCTAATTTATATATTGATTGATAAGCTATATCAGCTTCAAGCTTTTCACCTTCTTTAATTAGATAATGCTTATACGTATTAGGATCAATAAAATTATCCATTACTATATCTAATTTTTGTTTAATCTCTTTTATTTCATTTGTATTTGATGAAACCTGATTAATTAAAAAATTAACATCGTTATTAAGTTTTAAAATTATGTCACTATGTTCTAAACATCTTTTAGTATTAATAGAATATCCTTTTATTAAATAATTCTTTAATACATTATTAGCCCATCTTCTAAATTCTATTCCTCGCTTTGAATTAACTCTATATCCAACAGATAAAATAACATCTAAATTATAATATCTTATTGTTCGTTTTATTTTTCTATCTCCTTCAATTTGAACTGTTAAATAATCTTTAATAGTTGGAGAAAAATCGAGTTCTTTTTCTTCATAAATTTTATTAATATGAATACTAATATTTGGTATACTTGTGTCAAATAAAATTGCAATTTCTTGTTGAGTTAACCAGATAGTTTCTTCATCAGGAGAAACTCTAACA
>CAMJFY010000020.1 GCA_946405105.1 uncultured Caryophanales bacterium
AGGAAAACGTATTACATTACATAGAGAAAAATAAATATTTATATTTATTATTTTTTAAAGTATAATTAAAAAGAGGAGTAAATTAATTTTTATTAATTTAATTGTTATTATGACTGAAGAAGAATTAAAATTAGAAAATGAAGAAATTAATAAAAAAATGATAGTGTACAAAGAAAATGTTAATTTAGTTGCTAGAATCAATGTTGAATTAACTAAGAAGCTTGGCTTAGAGCATTATTTAACTGATTTTTCTTCTAATTTAATTAGAGCATTGAATCAGTATGAAAGATTTGTATTCCTATTAAATAACAAATTAGATTTTGTTGATTCAATTATTGAATTCAGTGAGAAATGTGTAGATTTCTTTAATATGACACCTCCTGAGCTTGTTGAAGGTAGTATCTTTAAGAAAAGAAGAGTTCTTAAGAAAAACTATGATGAAAACATGGCTAAGATAAATAGATTAGTTGAGTCAATGAATAAAATCAACGAAACTATTGATAAGAATATTGGACCATCTGTTCAAAAATATTTTGAAGAAGATGAAGAGAATAAATAAAATAAGGGGTTAAAATATGTTAGATCAATATCAAAAGATTAATACGATAAGAAGAAAGGTATTCGAAGAGGTTGCAAGACTTGCCTATGAAGGCGGAGATTATAAAAGAATAGAGGAATTACCATATAAGATTTGTGAGAAGTCAGTAGGTAGAAGCTCTATTTTCCTAGAGAGAGCCATCGTAGCTGAAAGATTAAGACTTGCGATTGGTTTACCATCAAGAGATGAGAAAAACCATGAGCCTATTTCTAAAGGAATTGAAGAAGCAGTTAAGACTGAAAGATTCTATGAGGCTCCATTAATTAATATCATCGATTTTGCATGTAATGCTTGTCCTGTTGAATCAATATTCATTACAAATGCTTGTGAGGGATGCTTAGCTCACCCATGTCAAAATGTATGTCCAAAGGAAGCAATTTCTTTCGATCATGGTAAATCTGTAATTGATCAAGATAAATGTATTAAATGTGGAAGATGCTTAAATGTATGTCCATATCATGCAATAATTAAAAGAGAGCGTCCATGTGCTGCAGCTTGTGGTATGCACGCAATTGAATCTGATCCTGAAACAGGTAAGGCAAAAATTAATTATGATAAGTGTGTATCTTGTGGTATGTGTATGGTTAACTGTCCATTTGGTGCAATTGCAGATAAATCTCAAATCTTCCAGGTTATTCAAACAATTAAGTCAGAGCAACCAATTTACGCTATAGTAGCTCCAGCTATTATGGGTCAATATGGTGCTAAGGTTAATTTAAAGACTATGGAAGATGCTTTCTCAAAGATTGGCTTTGATGGTGTATATGAAGTATCTATTGGTGCTGACCTATGTACAATCGAAGAAGCAGAAGATTATTTAAAGAATGTTCCTAATAAATTAAGATTTATGGCTACATCATGCTGCCCTGCATGGAGTAAGATGGCAAAGATGGAATACCCTGAATATAAAGAAAATATTTCAATGGCATTAACACCAATGGTATATACAGCAAGATTAGTTAAGAAAATGCATCCTGGTTGTAAGATAGTATTCGTAGGACCATGTGCTGCAAAGAAGCTTGAAGCTTCAAGAGCATCTGTTAGATCAGATGTTGATTTTGTATTAACATTTGAGGAATTAAATGGTATGTTCATTGCTAAAGATGTTGACTTCACTAAGCTTAAGGCTACTGAATTAAAGAATGAAACATCAGCTGATGCTAGAGGATTCGCTGTAATGGGTGGAGTTGCTCAAGCTGTTGTTAACGCATGTGAGAAGATTGCACCAGATAGAGAAATTAAAGTATTTGCTGCTCAAGGCCTTGATAACTGTAGAAAGATGTTAAAAGATGCAGTAGATGGTAAATATGATGGTTACCTACTTGAAGGTATGGCATGTCCAATGGGCTGCGTTTCAGGTGCTGGTACAATCACATCACCTAACAAGGCTAAATCTATGGTAGCAATGAGCCAAAAGGAAACACCACTTAAGAATTCAACAGAATCTAAATATAAAGGTATGTTACCTAAATTAGATTAATATTTGTACATGTCAAGGAGGACAGTTAAGCTGGCCTCCTTTTTATATTTAAAAAATAAAAAAAATATGATAAAATCATATCTGGAATTAATTTAATCATTAAGGGGATGGGGAGAAATGAAAAAAATTAGTTTAATTTTATCTTTTGTCTTTATGCTTGTCATGGTTACATTTATGTCATCATGTGGAGGCAAAAAAGAATTTAAGATAATGTTTACTGATTATGATGGATCAGTATTATATTCTGAAAATGTTAAAAAAGGCGAAATGCCATCATATCCGTTAGATGAGCCTACAAGAAAGCCTGATGAGGATTATACTTATACATTTTCTGAATGGTGGCCTAAACTAGAAAAGGCAACTGAAGATACAATTTATACAGCTTATTATTCAAGAAATTTGAAACAAGAATATAGGGTAACATTTAAAAATTATGATGGTTCTGTGTTAGATGAAGTAACAGTTAAAGAAGGAGAAAAGCCTAAATATTTAGGTGAAACTCCAACAAAACCACATGATGATACGAATAAGTTTTTATTTACTGGTTGGGATAGAGCTTTAGAAGAAGTTACTGGTGATACTACATATACAGCGAGTTATAGATCTTTTGATTTAGAAAAATATATTGTTGTATTCCAATATGAAGATGAATCATTAATTGATGCATATGAAGCTACTGAAGGAGAAATGGCAGTATATACTGGCAAAACTCCTACAATGGAACCAACTGAAGATGCTAAATATAACTTTAGAGGTTGGTCTCCAGCCCTTGGTGAGGTTACAGAAGATGTAGTTTATACGGCTAAATTTATGGCTACTCCATTTAATTATTTTGTAACTATTGATACTTATGGTGGAGAAAGTGCTTCTAATGGAAAAATAGAATCATTTAAAACTGATAAGATTTCAGTAGATCAATTTGTTTTTGATATTGTTAAAGATAATTATAGATTTGATGGTTGGTTATATAATAATACATTAATTTTTGACGCAGAAGGTAATGCATTAGTTAATTTAGATGAAATTGATTTTGGATATAATGTTTCAATTACTGCTCATTATGTAGAAGAAGCAATTATAGATATTGAATATGTGGCATATAATGAAGTTAATGGTTTTGTTATAGATCGTTATGATGAATTACCAGAAAAATATGGTTCTGGTTCAGTAACTGGTTTTCATAAATGGAATGCTTCAGCACCTTTAACTTCTGAATTAGATTCAAATGAGTATTATGAATTTGATGGATGGTATGAAAATGATAATTTAGTTTCTGCAAAACCAAGTTTTAATTATTATTTATTTGATAGAGATGTTAAACTAGAATGTAGATTTACAATAAAAAAATACACAATAGAAATGGATGTTAATAATGATGAATTAGGCGAAATAATGGTTAAGAATCATACAGTTTGGGAAAGTAGCCTTACAACTGATTTTTACTATGGCGAAAAAATCACAGTTGTAGCAAAAGCTATTTCTGATATTGAATTCTTAGGTTGGTATAATTTCCGTAATGAACTAATAACAAATGATGAGTATTGTACAATTGAAGTAGGAAATACTATGTCAATGCATGCTAAATGGGATTATTTTAAGATTGAATATTGGATGCCAGATGGTGTTAAAAACGATGCGAATCCGACATATTATACTTCAAAAATGAATAATATTCCTTTAGCAAATCCAACAACTGAATTATTTGGTAAGTTATTTGATTATTGGGAGGATATACGCTTTTTTAGAATTATTACTGAAATTGATACATCAGAGTTAGAAGATATATATATGTGGCCATGTTACAAGCAAGATCCTGATTTTAATTTTGATATATCAGAACCTTCAACTGTAGAAAATGCAATAATTCCAGAAAAAGTTACTGAAATTCCTGAATTTAAATTCTCGTTATGTGAAAATCTAAAAACAATATTACTTCCAGCAACTATAAAAACAATTGGAAAAGATGCATTTAAGGATTGTGCTAGTTTAGAGAAAGTATATTATGATGGAACAATTGAAGACTGGTTAAATATTGGTTTTAAAACTGGTGAAACAAATCCAATGTATTATGCATCTGAATTCTATTTGTTAGATGAAAATGGAAGTGTTGAATATAACAATAAGAAATATAGTCTTTTAACTGATTTAGTAGTAGAAAACTATAATGGTCCTATTTCATTATATAAATTTACTGGCTTTGAATGCTTAGAGACAGTCACAGTCGACAGCAATGTTACTGGATTTGGTCTTGATGCGTTCTTAGGATGTGGCATAACTGATTTCTATTATAATGGAACAGTCGCTGATTGGTGTAATCTAATATTTGGTAATGCAGATGCAAATCCAATGATGGATGCTACAAATGTATATTTCTTAGATGCAAGTGGAACAGTTTTACATAATGGAAAGAAATATAGTAAGTTAACATCTATTACATTACCTACAAATTTAGTAACTTTAAATGATTATGTATTTGCAGGCTGGGATGTTTTAAAAACAGTTACAATATCTTCTGGATCAAGTCTTAAAAATATAGGCCAATATGCATTCTATGGATGCGTAAAATTAACAGCATTTGATGCTTCATCAGCAATTGTTGAAAATGTTGGTGAGCGTGCATTCTATGGTTGTATAGGTTTAACAAGTGTTAAATTCAATTCTGCAATAAAGAAGTTTGATAAAGAAGCATTCGCTGAATGTAGTGCATTAACAACTATTCAAATTATGTATGTAAAATCTTTGTGGAATCGTATTACTAAGGGAGAAGATTGGAACAAAAATGTTCCTGCCACTGTTGTTAAATTTAATGACGGCGAAGTTTCACTATAGTAAAAAGTAGCATAAACGGGGTATCAATTATTGATACTCCGTTTTTCTTTTTATTAACAATAATAATATTATTGTTTCTATATTTTTTTTATTGTATAATAAAAATATAGTGTTTCGATTAAAATTAGAGGGGTGACTTATATGTCTGTTAGACAAAAAATTAATCCAGATTTTCTTTATTATTATGATCAAGGTAAGTGTTTAAATGCTTATGAAGTATTTGGTGCCCACCTTGTTAAGGATGAAAAAGGAAAAAATATCGCCTGTGAATTCGCATTATACGCTCCAAACGCTAAAAGGGTACAACTAGTTGGCGAATGGAACGGCTTTGCAGAAAATCAACAAGAATTATATTGTGTTGATGAAAAGGGTGTATGGTATGCATACCTAGAAGGTGACTATGAGTGGCAAAGATATAAATATTTAATTGATACTCATGATGGCCAAAGAATATATAAGGCAGATCCTTATGCATTCTATTCACAAATTAGACCTTGTCAAGATTCAAAGGTATATGATATTGATGGCTATAAATGGAATGATGATGTATGGATGTATACTCATCCAAAGACATATGATAAGCCTTTATTAATATATGAAATGCATATGGGTTCTTGGAAGAGAAAACCAGATGGCGAATTCAATATGTTTAATGAAGTTGCCCCAATGCTTATAGATTATTTAAAAGATTTTGGATACACTCACGTAGAGGTAATGCCTGTTTATGAACATCCACTAGATATGTCATGGGGTTACCAAGGAACTGGTTATTACGCAATCACTCCAAGATATGGTGTACCAAAAGATTTTATGTGGTTTGTTGACCAGCTACATCAAAACGGAATTGGTGTTATCATGGACTGGGTACCAGGACATATTTGTAAAGACGCTCATGGTCTTTATATGCTAGATGGAACATTTTTATATGAATACCAAAAAGAAGAAGATAGAGAAAATAAAGAATGGGGTACAGTAAATCTAGATTTAGGTAAAGGAATCACTAGATCATTTTTATATTCAAATGCCTTATTCTATATGAATTATTACCATATTGATGGTTTTAGAGTAGATGCTGTTGGTAATTTAATTTATTGGCTAGGTAATGTTAATCGTGGTGTTAACGAAGGCTCTTGTCAATTTTTAAGAGATTTATCATCTCATATTTTCGCTAAAGATGATAGAGTATTATTAATGGCAGAAGATTCTACAAGCTTCCCTAATGTAACAAAGCCAGCAGGAATTGGTGGCTTAGGATTTAATTATAAATGGGATATGGGTTGGATGAATGATACATTAAAATATTTCAAGCTAGATCCAGTTTATAGAAAATATCATCATTATCAATTAACATTCTCTATGGCATATTATTATAATGAACAATTCTGTCTTCCTTTAAGCCATGATGAAATTGTTCACATGAAGGGTTCACTTTTAAATAAAATGCCAGGTGATGAATGGCAAAAATTCGCTAACTATAGATTATTAATCGGATATTTAATTGCCCACCCAGGAAAGAAATTATTATTCATGGGTAACGAGCTTGCATCATATGATGAATGGCATTATGAAAAAGAATTACCTTGGAATATTTTACAATACCCTAATCATGATGCATCATTTAGATATGTAAAAGAAATAACTACAATGTATAAAAACCTAAAGCCTTTCTGGGAAAAGGAATTTAATCCTGAAGGCTTTGAATGGATTCAAGCAGATAACTGTGATCAATCATTATATGTATTTGTAAGATATGCTAATGATTGGAAGAATCATATTGTTGTTGTTATGAACTGTACACCAAATACATATGATAATTATCGTATTGGTGTTAAGGATTGTGATTATTATGAAGAAATCATGAACTCTGATAGAGATATTTATGGTGGTTCAAATAGAATTAATCCATATCCATTAAAGGTAGAAGATTATTGGCAGGATAACCAGCCTAAATCAATCTTAATGACTATTCCACCTCTAGGAATTGTATTCTTACAATCTAGATTTAATGAGCCTGAAGTTAAAGAAGAACCTAAGGTAGAGGAAAAGCCAGTAAAGAAGGCACCTGCTAAGAAGACAACAACTAAGAAGACTTCTACAACAAAGAAAGAAAAGAAGTAAGCATATTTATTATAAATAATAAATAGGTGTAAAACGCTTTACAAAAAAAATATAAAATTATTATGTTAAAATAATGGTGTAAATTATTTTATATAATAAGGAGGAAATATTATGAATTATCCTGTTTTTAATGATGTCGAAACATTCAAGAAGGCATTCATTCAAAATGTTGAAAATAATTATGCAGTAGAATTTGAAAATTCTACACCTTACCAAAAATATGTAGTTTTAGGTGAGATGTTAAGATTCTATATTGCTGCAG
Source organism: uncultured Caryophanales bacterium (assembly GCA_946405105.1). Taxonomy (GTDB): domain Bacteria; phylum Bacillota_I; class Bacilli_A; order Acholeplasmatales; family Anaeroplasmataceae; genus Anaeroplasma. The sequence goes on from CAMJFY010000020.1 coordinate 7,288, forward strand.
ATTGGCATAAAACAAATCAGCTTATTAGAGATTCTAAAGCGAGAAGAGTTTATTATTTCTCAATGGAATTTTTAATGGGTAGAATGATTACAAATAACTTGATGAACGCTGGGGTATATCCAGTTGTTAAGAAGGCTTTTGATGAATTAGGTCTTGACCTTAATGAGGTTGAGCATTCAGAGGCTGATGCTGGTCTTGGAAACGGTGGTTTAGGTAGACTTGCTGCCTGCTTCATGGACTCAGTTGCATCTTTAGGCTTACCTGTTGCCGGAAACTGTATTAGATACCGTTATGGTTTCTTTGAACAAGGTATTAAACATGGTTACCAGGTTGAACATCCTGACCGTTGGTTAAAGGATTTAAACGTTTGGGAAATCAGAAAAGAAGAGTCAGCAGTAGAAATTCCATTCTATGGTTATATTGAAATGTCTACTGAAAATGGTCAATTAAGTGTTAAGCATAAAAATGCTGAATATGTAAAGGCAGTTCCATATGATATGCCTATTATTGGTGATAACAATAAGATTGTATCTACATTAAGACTTTGGAGTGCTGAACCAGCTGATGTATATCCTGAAAATGATGCATTCACATATCATAGAAATTTAAGAGAAATATCTTCAATGTTGTATCCTAATGATGATAATGATGAAGGTAAAGTATTAAGATTAAAACAACAATATTTCTTTGTATCTGCAGGTGTTATATCTGCCATTAGATATCATAAGAAAGTATTTGGTACAGTTACTAATTTAGCTGATAAAGTAGTATTCCATATCAATGATACTCACCCAGCTTTAATCGTACCAGAATTAATGAGAATTCTAGTTGATGAAGAGCATTTAGAGTGGGATGATGCATGGAATATCACAAAGAATTGTTGTGCATATACAAACCATACAATTCTTGCTGAAGCATTAGAAAAATGGCCTATACATATCTTTAAGAGTTTACTTCCAAGAATTTATACAATTACAGAAGAAATCAATAGAAGATTACAATTAGAATTTGCTGAAAAGTTCGGTCCAAATTCTCATGAAGCATACCAAATGGCAATTATAAAGGATAATAGAGTACACATGGCTAATATGGCTATTCATGGTTCATTTAGTGTAAATGGTGTTGCCGCCCTACATACTGAAATCTTAAAGAATATTGAAATGAAGGTATTCAATGATTATTATCCTGGTAAATTCAATAATAAGACTAATGGTATCACTCATAGAAGATGGTGCTTACATATTAATCCAGAATTAGTTAAGATCTTAAATAAGATTTGTCCTGATTGGGTTAAGGATCCTGAAAATGAATTAGTTAAATTATTACCATATGCTGATGATAAAAAGATTCAAGCTAAGTTTAAAGCTATGAAGGATGCTAGAAAGGCAGCATTAGCTAATCAAATTTTCAAATCTCAAGGTATATCTTTAGATACAAATTCAATCTTTGATGTACAAGTTAAGAGATTACATGAATATAAGAGACAATTAATGAATGCCCTACATATCATGTATGTATATAATCGCTTAAAATCAGATCCTGAATTTAAAGCTAATTATCATCCACATACATTCATCTTTGGTGCTAAATCAGCTCCAGGATATGCATTCGCAAAGAAGATTATTAAGCTAATCAACACAATTGCTGATAAGGTTAATAATGATGAAGATACAAATCAATTATTAAAGGTAGTATTCGTTGTTAACTACAATGTTACATATGCTGAAACAATCATACCAGCAGCAAACGTATCTGAGCAAATTTCTACAGCATCAAAAGAAGCATCAGGAACATCTAACATGAAGTTCATGATGAATGGTGCAATCACAATTGGTACACTTGATGGTGCTAACGTTGAAATTAAGGATTTAGTTGGTGATGATAACATCGTTATCTTCGGTATGGATGCTAAAGAAGTAACAGATGCATACAAGAATGGTGGATATGACCCAATGAGCTACTATCAAAACGATCCAAGAATCAAACAAGTTATTGATCAATTAACTAATGGATTCTTTGAAAGAGTAGATAGAAATGAATTCGTTGATATTAGAAATAATCTAATTTATTCTGATAATTATTTCATTCTAAAAGATTTTGATTCTTACATTAAAGCTCAAGAAAAGATTAATGAATTATATAAGGATCAAGAAAAATGGTTACGTATGTCTATTATTAATACTGCTAAATCAGGCTTCTTCACTACAGATAGAACTATGAAGCAATATAATGATGACATTTGGAAACTAGAGCCTTTAAAAGCTGAATAAGATAATGTATAATTAGGTAGGAACCTTTAGGTTTCTACCTTTTTTGGTGGTTTTATGATAAATTTTAAAGAAGAAAATAATTTAGAAAAAGAAATTAATAAATATAAAAAAATAACATTGGCTACATCTATTATTAGATTAATAATTGCCCTAGCTGTAGTCGTTTTTTTAATTATGTTATTTTCACTAAGAGAATATTTATTATATGGTATTCTTTCAGGAGTGTCTTTATTGTTATTTATATTTATTATTTTATTTACAAATAAATATTATAATCATTTAGCTTTTTTAAATATTAAAAAGGATGTTTATTCTAAACATAAAAAAAGAAGAGTTCATGATTTAAATACATTCTTTGATAATGGTATAGATTTTATATCTAAAGATGATTATAAAGAATTAGACCTAGATTTATTTGGAAGAAATTCTTTATTTCAATATTTAAATATATGTAGAACTAAAAGAGGAAGAATAAAGTTAGCTAATTTATTAAAGAATGGAAGTCCTAAGGATTTAAAATATTCAGAAGCTTTATTAGAGCTTGCGAAAAATGAGAAAACAATCGATATTGAAACACAGGTAAATAAAATATCTAACCAATCATCAAAAATTGATACAGAAGAGATTTTAAGCACCTTAAACAATAAAATTAAATTTAATTTCTTATTTCTTGTTCCAATATTATCATTTATTTCTACAATTATTTATTTAATATTGATATTTACATTAGGTTTAAATCCATATTTAATAATAATATTTGTATTATCTAATTTCATATTATCTAAGCTTTGTATTAGATGTAATCAATTTAATATAAAAGCTACATTATATGAAAATTTATTTGATTCATTTATTGATATATCTAATTCATATATTTCAAATGAATATAAATCAGAATATTTAAATGATTATAAAAATAAAATAATTTCATTATTACCTAAACTAAAATCAGCCAAGAATTTAGTTGATATATTATCTTTTAGATCAAATATATTATTCCAAATAATCGGTAATTCATTATTTATAATAGATTTCTATCTTGTATTAATCTTTAATAAAAAGGTTAAAAATAATTCAGAATTAAAAGAATTATTTGAAATCATTTCTGATATAGAAGCAATGATTTCATTATCTATAATTGGAATTGATAATGATATATATTGTATTCCAGATGATAATAATGAAATTACATTTGATAACTTATATCATCCATTATTATCAAATCCTGTTGCTAATACACTAACAATCAATCAAGGAATAATCCTTACGGGCTCAAATATGAGTGGTAAAACTACATTTTTAAGAACTCTAGGTATTGCCCAAATTTTATATAACGCTAATGGATTAATACCTGCAAAATCATTTAAATCTTCAAGATTAGATATTTATACATCACTTAGAGCAAATGATATGCTAGAAGAAGGAATATCTACATTCTATGCTGAAATATTAAGAATGAAAAAAATAAATGAGGCAATAAAAAAAGGACCATGTCTAGTCCTAATTGATGAAATATTTAAGGGTACAAATTTAAATGAGAGATTAGAAGCCTCATTTAAAATAATTGATAAATTAAATGATAATAAAATATTATTTATAATATCAACACATGATTTAGAAATAACAGATGCCAAAGGCATCATAAATTATCATTTTAATGAATATTATAAAGATGATAAGATTTTTTTTGATTACATAATCAAAGAAGGTAAATCAGAAACATCTAATGCCATTTATTTATTAAAGATGGCAGAAATTATTTAAGAATATGGCAACGCCATCTTCATTATTTGATTTAGTGATATAATCAGCTATTTTCTTTAAATCATTATCAGCATTTTCTACAGCAACTTTTATATCACATTTATTAATTATATTAAGATCACTATAGGAATCAGAAAATCCTATAGTTTTTTTATTTTCATAATATTTTTTAATGATATCAAAAGCCATTTCCTTATTTACCATTTTAACACTGAAAAAGGCTCTATTTTTATCTTCTCCAATTAAATCAGCATATAATTCATTTGCCAACAAAAAGCTTTGTAAATCGTCTTTTTTGGCTATATCTATAGCTATATTAATAGAAGAAGAATCATCAAATTTATCTTTTAATTCATAATTTTTAGGATATAAAACAGATAATCTTTCTTGGAAATTATAAATAATTTTATCATTATATGCAGTATAAATATAATCTTTAAAAAGAGTAATTAAAGTATTTATTTTTCTTGCTTCAATTTTATATTCAATTAATTGATTATTAATAAAAAGCTTACAATCAGAGATTGAAAATAAATCGATTTTCAGATCATATTTATTTTTAAATTCTAATAATTCATTAAAAGAAGAATTACTAATAATTATGAAGCTATTTTCTTTAATAAATTTATTAATAATATCTAAAGATATTAAAGATATAGTTTTATCACCTTTAATTAGGGTTCCATCAAAATCAGAAATACATAAATAAGACATCTTTTTTCACCAATATTAATTATATAATTAACTTAAATTTTTTTCAATTAAGGTTTATTTTTTTACAATATCTTTAAATTTGACTTATATTATTATATAATATAATTTGTTGGAGGTTCTAAAAATGTTTCTACTATTCAAGCTTTGGATATTCAATTTTGATTTTAATACAATAATTAGCTTTATAATAGGAATTCTTTTTGGAATCATAATTCTATGCTTAATTTATGCAATTTTAGTAGTTGCATCATTAGGAGATAAAAAATACATTATTAAAACAGAAGATGATTCCTTATCTGAAAAAAAGGTTAAGGAATTAATCATGGATGCTAAAAAGTTTTACAAGGATAAAAAGCTAAGAGGTAAGACAGGAAGAGTTACTCATTGTTATAAAATAGCAAAGGATTTAGCTTATGGTATAGCAGCAAGCTTTTATCCAAATAGTAAATATCCATTATTGGAATTAACAGTTGATGAGGTTGTAGCCCTTTTAGGATATATTCAAACAAGAGTAAATGAATTATTAGATAGAAGAGGGTTGAAGATATTAAAGAGATTAAAGGTATCATTTATTACTGATTTATCTCAAAAGACAACCACAGTTATTAATTCAAAGGCATTTAATGTTACTAAGGATGTATCTAAAGGATTTGGTATTTTCAAAAAGGTTATTAATGTAGTTAATCCGGTTGTCTGGGTTAGAAAAGCTATTATTGATAATACGATGGTTATAGTTTTAGATAAGCTTTGTTTAGTAATTATTACTGTAGTAGGTGAAGAAACTTATAAGATTTATAGTAAGAAGGTATTAAACAAGGAAGTTGAGATTGATTCTGATGTTGAAGAATTAATTGATGAATTAAAGGAAGAGGTTGCTGGAGAAGGAAATAATGAAAAGGAAGAAGAATTAAAGCTTATGAATTATCATTATTCAGTTAAATCTAGTAATAAATATGAATCTATTTACGATTCTAATCAAAAAATGATGGTTGGAGGTAACGACTAATGTTTGGTAAAAAGAAAAAAGAAATAATAATTGAAGATGATGAAAAATTCTCAATTATACAAGTATATAGACCAAATGAGCATTTAAGAAAAACAAATGAATTTAAGCCAAGCAAGGTTGCATCACCAATCTTTGGTTCAAGGGTTGCAGATAGACAGGCTTATATTGATAACGCAGGTAGTAGAGATTTAGCTCTTGATTACGATTATGCAAGAAAAGAAAAAGATAAGCATATGTCTAAGGAAGACCTTATTAAGAAATATGGTACTGAATATTATGAATTTGAAATCTTAAATAATGAAAAGGCTAGAGAACTTGCCGGTGGTGGATATGAGGATCGTTTAGAAGAAACTGAAAAACAAATCCATGCAAAGGAAGAGGAAGAGAAGAAAGATTCAGCTCCTATGTTTGAGGGTTTAATGTCTAGCTATTCTGATCTTGATGAATTAGAAAAGGTTGATGTTTCTAATGAGGATAGTGAATTTAAGATTAATATTGATATGGATGAAATAGAGGCTGAACAAAAGAAATTTGATAGACCTGAAAATAGAATGCCTAACCCTGAAAGAGTTAGTGTTCCTTCATTCCTAACTGGTGTTAATTCAAGTGAGCCTGTAAAGGAAAATAATGTTGAATTATCATTTAATAAGCCAGAGGTTACTGAAAATCTTGAATTTGGTGATATGCCAGATATGTCAGTTCCTGATATTGAATTTGAAGAAAAGGCACCTGCCTATAATAATCCTGCCGTAGATAGAAATATATCTATTGAGGAAGCAATTAGATTATCTGATAATGGTAAGAAGATTCCTGTTGCTGAAAAGCCACAGGCATCATCACAACCAGCACCACAGGCTCAATCTATGCCTGAGGCAACTAAGAAGACTGAAAGAAAGCCAGATGTTGCGGTTGATTTTGATAAATATAAGAATTATCAAGTACCTTGGAAAAAATTATTCTTACCTTCTATGACAGAAGCTGATAAGCATCCTGCATGGCTAGAAGAAAAGAAAAATATTATTAATGAAACATTAAAATCATTCTCAATTGATGGAGAAGTTATTAATTATACAAAGGGTCCTGCCTTCACATTATATGAAATTATGCTTGCCCCTGGTGTTAATGTTAAAAAGATTAATCAAATTACAGATAACCTACAAATGAATCTACAGGTTAAATCAATTCGTATCCTATCACCTATTCCAGGAAAGAATACAATTGGTGTTGAAGCACCAAATGATAAGGCTGATGTAGTTAAATTTGGTGATATCTTATCTGATGAATTTATCAATGATGGAAAGCCATTAAAGGTAGCACTTGGTAAGAATATTGATGGTACACCAGTATTCCAAGATATTACATCAATGCCACATGCCCTAATTGCCGGTGCTACACAATCAGGTAAATCAGTATGTATTAATACTATCTTAGTATCATTACTTGCTAAAAATTCACCTGAGAATTTAAAGTTAATTCTTGTAGACCCTAAGAAGGTTGAATTAACATTCTATGAAAATTTACCACATCTAGCTACACCAGTTATTGATGATCCATCTGAAGCTGCAGAAGCACTAAAGTGGGCTTGTGCTGAAATGGATAGAAGATATGATGTATTAGCTAGAAATAGAGTAAGAAAGATTTCTGATTATCTTGAAAAGAGAAAATCAATTCCTACAATGGAGCCAATGCCATATATTGTTATTATCGTTGATGAGTTCAATGATTTAGTAATGCAATGTGGTCAAGAAGTAAATGATTGTATCGTAAGACTTGCTCAAAAGGCAAGAGCTGCAGGTATGCATGTTATTTTAGCAACTCAAAGACCTACAGTAGATGTAGTTAATGGTACAATTAAGGCTAACATTCCATGTCGTATTGCCTTCCGTGTTGCTTCATCAACAGACTCATCTACAATTCTAGATGAAACTGGTGCTGAAAGCTTACTAGGTAGAGGTGATATGCTTATCAAGAATGATAACGCACCTGTTCGTGCTCAGGGAGCATATATCTCTGATGCTGAAATTGGTTCTATTTGTGAATATTTATGTAACAAATACCAACCTGATTATATCTTTACACATGATGACCTAAGAGCTTCAATTTCTAGATCTCAATCTGGAAGTGGAGTTGGTGGTGCTAAGGATGCATCTGGTGAAGATGATGAGCTATTATTCGCAATCGCAGAATTCTGTGTTGCAGGTAATGCTTGTTCAATTAACGCTATTCAAAATAATTTCGGTCTAGGCTTTAACCGTGCACAGCGTATTGTACAATTACTTGAGGAAAAACAAATTGTTTCACCTAAGTGTGGTACAAAGCCAAGAGAGATTTTAGTTGATGATTACAAACTTAGAGAAATATTTGGAGTTAATGAATAATGTACGATGATGACGAGGTTTTATCAAATATTGAAGTTAATAGTATTGACGGATTAAGAGCGAAAAAAATATTAATTAAATATTTGATTTCTGCGTCAATTCTATTAATTATTCTAATTATATCTTTAATTAATTTATCTAGAATTCAAATGTTTGGTAAGGTTATTGGAAGCTTTGCTGGAATATTTGAGGGTCTAGGAATAATATTATTTTATTTATCTTTAGGAATTTCATTCCTATATTTTACAGGAATGCTAATATATGTATTAATAATGCATTTATTAAAAAATGAATGGAGAGATATATTAATACTGATTGATAAAAAAACTGATATTTTCTCATTTATCTTTGAGGTATTTGCGATAATATTATTTATAATGATTTTCATTTTTACACCATGTACAGTAAGGGGCGATTCAATGAACCCTACATTTCAAACTGGTCAAAATGTAATTTGTACAAATTATATGGCAGGATCTCCTAAAAAGGATGATGTAATTGTATTTGATGCTAGAAATGAGAATTTCCCTGTTGATGATGTATTCTACATTAAAAGAGTAGTAGCAACTCCAGGAAGCATAGTTAAATATGATACTGAAAATTATACATTATATGTAGATGGTATCAAGGTCGAAATTATCGGTAATGATAAATTTACAAGAATTAATTCATCTATTGGAAAAACAGATGATACAGAATCTGATTATTATGAATATAAGGTACCTAAGAATAAATATTTAGTTCTAGGTGATAATAGAGATAATAGCCAAGATTCTAGATCTTTTGGTTATATTAATAAGAAACAAATTTTTGGTCGCGTTACAATGCGTATTTTCCCATTAGATAAGATTAAATTTTATTAAAAAAGGTGGTGATTCTAATGTCTGAAAACCAATTTAATATTCAATGGTATCCAGGTCATATGGCTAAAGCTAAAAGAGAGATTAGCCAAATGGTTAAGCTTGTAGATATCGTAATTGAATTAAAGGATGCTAGAATCCCATATTCATCAACAAATCCTATTATAAATGAGATTTGTGGTAACAAGCCAAGACTTATATTATTAAATAAAAGTGATATGGCTGATAAATCTATCACAAAAGAATGGATTAGTTATTATAAGAAGAATAATATTATGGCCTTAGATATTGATTCTATTACTGGTTATAATATTAAAAATATTATACCTTATGCTAAAATTGTATTAACTGATGAATTTAAAAGAAGAGAAGCAAAAGGTATAAAAAAGACATCTATTAGGGCAATGATATTAGGTATTCCTAATGTAGGAAAATCTACTCTAATTAATAAATTAGCTAAGAGAAAGGCAGTAAATGTTGGCGATAAGCCAGGTGTTACTAAAACCCAATCTTGGATTAAGGTTTCAACTGAATTAGAACTATTAGATACTCCAGGTATTTTATGGCCTAAATTTGAAGATGAACTAGTAGGCTTAAAGCTTGCAATGTGTGGTTCAATAAAAGATGATATCTTAGATTTAAAAGATATTGTTGTTAAATCATTAGATTATTTAAAGGCTAATTATCCAAGTCTATTAATGAATAGATATAATTTAGAATCTATTGAAACTGATAGCTATGAATTATTAGATATTATTGCAGTAAAAAGAGGATGTATTTTAAAGGGTGGAATCCCTGATTTAGATCGTGCTGAAAAAATTATTTTAAATGAATTAAGAGATTTAAAGATTGGAAGGATGAGCTATGAAAAGCCAGGAGAAAGAAATTAATCTTTATAAATATGAAGAAGAATTATATGATAATGGCTTTGAGGCTATTTGTGGAGTAGATGAAGCAGGAAGAGGACCTCTTGCAGGACCTGTAGTAGTTGCTGCATGTATTCTACCACCATTCTTAAGAATAGATGGAATTAATGATTCTAAGCAATTATCCGAAAAGAAAAGAGAAGAATTATATAAAATAATTGTTAAAAACGCAGTTGCTTATAATGTTGTTTTTATAAATGAGAAAACAATTGATGAAATCAATATTTATGAGGCAACAAAAAAAGGAATGCTAGAAGCTATTGAAGGATTAAAGGTTAAACCAGATTATATCTTAATAGATGCAATGCCACTTGGTGAATTAAAACAAAATAATAAATCAATTATTCATGGTGATGCATTATCTGCCTCAATCGCTGCAGCATCAATTCTAGCTAAGGTATCAAGAGATCATTATATGGATAAAATGGATATCAAATATCCTAATTATGGATTTAAGCATAATAAAGGATATGGAACTAAGCTTCATATGGAAGCACTAGAAAAATTTGGCCCATGTAAGATTCATAGAAAATCATTTGAGCCTGTAAGAAGAGCTTCACTTAAGACTAGACAAATATCATTAGATTTATTTAATGATGAAAATGAAGAAAACTAAAATTATTTAAGCATTGAAAGTATTATTATTTTCGATGCTTTTTTTCTATCCTTATATAATAATATTTAAGGATAATAAAATTTAGCGTATTTAAAAACCATTTTTATTTCATTTTTTTGGCATTTTTTGAGAAAAAAATAAGTGAAAAAATCATAAAATATTATATATATTTTATATAAGGATAAGGGATTTTTTTTCCTTGACATCTATATTAATTTGAAATAAGATTATGAAAAGTGAAGGAGGTAAATGAATATGAAAATTATAATCGTTGAGTCTCCAAGTAAATCTCATACTATAGAATCATATTTAGGAAAAGATTATAAGGTATTATCATCTAAGGGTCATATTTCCGATTTAACAACTACAGGAAAAGATGGACTTGGTATTGATATTCAAAATGGATTTATTCCTTCATATAAAATAATGCCTCAAAAGCTTAAATTAGTAGAGGATTTAAAAAAGGCCTGTAAGAATAATCAGGTATATCTTGCAACCGACCCCGACCGTGAAGGTGAGGCTATTGCATACCATTTAGCAGTTAACCTAGGTTTAAACCTAGATGACAATAATAGAATTGAATTCCATGAAATAACTAAGCCTGCAGTAGAGGCTGCCCTTGCTACTCCTCATAAGATTAATTTACAAATGTTTAAGAGTCAGGAAGCAAGAAGATTAACAGATAGAATTATTGGATTTAAATTATCTAAGCTTTTACAAAGAAAAATTAAATCTCCATCTGCTGGTAGAGTTCAATCAGTAGCATTAATGCTAATTGTTAATTTAGAGAAAGAAATTAAAGCATTTATTCCTGTTAAATATTATGACATGGAAGCTGATTTTGGAACATTTAAATTAAAGCTTGATACATTAAATGGTATAAGCATTGATTCTAAGAATAGAATAACTGATAGAAAGATTTTAGAAGACCTAAAGTCTAGATTATTATCATTTGTTGTATCTGATATAGCTAGTAAAAAGGTTACAAGACAATCAATGCCTACATATACAACATCTACATTACAACAAGATGCATCTAATAAATTAAATTTTGATGCGACAAGAACAATGAGAATTGCTCAAGGCTTATATGAAGGTAAAAAGATTGGTAATGAGCTTCTAGGTTTAATTACATACATGAGAACTGACTCTACAAGACTTGCTACAAGCTTTGTTAAGGAATGTGGAGAATATATCTTATCTAAATATGGTCCTAAATATTTAGGTACTGTAAAGAGTAAGAATCAAAAGAATATGCAGGATGCCCATGAAGGTATTAGACCTACATCAATTGAAAGAACTCCAGAATCAATTAAATCATTCTTATCAGAAGAAGAATATAAGCTATATAAATTAATTTATAATCGTACATTAGCATCACTAATGTCTAATGCTATATTTAATCAAACTAAGGTTACATTTAATAATACAGACTCTACTTGGACTACTTCAGGATCAGAGCTAGTATTTGATGGATACCTTAAGGTATATGGTAAATCTGATGAGGATAATAATTCATTATTACCTACATTCAAGATTAATGAATCATATAACGCAATAGATATTAATATCTTAGACAAGGAAACTGAGCCTAAGAAGAGATATACAGAAGCAACTCTAATTAAGGAAATGGAAGATTTAGGTATAGGTAGACCATCTACATATG
>CAMJFY010000021.1 GCA_946405105.1 uncultured Caryophanales bacterium
CAACAGATGAAATAATGATTTTATCATAGAAAGGATTTCTTCCTTCTGAATTATAAATAACGATATTTTTAGCTTTTACTTTCTTTAATGATTCAGTTATTACATCTTCTATTTTTAGCTTCATAGATTTCATTTTATATTCATTTAATACTAATATTTGCATTGGATGTGCAGATTCATTATTTTCTTTACAATGAGCTATTGTATATTCTAAAGATTTATAAATAGCTAAATCTAGATCGCCATCTAATAATATCTTTCTACATTCCTTGCATGTATCATATTCTCTATTCTTTTCAGTGTAATCAGCTATCATAATAATTGATTCAAATAAAGACATATGAGGTCTACCAAATACATGGTATTTAATAGCGTTATAAATTTCCATATCATTTCCTAGATTTGCTAGATATGCTTCAGCTGATAGGTAAGCATGATATAGGAATGGATATTTTTCACATTCATCTATTTCTTTGTCAGTTAAAACGCCTATAGCCTCACTAGGATCGTCATATTTGCAATAATCATGCATATAGGCAGCAATTAGTGCCTTCTCCTCATCTAAGCCATATTTCTTGGCTAAAAATGAAGCCATTTCAGCTACACCAAATACATGTTGTAGTCTTTTTTCATGCTGGCTACCATATTTTTCTATTACTAATTGTTTTGCCTTATCCGATAATAGCATTTGTTAAATACACCTCTGTTTTTTCTGGATATGTAACCTTAATCTTTGTCTTACCCTTTACAGATACAAAACCAAAGCCTGAGAACCAAATATCCATTTTCTTCTTTCCATCTAATTCGATTATTTCTGTTTTATATTTAATATTATCCTTTTCAGTAAAATCTGGAGGTGTTAATAATACACCTAGCTGATTTTTAAATAAATCAGCAACCTTTTCAGATTTGCATCTATGGATATATAAATTATTTGATGCATATATCATTACTGATATAGTTTCATCACACATAAATTCTAAGGCAGCAAGTCCTGATAACATTACTGCGTTACCATTTGATAATTGATATGTTATTGGCTTAATTTCATTAGCTGGAAGTATTTTATTATAGCTAATTGGCATTAGCTGATTTAAGATATCAGCTTCATTAATTAAGCCTGGAGTATCAACTAAATATTTTCCATCCTCAAAGAATTGAATTCTAATTTGATTTAGAGTTGTTCCTGGAATCATGCTGGTAGAGATAACATCATTTTGAATACTTGTATTTCTTTTTAATAAAGCATTAATTAATGATGATTTACCTACGTTAGCACAACCAACGAAATAAACATCTCTTCCTTTTCTTGCTAGATCAATTGTGTTTGTTAATTCATCTATAAAATATCCTTTTTTAGATGAAACAATATGAATTGCATCTACTCTAAAGAATATCTTTTCACATTCACGGCTTAACCATGAAACGATATTAGCTATATTAGTACTCTTTGGGAATACATCATATTTATTAGCAACTAAAATAACATTTTTGTTTCTTAGCTTATCAATCATCTTCTTGTTGAAGGTTGCTTTAAATGCAAAAATATCTACAACAAAAACAATTAAGCCATTTCTTTGAATTACATCATCTATAACATGCTCATAATCCTTATTAGAGGCAATAATTTTAGGAAGCTCATTATAATGCATCATTCGATAACATCTTTTACAATATGATGAATCTTCTTTTAATACAGGAATAAATCCTGGTTTATCAGAATCTGTTTCCTGAAGTACTGATCCACAGCCTTTACATTTTCTTAATATCATTATATTTCGTCAAACTCCTTAAGCTTTTCATTATAAACATCTGGCATTTTCTTCTTAATTCTATTTAAGAAAAATTGTTCCATTTTTCTATTTAATCTAGTAGATTTAACATCTGTTGATTTATCAACTGGAAAAATTAATCCAGCTCTAATTTTACATCTTTTAGCACCTAAAATATCAGTCATTAATTGGTCTCCAATTAATAAGATTTGATCCTTCTCATATGGCTTAGATGCTAGCTTTTTAATAGCTCTTTTAATTCCTCTTTTTAGAGGCTTTGTAGAGAATTTTTGATATATAATATCAAAGGCCTTAGCAAATTTATCAACTCTTTGTTTCCTTGAATTAGAAACAAGAATAAATTCAAAGCCTACTTCCTCTACTCTTTTTTTCCAAGCAAAAAGCTTTTCATTTGGAAGCTCTTCAGCATATGATATTAAAGTATTATCTAGGTCTGTTAATATCAATCTAATACCTGAAGCATATAATTCTTCAAGAGGTATATCATATATAGTTTTATAAACATAATCTGGAATTAACTTTTTTATCATAATAAAAAACCTCATTTAACATTATATAATAAAAGACTATTAAGTCAAAATATTTATTATTAAAATAATAAAAAAGACAAGCATTAGCTTGTCTAATTTAGATAAATTACTTCTTTGAAACGAAATCAGCAGCTGCAGGTAAAATTGCAAATACACCTGCACAAATTGATAAAATACCAGCGATAACCCAGCCAACTCCAATAACGTATTTAGCTTCTGAAATTGAAAAACCAAATAGTGATGCTGAATGAGTATTATCACCATTAGCTGCCTTAAATGCTGCAACTACGCAGAATGCAAATACACCTGCTAAAATTAAAGCGATAACTGCAACTAAATTTAAAGCTCCAGCAACCTTATTAAATGCTTTAATCTTTAATAAAGGTAATACGATTGCACAACATAAAATTAATAATGCAACAAGGATTAAAATGAATGCTAATAAGCCTGCCCAAGTTGGAGCAAATTCAGCCTTAGATCCACCAAAAATTGATGTAGTTCCAGAAATTTCATAAGTTGAAGCTCCTGTTATGATATTAGATGATTTAACATTAACTCCTGGTGTTGCTAATAATAAAATGAATGCAACAATTGCTAATACTGCTGAAATAATTCCTGAATATTTTAATAAAACTTTCATTTATAATTTATCTCCTTTCAAGATTATTATATTATTTATATAATAAAATGTCTATAAAACGTGAAAAAAAGCACCACAATTGTGATGCTTTTGAGTATTATTTATATAATTTATCTTACTTAAATAAATTCATTAAACCAGATAAATCAGTTGCATTTTCAGCATTCTTCTTTGAAATTGTTGGAACACTTGGGTTGAACTTAATTTCAATAGAAGCCTTTGCAGTAGCCTTAATATCCTTAACTGGCTTATTCTTTGCATCGCTTTCATTAGCAGAGAATGCTATAAAATCACCTAAATCACACTTAGCTGCAACTGGAACCTTCTTAACGATATCAAAAGTAACAGAAACGAAGCTCTTGCCTTGGTATTCATCATCCTTAGCGTCCTTCTTAGCAACAGAATACTTGAATGTAATCTTGTTACCATCAACAGATGAAATAACTAGGTTAGTAGATTCTAATGATTTCTTAATATTAGCCTTGAATTCACTTGGTTTAGTTGAACCTTGCATAGATCCATAAATTGTATCAATGAAAGTTGTATCTTCAGTATATGTAGCATAATAAGACTTAGCTAAATCACCAATACCAAATAAAGTTCCATATACTTCTTCTGGTAAAATACTCTTACCAGCAGCATCATCAAGCTTAATATATTTACCAACAACATTATCATTGATAAGTGGCTTAAATGTCTTTAATTGTGCATTTGCATCCCATGGTAAATCTAATTTAGTAAGATTGAAATAATAAGCATCCTTATCACCATATAATCTTGCCTTTGCAGCAACTGAAGATGTCTTAGTATAATCAATATCTGTTTCAGATAAAGAATCTAATACTAAAGAGCCTTCATCACCGATGCTTTCAATTGCAGCTGTAGGAATCTTTGCAGAAACATTTACTTCAGCATATGCAGCATATTTGTCAATGTTTTCTGTCTTTTCATAATCACCAAATGTGAACATTGCTTTTGCAGATGCAGATCCACCATATGTAAATTTCTTGTCATTAGAAATTTGAGTACCAGTGATTTTTGCTTCTGCTGATGCAGAAATAGAAACACCTTTTGGCTTAAACTTTGAGCTACCCTTAGAATAAACTAATGCTGTAATACTGTCAGCGATTTGTTCTTCATCTGAACTCTTCTTTAATGTTACAGTTTGCTCATTTCCCTCGTCGTCAACATAAGTAACTTTTTTTGAGCCTTCACAGCTTGTTAAGAATAATGCAAAAGCTGAACATAAAGCAATACTAGAAACTAATCCAATTTTTTTCATTTTCATATTATAAATCTCCTCCTGTATTTAAATGAAATCAATACATTTATTATTATAATCCAAATTTTTTATAATTGCAAGGCTTTGAACGTTGTAACCATTATCTCTTAATCGTTTTCCACCGTCTAAAAATGCCTTTTCAATTGCAAAACCTATGCCAGACACATTAGCTTTGGCATATTTTATTATGCTTATTAATGCATCACATAGGCTTCCATTAGCTAAAATATCATCAATAATTAAGACATTTTCATCTTCTTTTAAGAATGATTTATCCACTGATATAGTATAATCTTTATCCTTTGTATTAGAAAATACTGATGCGCAATATGCATTATTTTTTAGTGAATCACCTTTTCTAACTACTACTAACTCACAACCAAATTTTTTAGCAACAAATAATGCTAGTGCAATACCTGATGATTCAATTGTAACAACCTTATCTACCTTTACATTAGAAAAAAGCTTATACCATTCATCAGCCATTTTTTCTAATAATTTTGGATCTACCATTTCACTTAAGAAATTTTTAACTTGTAAAACGTTACCTGGTAAGATGATGCCTTTTTCTATTATTGTTTGTTCTAATAATTTCATTTCTTCTTCGTCCCCTTTTTAATCATATACTAATGAGTGGAAAAAGCGATATAAAAATATCGCCTTTGTATTATTGACGCGGAATGCTTTCAATAAAGTCTCTTAATGAGCCATCAATGAAGTTTTCTTTCTTAGTGAAAAGGATAGTATTTTCATTAATTCTCATTACTTTTCCATCTACCATCATAGTTGCACCAGTAAAGAATGCAATATATTTATTAGTTGTGTATTCATCAACCTTTTCATAATTAACTATAACTGGAGCCCCGTCCCTAATTTTTAATATTAATTCAAGTGCATAATTATCGTCATCAGAAGTAAACTGAGCGAAAATAATACGATCTGATGCCTTACCAACAGGCTCATTTAATTCTAAATCTTCTTCAGTTTTTTTCTTAAAAAACATAATTATTCACCCTTTCTAACATATGGTAATACTTTAGCTTTCATACCATTTCTAACCATAATTAATGTTGTTTGAGAATATCCTTCTAGAATCTCCATTCTTTGAGGTGGACATGCGATAATAACTTGTAGTGGCATAGATGAAATGAATGACATCATAGCTCTCATACGGTTACCATCCATCTTATCGAATACCTCATCGAACATAACGATACCAATTGGATCTCCACCGGCAAAGCCAGTCTTTGTATAAACTCTAACGAATGATGCAATAATTGCAACATAGAATGGAACCTGAGTTTCTCCTCCTGATTTTTCCTTGAATACCTTAGAATATGTCATTGTTTCACCATCTACGTTAGTGATACGAATATCATAATCCATGTATGTACGGTAATCAGTGAATTTATTTAATGCACCATTACTATTTAATTCATCTTGAGTTAAGCTATCAAATAATAATCTGATTTGCTCATCATATTTAGTTTGGAATTCATATGTAAATAGACCTTGATTAACATCTGCTAAATCTGATGTAACCATGTCGTAGAATGAAGCATATTCTTCACTTCTTGGGAATATGAATTCATATCTATCATTACCGAACTTAATGCTTGATAATGTTTCATTAATCTTAGAGATTTCTTGTTCAGCTGTTAAGATGTTATTTCTTAGCTTAGCAATGAAGTCTTCCTTGAATACAACTTCTGCAGATTCTCTAGCTTCTCTTACTTTCTTTTCGTAAGAAATTAATTCACTCTTTTCAAGTTTATTTAATTCAGCTTCGAATTTGCTCATTTCATCAATACCAGTTGATAATGTTGAGCTGTATTTATTAATATATGCAAATTGCTTAGTAATTAGATTATCATGTAATGTCTTATATGATGTTTCTTGAGATTGATATGTTTCTTGGTAGCTTGCTAAAGCTTGCTTGAAGCTTTGACCAGAAATAATTTGCTTATATTCTTCCTTAGCCTTTTCTACAAGAACAGCATTATCTCCTGCAAGAACTCTTAAATTATCATTTAATTCTTCTAATTCCTTTTGCTTATCAAAGATATTTTGATTTAAGTTCTCAATTCTAGTATTAATTGAACCGATTTGCATGAATAGGTCTTTCTTCTTTTCTTCATTTGTCTTGATAGTATTTTGAACCTTTTCATAATCTTCTTCTAATTCAGAAGGTGTTGCATTCTTTTGACGCTTAGCTTGTTGAGTTAAGTCGATTAATGCTGCCTTTTCTTTTTCAAGCATTAATGCCTTATCTAAATCTTCAATTAATGGTCTAATATCAATTTGATTTAATAATGCAGTTTCTCTTTCAAGTGCATCTGATTTATCCTTGTATGAAATATATTCAGATTTAGCTTCTTCAGCTCTCTTGATTAATTCTTGTTGAGATCTAGCTGCTGCATTCTTACCAATGAATGGCTTTTCAATATTTGGATTAAGGTTAGAAACCATGTATCCTCTATAAATTAAACCATCAGATGTAATTGATGAAGAATATTTTTCTAGATCTAATTCATTATCAACCATGATTACGCTACCGCATGTGTAATTTACATATGCTCTAGCATCTGTATTTTCACATTCGATAATTGAAGCTAATGAATTCTTCTCATATGTATTGAATTTAGAAATTTGCTTAGTATTTACAAGACCAATACCATATAGACGATATCTATCTTTAATTCTAGCAAAGATTTGTAATGCTTGATCATAATATCTTGGTTCAACGATTAGGTTGAATCTTCTATTACCTAAGAACATTTCAATAACATCTGCCCACTTTTGATCTGTGATTTCACAAAGCTCACAGAAAATATGAACATTGATATCATAATTATAAATTCTCTTTAAGCTTTCTTCTAGGTCTTGCTTTAATGCAACTAAATTAGGGTTGTAGTTTCTCTTATTTTGGCTTGCATTTCTTTGTAATACAGAAATTTCATTAATCTTAACGATAATTTCTTTAGTCTTTGATTGAATTTGACCTAATTGTTGGTTCTTAGAATCTCTAATATCACTAATTCTATTATAGAAATCAGTTAATCTAATTTTTGCATCCTGAACTGCTGTTTGATTAATCAATGATAAATTAATATTTGATGCTTCATTATAGATTTTTTCATTAGATAATCTCTTTAAATCATTAATGATATCTTTAAATTCTGCACTTCTCTTTAGGAATGCTTGTTGATTTGCTTCTAATGAAGAAATATTGTTTTGAGTCTTAATGATTTCTTTACTTATATATTCTTCAGCCTTGAATGTATCATTTGATTGTAATAGATTATATAATTCACGAGCTCTTTCTTGTAAAGATGTATTTTCTTGATCTAATTCAAGTAATTCCTTTTGCTTATTTAATCTATATTGAGTTTCACGTTCAATTTGCTTCTTACAATCATTAATATTGTTCTTTACAGATTCAACATCGAATAAATGCATTAAATATTCAATATATGCTTTATTTTCTTGAATTTTTAGAATTTCTTGATATACAACATCGATTTCTCTTAAATCAGCAATCTTAGCTTGGATTTGCTTTAGAGTAATTTCTAATTCCTTATAAGCTCTGATTGAATCTTGGATTGCAGATACATCGATTTTCTTTTCTTCTAGTATATTTTGATAGATGAACTCCTTAACATCAGCGATAGGCTTGAAGGCAAGTGCCTTTGGAATTAATCTATAGAAGTCTTCGTTAATTGAACCAAATGCGTTTCTAAATCCACGCTTTGCTTCTTTCTTTGTTAAATAATATTCGAATAATGGATTATTCTTTCTAAAATCAACTGTACCATAAATCTTCTTATCATTTGAAATGAACATAGAATCAGAAATAGGCTCATTTGATCTATAGAAAATAGTTTTAACTGGAGTTAAATCACCGAATGCATCAATTACAGCACCTACAGTGAAGTTACTATCAGTCTTTTCATCATGGAATTCAAGTGCGATATGACCTGAAACATCTCCATTACGAAGATATTCCTTATCATCCATACCTAGCTTACACTTTACATAACCCTTAAGATCTCTTTTACCCTTTTCATTAGCTGCAAGGTTGAATTGAGTATCTCCAGCAGTTAATACAAATGTAATGGCATCCATTATTGTTGATTTACCTGAAGCATTTGGACCAGTAAGTAATGTGTTTCCATTAATTATAATTGTTTCATTTGAAAGATAATGCCAGTTAATTAATCTAACTTTAACTAATTTCTTCATTACTCAGCTGCCTCCTCTTGGTTAATCTTGTTAATAGTATTAAATACTTCTGTTATATCTTCTGATTTAATAGCCATTAAAATTGTTGGTAGGATAACTACCTTACAAGCTGATGATGTCAAATCACCAGTTACCTCAATTAAGTTATATCTTCTGAATAATCTTAATGAAGAAATTAAGTCAGTCTTGTTTAATTTTTTCTTAATTTCTAGATAATCATATTTTTCATGAATATCAGAAACTGAACATACGATATTTTCATTTAAAGATGTATCTTTCATTTTCTCATGATATAAAAGTCTTAAAATTAATAAAACTAAAGATTCATCTCTTTTTAATTTTAAAGTTGTTTGAGCATTAGCTCCTGATAGCATTACACTACCAGTTGGCATATCTAATTGGATTTCATATCCTAAAATCTTAAAGAATTCATCAAATATTTGTTTGTAACTCATTAAGAAATAATATGCTTCATTATTATCCTTCTTATCACGGCATAAGAAAGTTGATAGCAAAAGCTTATTAGCTGTATCCTTAAATTGCTCTTGCTGAGTGGTTGTCATTTTTTCAAGTGCATCTAACATTTTCTCTCTCCTATTTATCTAACCTTTTTATCTGTTATTATAAATTCACGAATTGCATAAGTTTTTGTTTCCAAAACTTGATCTGTGATATCAATTGTATATGATCTTTCTACTGCGTATATTACACAATATACAGCCATAAGGAATTCCTGATCAGTACATTCCTCATTTATTACAGTGCTTGCTCTAAATACACCATTAACCATGTTAGCCTCTAAGAATCTAGCAATTGCTGATTCATCATATCTAACTCTGAATTGCTGCATGAATGTATCATCAAGCTCGAAACCATCAATACCTAATTCATCTAGGGTTTGATTGTAATCTCTACTATATTTACCACGAGGCTGATAAATAGATTTTTCTTGGTCGTAAACTCTTAGGTTAGGTAGCTTGTATAAGCTTTCTACTAATCTAATAGACTTATCAATCTTACCATTCTTGTTTTGGTCTTTTACATTCTTTAAAATTGCGTTTAGCTTACCTACAACATTATCATCTTCTGATAATAAGAATTTGATCTTACCAATTGTTGAATTGATATAATTTCTATTCTTGTTATCAATTTCAGTAATGAAGTCCTCTAAAGCATTGAATGCATCTATAACCTCATCAATGTTCTTGATTGTTTTAGAGATTGCATCATCAGGAGTCTTACATACTGCTAAATAATTATTTGAAATTGATTTAACAATTGTTTCATCCTCTTGGAATTCTTCTAATCTAGTAATGATATCTAGTCTATATCTATCGATGTTATCTGAAACCTTAAGTCTTACATAACTCTTATCATAGATATCATTCTTATACGCAATCAATCTTTCCATTAGATTTTTGATTTCTGTATTATCTACTACTGATTGGATATATTCTTTCATTCTAGCATCTAGTCTTCTAATTGCTCTAATTAGCTGTCTAGTATCGTTATATACTAAACTGAAGGTTAATGAATAATCTATATTATCCTTCTGGCTTAATAGAGAATAGATGTTATAAATGTATCCTTGGTATTCATTTGGATTGACATAATCAGCTGGTAGCTCGTCATCTCCAAATTCAACCTGTGGATAAGCATTTAAAATTGCTTCACATATTGTTATTGCTACATCCGAGAAATTAAGTATTTCCATGTAATCATTTGTAACATCAACATATATCCAACCGCATTCTTCCATTCTTCTTAAAATATAATTTGCAAGCTCACGTTTGCTTTGTGGGTTAGATTCTTCATCCTCTTCATTTTCTGTCTCATACAAATAGCTTGAATTTGTATCTAGGAAATAAATTAAATCATCAACAACTATCTTCTTGTCAATTCCAAGTATTGATCCTGTTTCATAAACCTTAAATACTTGTAAAATACTTGCTAGATAAATTCTCCTATTTTTTGAAGACAATAAAGAGAAAAAATTATCTGGGACCATATCGAAAAAATCCATTTTTTTAAATCTCCCTTTTAACATTTAAAATATACATTTTAATTTTAACAAAAATCGCTTTCATATTCAATGAAAAAACCCATTTTTTTCCTAAAAAAATCAATGTTTTTCTCAAATAATTAAACTTAGAAAAAATATCTCTTTTTTAGGGCTAAAACTAGCACAATTTTTATTAAAATTTTTATATCTGAAAAAGTATTTTAGCATTGCTGCTAATTAACTTTTCATTCAACTTAAAACTTCTTTAAAATTAACTAATTACTTCTTTCATATTTATATCTTTTTATTAAATTATCAAAATCAGCCTCCTCAATTAAATTATCATCTAGTTCTTTCTTGGCTTGTAGTTCTAGAGATCTGAATGCTTTTTTATACAAATTATAATCATTTTGTAAATCAGATTTCTCACATACATTAACAAGCTCTAACATTTTTTTAGATAAATCAAAATCTATATTAATTTCACCATTTATGAAATTATATTGTTTGTTATCAAATATATCTTTAGTAATCAGGCTTATTAAATATTGATTGATGTTATTAACGCTATTAATTTTTTCTAATAACAGCGTATCATCTTTTCTAATTCTAAGCTTAATTGTTCTGTAATTCTTCTTTATAAAATCATTAATATATTCTTGTTGATTAAACATATTATCACATCCTACATAACCATTTTACTACATTTGCCCCCAAATGTAAATAGAAAAAATAAAAACTATTGTAAAACAATAGCTTTTAAAGTAATTTTTTTAATTAAACATTGAATTTGAATAATAAAATGTCGCCATCTTGAACAACGTAGTCCTTACCCTCTTGTCTAACAAGACCAGCTTCTCTAGCCTTTAGGGCACTACCACATTTAATTAGATCATCATATGCTGTAGTTTCAGCTCTAATGAATCCTCTTTGGAAATCTGTATGAATGATTCCTGCACATTCAGGTGCAAGCATTCCTTTCTTAAAAGTCCATGCACGACATTCATCTGGCCCTACAGTGAAATAGGTAGCAAGACCTAATAGGTCGTATGTTTCTTTTACTAGCTTATTTAAGCCTGGTTCAGTTACACCATAGTCAGCTAAAAATTCTTTTTTTGATTCATCATCTAATTCTGAAATTTCTGCTTCTATTTCAGCTGAGATTGCAATACATTTAGCATTATTTTCTTTTGCATATTTTAATAATGCTTGATAATTAGGATCTTCTGATTGGTCAGCAATAAAATCTTCTTTTACATTAGCTACAATCATGAATGGCTTAGAAGTTAAAAAGCCATAATTTTTAATGTATTGTAATTCTTCTTTAGAGAAATCTAATGCTCTAATAGGTTTTTCTGCTTCTAATTGTTTTTGAAGCTTTAATAATAAGGCATATTCAAATGGAGCATCATCCATTTTTGATTGTGCCTTCTTTTGAAGCTTTTGAGCTCTATTTGTTACTTGCTCAAGGTCTGCTAGAATTAATTCTAGATTAATAATTTCTGCATCTCTTACAGGATCTACTTTTCCTTCTACGTGAGTTACGTTAGAATCCTCAAAGCATCTAACAACCTCTAATATAGCATCACAGTTTCTAATGTTTCCTAAAAACTGATTACCTAGTCCTTCACCCTTTGAGGCGCCTTTTACTAAACCAGCAATATCGGTGAATTCGCATACAGCTGGGATAGTTTTCTTAGGTTTATACATATCTGATAAAACCCAAAGTCTATCATCTGGTACTTCTACCATACCTACATTTGGTTCAATAGTTGCGAAAGGGTAGTTTGCAGCTAATGCACCTGCCTTTGTTATTGCGTTAAATAATGTTGATTTACCTACATTAGGTAATCCAACTATACCTGCAGTTAAAGCCATAATTCTTTTTACTCCTTAAATTATTTTAAATATAATTCATTATATGCATCAATAGATTCTTGAATAACGTCCTTTGCTTCCTTTACTCCAAATACATCTGTTACTACTGTCTTCTTTCCTTCTAGTTCCTTATAAACTGTAAAGAAGTGTCTAATTTCATCAAATAGATGTTCTGGAAGCTCAGAGATATCATTATAAATATTCATTGATGGATCGTTTACACATACAGCAATAATTTTTTCATCAATTGCTTCATCATCAATCATCTTAACAACACCTATTGGTTTACATCTTACTAATACTAATGGATCAAATGCTTCATAGCATAGTACTAAAACGTCAAGTGGGTCTTTATCATCACTATATGTTCTAGGAATAAAACCATAGTTAGCTGGATAATGTGTAGATGTATATAAAATTCTATCTAAAATAATTAATCCAGTTTCTTTATCTAATTCATATTTTTTCTTGCTGCCCTTTGGAATCTCAATACAGGCAACAAATTCATCTTGACTTATACGATCGTTATCGATATCATGCCAAATATTCATAATATCAGTCCCTTCAATATATATTCTTAACAAGTGTTATAATAACACATTTATTTATTTATTTCAAATAAATAAAATAGAATAGGCTGTAAATCGAAAATTTACAGCCCTTTAATATTATTTTATTAAATTTACAATGCTCATTACTTCGCTCTTTAGAGCTTCTAATTTAGCTTTTGCTTCTGCATCTGATTTACCAACAACACCATAATATACCTTTAATTTTGGTTCTGTTCCAGATGGACGTAATACGAACCACATATTATCATTTAGATAATATTTAATTACATTAGATGTAGGTAATTCAATCTTTGTTTTCTTGTCATTATTACAATAATCTGTATGAACAGATAATTTAACATCATCTTTTGCTAGAATCTTGAAATCCTTTAATGCAATATCAGTTGTTCTAAAGAAATCCATGATTCTTCCAATCTTTGCTTTACCCTCAAGTCCAGCAAGACCGATATTTGTAATTCCTTCTAAATAATAACCATATTCTTTATAAATTGCATTTAATGCATCAACTAAATCCATACCCTTTTCACGATAGTATGCAGCTGTTTCACAAAGCATCAAAATAGCTTGGATTGAATCCTTATCTCTTACACAATCAGATACTAGACAGCCATATGATTCTTCAAATCCAAATACATATGTTCCTCTACCTGTTTCTTCCATTTCACGAGCTTTTTCACCAATGAACTTGAAGCCAGTTAATGTAATTTCAACCTTTAGACCATATTTTTGTGCGATTGCGATAGGAAGTGTAGATGATACATTTGTAGTAAACATGTAACCATCTTTTGGTAATGTACCTAATTCCTTTCTTGTCTTACAAATATAATCAAATACTAAGGCTGCAGTTTGGTTTCCTGTGAATAATACATATTCACCATCATGCTCTACTGCGATACCTAATCTATCAGCATCTGGGTCAGTTGCTAAAACAATCTTAGCACCGATTTCTTTAGCTAATTCAATTGCCTCATCGTATGCTTCCTTATTTTCAGGGTTAGATGTTTTAACACCTGAGAAATCAGGGTCACATGTCATTTGACATGCTAGTGGTACTACATCATAGCCTACAGATTGTAATACTTGTGGTGCGAATACCTGTCCTGTACCATGAAGTGGTGTATAAACTAATTTGAAGTCCTTCTTTAGATTTGGACGTAAAATAATCTTTTTAACATCAGCGATATACTTTTCATCAACATCTTTTCCAATGTATTGGATTAGATCATGATTCTTTGTAGTATCAATTTCAAAATAATTATCAATCTTTTCGATTTCAGCGATTACCTTATCTGCAGCTGCAGGAACTAATTGGCATCCAGTTTCATCATAAATCTTGTAACCATTATATTCCTTTGGATTATGAGATGCAGTAATCATAATACCACCAATACACTTGAAATATCTTACTGCGTAAGATAATTCTGGTGTAGGTCTTAATGCTTCAAATAAATAAACCTTGAATCCTAAAGTAGATAATACCTCAGCACTCTTTCTTGCGAATTCTACTGATTGATGTCTATTATCATGACTGATTGCAACACCTCTTTTAGCTGCATCAGGTGCTTGCTTTAATAAATATCTACCAAAACCTAAAGTGGCCTTTTCTACAATGTATATATTCATTCTATTAGTACCAGCACCTAAAATACCTCTTAGGCCTCCTGTACCAAATTCTAGATCGTCTGTGAATGCTTCCTTTAGTTGGTTATCATCCATTGAATCTAATTCTTTCTTTAAATTAGCATCTAAGTCTTTAAAATTTTTCCAAGCTTGTGCTTTTTCTAAATATCCCATTTTATCAACGCTCCTTTTTTTTATTATATAATAAAATATCCCAATAAGCAAACGCCTATCGGGATAATTTTATCTTTTCTTTAATTCATCAAATACGTCATTCCAAGAAATATCTTTAACGCCCATTTCAACAGATAAATGGAAAATTAGGTCAGCAATTTCACCAACAATTTCTTGTTTCTTGCCATCCTTGAAGGCAATAATTGTCTCTGTAGCCTCTTCTCCAACCTTCTTTAAAATCTTGTTTTCGCCCTTCTCAATTAAATAATTAGTATAAGAGCCAGCAACTGGGTTTTGGATTCTATCTTGAATTGTAGCCTCTAGATTGAATAATTCAATATCAGATTTTTCAATCTTAGTTCTATTAACTACTACATCAATATCTTCATCTAAATCTCTATAGAAACATGTAGCATGTCCTGTATGACATGAAATTCCACCAACCTGCTCGATTTGGAATAATAATGCATCTCCATCACAATCGATAGATAAGCCCTTCATATGTTGAAAATAGCCTGAAGTTTCGCCCTTTCTCCAAAGCTCATTTCTGCTTCTAGAGAAATAATACATTTCTTTAGTTTCTAAAGTCTTTTCTAAAGCCTCTTTATTCATGTATGCTACCATTCTAATCTTTTTAGCATGATAATCTTGCATAACACATACAACAAGACCCTTTTCATCAAATTTGACTGCTTCTAGAATTTCCTTTTTTGTCATAATCTAACATCTACCTTTCTATCCTTTAGGTATTTCTTTAAATCTTTTATTTCTAATTCCTTATAGTGGAATAGACTCGCAGCAAGTCCTGCATCTGCATGACCTTCTGTGAATACATCATAAAAATCTTCCATTGAGCCTGCACCACCAGATGCGATAACAGGAATAGATACTGCATCTGTAACAAGTCTTGTAAGCTTTAATTCAAAGCCCTTCTTTGTTCCATCTGCATCCATACTAGTTAATAATATTTCACCAGCACCAAGTGATTCTACCTTCTTTGCCCACTCAATTGCGTCTAAGCCTGTAGCCTCTCTTCCGCCCTTAACATATACCTCATAGAATGTTCCATTCCATTTAGCGTCAATTGCGACAACTATGCATTGGTTACCATATTTTTTGCTAGCCTCTGCTATTAAATTAGGATTTTTAACAGCTGTAGAATTAATTGAAACCTTATCAGCACCTGCTTGTAAAATTTCATGTATATCATCTAAATTTCTAATGCCACCACCAACAGT
Organism: uncultured Caryophanales bacterium; assembly: GCA_946405105.1. Lineage (GTDB taxonomy): Bacteria > Bacillota_I > Bacilli_A > Acholeplasmatales > Anaeroplasmataceae > Anaeroplasma. Next base: position 15,972 of record CAMJFY010000021.1, read on the forward strand.
TAAAGGTATAAATACCTTTTTTGCTGCATTCTTAATTACATCAATTAGGATTCCTCTTTTTTCATATGATGCAGTAATATCTAGAAATACTACCTCATCAGCTCCTAATTGTGAATATAGGGCTGCAGTTTCAGTTGGATCTCCAGCATCAACTAAATTTAAGAAATTAATTCCTTTAACAACTCTTCCTTCCTTTAAATCAAGGCAAGGAACTATTCTTTTATTTAACATATGCTAATCCTCATATTTTGAAATTGCTTCTTTTAAATCAATTTGATTATCATATAGTGATTTACCTAATATGATACCAAAACAGCCAATTTCTTTAGCATTTTTGATATCATTATATGATTTTGCTCCACCAGAGGCAACGATATCTAAATTAGTATTATCAACCATCATTTTAGTTTGATTAACATTAATTCCCTCTAATGTACCATCCTTAGCTATATCTGTAAAAATAATTGTTTTAACACCAATTGCTTCTAATTTTTTAGCAAATTCGATTGCGTCAATATCAGTTGTGTTTAACCAACCATGAGTTGCAACCTTCATATTTTTACAATCGATTCCAACAACTATTTTAGAAGATCCATATTTATTAATAGCTTCTTTTACAAATTCTAAATTAAGGGCACTTGAGCCTAGAATTACTCTCTTTACACCAATGTTTAATAAAACATCAATTTGATCTAAAGTTCTAATTCCACCACCAAGCTCAACATCGATTTTTGCTATATTAATGATATTTTTAAGAGCCTCTAGGTTCTTAAAATTACCTGCTTTAGCACCATCAAGGTCAACAACATGTAGGAATGTAGCACCCATTTCTTTAAATTTTTTAGCCTGTGTAACAGGATCTCCATATTTAGTTACCTGATTGTAATCACCCTTATATAATCTAACGGCCATACCATCATGTAAGTCTATAGCTGGATATAATTTCATTATAAATCACCAAAATTTCTTAATATTTGTAAGCCAACCTCACCAGATTTTTCTGGGTGGAATTGGCATGCATATACATTGTCCTTTTGAACCGCACTGCCATATCTTACTCCAGCAAATGTTGTATATGCGATTACATTTTCTGTGTTACCAGTTAAATGATATGAATGTACGAAATATACATCTTTACCATCTAAGCCCTTTAAAAGTGGGCTATCCTTTACTACCTCTATTTGGTTCCATCCCATTTGAGGAATCTTATAAGAATTATCTTTTGATTCTTCAAATTTGATTATTTCGCCCTTCATAATACCAAGGCCCTTATGTCTTCCAAATTCATTTGAATATTCAAATAGCATTTGCATACCAACACAAATACCTAAGACTGGCTTTCCAGTTTTAATGAATTCATTTAAAACCTCTTCAAAGCCTCTTTCTCTAAAAGTATTAATTGCATCAGCGAATGCACCAACACCAGGTAATATTACCTTATCAGCATTTAAAATAACATTTTTATCACTAGTTATTACATTATCTAAGCCTAGATAATCAAGTGCATTTTTAACACTTCCAAGGTTTCCAATACCATAATCAATAACAGCTATCATTAAATCACACCCTTAGTAGTTAAGCTACCTTTAATATCCTTATTAA
>CAMJFY010000022.1 GCA_946405105.1 uncultured Caryophanales bacterium
GGGCTGCAGTTAATACCTTTCCTGATTTTAAGATACCAGTAAAGAATAATAATAAGACAATACCAAACACAATAAGTGTAGAGAATACTGCTGCAACTCCAATTCCAGGAACATATAGCTCAACTATAGCAGTTATTATTCCTAAAAGGAATCCCATTGATATTGAATATATAGTACCAAATACCATTGCTACTCTATAACTAATTCTTCCTACTATTGCAGAAACTAATGATACTATCATAGCACCTATTACTAATCCAATTAATATTGTAAGGCTTTGTTCATCCTTAAAGAAAATTGGTAATAAAATTGTTCCAGCTATTGCTGTAGCAACTGTTAATGCAAAGAATATTAATGTTTTAAAAGTTATTCCTTTATATGTTGCCTTATCAGTTTCATCATATGTAGAAACACCAGTTTTAATGTTTGTGAATAAAGGTGTAGGTTTCATATTTATTTACCAAAAGTACTCCTTTCGTTCGTTCTTACAATTGGTATTATATCATTAAATGAATTAAAAATAATAAAATCACATAATATAACAAAATTTAATCTAAGAATGCGAATAATCCTTCTGTTGCTTCCTTATCTTCATCTGGTAAATTACCAAATGATCTCATTATTTCAAATTCAGCATATAAAGAATTATTTAATTTAGTTCTTCTCTTAACATCAGCCTTTGATGAGAAAGGTCTAATCTTTCTTTGTTCAACAATATCTAAGGCAACACTTTCACCTAATTTATCTACTGCGATAAATGGAATTCTTAGATTTCCATCCTCGATAATGAAATCAGTGGCATCACTCTTTTCAATATCAACAGGTAAGAATTTTATACCTCTTAATGTCATTTCTAGTGCGATTTGAAGTGCTGTGATTAAATCATCGTCCTTAGCTGTCTTGCTTTCTAAATTATTAATTTCTTCCATTCTTGATTTGATAGCCATTGGTCCACCAACATAAGCATTTACATCATGGCCTTTAGCTCTATTAGTTAGCCATGCACTATAGAATAATGATGGATAATAAACCTTAAACCATGCAATTCTTAGTGCCATTAGGACATAGGCAGTGGCATGTGCCTTAGGGAATAAATATTCAGTTCTATGACAAGACCAAATATACCATTCAGGTACATTATTTTCTCTCATGTAGTCCTGTAATTGTTTCCACTTATCTGGGGCACCAACCTTTTTATTTTTTCTTACGAATTCCATTATGTTAAATGCCTTAGATGGATCTGCGCCCATCTTAATAAGGTCAATCATAATATCATCACGACAACCGATGATATCTTTGAATTCGATTTTACCAAATTGAGTTCTACCATTAACAAGCTCCTGTGAGTTTGTTGCCCATACATTTGTACCATGAGATAGACCTGAAATCTTTACTAATTGAGCAAATGTTTTTGGTGTTGTTTCAACAAGCATTTGCTGAACGAATCTAGTTCCTAATTCAGGTACACCATATGATGCAACCTTAGAGCCTAGTGCTTCTTGAGTAATACCAATTACTGCAGTTTCACTAAATAGCTTATATAATGTTGAATCATCAATTGGAATATCTTGTGCTCTTTCAAAGCTAAATTCAGATTGATGAGAATGAACATAATCCATCATGTATCTAATCATAGTAGGATCATCGTGTCCTAGTACGTCTAGCTTTAATAAATTCTCTTCAAATTTATGGTAATCATAATGGGTTGTTCTCATTGGAACAGTATCATCATTGGCAGGATATTGAACTGGTGTAACATCATAAATATCAACATAATGTGGTACAACAACTACTCCTCCTGGATGCTGTCCTGTTGAACGCTTAATACCTATTAAGTATTTACTAATTCTATCTATTTCAATTTCTCTTAGCTTCTTATTTGTGTTTTCTAGATATGCTTTAACATAACCATAAGCATTCTTATCAGCTATTGTACCTACTGTACCAGCTCTAAAGGCATTTTCATTACCAAATACCTCTCTAATATATTCATGAGCTTTAGCTTGATATTTACCACTGAAGTTTAAGTCAATATCTGGTGTCTTATCACCATCAAATCCTAAGAATGTTTCAAACGGAATATCATGTCCATCTTTAGCAAGCTTTTCACCACAAATAGGACATACATTATTTGGTAAGTCATATCCTGATTCTACACTTCTTAAGATATCTTGGAATGGCTTTTCGTCTTCTCTTAAGCCATATTTTTCAATTTCTTCATCACTCATTTTAAATGTATGCCATTTACATTTTCTACACTTATAATGAGGCTTTAATGGGTTTACTTCAGTAATATCCATCATTGTAGCAACTAATGATGAACCAACTGAACCTCTTGAGCCTACTAAATAGCCATCAGATAATGATTTTTGTACCATCAAATATGACATGTAATAAACAGATGCATAACCACTCTTTCTAATACCTGTAAGCTCTCTATTTAATCTATCCATAACCATTCCTGAAGGATTATCACCATAATTCTTCTTTACATTTTCATCAATGATTCTTGTAACTTCAGCATCAATTGATTCGACATGTAAGAATGAATTTTTGAATTCATCATCTCTTGGTGAGAACATTTCTTTATGGAATGCAGGATATTTTTCAACCATATCAGCAATTTTATTTGTGTTCTCTACTACTATTTCATAAGCTAAATCTCTATCTAAGAAATCAAATTCTAATAACATTTCATCAGTAGTTCTTAAATGAACTGATGGATATTGATCATAATCAACTAGATGATGGAATCCTCCACCAACCTGTGGACTATTGATTAATATATCTCTATATTTCTTTAGATTAGGTCTTAAATAGTGACAGCCTGATGTTGCGACAACAATCTTGTTTTCTTCTTTAGCTAATCTAATTATCTTTTTGATAACCTCTTGAATATCTATTTCACCATTTGGAAGTGATGAATATAGATGCATATATGCTGAAGGTGGCTGTACCTCGATATAATCACAAAATCTAATGGCAGCCCTACATTCTTCTTCGCTTCTATTTAAGGCAAGTTCAAATACATCACCATTATAATCATCAGAACCAACAAGAATACCATCATGATATTTTTCAATAACTGATTTTAATAATCTAGCATCACCATATAAATGATATGTTAATGCATCAGATACTATTTTTAATAAATTTTTATATCCTGGCTGATTTAAAGCAATTAAATTAATTCTTGAAGGAATTACATATTTATAATGCTCATCAGTAATCATACCATTAATGTCATTATAATTAGTTACACCTTTGTTATATACATCATTTAACATACCGATAAAGCATAATGCTGTTACTCTTGTATCGTCATCAGCTCTATGGTGCTGTTCTTGTTTAATTTTATAATATTTAGATAATACCTTTAGGTTAAATTTCTTAACCTCTTGTGTATATCCGGCAAGAACTCTAAATAAATTTAATGTATCAATTGCTGGGAATTCATCATATGGTATATTATGTAATTTACATTTAGCATAAATCATACCAATATCGAATTTAGCATTATGGGCAACTAAAATACTTCCCTTAGAGAATTCTAAGAATTCATTTAATACTTCTTCAATATATTTTGCATCGCTTACCATTTCATCTGTGATACTTGTAAGCTTTGTAATCTTTTCAGGGATATGTCTTCTAGGGTTTACAAAGGCATCATATTTTTCAATAATACCACCTTGGTATACCTTACACGCAGCTATTTCAATTATTTCATCATATGTTTGAGAAAAGCCTGTTGTTTCAATATCGAAAACAACATATGTTGCTGATTTTAAATCAATATCTCTTTGATTGAATGTAATGAAATAGCTTGAATCATCAATATATGGCAATTCTACGCCATAAATTGGCTTAAAATTAGGATATTTAGATAATACATGATCTACATCAGGTATTTCATATAAACCGCATGTATCGGTAAATGCCATTGAGGTCCAACCCCAATCATTTACACATTTAACATAATCAGTAGCCTCTGTTAATCCATCTAGAGTAGACATCTTTGTATGACAATTTAATTCTACTCTCTTAACTTCAGCATTATCTTTTACCTGTGCTTCCTTGTGAACACCAATAATGTTAATAGTTGATGCCTCAATTATTACTTGTCTTGTATAAGAATCATATGTTGCCTTACCAACAACCTTAACATCAACACCAACATTCATTTCAGCCTTAAATGCTTCTTTTTCTACATCATTTCTAAGCCACTTACAAACCATAATTGAATCTGATTCATCAGTAACCTTTAAAATACATCTTTCAGACTTACTCTTTGTAGTTTTTATTTCTTTATCAAATACATATCCTTCAAATAAGAATGTATCCATTCCATTTTCATTGATATATAGCTGTAATTCCTCATGAGATTGAGGAATCATTTTAATTGGTGTTACAGTATCAGGAATAAATTTTTTATAATTATTTTTAGATTCTTTAATCATTGTATTAAATTTTTGAGCCTGGTGTGCTTCTTGTTGTTGTCTTTCGATTTCTTGCATCATCTGCTTATCAAGCTCGTTCATAGCATCTGTAAGGCTTGTGTTTTCATCATTAACCTTAGCCACCTCAACTAAAAGACCATAGTCCTCAAATTTATTCTTAATTGTAGGTAATAATTCATCAATTCCTTTGGCATCGTAAGCAACCTTAAAAGTTATTGTGTTACCTTCAATAATTGCATCATCAGAATTAAGAGCTCTAAAGGCACCTGATTCTAATGATAGGTCATTTAATATCTTAATTAGATATTGTTTTAGCTCCTCAGGAGTTAATTCTTCATCTTCATATCCAATTTGAGAATCAACTTTAATTTTAGAATCTACTTCTTTTAAAATAATTTCGATATTTGTTTTTAAGCTTTCATATTGATTTAAAGGTATTGCGTGAGATAAAACGATAGATATTTTGAAAGTTTTTGATATTTTCTTATATACTGCTTCATCTATTTTAATTTCATTATTATCATCAAGAATACCTAATGATTTAATTTTATTAATAAATTCCATAATATCTTACCTAATCCTTACAATACTTTTAAATGACATGACACTATAAACTGCTGGCATTACTAATGCCACATATTTTAGCCATGAAATACCAAATAAAAACGCAAATACTACAACAATAAAGAAAACAATTGAATCATATAGACATATTCTAATTCTATATTTTAATTCAATTTGTGGATTAACAAATCTAGATACAATAAGTGCTAATAATATAGATGCTGCATAATACATAGTTAGATTAATTAAATCTGATAATAACATAAATGTTTGAGCAGTTTTATTAGCTTTAATTAATACATTATCAATAAGTAATGATAATTTTAATTTAGCTACATTTGAATTTGCTTGAACATCAGCAAATGTAAATGAGCTAATACCTAAATCAGCATAACTAACCTCATATTTTAGCATTGCTTGATAATAATATGTAACCTTGTCCTCATTAAAGATTAATAATACACCAAAGGCATTGCTTGGGACTGCATCCTTCATAAAAATTAGACATACTTCTTCTGACTTAATTGTATATTCAGATCCTTGAAGCTTATTGTCAGCAAAAACTAAATCCATTTCTTCTGAATGGTTGATGACCATATTTGTTATACTATCAACATAAGCGTCACTATAATATTTAGTATTATAATCATATATAGCTACCAATGAAGCGGCAACAATAAAAAAAGATAATATTGTTATAATAATTTTATAAAATTGGTCCTTGAAATATAATACTATATATTTAGGATGACAAATTATATTAATTATTTTCTCCATAAATAGCTCCTTAAACGTATGTTTTTATTATACTATAATAAAGGTTCTTCATAAAGAGATTTTTAAATAATATTAGAATGATTTTTTTAAAAGTTATTTTAAAAAAGTTCAAACTAAATTATAATATTTTTGGAGGTATTGAAATGAATTATTTTACTGATGCCAAGCCATATAATTCTTTACACGAATATTATAAGAAAGAATATGGACATAAAGTTGCTAAAATATCATTAAATGCAGGATTTACTTGTCCCAATAGAGATGGTCGAAAGGGATATGGTGGATGTATCTACTGTTCAAAGGAACTATCAGGTGATTTTGCAGGAGATAAAAACAAATCTTTAAAACAACAATTCGATGATATTAAAGAAATAATTCTAAAAAAATGGCCAGATACATTATTTATGCCATACTTCCAGGCAGGCTCTAATACTTACGCTCCTGCTGATTATTTAAAAAAAATATTTGATGAAGCAATTACATTTGATCCTAATATAGTTGGTATTTCTATTGCCACTAGAGGAGATTGTATAAATCATGAAATTGCTAAAATGTTAGGTGAATTAAATAAAAAAATACATGTTCAGATTGAATTAGGACTACAAAGCTCTAATGAAGAAACATGTAAATTTATTAATAGACAAATGACAAATCAAGAATTCGAAATTGCAATTGACCTATTAAGAAAAGAAAATATAGAAGTTGTTTGTCATATTATTAATGGTCTTCCAAATGAAACAGAAAATGATATGATTAATACTATTAAATATATAAATAATTTAGATATACAAGGAATAAAAATTCATTCATTATTAGTTCTTAAAGATACAGTTCTTGCAGATATTTATTCAAAGAATAAATTTGATATTTTAGATTTAAACAAATATGTAGAAATTGTTTGTAAACAAATATCTATATTAAGACCAGATATTATTATTCATAGACTCGCTGCAGATGGAAATGAAAATGATTTAATTGAACCATTAAGGACTAGAAAGAAAATGGTTGTTATGAATGAAATAGATAAATATTTAAGAAAAAATAAAATATATCAAGGTAAAGAATATAAAAAGTGATGCGAGCGCATCACTTTTTTATTATTTATCTTCTTTTTCTTCTGAATCCTTCTTAGGATCTTTTCCACTTGAAGTCTTTGGTTCTTCTGGAACTAGCTTCTTGAAATCAACAATTAGATTTACACAAGCACCAATTACAAATCCACCAACAATTGAAACGATAATTGCGTAAACTAGCTTTAAGCCACCACCAATAACAATAACATTGTTATATGTATAATAAACATTATTATTAGCTGTTAATACTTCAGATTCAACCATCTTAAATGTATCTGTATATTCTTCAAGCTTTTCTTTTGCAGCATCTAACTTTTGTAAGAACTTTTCACTATCTTCTTGAGATGCACGTGCATGATATCCATCATCTTCTGTATCTAATAATTCTAATACATTTTGATAATATTGAATCTTAGTTGCATAATCTGTATTTGCTAGAGTCGCATCTAAGATTGTTTTTTCTAATGAAGCAATTAAATCTAATGTTTCTTTTGAATTAGTAGTTGTTTGAGTTGTAGATGATCCAGATGTAGGTGTAGTGCTAGGTTCATACTTAATTTTTGCTAAAATTTGAGCTAATGTTTCACTAGTATTTTCAATAGTGATTATATTAGAATTATACATTGATTGATATGTAGTATATGTATCTCTATATAAATCTTCATTCTCAGCATAATTTAATACATAAACATTATTAATAAGGCTTGAATTTAAAGCATCTACTGAATAATCAGTTAAATAGAATGCTGCCTTAAAGTCACTTTCATATGAAGTTAATGATCTATTAGTTGATGAAATTACGAAATCACTATATGTATCCTTTAAAGTCTTATAGCGAGTATTAATGTAATTATATTGATTCTTTAAATAATATAATTTAGCATCAAGAGTTGTTGCGTTATCATATGCTTCAAAATTACTATCATAATATAGGTTTCTAACCTTATCTCTATTAGTTCTTGTTGAAGTTTCAATAATATCTTTAATAAAAGCTCTTGCTTGCTTAGCGCTTGTAAAATATTTCTTATTAGCCTTTAAAGTATATGTTTGGCTTCTTAATGTTGCTTCATCTAAGCTATATACTTCCTCTACTGTTATTGAGATTCCATTGTTTTCATAAATAGCATCTAGATTAATAGATTTATATAAATCATTACTAGACTTGATTGATTCAAGGTTTTCTCTTGTTATTAAAGAATTATAATTAAATCCTGCACCATCAACATATTTTCCATTGATCATATTTGGATCAGAAAAAGAGAATGATGCTTGATAAACTTGCTTTAAGCTATTTAATCCAAATTGAATTACTAAAAATAGGAAAACAGCACTAGCTACTGATACAATTAATAATAAAAGTTTTCTACCAAAAATAACTTTTAATATAGCTAATAATGATATTCCTTCTTCACGTTCAAAATCTTCCATAGTAGTTCTCCTTTTATTCAACATATGTATTATAACTTATATTATGAAAAAAAGAAACATATTTTAATTATTAAATAATTAATATGTTGTAAAGCATATCAATTATTATAGCAATAATCACTCTTTTCAAAATGTAATAATTCATACTTTTTTTGAAATAAAATTAAAATCTGTTTGATGCTCTTACAATGCGAAAAAACAATTTTGTAAAACGTTTTCCAAACTATATTGACAACTATATTTTTTTAATTTAAAATAAATATCGAAGGTAGGGAATACCCTCGATTTTTTGCCGATATTATATATTATTATTAAAGCGCCAAATTAATAAGAATATAAAAAAAAGCAAAATAAAAAACCGTTTCTCAACACTCCACCAGAGATACGGTTTTTTATTTTATCTTTGTAATAATATTTATCGGATTTTTAGATTTAGAAACCACTATATCACTTGATGGGAAAAGCTCTCCATCAGTATTAATATTATCTAGAGTTTTTAGCTTAAAGCTATCAGTTTTTATTACTGTATCCTTCTTTGCTATTCTACCAAATAGAATAAAGCTTGCAAAGGATATACAGCCTCTTAGCTTATTTCTTCTTTTGAATAATATTAATTGGAAATTGTTTCTAATTTTCTTTTTTAATTTAAAGCCACCTAGATATAAGCTATCTACTGCTAATACTAAATAGAAATTATCATTAATATGATTATTATCATATTCTATTTCATAATATGAATTAGCTGGTGATTTTAAAATATATTTTAATATTCTTAGATAGTAAGCAAGCTTGCCTTGCTTTCTTTTTTCTTTTTCCTTAACATCATATGAAATCATTGATATTCCACCAGATGCTAGACCATATACAAAATATGAATCATTGATCTTATATACATCTTTAGAAACAATATTATTATCTTTGATAATACGTATTGATTTTTTAAATGATGTATAACCAAAATTTCTTGAATAATCATTACATGTTCCTGCTGGTATAAAGCAAATATTTCTTTTTAATCCTTGCTTTAAAACCTCAGATATAACATCATGTACTGTTCCATCTCCACCTATAATTAGGATGGTATCACATTCTGTGTTTACATAATTTGTAGTTCTTTCATTCTCTTTGATATCAGGAATGATTATTTCTTCGTATAATTGATTTAATTCTTTTTTTAAATATTCAAATTTCTTGTTTGAAATATGCTTCTTTGATTCTTTATTATAAAGTATTAATAGCTTCATATTAATTTAAGAATAAATCAAATTTACGAACGTTATTATTCTTTCCAGCAACTACAACAATATCTAATGGATTAATCTTATCAGTACCATGTGGAATATAGAATTCGTTATCTCTAATAATACCAACGATGTTTACATCAAAATTGTTTCTGATATCCATTTCAATTAATGTCTTAGGCTTAAATGTTTTACCTACTACTATCTTAACCATAACATAGTCATTTGATACAACGTGATAATCCATGATTGAGTCACTATTAATTTGATTAGCAAGTGAAACAGCTGATGCTTCCTCTGGGATAATTACTTCAGTTGCTCCAATAAGAGTAAATAGTTCTTGGTGGCTTTCCTCATCACATCTTACTGTAATATTTTTTACACCAATTCTCTTTAGATTTACGATTGTTAAAATTGAAGCCTGAAGGTTATTACCAATTGCAACAACTGCATGATCAATATTGCTTACACCAAGTTCAACTAATACGTCAGACTTAGTTGCATCTGCGATAACACAATGTGGAACGATTTTGGCAATATTCTTTACTGATTCTTCATCAATATCGATTGCTAAAACGTCACAATCCATTTTAGCTAAAGCTCTAGCAACATTTGAACCAAAACGTCCTAAACCGATTACTAAAAAGTTCTTTTTCATCCTATAATCACACTCTCTTCTACATATCTTATCATTTCCTTAGGTGGATTAATCCAGTTTTTATTTACTGTACCGATTACAGTAAGTGGTCCTAATCTACCGAATAGCATCATAAATGATAATAAAACCTTATTTCCTATCTTTAATTCTGATGTTATACCTTTAGACAATCCCGTTGTCGAGAATGCTGATACAACCTCGAATATAGCGTCATCTAATTTTAAAGATGGTTGAATCCATACAACTGCAGCTGTAACAAATATACAAGATGCAATTGCTACATTAACTAATATAAATGCCTTAATAATTTGATCATGATCAAGGCTTCTATTAAATACCTTAGCTGTCTTTCCTCTAGCATAGAAGAAAATAGCTATCATAATAATTGCGAATGTTGTAGTCTTGATACCTCCACCACATGAACAAGGTGATGCACCTATTAACATTAATATCATACATATCATTGTTGTAGCAGGTGATATTTCATTCATTCTATATGTTTGGAATCCCGCAGTTCTACATGTGATTGCAGTAAACAATGCTTCCATCCAGCCCATTTGATTACAAGTTAATTTGACTAATAATGTACCAAATATAATTAAGCATGCTGTAGTAATTAATGTAATCTTAGTATGTAAATTCATCTTCTTCCATTTGAATTTATTTCTAAATACATCTTTAAATACTACGATACCGATACCACCAAAGAATATCATTAGCATTGTAGATACATTCATTGTAACCATTGAGAATGTAGATATTCCATAGTTCATATATTCCTTACTAGAGAACATTACCATACTTTCAGGTCCTAAAGTATCAAATCCAGCATTATTAAATGATGCTGCTGCATGGAATACAGAAGCAAATAATGCCTTCCAAATATTACCACTACCATCCATGAATTTTAAATATTCATAAATAGGATACCAGTTAACTAAAATACCAATTATTTGAATAGTAACTGACAATATTACAATACTCTTAACTAATGAGGTAATTTCTTTAGCTGATTTTTGATTTAATGATTCTCTTAAAATAAAGCTATTAGAAATACCAATTTTAGCACCTAGCATAGTAAAGAAAAATACTGCAATAGTTATAATAGATAATCCACCGATTTCCATTAACAGAATCATTACTACCTTGCCAAATATTGTCATATCATTTACGACTCCTTGAGGCATAACAGATAGACCTGTTACACATACAGCTGAGGAAGCCATAAATAATGAGTTAGCAACATAATGGCCTGCAGATGTATTATCTAAGTATTCTTTATTATATGCGAATGGTAATGATAATAATATCATTCCTATTACTATTACTGATATGAAGGTAAATATTATATATAAATATGGATGTATTTTTCTTTTATTCATAATACTTCCCACCTCATAGCATATATTATAACATTATTGTTATTAATAATCAAAAAAAATGGTTAAAATAACCATTTTATTTTGTCCATTCATCTGGCATCTTTTTACATACTGCCATAGCTAATGCACCAGGCCCAATATGACATGAAACAGATAATGATAATGGAGCACAGAATATATCAACATTCTCTCCAACCTTTTCTTTTATTATCTTAATGAAATCTAAAACATCAGTTTTATCAACTCCACTATATGCAACCTCATAATAAATGTTATCAGTTCTTCCATCCTTGTCCTTTAGATAGCCATTAACTTTTTCTAAGCATGCATCAAGCATAATTTCTTTTGCTGATTCAACGCTTCTATTTCTCATTCTAAATTTATCAAGTTTTTCACCCTTGATAAGTAAGATTGGTTTTAATCTTAGCATTCCACCTAGGGCAGCTGCAGCAGCTGTGATTCTTCCACCCTTCTTAAGGTATTCTAATGTATCAACCATAATAAAAATATCAGAATCGAATTTTATTTCCATAAGCTTATCATAAATAGCTTGTCCATCATATCCACATTTAGCTAATTCAATTGCATCAATAACTGATTGTCTTTGAGTTACAGATATTCTTTGATTATCAACTACAAAAACCTTTCCTTCATATTTAGCTTTTGCAGAATTAGTAGCTGTTTCACAAGATTTAGATAATCCTGAAGACATTGGAATATATACTACTTGATCATATTCTTGTAATAATTCATCCCAAATTGATTCTACATAAATAGATGATGGTTGGCTAGTTGATACCTTAGCTCCTGATGTTAGCTTTTGATAAAACTGCTCTTGAGTTAAATTAATATCTTCAAGATATTCCTCACCATCAATATTAAAAGGCATAGGAATAACTTTTATTCCTAATTCTTTTCCTTCACTTTGAGTAATACCACTATTACTATCAGTTAATACTGCAACCTTTGCCATAATAAGCCCCTCCTAATTTATGTCACTTTGCGATATATCTTTTTGAAAAATCGTCTAATTATAGCAAATGAATATAGTATTGTCAACTCTTATTCGTCATATTGTGACTTAATCTCTATTAGCTCGAAATATCTTTCTAATAAATTATTATATTCTTCCTCTGCCTTATTTAGTTCATCTTGAAAATCCATAAGCTTGACATAATCATTCTTTGGATCCTTTAATTCAATATTTAATTGTTTAATTTTTTCTTCTAATTCTTTTATTTTAGAATCTACTTCTTCATATTCTCTTTTAATTGCTGAAGGTAATCTATTTCTTTTTCTTTGAGTATTAATAGATTTTTCTTCTTTTATAGAAATATTAGATTTAGTTTCAATATAATCAGAAAAAGATTTTAATGATTCAATAATTGTATTACCTTCGAAGCATAATAGCTTATTACAAATCTTATCTAGGAAATATCTATCATGAGATATTACCATAATAGGGCCTTTAAATGATAATAAATAATCTTCTAATAGCTCTAATGTATAAATATCTAGGTCATTAGTTGGCTCATCAAATAATAACATATTAGGATTAGATATTAAGACCTTTACAAGCTGTAATCTTCTTTTTTCTCCTCCTGATAACATTTTTACCTTACTGTATTGTAAATTTGAATCAAAAAGGAATCTTTCTAATAAATCAGATGCGCTGATTTCACCATCTAATGTTTCAATGCTTGATTTATAATCTTTGATATAATCAATTACTCTTATTTCAGGATCTATTAATTCTAAATGCTGACTAAAATAACCTATTTTAAGGGTATCACCCTTAATTAATTCACCTGAATCAAGGTTTTCAAGTCCCATAATTATTCTAAATAATGTTGATTTACCAGCACCATTATCGCCAACGACACCAATTATATCATCTCTATTTAAATCAAATGAAAAATCATTAAACAATGATTTATCACCAAATGATTTAGAAATATTAATAGCTTTAATAAGCTTTTTACCTAATCTTTGAGAAATTGATGAGAATTCCATTTTTCTTTCTTCATTAAATTCTATTTTAGATAGCTCATTAAATCTTTCAATTCTACTTTTACTCTTTGTTCTTCTAGCTTCAACACCACGACTCATCCATTCAGCTTCATGCTTAAGAATTGATTTAAGCTTTTTGCTGGCAGCCTTCTCTTGTTCAAGTCTTTCAGCCTTTAATTCTAAGAACTTGTCATAATTAGCTTCATATAAATATGTTTTACCAAAATCTAATTCTAGCATTTTATTACATACTCTTTGTAAAAAATATCTATCATGAGTAACCATTACTATAGCATTTTTAAATTTAATTAAATGTTTTTCTAGCCAAATAATTAAATCATTGTCTAAATGGTTAGTAGGCTCATCTAAAATTAAGAAATCACAGGGTGTTACTAACACCTTAGCTAAAGCAACTCTTTTAAGCTGTCCACCAGAAAAATTATTTGTAGTAATGCTTGAATCATCAAAGCCTAGCTTAGAAAGGATTGATTTTGCCTCATATTCTAATATTGGGTTCTCTTTAGTAGAATCTACCATAATTATGTCAATTAGGCTCTTATTTGGGTCAAATTTGGGGTCTTGAGGCAAATAATTGATTCTCATACCACCAGTTTTAATAATAGTACCAGAAATTGGATTCTCTAAACCTAAGATAAGCTTTAGCATTGTAGTCTTACCTGTACCATTAACTCCTACTACTCCAACCTTATCAGATGTGTTAATAGAAAATGATGCATTATCTAAAATCTTCTTCTCTATATATTTAAATGAAACATTATCGAATGTAATATTCATAATTAACCACCATGAAAAATTATATCATTTATTATACATAAATAAAATAAAAAACGACCTAAGTCGTTGTTTACAATACTGGTGCCCGAAACAGGACTTGAACCTGCACTCTTGTGGAACTAGATTCTAAGTCTAGCGCGTCTGCCAATTCCGCCATTCGGGCATGTATAAGATTAAGCAGTTTATAAACTGCATTAATAATTATACCAATTTTTATTTTATTGTCAATAAAAAAAACAACGTTTTTAAGCATTAAAATATAAAACGTTGTTTTATTAATATTATTCACCTTTAAATATAGGCCATGAATATTGAATCATATATTCTCCTCTATATGCTCTTATAGCATTAGGGTTATTATTTTTATATTCATATAAATCACAATCTACCTTTGTTATATCAATGAAGCATTCATTTCTTCTTTTAATAAATACATCCTTACAATTTAAATTATTTAATGTTTCTTGGATATCAGCAATTAGATTTCTACAATATGATTTATGATCTTCATCTTCCCATAAAACAGCATTAATTTCATTGATATTAGCTGATGCTCCTTCTCTATCAACTAAATATGCAAATAATTCTTTTGATTTTTGATATTTAAATTTTAAAGGAATTCCATCATAAAATACATCAAAATTACCAAAGCACTTTATTTGTAGCTTTTTAGATGTATTTAATTCAACAGGATATCTTAATCCATCTAATTCTTCTTTTATTTTATTTTCATTAACAGGCTTAGTTAAATAACCTGATGCATGTATTTTATAGGCATCAAGCGCATAATTATCATATGCTGTTACAAAAATAATATTTATTGTAGGATTAATAGCTTTTAATTTTTTAGCAAGATGTATACCATTCATCTCAGGCATTTCTATATCTAAAAAAGCTATATCTATATTTATATCCTTAATATTATTTAGAGCTTCTTTTGGATTAGTAAAACAATATAATTCTTCATTTGGTAATACCTTTTTAATTGTATTTTCTAAGCGAATTAATTGTAATTTTTCATCATCAACTAATAATAATTTCATTTCATTCCCCTATTTATCAAAAGATATAATAACATTAGTTCCTTTATTAATCTCACTATTAATTTCTATATTTCCTTTACACATTTTAGTTATACGATATTTAATATTATTAATACCAAAATGAATTTCATCTTTTTCATTAATATCAGCCATATTAAATCCAACACCATCATCATTAATTTCAACTACATATGAGGATTCAGTTTCATAAGTCTTAAAAATTATTGTTCCTCCTGATATCTTTTTTAATATTCCATGCTTAATAGCATTTTCTATTATTGGCTGAATTGAAAGTGAAGGAACATAAAAATCTCTTATTTTTAAATCATATATAACATTTATTCTATCTTCAAATCTTAATTTTTCTAGTGATACATATGTTTCAATATGTCTTAGTTCATCTTCAAAAGGAATTAATTGATCTTTTGTTAGAGAAGATAAATTTCTTCTTAAATATTCTGTAAATTCATCTAAAGCTTCTTGTGCTTTATTTGGATCAATAGTAATAAGTGTTGATATAGCGGATAAAGAATTATAAATAAAATGAGGTTGTATTTGAGATAACATTACTTTTACTTGGGCATTTTGAGTTTTTTCTTTTTGTTTTAATAATTCAATATTACTTTCATAATTTAAGAATAACAATAATACCTCAATCGCAATAATAATTGATGCATATGCGATTGCATATCCTTTAAATATATTTTGTAATATTATCGCAATTAAAGGAATAATACTATATGAAGAGAAAGCTAATTTTTCTCTTCTATTTAGTTTTTTACTTAATATAGCTGTAACAAATACAATTACAAACATAGCACATTGATATCCTTGTGATAATATCATTGTGTTACTTCTAATATATGCTCCATCTACGGCAGTAAAAAACATTCCTGTAAAAATATTGATAATATCTAATAAACAGAACACTGCAAAACCACAAATGTTAAATATTACTAATCCTTTTTCTGTTTTAGGAGATATTTCTACATAATTATGCATATATCTAAATAATAAGAATAATTCTATATTATTCATTATATAAAATGATGTATAAAAGGCAATGATAAAAGGATTGCTGGTATAAGCAATCTTAATAAGTGTAAATGCCAAATATATTGATAAATGTATTGCAGTAAAAATAATAAAATCTAAAAGACATTTTTCATCTTTTCTTTTATTTTTTCTAATCGCAAGATTTACAATATGAACTGACAATATCAATATTCCAATTATACATACTGTTGCATTAAAAATACTTGAACTGTTCATGATAATTAAATTTTATCATATTTATCAAAAAGTTTCTATTCAAAACAATTGAATTCTAATAATAAGTAACAAATATAGAAAAATAAAAGTCTCAGAATCATCTGAGACTTGAATTTTTTGATGGTGACCCGTACGGGGTTCGAACCCATAAATGCATGCGTGAAAGGCATGTGTGTTAACCGTTTCACCAACGGGCCATCAATGGCGCCCTCTATAGGACTTGAACCTACGACACCCTGATTAACAGTCAGGTGCTCTAACCAACTGAGCTAAGAAGGCATATATTACAAAGAGACAGCCTGGCAGCTACCTACTCTCGCAAGATTTAACTTACTA
>CAMJFY010000023.1 GCA_946405105.1 uncultured Caryophanales bacterium
TATAGGTAGACCATCTACATATGCTCAAACAATCCAAACATTAAAGGATCCAAAGAGAGCTTATGTTAAGGTTGTAAAGAAGAGCCTTATTCCAACTGAACAAGGTATCCTTACAACTGAAAAGCTTCAAGAATTCTTTAGCGATGTTATAAATGTAACATATACAGCTAATATGGAAACTAACCTAGACGCAATCGCTTCAGGTGATGTTGATGAAAAGGCTGAGCTTCAAAAATTCTATGATGGCTTTGAGCCATTATATAATAACGCAGTTAAAAATATGGATGCTAAATATCCAATTATGACTGATGAGAAATGTCCAATTTGTGGTAACCCAATTGTTATTAAATTTGGTAAATTTGGTGAATTTAAATCATGTAATAATTATCCTCAATGTAATTACATCGTAAAAGAGGATGAAAATTCACCTCAAGATACTGGAATATTATGTCCAACTTGTGGACAACATAATCTATTTAAGAGAACTGCAAAGACTGGAAAGAATAAAGGTAATATTTTCTATTCTTGTGAGAATTTCAGAAAATGTAAAACAATTTATAATGATCTTCCAACAAATAATAAATGTCCAAACTGTGGCTCTATAATGTTACAGGATAAGGATGGAAATCTTTATTGTGCTAATAAGTGTGATGAAGAAAAGAAGGAAGAATATGTATGCCCAGTATGTAAGACTGGTCATCTAATTGAAAGAATTGCATCTAGAGGAAAGAATAAGGGTAACAAATTCTATGCATGCTCTAATTTCCCTAAATGTAAGGCATTATATAATGATTTACCTACTAGTGAGAATTGTCCAAATTGTGGTTCAGTTATGCTAAAGGGTAAGGATGGAAATCTTTATTGTGCAAATAATTGTAACAAGACTAAATCAGCTCCTGCACCAGAACAAGATAAATCATTTAATGAAAATGATATTGTAATATGTCCTAAATGTAATGTAGGTCATATCGTAAAAAGACAAGCTAGATTTGGTTCAAATCAAGGTAATTATTTCTATGGATGTTCAAATTATCCTAAATGTAAAAATATTATCAGCATAGAAGAATACAATAAATTAAAACAAAAATAAGAATTAGAAGCTGTCATTTTTAGTGACAGCTTTTTTGTTTTTTTATTTAAATAAAAAGAATAGTGTGTTATAATCAATCTAGATTTTGTTTAATCAAATTAAATCGGGGGATTATTTATGAGAAAGATAAGATTATTTAGTATTGTTACTTTAATATTTTTATTTTCTATTTTCATTGTAAGCTGTAGTGGAAAGAAAAAATCAAAAGATGATTCTTCTAATACTGTACAGACTCAACAAAATTATTCTTATTATGATGTAGAATTTAAAAATTATAATGGTGATCTTTTGTATGAAACATCAGTAAAAGAAGGAGAAAAGGCTGAATATATTGGCGATACTCCAATTAGACCTGATGAGGCAGATTGTTATTATACATTTGATGGTTGGTCACCATCTGCTGATGAAGCAGTATTTAAAAAGACAATATACGTAGCTAAGTTTGTTAGACATGATTGTGTTAATTATACAATTAAATTTAAGGATGATAATGGAAATATATTACATGAAGGTTATGTAAGAGAAAATACAATGCCAACATATCCAAAAGGAACTCCTACAAAACCTAATGATGATAATTATTCATATACATTTAAGGAATGGAATCCTAAGCTTGTTGTAGCTACTAGTGCTGCAGAATATAGTGCAGTATATGAAAGCCATGAGCTACCTTATAAAATAAATGTTGATTTAGATGGTGGATCAAGTGTCACATTAAATAAGACAACATTTAAGACAGATAAATTAACATCTGATATGTTAGTATTTGATGTTAATAAGAGTGGATTTGCGTTCAGAGGATATGAATTAAATGGAACAAAGATATTTGATGAATATGGTCAAGAAGTATCAAATATTGCATTATCTAAAAATGAAGATAATGTAATTAAAGCAATTTATGATGATCAAGTTAAATTAACAATCAAATATACATTATATAATCCATTAACTAATAAATTAATAGAAGAATCTATCTCAAAGCCATATTATGCTGAAGATGTATCTGAAACAGGAAATCACATTTGTAATACGACAGTAGATTTATATGCTGAAGCTGCTGATGATTATTCATTTGCTGGTTGGTATTATAATGGTAAAGCATTATCTAATTACAAAGAATATAATTACATGATGTGGGAAAAGGATTTAACAATTGAAGCTAGATTCATAGTTAATCCTTACAAATTATCAATTCAATCTAATAAATTTGATTTAGGTGGAGTAGAAATTTTAGATTCAGAAGAATCTTCAAGCCAAGCATTTGATGGAAGTATGTATATGGCTGGCGACACTACAACTGTATTCGCATATACAAAGGGCGAAACTAGATTCTTAGGTTGGTATGAATTAATTGATGATGAAGAAATATTTGTTTCTCCAAATGCTGTATATTCATTTGTAATGCCAAAGAAGGATTATACACTTGAAGCTAGATGGGAATTAACAACATTAACAACAAAATCAAATAATACATATGGAACATTATCATCAAATTCAGTGTACGATAAAAAAGAATTAGAAGAAGGAACTAAAGTTTCATTAAGCTGTTCAGTTAAATCTGGATATATATTTGATGGTTGGTATGATGGAAAAACTTTAGTTTCTAGTAGTACTTCATTTACTTATACAATGCCAAAGAGAGCAGTAACATTAGTTGCTACATTTAGAGGAATTACTGTAACACTTGTAAATGATGCGAATGTACAAACAAGTTTTGTATCTGGAATTGTTTATAAGACTGGTGAATCAATCACAATCAATGCTACAAATAATACAGGAAAGAAATTGATTTGGTATAATAATAATATCGCTTCAAATTATGGAAATTCATACACATTTAAAACTAGTACATCAGATATAACAATAAAAGTTATCGCTTCAGATTCTTTTGAATCAATCGCATATACAAAAGAAAATAATAAGATTTATTTTGGTTCATACCCACAAACTAAAGTAGAAGCAACAAATGATAACGGATTATCTTCAATAACATATGATTCGACATGGACAAGCTATGGATATTACATTTCATCATCAAATACAGCAGATTGTATGTATTATAAGGATGTAGATACAGATAATGATGGTATATATGACTATAGAGGTGTATATATATCAAATTTTAGACCATATATTTATTCAGGAACTACTTATACATACCAAGATGATAATGGCTTTAAAACAAGTAAAATTTATTGGTTTAGCTATGATCCAGTTGAATGGATTATATTAGAACAAAAAAATGGAAAAGCATTTTTAGTTGCAAATTTAGTATTAGATTCTCAGGACTATTATACTAATTTATCTGGTCAAGCAACCTCTACATTTAGCCATAATGGTGGTACGGGTTATGCTAATAATTATGAATTATCTTATATAAGAAAATGGTTAAATGAAAATTTCTACAATGTAGCATTTAATGGTTTACAACAGGCTTTAATAGATAAAACAATAGTAAGTAATGCTGCATCAACAACATCAAATTCTACTAACCCTTATGCATGTAATAATACAGAGGATAAGATGTTCTTATTGTCATATGGTGAAGCATGGAATTATTTCAATTCTAATGCGGCAAGACAAGCAAAAGCTACAGATTATGCTAAATGCCAAGGTGTTAGTGTGTCAACAACTTCTGGTTATTTGGGAAATTCTTTCTGGATGTTACGCTCGCCTTTTAGTTCTAGTGCTATTCAATCATCTGTAGTAACCACATATGGTTATGAAACTAATGTAAATGTGTCATACAATTGTTATGGTGTTCGTCCTGCTTGTTGGATAACATTATAAAAGAATAATTAAAATATAAAAATGCTAATAGACATAAAAAAATGTTTACTAGCATTTTTTCTTTTATTTATATAAATAAATATGATATAATCTTTTTGATACGTGGTGAGAAATATGGGATTTTTTGATTTATTTAAAAGAAAAGATAAAAAGAAAAAAGAAAAATATAAATTAGGTCTTCATAAAACTAGAGAAGGTGCTCTTGCAAGCTTAAAGGAAATCCTTTCAGCTAGCGAAAAAATAGATGATGATTTATTTGATAGATTAGAAGAAGTATTTATTATGGCTGATATCGGTGTTGATACAGTTATAGATTTTATTGAAGGCTTAAAGGAAGAAGTATACCACAAGAAAATCTCTGATATTAAAGTATTAGAGGAAATGATAATTGATAGAATGTTTGAAATTTATTTAAATGGTGAAATTGTTAATGCCAATTTAGCTTTAAATAAGAATGGATTATCAGTTATTTTATTTGTAGGTGTTAATGGTGTAGGTAAAACTACATCAATTGCTAAAATCGCAAATCAATATAAACAACAAGGTAAAAAAGTATTACTTGCTGCCGGAGATACATTCCGTGCTGGTGCTATTGCCCAATTAGATGTATGGGCAAAAAGAGTAGGTGTAGATATCGTAACTAAACCAGATGGTTCTGATCCATCTAGTGTTATGTTTGAAGCTATTCAAAAGGCTAAGAAAGAAAATTATGACATTTTACTTTGTGATACTGCTGGAAGACTTCAAAATAAGGTTAATCTTATGAATGAATTATCTAAGATGAAAAGAGTATTACAAAAGGAAATGCCTGATGCACCACACGAGACATTACTTGTTATTGATGCTACTACAGGTCAAAATGGTATGAGTCAAGCTAAGGCTTTTAAGGAAGCTACAGATGTTACAGGTGTAATATTAACCAAGCTTGATGGAACATCTAAGGGTGGTATTGTTTTAGCTATTCGTCATGAAATGGGTATTCCAATTAAATATATTGGACTTGGCGAAGGCGTAGATGATCTTGAGGTATTTGATATCGAACAATATCTATACGGATTATTTGCTGACTTTTTTGAGGAATAATTATGGAAGATTTAAAGAGAGAAGAAATTATAGAATTATATGACATATATGGTTCTTTATTAACAGATAAACAAAGAACATATTTTGAGGACTATTATTATATGGACCTTTCTTTAGCTGAAATAGCTGAGAATTATAATATTTCTAGAAATGCTATTCATGACCAATTGAAAAGAGTTAATGAAGCATTAATTAATTTCGAATCTAATTTACATCTTCAATCTAAAATAAAAAAAATCAAAGAATTAGAAATTGATGAAAAAACAAAGGATACAATCCTAAACATTTTATGGGAGGAATAATATGGCATTTGATAGTCTAAGCTCACGTCTTCAGATGGGCCTAAGAAGATTAACAGGTAAAGGCAAGCT
Organism: uncultured Caryophanales bacterium; assembly: GCA_946405105.1. Taxonomy (GTDB): domain Bacteria; phylum Bacillota_I; class Bacilli_A; order Acholeplasmatales; family Anaeroplasmataceae; genus Anaeroplasma. The sequence continues at coordinate 5,335 of CAMJFY010000023.1, forward strand.
AAATGAAAATGATATTGATGAAATGCTAAAAGAAGTAAGATTATCTTTACTTGAAGCAGATGTCAATTATAAAGTTGTTAAAAAGTTTTTAGCTAATATAAAAGAACAAGCTCTAGGAGAAAAAATCTTAAAGGGCTTAAATCCAGGTCAACAAGTAGTTAAGGTTGTTCGTGATGAATTAAAAAAGACACTTGGTGATGAAGCAGTAGACCTAAAAATTAAAGAACATGGTATGACTGTTGTTATGGCAGTAGGTTTACAAGGTGCAGGTAAAACAACTGCAGTTGGTAAAATGGCATTATTCTATAGAAAAAAGCTAAAGAAAAAACCAATGCTAATTGCGGCAGATATTTATAGACCAGCAGCTGTAGATCAATTAGTAACATTAGGTAAATCAATTAGTGTTCCTGTATTTGAAATGGGAACTAAGGTTAAGGCTGAAAAAATCGTTGAAGAAGGTTTAAAGAAAGCTAAAGAAGAAGGTTGCGATTTAGTATTTATCGATACTGCAGGTCGTCTTCAAATCAACGAAGAACTAATGAAGGAGCTAGATAATGTTAAAAATATAGCTCATCCTGATGAAATATTATTAACAGTAGATGCGATGGCTGGTCAGGATGCAGTAAATGTTGCATTATCATTCCATCAACAACTAGATATTACAGGTATTATTTTAACAAAACTTGATGGTGATACTCGTGGTGGTGCTGCCTTATCAATTAAAGAAATGACTGGTATTCCTATTAAGATTATGTCTACAGGTGAAAAATTAGACGCAATGGAAATTTTCTATCCTGATAGATTAGCTGATAGAATCTTAGGTATGGGTGATGTATTAAGTTTAATTGATACAGTACAAGAAAACATCGATGAAGATGAAATGAAATCAGCTGCTGAAAGAATGATGTCAGAATCATTTAATTATAATGACCTAATTAAGCAATTTAAGATGATTAAGAGAATGGGATCATTATCAAAAATTATCGGATTCTTACCTGGTATGGGTCAAATGAAGGCTGCTTTAAATAATGTTGATGATAGAGCATTTGATAAGATTGAGGCAATCATTTGGTCAATGACTGAAGAAGAAAGAAAAAATCCTGATTTAATTGATAAAGATTTCAAGAGAAGAGATCGTATTGCAAAAGGTTCTGGTAGATCTATTCAAGAGGTCAACCGCTTAAGAGAAACATTATCTCAGATGAAGCAACAAATGAAACAAATGAAAAACATGAATGAAGATGATGCAAAGCGTCTTCAAAATCAGGTTAAGGCTGGTAACTACCAAGGTATTGCTAAGCCACAAAAGGCTCATAAGGGCAAAGGTAAAAATAAAGGATCATTTAGATTTTAATATAAATCCATGGAAACATGGATTTTAAAGCCAATAAGGGGGCATTAATTATGGAGATTATATCTTTTGTATATAGTAATGACGAATTGAATAGCTTAATTAATTATGCTGATGGCTTTGTCTTAATGCTAAAGCCCTTTTCAGTATGCTATAAAAATGATATAGATATTGATTCTGCCCTAGCTTTAATTAAAAAGAATAATAAGAAAGCAATTTTAGGTATTAATAAAATCTATCATCCAAAAGATATAGATGATATTAAATTATTTTTAAATAAATATAATTCAAATGACCTATATTATTATGTTAGTGATTTAGGTGTATTAAATTTATTAATTGAAATGAATCTTCAAAATAATGCAATTTATAATCCAGAAACAATGATTACAAATTATCTAGATTTAGGATTATTAAATGAATTACATTTAGATGCATATCAATTATCATCTGAAATAACATTAAATGATTTAAAATATGCATATGATAAAACAAATGCTCCACTTGCATATTATGGATTTGGACATAAAATAATGTTTTATTCAAAAAGAAAATTATTATCTCTTTATTCAAATAAAACAAATATTGAAATGCCAAGGACAGGATATTTAAAAGAAGTGACAAGAGAAGATTATATGCCTGTATCTGAAAATCAAAATGGTACATATATTTTAAGATCATATTGTATTTCTTTATTAGAAGACATTTCAAATTTAGGATTTTTAAAATATTTATTATTAGATTCAAATTTTGTTGATTTTGATAAATATATTGAAGTATTAAAAATCTACAATTCATTAAATAAAAATGAAATATCAAAGGATCTAGCAATCAATAAATTAAATGAATTACAATTAAATATCCAGGATGGATTTAAAAATAATGATACAGTTTATCTAAAGGAGGAGTTAAAGAAATGAAATATGAATTATTAGCTCCTGCAGGAGATTTAGAAAAGCTAAAGGTAGCAATTTTATATGGTGCTAACGCAGTATTTATTGGTGGACTTAAATTTTCATTACGCTCTAGAGCCTCAAATTTTACAATTGAGGATATCAAAGAGGGATGTGATTTTGCCCACAAACATAATGCTAAAATCCATGTAACATGTAATATTGTTATGCATAATAATGATACTGAAGGTATCTTAAAATATTTAAAAGAGCTAGAAGCATGTGGTGTAGATTGTATTATTGCATCATCTTTATATATCTTGAAGCTTGTAAAAGAAAATACTAAAATGGAGGCACACGTTTCAACACAGTGTTCAACATCGAATTCATCTGCCATTAAATTTTATGAAAAATATAATGTAGATAGAGTAGTATTATCAAGAGAGCTATCATTAGATGAAATAGAATCAATAAGAAAAGACACTAAGAAGGATATAGAAGTATTTATTCATGGTGGTATGTGTGTTTCTTATAGTGGAAGATGTATGTTATCTAATAATATGACTAATAGAGATGCTAATAGAGGTGGCTGTGCCCATTCATGTAGATGGTGCTATGATTTAATTAATGATGGTAAGGTATATAATCCTGAAGGTGATTATTTCGCAATGTCTAGTAAAGATTTATGTGCAATTAAAGCTATCCCTAGATTAATGGATATTGGTGTAAATTCATTTAAAATTGAAGGAAGAATGAAATCCCTACATTATATCGCAACAGTTGTTAACGCATATAGAAAAATCATAGATGAATATTCTAATACTGGTAAAATAGAAGATTTTGATAAATATATAAATGCTATATCTAAGGCTGAAAATAGATTAACAGCTTCAGGCTTTTTATTCCATGAGCCCACAATTGAAGAACAGCTATATGACCTTAATTTAACTGTTCCTACAAAAGATTTTATTGGAATAGTTAAATCATATGATGAAGAAAATAAAATAGCTTATATTGAACAAAGAAATTATTTTGTTCCATTCTCAAATATTGAAGTATTTACTCCAACTGAAACATTTATTATTAGTATAAAAGAAATTTATGATATGGATGGAAATTTATTAGATGCGGCAAGACATCCGCTTCAAAGAATATATTTTAAGTGTGATAAAAAGCTTAATCCATATGATTTGTTAAGATTGGAATAAATATGATAAAATATAAAATACGTGACTTAGATTTAAATGTTGATGTTATATTAAAGCCTAGAAATAGAAAAATCTATATTAGAGTTAAAGAAAATAATGTAATCAACATAACAACACCAATTAGATTAGATAGCTATAAAATAGAAAAATATTTAAATAATTCTTATTCATTTATTAAAAAGACTATTGAAAGAATGAATAAGAAAGAAGAAATAATTATTTCTAATAAGCTTCATTTATTTGGTCAAGAATATGAAATAAAAGAAATAATAGATGAAGATAATTCATATGTTATTTGTGATGGAGAATTTATAATTATCCATAAAAAAGAAAGTGAAGATTCTGCAAAGCTTGTTCATAATTATTATAAAGAATGCTTATCACATTTTATTAATAGATATTTAGAAGAAGCTAAGAGTGCATTAAGAATTAATAAAATTGTTAATGTAGGATATAAAAATGTTAAAACTTATTTTGGTATTTGTAAGCCAAAAGAAAATAGAATTGGCTTTTCTACAAAGCTTTGTAAATATGAGCCAGTATTAATTAAAAGTGTAATTTATCATGAATTAGCTCATTTCTATTTTTTAAATCATCAGGCAGGCTTTTATAAGCTACTTGAAAATGTATTTCCAAATTATAAATATTATCAGCATAAATTAAGAATGATAAAATATGATGATAAATATTAAGAAATTGTACTTGAAACGCCAAAAACAATTTTTGAGGTGCAATTTTTGTTGATTTTTGCACCTGAAACGACTAAAATATACTTAGAGGTGCAATTTTATGAGTATTAAATCTAATTATTTTAAAATGGATAAAGAAGAATTTAATATTTATTTAAAGAATCTAAAAGAATCAAATAATGTTATTCATATTTTGAATGATAAATATTTTTTTGTCCAATCATTAGATATTCAAAATAAGATTTTAGAATTGAATAAAAAGATTATTGAATTTGATTTATTAATTAATTCTTTTTCTAATTTTGCTAAAAAACAAATTATTCAATCTTTTTTAATTGATGAAATTGAATCAACTAATAAGATTGAAAATATCTATTCAACAAGACATAATATTTTATCTATTATAAATAAAGTATCTAGTTCTAAAGATAAAAAAATAATTTCTATAGCTAATGCGTATAAGCAATTATTAGAATCTAAAGGCAAAAAAGTTTCATCTATAAAAGAAATTAGAGATTTATATGATATTGTTCTTGAAAATGCTATATCATCTAAAGATTTACCAGATGGTAAATATTTTAGAAAAGGGAATGTGTATATATCTGATGGATTGAATGTAATTCATTCAGGAACTATAGGAGAAGAAAAAATAAACGAAGAAATGAATGATTTCTTGGATTTATATAATTCAAATAATGAAACATTAATTAAAATGATATTATGCCATTTTGTTTTTGAAAGTATTCATCCGTTTTATGATGGCAATGGTAGATTTGGTAGATTTTTATTTTCTAATGGATTATATTTAGAAACAAACTCGATTTTTTCTTTTGTTATTGCAGTATCTATCGAAAAAGAAAAGAATGTATATTATAAAGCCTTTGAGATTGCAAGGGATAAATATGAATTTGGTTGTTTAAATGATTATGTTTTGATGATTGTTGATATATTAATCAATCAAATTAATGTATTTATAAACCAATTAAAGCAAAATAAAGATTTTATTAATAATATAAATACATCTATTGAATTAACAAAATCTGAAAAGAAAATATATAACATAATTAGTGAAGCAACAATATTATCTGATTTTGGTGTATCTAATGCTGAGATACTTGAAGAGACAGGAGTATCTAAGAGAACATTGATTTATTTCTTAAATAAAATCAAGGAGAATAATATTTTGATTGATACTAAGGTTGGTAAATTTGTGTTTCATAAATTTAGTAAATAGTAATAATTGAAAGGATGAAAATATGAGAGGAAACTTTATGTATTACAATCCTACCAAATTATATTTTGGTAAGGATGCCTTATGTAATTTAAAAACTGAATTAAATAACTATGGTAAAAATGTTTTATTAATGTATGGTGGAGGATCTATTAAAAAGAATGGAATCTACGATGCAGTTATTCAAGTATTAAAGGAAGCAAATAAAAACATTTTTGAGGATGCAGGTATTATGTCTAATCCTACAACTTCAAAGCTATATGAAGGTATTAAAATCGCTAGAGACAATAAAATTGATTTAATTTTAGCTGTTGGTGGAGGCTCAGTAATAGATTACGCTAAAGGTGTATCAGCATCTGTTAACCTAGATCCTAGTGTTGATCCATGGGAAGAATATTATGTTAAACAAAATGAATGTATGGTTAAGCCTATTCCTGTTGGTACAGTTTTAACAATGGTTGGAACAGGTAGTGAAATGAATGGTGGATCAGTTATCACTAATGTTGATGCTAATCTAAAGATTGGTAAGGTATTTGGGGCCGAATTATTCCCTAAATTCACTATTTTAAATCCTGAATATACATTTAGTGTTCCAAGATATCAAATGGTTGCTGGTATATTTGATATAATGTCTCACATTATGGAACAATATTTTTCTGATGAAGATGATAATACATCAGATTATATTATGGAAGGCTTAATGAGATCATTAATTAATTCATCTAAGGTAGCAGTAAAGAATGAATTAGATTATGATGCAAGAAGTAATATAATGTGGACTGCAACATGGGCATTAAATACTTTAGTTGCTAAAGGAAAATCAACTGACTGGGAAGTACATATGATTGGTCAAGCAATCGGTGCCGTAACTAACGCAACTCATGGTATGACATTATCTGCAATATCTATTCCTTATTATTGCTATATAATGCCTTATGCAATTCAAAAATTTAAGAGATTTGCAATTAATGTATGGAATGTATCACCATTTGAAAAGACTGATACTGGTGTAACTAAAAAGACTGATAAGGAAATCGCTCAGGAAGGAATTAAGATGATGAGTGATTGGATGAAAGAGCTAGGTCTTGTAATGCATATCGCTGAATTAGGTGTTAATGAAGATATGTATGGAAAGATAGTTGAAGGAACATTTTTATTAGATGGTGGATATAAAACATTAACACCAGAAGAGGTTATTAAAATATTAAAGGCAAGTATGTAATAAAGCATCTTGATTTTGTTTAATATTTTAAGTATAATTATTGAGTATTATTTTGGAGGTTATTTATGGAAAATAAGAAAGTTATAGATTTAACTACAGTAGGTAAGCAAGAATTAGAAGAAGAATTAGATAGACGTGTCAACATTGACCGTGAAAGAATTAAGCAAGCAATTAAAGAAGCTCGTGAGCAAGGTGACCTTTCTGAAAATGCTGATTATTCTGCAGCAAGAGAAGATCAAACAGCTAACGAAGCAAGAATTTTTGAAATCCAAAATATTTTAAAGAATGCTAGAATTGTAGATATCGTAAATGTTGAAGTTGAATATGTAGATACTAAAAAGGTTGTTAAATATCAAATTTGCGGTAGTGAGTCTGATCCATTCGTTGGAAAGATCTCAAATGATTCACCTCTAGCTAAAGGATGTTTATCTCATTCAAAGGGACAAACATTCATTATTACTACTGAAAGTGGTAAGGATTTAAAGGTTAAATTATTAAGCAAAAAGTAAAAAAATGTAAAAATCAGTCGAAAGACTGATTTTTTTTACTTTAATTATGATATAATTAAAAAAGTGTTTTATGATAAAAGGGGTAGGGATATTTATGAAAAAGAAATATTTAGGATTATCATTAATTTTAGCAAGTGCGTTCGCAATTACTTTATCATCTTGTAGTGGTAAGAAGGGGAACAACGACAATAATGATGATAACGGAAATAATAGTATTGTTGATGAAGAAACTACAGATATAACATATACAAATCATAAATTTTCATCAGGCATATTAAATATTGGTATGGCTGGTAAGAAAATTAAATCTTTATCAATGATGAATGATAAATATACTTTATATATTCCAGTTTATGATGGTGATAAAGTATCATTTGTTAAACAATATTCATTTGAAATGGGCGTATCAAATGAGTTCTATAAAGAAATTGATTTAGGTCGTATTGACGAGAGATATAGCTTTTATTATGATGGAAATGATTTTGTATTTGCTGAAAATATGAATTTAAACACTGCTTCAGTTTATTCTACATCAGTTAAAAATGGTGGTTATTTAAATAAAGTTAAAATAACAGCTGATGGTAAAATCAACGAATTATTAACATCTGATGATAATAATATTTCTAATGCATGGGATTTTGATATTACAGAAAACATTATTACCATGGTAGAAAAAGGTTATGAAAACCCATATAAATATCAATATGTTTTTGAAGATGCATTTAATTTTGGATATTTTTATTCAAAAGGAGAAGAAACTATTAGACAATATCATCTAAAGAAAAAAGATGATGGTAATTTAGTATTCTATTCAGGAAAAGCTGATCCAACAGAAATATCTTTATTATCTCCTAAATTTAATGCAATGATTTCTGCCGTTCCAACTCATATTGTATTATCATTTACAAATGATAATATATCATCAATTGATTCATATACAGGTACAATGAAATTAGATTCAATTGATTTTGAATTTGAAAATAATAGACTTAAAAAACAAACAGTTACAAGTGAAGATTCAGGTAATTATGTATTTGATTATGTATATTCAAATTCAAAACTAAGTGAAATAAAAACCACTTTAACGTCTTCATCAGTTAATCCTAAATATGAACGTTATTCATATGATGATAAAGGTATTATTTCTGAAATTGAAAATATAAATGAATATGAACAATCATCTAAACATATTATTACATCATATGATGATAATTATTTAATTACATATGAACTTGGATCTAATAATCACGAATTTGAATATGAATATGACACATCATATAGAATGACTAGTAAAAAGGAATATTATCATTATATGACAGGTCCATCAACTTATGAATTAAAGTTACAAGTTTGGAATACTTATATCTACGATAATTATGGTCAGTATGGTAATTCTGTTGTCGCATTTAACAATACAGGAAATGTTACTGGTGGAGTAAAACAAATATATTTCTATGATGGAAAACGTCAAAATATGGGCGTAAATGTATTTACACCATCTGGTACATTAGATAATATAGTTTGGACAGAAACTACATATGAAAAAACAGAACAAAATGGCAATGTTTCAACACATATTAGTAAGAAATTCAGTAGTGGTGTTTTAACAACTATATTTGTTAATGTTAACGAATGTGAAGATGATACTTATAAAGTTGTTTTAAAGAATACTCAGACAGAAACATATTATGAAGTTGATTCAACATCTGAAACAGGTTATAAAGTTACTAAAGAAACTGTTAAAACTACAGATTATATTGGTGAAAATCAGTATAAAGAAGTATATAAAGAAGATGGCATCTTAAAATATGAAGAGACATATACCAAAGAAAACAATAAGGTAGTAGAAGCATATTTTACTGAATATGCCGATAATGGTATAGATGTTTCTAAAGAATATAAAGAAGAATATACATATAATGATGTTGAAGGTTGGGGAGGTTCTACAACTGCTAAGCATTATGATAAGGTTTCAGGTGAATATGTATTTACATCTATCATAAAGAAAAATAATTATAACGAAATAATTGAAACATATGAAGATGGAAAAGTTATAAGTAAAGAAATTTTCCATAAAAATTCAAATAATCAAATTGATCTACATGATTTAATTAATTATAGATATTCCACTACTCAGATAATAACAGATTATTATCATATTAAAGATAATGATGTTAGATCATTATATCAAAACGATGTTTCTGAACTTTCTTCAGATGGAAGAGTATTAGAAACTAAGATATATAAACGTGAAAATGGAGTTAGTACTACACCAGATGAAATCTATGAATATGTTTATGATGATGATAATGAATTAATTAATGTAATTCATAAAGATATTGAACGAGAAGATAATGTAAAAACAATTACTATAACAACTACAGATTCTAAAACTAATGAACAAATTAGAATAATAATTCGTACAGAAGTATACGACAATGTTTCATTTGCAAATCTAATTAGTGCACAAGAAGATGAAATATTTAATGATGGATCAAGCTATACAATATATAGTTATAGTAGAGCAACTGGAAAAGAAGAGTTCTATTATTTAGAAGAAAAAGAAAATGGAGATTTTATTTCTAGATATTTAAATAAAACAATTAAGAATTATTCAAATCATGAAATATTAGAAACTCAAGAAGAATATGATGAATTTAAGTATGTTGATGGTACAGAAGAATATATTGCTAGAAGGTTTGTTAATAGTCTTTACCAAGAAGGTCGAGTAGCTTATTGTGAAGATACTAGAGAAAATTCATCAACTGGAGAGAATTATTACAATACTCTTATTGAATATATATATAATTCAGATGGAAAAGTATCTAAAGAAACAAAAACTGATAATACACATAATAAACTTCATGAATATTCATATCAATACACAGATGGAGGAAATACTGTAACTGTTATATACTCTGTTGCTGGTAATATGAATAAAAAATATGTTAGATTCTATGAAGATGAAAAATTAATGACAGAAGAAACTTATACATATGGCTCAGGATGGTCATTACAATGTGAGGCTACATATGAATATAATGAAGATGGAAATCCAACTAAATTTACTGAAAATTATGGTTCTTATTCATATGAAACTATTTATACATATGAAAATGGTAATTTAATTAAAACATCTAGAGCAAAAGTAGGTAGCACAGATAATGAATTTATTACTTATTATGACAATGATGCAATAATTAAAACAGAAAACATTTCTCTATTCTATGATAGTAATGATGCTTTAACAAGAACTATTAATATTACTGAAACATATACAAAATTCTTAGGTCTTGATGATCCTTTTGAACGTGTTCAAGTTACTACAAACTATGAAAATGGCGAAATAGTCGAAGTTATCAATGATTATTATTCTAAAGCATTCTATGAAATGAGCGCTGTTCGTACAAAGAGAATTAGTGATTCAAGTAAAGTAAAAATTGATGGTACATCAATGCCAGGATACACATATCATAGAGAAATAATTTACGAACAAGTTGATGGTTCTGAAAAAGTTAAGAGTCGTATTACAGAATATTACGATGAAAACAATGTAATGGTTCGAAAAGTAGAAGATGCAAATGAATTTGAGACTGTAGATAAGAGAACAGAAACAACTACAACTTATGTTTATTCTCAAAATGAACTTACATATAAGACAATTGAAACATTTGTTTATAACGAGAGTGGAAATGTTTCATCAGGAACTAAATATGAATATAATTATGCAGAAAATTGGATGAAAACATATACACGTAATTTAGAAACAAATACGTGGGAAATAGTTCATAATTAATTCTAATATTTTAAAGATTATAAATATATAAAAAATCCTTTATTTTTCTTTATGAAAAGGCTTGCATAAAATGATAATTTTGATATATATTTTG
>CAMJFY010000024.1 GCA_946405105.1 uncultured Caryophanales bacterium
TATCCATAAATTTTAGCTAATTCAAAATCTAACATTACCTTCCTTCCTCTAATTTTATAAATCATTGATTCAATATTTTCTTTTTCCATTTATTTATATCCTCCTACTATAATATTAGTCAGAAAATATTGAAATTTTGGAAACGAAATAAAAAAACACTTATTATTTTATAAATAAGTGTAATTTATATATTTATATTTATTATTCTATAATATCTCTAGCTTTTTCTTTAGCAGAAACTTCATTATAGAAATTAACGATAACACTGGTTAAAATAGCAACTACTACTATTCCATAAATACCTAATATAACAGTTAGGATTCTACCTACATTGCTTGTAGCAACAAAATCACCAAATCCAATTGTTGTTATTACTGTGAAGCAATACCACATAGCATCCCAGAAATTTGTAATATTTTCTTCAAACATTGGAAGAACAAATGAGAATGCAATTATGAAAGAAATTAAACAAATTAATACATCAAATGTATGAGTTTTAATTAATATATTTAATAATAATCTCATTTTTTCTAATTTTAAAGATGGGAATATAATCTTTCTAAATGATGAGAATAAGAATAAAATAACAGCTATTAATGTTATATATTTTACTTGTTCTTCAACTTCATCAGATAACATGTCTAATAAGACTAATAATGCTACAAATGTTAAAAATACACCTAATAATATATTAGTTATAATACCTTTTTTAGTTATTTCCTTGCTGACTAATAAGAATTGATTTAAAGCTGCCGCAAAATAAACTAATGAAGTTGCCCAGAATAACAATAAATGATTATTTTTAGCCATGAATGCAACAATCATTGCAGCAACATATATAGCCCCAACTACTACTGCCCTTAATTTATCTTTTTTCTTTTCTTTTATAATAAATAATAAGCATTGGAATGCAACTTGAGATAATATTGTAAATCCTAAGAAGATTGCTGAGCTATTTAAATCTTCTGCCATTAGCCTTCCTGTAAGTGCTGCAACAAAAGCCATGGTTACTACTGCTAATACTAAATTTATTACTAAAAATATGTTTTCCTTTGAATTTACGGGTTTATTTTTTTTCGCCATTTTTCCCTACTCCCTTTTATGTTGATTTATAGTTAATAGTATATCATAAAAAAAGGGATTAAATAAAAATTATTTAATAATTTATAAAGAAAAAGACACCTATAAAACATAGGTGTCAATTTTATTAATTTAATGCATTAATTACCAACTGTTGCATCATCATCTAGAGTTGCATTACGAGTGTAAACGTCTGAAGATTGGATACCCCAAACATTTGTCTCTTCTGCAGCACCTTCAGTGACATTGATAGTTAATTTAACAACTTGAGCAACGATTGATGATGGAGGTAAATATGCGCCATCATAAGTTAAACTATGATCTGCATTATCTGGATTACCGCCAAGATAATCACCAATACCTATAGCATTTGTCTTATTTGTAATAGTTGCTTCTGCTTGATAACCTACTGGAAGATCAATACTGAAGTAATAATATGCAGATGGTAGCATCTGGACACTATAACGAAGTGTATATTGCTTCTTAGCAACACCACCCAATTCATAATCTTGTGGGTCATGAACGAATGCACCTACTGATAATTCGTCAAATTCTAACGTAGCTGGTGTCTTTAAATAGTAACCATTGATTAATAGATATAATGAAGTAAACTTAGTTATATCAAAATCAGCTGGAACTATAACATCAATATTGAAGTATACGTTGTTAGATCTATCGATTAATGCGATATGATAATACTTAACATATGTATTATTGCTTGACTTAATGTAGTTTTCACTGAATACTACATAGCTTACATACCAGAAATGATCCTCAAGTGGGTTACCAATATAATCCATGTATAATGATGTATTATTAATTGGCTTACCAAATTGAGCCTTATCTAATGTATAAGTTATGCCTCCACTAGTGAATGTAATAGCTGCATTACTTGTAGCACATTGATTAATAGTTCTATTAATTGCTGCACCACTTATAGCTTCATAAGTTTTTGCATCATAAACATTAGTTAATGTCTTACCATTTGTTCCTAATTCAACTAAATATGTCTTATGATTAATAACATCGTTATTATTATTATCCTTAGTTATATATGTGAATGGAACATATAAATATGTCTTAGTTGTATGATCTTCTAAAACTTGAGCATCAGTTAAATTACCTTGCTTACCTAAACCATAGCTTGTCTTTATAGTTTCAGTAACATATTGGAAGATCATTGCATTATCTTCAATCTTGAATGTTGGAGCATAATTGCTTAATTGTGCATTGGCAACAGAACCTACGATATAGTAATCATAATATTGTGTTTGACCATAATCATAGTTTGCACCCTTTTGAGCATAATTAATTGTACCATCAGAGTTAACTGCGATATCCCAATTTGCTTCATTCTCTAATTGATCAACATAATAAATTTCATTTGCATCTAATGGCTTTGTAGATGTTCCTTCTACTGGTCTCATACCATGTACTCTCATACCAGTTGATGCAGCACCTAAAACCTTTAATGAGTCGATGAATGATACTGAATGGATTGTTGCATCTAGTGAGAATAACTTATTGATTTGAAGAATTGGGAAATTGTAAGTTGAAGAATATTCAACATAAACAATTACGTTATCAGAATCACGAGTTATCTTGTTATCCTCATCTAATGTATACCACTTACCAGTATTTTGATAAGTTAACATTAATTCATAGTAACCAGTCTTTGTAGAGCTTGATAATTCAACACTCATACCACGTGGTTTACTCTTTAATGATGCAGATCCAACTACTGCTTCATCTTCTGAAACATCTGTCCTTGTGTATACAACATATGGACTTATTGTATAAATATTAGATGTATCATAAGTAATTTGATATCTTGGTTCATTTAAGTGACCATTTGCATCAGCACGGTCAAATTGAACTCTTGCTCTTGTTTCTACAGAATCACTATATTTTAATGATACAACATTTTCATTTGTGATTGTTGCATCTTGGTCATATAATTCAGTACCTGAGCTATATGCATTAACTTCATCACCATCTTTAGTTAATGATGCATATTTATCACCATTAGAATATGGATCTTTTTCAGTTAATGTATGAGTATATGTCTTAGAATGCTCTGGATCTCCATCCTCGGCTTGAATTACATAAGTTATAGTATATACATATTTTGTATATAATACATTATCATCTAACATTACATCAACAGTATCATATGAAGCGGTTATAGTTAATGATGCATTTGCAGAATATGTAAATGTATCTAGATAGAATTCACCATATAAACCTTCATAGAATTCTGTATAATCTGTTAATTCAATATTATTATATAATCTACCGAAATCAATTAAATCAGATTCATTTAATGTAGAACCAAAGATACTTCTTCCACCAAATGATGCATTAATTGTACATTCACTTGATGCTTCCTTAACATATGTAACATATACAGAAATACCACAAATTGATAATTTAATATGATATGCTCCTGCAGGAAGCTTATAAGATACTAGCATTGTAGCTACTGCACTACCATCAGCCTTAATTCTATGGTCAATTGATAATGCTGAAATAGTAATATATTCACTACCCATAGTGTAAACTGTTGAAGTTTCTGCACTATTGTCATCTAATTTAACAAATGATAGATAATGCTCTAGGTTTAATCCCTTTCTTAACTTTTCATTTGCTGATGTAATATCTAATACTACTGTTGTATCATTTGTTGAAGATGAAACAGTCTTTAAGATATTAGTATCACCTGCAGCTAAGCAGCTATTATCATAAACCATTGTTAATTCTGTAGTTACATGCTTGAAAATAATACTGTATACATCATGAACCTTAATATTTTCAGCAAATACTGTGAATTGATATGATGTAACATCAAAATTATATGCTTTAAATGTACTTGTCTTTATGAATTCAGATATATCATCATCCCAAGCATTTTGTGCACCCCTTAATGCTTTAGCTTTATAAGCTAAATCAATATTAGATACAGTAAATGTTGTTCCATTAGTTGAATCTAATGTATCAGAATAATAATAAGTAATTGTATGATTCTTTAAATCAATATCTCCATAATATGTATTAGTTCCATCAGTAATTGTTAAATCAAATACTGTAGTTGAAATTGATGCATTTAATTGCTTCATTTCATCGTAGAATGCATAGTTTACAGATTCATGATCAGAATCATCATCTTCATCACTTGCATTTCCACCTCTCCATGTAGCATTATTTGGAGAACCAACTTCTAATAGCTTATAGCCAACACTTGAATTTACTTCATAATATGCATCCATAATATCTAATTCAAGGTTATCTGGAATAAATTGTCCATTTAATTTACCTTGGTTAGATGCTAGGGCATAAATACCATAACCTGTAGTTGATAGATTGTAACCAATCTCAGCACAGAAGTTTTCAAAGAATGGAATTAAATATGTTCCATTACTTATGAAATACTTACAATTATTTGGAGTACCTGCCATAACATAAACATTTAATTTACTATCATAAACATTTGTTTGGTTAGTTAAGATATATCTATAATCAGATACTAAATATGCAGTAGCAACCATATTAGTTGTTTCTTCAGATAATGTAATTGATGGAGTATTAACCGCATCACCTAAAGAAATATAACCAATATTCTCTAGTAATTCTTGGATAATTATTGCTAAATCTTCATCCTCATTTTCAGAAGCTACAACAGCATGATTAACAAATGTTAAGAATGCTTCATTAGAAGATGTTATAAATAATTTTAAGAATCCTGGAACACAATAATCAGGAATAATATCAGCTGGATTTAATTCTAATAAATCAATGATATTTCTTGATGCTTTACCGTGTTCAACATATTCTGAATTGTAATATACATAATATGTTGCAGAGGCATTATAATCACCTGTTGCATATGTTCCACTTGTATTAGTGAAATATGTATTTGAAGTTGTTGTTCCATAATATGTGCTTTCACTTGGTGAAGCAACAGTATAAATATATGGATCAGCACTAGTTCCACTACCACTTCTTGTGTAATATGTATTAGCTGTGCTTACATATTCACCAGTTGCTATAGCGAAATTAGAATAATATGTATTTGAAGTTGTACTATTGTAGTATTGTGTAGCATTAATGCTTGCTGCAGTATATGTTCCATTACTTTCAGTATAATAAGTTAAGTTAGAATCAAATGCTCTTGCTGCTAATTGGTAATTAGTTCCACCATTAACATAATAAGTATTTGAAACATAATCTTGATAGAATACTGCTTCACTTGGAGATGCTGCAGTATAAACTTCATTATCATATGTATAATACTGAGTATTAGAATTATATGTTGTAGCTAGGGCATAAGTATATGGATTTTGTGTTGTACCCGCACCACCAGTTCTTACATAATAAGTACTTTGATTATAAGATGCTGGATAATAATCACTTGAAGTAACTGTAGCTCTAGTATATACATTACCATTTCTAGTGTAATATACAGCATTACTATCATAAGCACCTGATGCTTGCTCATAGCTTACATAATATTTTCCAGATTGAACTGTATTATAGTATGTATTAGCATCAATTGTTGCTGCAGTATAATTACCACCATTATTTGTATAGTAATCCTTTGTAGAATCATATAATCCTGTTGCTTGAGTATATGTAGTACCATCATTAACATAATATGTATCAGAAACTAAAGTGCTTCTATACATAGATTGTGAATAATCAATAGGAATTAGATTGAATGTAGCATCATCTAATAAATTATTATATTTTGTAGAATAATCTTGAGAATTTTGTAAAACTGTAGCCAATGAATCTTCCTTAGAATAGCCAATACTATCATTTAAAATAGAATGAATATCGTCATTTGTTAAAATAGCTCTTCGATTATAAATGGTACCTAAATATGTGTATGAATAATTTATAGTTATTTCTATTTTATATAAACGCCATCTATACTGTCTAGGTATACCATTTGATCTAGTTGTATCATAATTATAAGTTCCATTTTGGTTTTGACTTACCATTAAACCAACTGCTTTTCCTAAGTAAGATGAATCAGTTGTTGACACACTAAATGTAGTTCTATTAGCAACTGTTGCAGTACTTGTTCCTAGAATTGTAATATCATTATTAGTTGAAGTACTTCTATCATTATCAATAACAAGTCTAAAGAATCTTAGCCATCCAGAATCATTGTTATTGTATGCAACAAAATTCATATTGACATCATATGTAAGAGTAGCTGGAGTAATGCCGTTATTTGATAAAATCGTTCTAATTCTTGTTTCAATATCAGAACTAGATGGTAAATTATAGATTATATTTCCAGGAGTTGTTCTACCATTAGTTGCTTCATCCAGTAAAACATAATTATTTGATGAATTATCAGAAATAGTAGCTTGAGTTGCTGTTATATAATAGATAGCATAGAAATAAACATCACTCAAAGTGCTTTGTAAATACAATGTTGATGAAGAACTAGTATCTATCTCAATAGACATAATTTCTTCAATTGTTTCGGTTGTATAATTAGTACCATCAGTACTATAACGTAATGTTCCTTGAGTGTTAACTGGGCCAACATACAATAATACTGTATCATAATCACTAACATTGAAATTCATTTGAGTAAACGTAAAAGCATATTCAAACAAATAATAACTATAATCATCTTCATATTCTGCATATGTATTATCAACATACAAATCAGAATAATACGTGCATTCATTTACTGAAACAGCTGATGAATCCGAACTATTTCCAATACTATGTGGATATGTTATTATAAACTGTGATGGATTAATGCGATTTAATTTCATCAACTCTAATAATAGTTTTGCATAAGCTTGTTGGTTTCCAGCACAATATCCAATAAATTCATCTTTTGATGTTCCTGCAACAATACTTCCTAAATATTGTTTTACAGTAGTTTTATTAGAAGCATTAACATATCTTTGGAATAAGTAATCAAATGGATGATTTCCTGATATTGTAGAAGTTGTATAAATATTTGTAATAAAATAGTTATTTATATAATCTATATCATAATCATCAATATCATGCATTTCATAATATATAGCATTTGAATCATATGTTATAGCTCTAGTTGCAGTAACAAAATAGAATGAATTATAATTTGAACTTGTTACATTTTTACTATCTACTTCAATATAATTATTACCAACTAATTTATAGTATTTCTTTGATGAATCATATAAATTAGCTTGAGTTGCAGTTAATGTATAATATGAAGTAAAGTTCTTATTTAATGTAGGATTAGTAACTCTATAATAAGAATCATTTCTTATATAAGCATTTTGTTCAAATAATGCAGCAGTAATAATTGCATTAAAGTTGGCATCACCAACGAAATGAGTATTAAATAACTCATTAATGATACTTCTCTCTGTTTCATCAACAGTAGTTCCATCATCATATGATGTCAAATAACCATCTAGTCTTAATAAATCATCGATTGAATAATCAATATATTGAGATGAATATACAGGATAATCTGCTGATTTCCATGTAAACCATCTATTTCCTGATCTATATTTACCCAATCCACTACATCTAGTTGAATGCCACTGGTCAGTTGGATAAGAAATATAGTGTCTAATTTCATGTTCAATAATGAAATCAGCCCAGTCTGTTAATGTTCCTGTTTGAGTATATTGTTTTCCATTTATATCTGTTAAAATCCAAGATCCAGTTCTATTTAAGTTGTTGGCCCAATTTCCTTCTCCAGTACCGCCACTTGAATTTGATGTGAACTTAGAAATTCCTCCACCAGATACATCAATATCTACACCATTAATAGTCGCAATAACTGGTTCATCATACCATACACCATCATCGTCATATCTACCACTTAAGAAACCACCAGTAAAGTCTGTATTGTATGCTGTCTTAAACCATGTAAATGCATACTTGTTTTCTTCTACTCCATTAACCGTACGTCTTACAGCACACAACTGATTGTTAGAGCTTGAATCACTATATTCATAATAGAATAACTGATATGCATATGTAAAGCCGTTATCATAAAGATAATCAGCCTCTGCCTTAGTCATAACATCAACTACTGAACGCTTAGTAGTATTACTATCACCATTTGTTGGAGCTACATTAGTAGTCACAGGAACAAAATCAAATTGTGCCTTATTCTTGTCTTTATATGGTCCTAAGAAATATGTTGATGGAGTAATATTAAATGTATAAGTAAAACTCAAATCACCATTAACACTATATGCTAACGGATATGGATATGTAGTTGTTTGATATGTGTTTCTAAATTCTGTAGCTTTAGCGACATATTCGTTGCCTAGTAGATTTGTTAAATAATCTTTGAATACATTTGTATTTCTAATTTGATTCCATAATGCAACTCTTTCATCAATTACAGTTGTTGATGATTCTTCAACAGTTGCTGATTTAATATCATTATAGATACTAGCCATTGATGTCTTAGAATATCCAGACTTAATTAGTTGAACATAGAAATCAATTTCAGTAGCCATCTCACCTATGTAATTATTCATATTTGATAGGTTAGTAAGAATTGTATTGTTTCTTGCTATTGCTTGATATAAAACTATTCTTTGTTCGCTTGTTAATGATGAATAACCTTCATACATTGATAATGTAGGAGATAATGTATATCCAGATAATTCATCATCAATTTCAATAATTTCAGCTAAACTATCGTAGAATGAATTATCATTTATGTTTTCAAACATAGCTGATAAAATATCATATCTCGCTTGTTCGCTCGTAGAATATGTAAAATAACCATTTGTTGAAGTATTCTTTAAATAATTACAATATGTAGTTAAAATGTCTTCTACTTTTGAATTAGATAATGACTTAATATAATTATGTAAATATTCTCCTGCTTCATCGCTCTTATCTAGGGCACTATTAGCTAATAATTCAGAATAATTTCCAACATAAGTTATAATAACATCTAATAAATCTGAATAATTAATTGTGGCATCACTTTCTAATATTGCTTCTAGTATAGCAGTTCTTGTTTCAGTTTTAATAATTGAATAAGAACTTGATGAAGAACTGAAAATATAATTTACCATTGCTAGCAATGTTTCTGTATCTTCGTTTTCAATTAATGTATTAACTACTTCTGTTAATATTTCAGTATCACATTTGCTTAACCATGTATCAGTATTAAATGCAGCTGCAACTAAACTATCATATGCAGATGTATTATCTTTTCCTGCTAAATATTTAACAAATACACCAACAGATTCTAATTTTGTTGCGAATGTTTCAGCTGCGGCACTATATGCTATATTACCCCAACCAATCTTGTTAAGTAATAATTCATTTACATATAATACTCCGACGAAATCAAAATAATCAGAAATGAATATATCTGTTCTATGATGATCAACATCTAATGCTTCTGCATTACCATCAATTGCTTGTTTAAATTTAAAATCATTATTAAATACACCTGTGTATTCAACATGATTAATTGTAACCTTATCACTTGAAAGTGGTGCGTATGTTACATTTTTACCAATATATTGATCAAGAATAAATCCTGATTCATATTTAATATATGCAGAGAAGAATGTAGATAAATCAACAGCACCATCTGGTAAAGTTGGAGTTGCCGCTTCTGCACCAACTAATGTAATATCATCATTAAAACTAATTAAATATCTAATCTTCATATATTGGGCATTAGAATCACCATTAAAGTTAATAATACCAAATATTGAACCATTATAATAATCTTTTGAATAAACAGGAAGTTCTGTAAAGTAACATGTACTACTTGCATTTAAAGATTTAAATGTTGAATATGTTCTATATGTATATAGAGTGTTATCTCTATATACTAATTCACCTTTATCAATTATTTTTACAGGTGTATAGTTAATAGTATTTGCGAATACTACATTGTTACTAGAGTTTACTTCTGTTTTAAAACACTCGAAGAACATTACGCCGATGATACCACCAGCTACTTCTGAACCATAAACATTACCATAGTTCATAACATTTACTGTGTTAAGTAAACCTTGACCTAAAATACCACCTGATATTGCCCTAAAGTTAGGATCAGCAGATGTTGTAGAATTTCTTCTAACATTATAACTATAAATTGAACCATAATTAATTGTGAATGCAATTATTTGTTTAGAATGTCCATTTGAATTGTTATAAGTTGAACCATCTGCATTTTCATCATTATGAGCAACAATACCACTTGAATTTACATATGCATTCTTTGCAGTTTGAACATTAACATTAGATTGACCATTGTTAAATACCATGTAGAATGACATATTAATTGCTTTAATGTCACCATCATTAGCACAGTTTTCAATAATTGCATATCCGCCAATATTATATGTAACTAAACCAGATGCATTAATTTCATTTTTGTTAGTTGTAGAACTATTGTTTACATAGTTTGCAGCAAACATATCACCAATATTAAATGTATTAGTAATTACTGAATAGTTATAAACTGCTATACCAGTAACATTGATATTTCCAACTAAATATGCAGCTGGAGCACTTACAGGATTCCAGTGATTTTCTGTAATGACATCACCATTTGAACTCTTAATTTCAACCTTATTAAATGTTATATTAGCATAGTTAGGATTTGTTACTTCTATTGCACCATTGTTGATACAATTATTAATTGAACCAACTTGTGTCTTATCATAATCATCATTAGATGGATTATATTTTTGAATTTCTGTATCACTAAATCCATTTTGATTTGCATAACAAATACCAGATGCATTGATATTACCTGTTACTATTGCAGTATATGTAACAGTAATATTTCCACCATTGTAAATTGATTTAGCAGTATATCCAGAAGCTAATTCATAGAATACTCCTGTTATATTTACATTACCTGTAAGAGCATTATCGATAGTCATTGATTGATTACCTTCATTTCTTACATCAATGTAATTAACATAATCAGCTAATACGCATCCAGTATAATATACTGATGCTGTTAAAGCTGCGGATGTATCATATGTAATATCTCTTAGATTATAAACAATTGATAATGAAATATTGTAAGTTGAATTTGAAGAGTTATTAGACATAATAACTGGAGCAAATTTCTTAACAACATTCATATTAATAGTCATAGCTCCTAATGCAGTTGATTCTGCAGAGAATCTATAGTTTAGGTTATAAATACCTGATAATTTTGTAACGAAATTATTTGAATTCTTTACGTTAATACCATATGTATACATAAATGCTGCATTACTATTAGCATTATTTACATTGATATTTGCACCATTAGTTTGACGTGATGCCCAGAATTGACCTTTACTCTTATATTCTAGATAATAGTCACCCTTTGCAGTTGTTTGAATATCAGCATTAACGATACCACAAATATATGTTGGGGCATTTGATTGTTGATATAATGTAATATCTCCATTATTTGTGTATCCATCAGCTTGTGAATACATACCTAATAATCTACCAATAACACCAGATACATAAATTTGTGAATATGCAGCTGCTGTTGAGCTTGTTCCAACTGAAATTGAACCATTATTTTGTAATTCTGATGAATCAATTAAATATGCAGCACCAATTACACCACCAATATTAACTACTTGGTTAGTATAACCTGCAGATACTATTTCAGTATTTGATAATACTTTTGATAAAGAACCACCAGATTTTGTAACAAATCCTACTGCACCACCGATTGCGATACCATCAACATTTTCAGCATCATTATTAAATGATTGAGGATTTGAGTTTGTAGTTGTTATTGTACCAGATACTGTTGAATTAGAAATTGTAGTCTTATCTCCCATTACACCAGCGATACCACCAATAAAGTATCTACCAATTGCGTTGTTAACTTTTATATTTGCATATACATTAACATTATCAATAGTTGCTGCTTCTGCATAACCAATTGCAGTACCAATTGCTTTAATACCATTAGTTTCTGCATTAATTGTAACTTGAGATGAAGATGAACCTATTATGAAATTAATATAAGATAATTCACCAGCAAAATATGGAAATACTCCATAAGCAGTGTAAGATCCAGTCTTGACATTGTAATTATATTTATCAAAATAAATCTTTCTAGGTGATGATGTATTACTAGAAATGAATTTTGATTGGATAGAATCTCCATATGTTAATGAAGCAATATCATTCATATTAATATCACATGCTAATTTATAGATCATTGAACTATCTGTAAATTTAGCATTTAGCTTCATGTTATTGAAGATATAATCAAAATCATCTACATTAGCAATAGTAATTGTATATTTCTTTGTATCATTATCATATGAAACCTTAGTTTCATCTAATTTCTTATATAAAGGTGTTGTATAGTTAATTAATGAACCAAAGTTACTTACGTTTGTGTTACCTTCTTTACTATAATAAGTATCATTAATCCAATTTGTTCCACTAACACCAATAACATTTTCGATTAATTCATCTAATGAAGTACAATATACACCAAAGTGTGTATCATAATCATATGAACGATTTAATATAGAATAAGTAATAGAAACTGTATTATTAGAATCAGAATCCATTGTTCCAACAACACTTTCAATTAGCTCATCATAGAAAAATAAATTTTCAACTGTACCATAATTATCAACTAAAATCTCTTGGAATGCTTCTGGAGAACCATAAGTTGTTGTGTTGAAAACTTTTGTACCAGCATAATATGCATTAGTTAAAGATGCACCAGCATCGTTCTTTCCTACGATACCAGAAACACGATAGTTTGGAGCAGTAACAGAGATACCTGCTTGTTCTCTTTCTTCTGCTTTAACAATGCTATCTCTTACAAATACATAATCAATTGTACCTTTATTAGTACCGCAAAGGTTTGCTACATAAACTGCTGTGCCAGACACTGGAGATACGTTTATTGTTAATATAGGATTAATTAAACCTAAATTCTTAATTGTACCACTTGCAGTAAGTGTGACGAACATAGCATAGTCTGTTGTTCTTGTTCCTGATGCAATTGTTGCCATACTTAGGTTTTTAATTGTATATCCGTTTCCATCAAATGTACCACTAAATGAATTTACTGGATCAAAATTGAAAACTGTTGCATCATCAAGATACCAGTCAATATCCTTTAATAATTTATAATTATATCCTGTAAATCTTGAAGTTGAATTACATAATTTAGAAAAAGCATATAAATCAGCCTTTGTTTCAATAGTAATATATTTTGTACCAGGTGTTGTAGTTGTTGGTGACACTGTATTATTACTTATTGTATAGAATTCAGACATCTTAATATATTGTTGTGCAGGTGCGCCTGTACCATCAATAACAGTTTGGTCTGAAGAATAATAGCCTTCATAAGCCATGAACTTCTTTTCATCAATATGTTTATTAAGTACTAAAATTGTTGCTACTAAAGCAACAATCATTAACACGAATGAAGATGATAATGTTATGATATTTCTTCTAAGAACAGAATTTTTGTAATTCTTAACTGATTTATTTTTTAAGTTCTTTTTATTATTTTTCATAAATCATCAACTCCTTTCTAACTACCAATAGTTAATGGATCTACGTTCCAAATCTTATATGCTCTATTTGCTTGAACAACGTCTACTGTAAATGAAACCTCAACTAGTACTGCTTGATGTCCATTTGCAATAATTTCATTTGCAGCAAATTCATAGAAATATGAAGCATTAACATCATAAGATAATGAATGAATGTAATTATTTGATGAATCTTGTGTAGCTGTTTCTTCATCAGAATCAATTACATGCTTATAATAAACAGAATTTGAATTTATATCATAATACCAATCAGTATCTCCTTCTGGAGCACTAAATGGATATGAAGCACTTAAAGAAGCTTTTCTAATGTATTGTGGATCTGATTCAGTACCACCAACTGTTTTAATTAAAATCCATGCATCCTCGAAGTGAATTCTTACACATACATCGATTGATGCTGCGATATCAAACCTTAAACCTAATTGATTTAAATAGAAATATTCATTCTTTTCCTCTTTATATCCTTCTTTTTCAGTTGCATAGCATATTATAGATGAAGTATTAATATCTTGAGGTGTTGATTGTCTAGCTTTTAAAGCAGTTTTATAAGCTGTTGTTGTTGAATAATCTGTAATATCTAATCCTGTGTAAGTATTATCTGTTACTGTACCAGGAGCGTATGTTACGAATCCTTTGTTTATTGTTGTAATATTGCCTAAATTAGTTGTTACAGTAACCTTCTCTTCAAATAAGAAGGCACCAAAAACTGCCATAATTGAAAGTACAAAAACTAATGAAGTTAATGTATATAAAATTATTAATTTTCTTTTAGACATTTTATTACCTCCTTATAGTTTATAATTAGATAACTAATTATTTTATGAATTTTCAGTAGCTGATGCACTACTAATTGGCTCTGCGTGAATTGTTAATTCGAATGTATAGCTTCTTAAATCTGAACCATCATAAATGAATTGACTATTAATCGCACTATCAATTTCTTGAATACCAAAAATATATAATGATAAATTATCAGTTTGACCAGAATTAATTAAGCCTTCTGTTTTTACTTCTAAATAATTTGTTGCAGCAATTGTTGTTGCACTTGTTGAATCATATGCTGCACCTGTGTAATTTGTATGTTCAGTATCAGCAGCATATCTATTTGCGATTGATGTATATGTTGTTCCAAGTCCTGTAAAATCAAGTACTGCTCCAACATATGCTACTGATTGTATTGAATCGTTTGTTCCAGTTAATATTGTTTTTGTTGCTTTGAAAGTAACTGTATAATTCATATCACTTTCACTTGTGTTCTTTAAATGAATATCAAGAGGTCTAGCTTCATCTTCTAAGAAGCCAATCTCTTCTACAGCATCATAATCAAAGAATGCTATATCGTTAACTGTGTATTCTAATACATTCTTTTCTGTATTTTCATCAAATGTATACTCAATTGTGAAATTCTTAGTTGTTACATCTAATTCACCAGTTTGTAGTGTGTTTGTATACCAAGCATATATTAAAAATACAACTGTAAATACCATAAGTAATGGTGTGACGATGTATAAAACTTTTAAGACAATGCCTGATTTAGATTTTTTAGATTCATTCATACCATTACCTCCTTTTCAAAATAGTTAAATGATTTATGATTCTAATACATTAATTCTCTTAATATTTAAGTATTGAGATTGATATAGATTACTATCTGAG
>CAMJFY010000025.1 GCA_946405105.1 uncultured Caryophanales bacterium
CTTGTCAATTCTAATAACGATAGCCTTAGTTGCTTCTGTAGAGTGACGGTCAGCTCTTAATAATTGAGATGATCTTCTAACACCTAAAATCATTAGGAATAGCATAGCAACCATAACGATTATTCCAGCAAAGAATAAAATTAAAGCTTGTTGGATTACCCATGCTGAACCTAAAATTGCACTTGATGTTGGAATTACAGTTGCAATATATGTATCGTTAATAAATGTACCATCTTCAGTATAGAATTTAATATCTGGCATTTGGAATGCAGTTACAACGCTTGATTTATTATTAACCTTATAAATCTTGTTTAGAACACTAACCTTAGATCCAGCAACTGTTATTTCTTTGAAATAAGAAGTAAATTCTTCATCATCAACTAGAGATGCTGGTCTTATGTTTTCACCTTGTGTTAATGTTTTTGAAGAATACATAATATATTCTTCTTTTCCTTCAAATGCGAATAATGTATAATCATTAGCTTGTGATTCAGAATTTGAGAATGGAACAGTTGTATCTGTTTCAATAATTGCTTCTGTATTATCCTCACCAGCTTTTAATTTAGCTGAATCAACTAATCCAAAAATTGTTGATGCAGGTACTCTACATGTTAACATAATCTTAGATGAATCTGATGGGATTGTATCAGTAATCATTTCATCAGGATTATTTGGATTTTGATATTTATATAAAGTTGCTGCAGATGCTGCAGAGATAGGCTTTTGGAAATAAAAATAATATCTTGTATCAAGTGGTTTACCCATTGAATCATCTCTGTTACGCTTTACAGCATTAAATGTTTGATCTCTTGATAAAACTACCTTAGCAACGTCAGCGTCAAAATTAGACATCTTTTCAGTTAAGCTAAATTGGAATTCACAAACCTCAAAGATTTGACCCTTTTCAGCAGTAACATATGGCATATATACTTTTGACTTTTTGTCATTATCAGAAGAACCATCTTCATATATTCTATCTGTATTATCATTGATAAACATATCATAATATGTATTAACTGTTTCTTGCACTAAAGCTGCTCTTCCTTCAGCAACCTCTTGTGATATTGCCTTCATTGAGTTTTCTACCATACCATTTTTAATGGATAGATAGTAACAGAACGAAATAGCTGCATATGAAATTATGATGATAATACTAGTAAGAATGTACCATCTTAAATCTCTTACTCTCATAATATCCTCCCTAAAAGAAGTTAATTTTTATATCGTAAGGCCTAAGCCAAAATAGCAAGTTTACGTTCAAATTCTCCCGTTTTTGTGCAAAAAGGGCATTTTTATGTATAATATTATTATAATATTATTGATGGCAACTGTCAACAATAACGCTTTAAATCATCATTCAAAAGAAAAAAGGGATTGTGTAAATCCCTATTTTTTATTAGTCAATTTTCTTAATTTCACTAATTGGAAGCTCTAGGTTAGTAGCACGACCAAGGATTTCAACTAATACAGTAACAGTTTCCTTTTCTGTATTAACTGCGATAACCTCAGTAACAGTATCCTTGAATGAACCTGTTAATTCAACCTTATCTCCAACTGATACATCAATCTTTGGTTTAGTAGCCATACCAAGTCTCTTTAAAATGCCATCCATTTCAGCAACTGGTACTGGAATTGGCTTTGTTCCTGAACCTGATGAGCCTAAGAAACCTGTAACCTTTGGTGTATTTCTTACGTTAAACCATAATTGCTCATCCATTTCGCCTTCAACTTCCATCTCAACGAAAACATAACCAGGATATAGCTTGTTTACTTTAATCTTCTTCTTACCCTTTTTATCAGTAACTTCTACAGATTCTTCAGGAACTAATACCTGATAAATCTGATCTTGCATGTTTAATGTTTCTCTTCTTCTTAATAAGTCATCCATAACTGAATTTTCATATCCAGAATATGTTGTTACAATATACCATCTTTTCATAATTATCTCCTCAAACTAAAGAATTAATCTTAATAATCCTGTAATTAAGCTATCATATAAAATGAATAGTAATACAAAAATAGCAATAAATAAGAATACTCTTATTGAATCACCCACGAATTTAGCAAATGTTAACCAAGTGATTTTCTTAAACTCAGGGAATGCTGGTTTGAAGAATGGGTATAGAGAATAAATTAATGCGATAAATGCAATACCCATTAAAATCCATGCGAAAGCAACTGGATGCTTACCAATTAATGGGAATGAATCTCTAACTACTAAGCTTCCTGCTAAAATCATACCACCAAGTACCATAACAACTAATGATACGAATACGAATAGGTAATTTTCCCATTTGTGCTCAGTCTTTAGGTATTCAGCAATACGATAGAAGCCCATTGTTTCTTGCTTTTCTTGCTTCTTCTCAATTTCTTTTCTTATTTTCTTTTCAACTTCATCACGAATTTGTTCACTAGATTGCTCTTCTTTTTCGTCTTTAGTTTCAACTAAATCTTTCTCTTCAGCCATATTGTCTCTCCTTATCTAGTTTCCTTATGAATTGTATATTTATTACATGTAGGACAAAACTTCTTCATTTCTAATCTCTCATTTGTCTTTGCGGGATTTTTAGTTGTTGTATAATTCCTACTTAAACATTCTTCACAAACTAATATTACTTTTTTTCTCATTATATCATTCCAATCTTTTTTATCATTTTGTAGCATGATATTTTATAATATTAATCCAAAATAAAAAACCTTTTATTCCAAGGTCTATAAATATTATAATTAAAATTATAATTGGTGTCAATAACGATTTTTAAATGTAAATTAAAATGTTTCCTTTAATTCCTCTATCATCTTTTTATAGATGTAATAAAGCTTATGATATGACATTTTATTTTCTTTGGCGAAATCATTTAATGATTTATCGCCAATTATACAGCTATTGAAAATATCTATCTTTAATTTCTCATTAAAGAATAATTTCCCATCTAGCTTCATTTCTTTTCTTCTTGGAAGATAATCTATTACCGCATCCTCACATAATATGTAGTGAGTTTTGGTATCATATTGTAACAATTTAATAAATTTTCTTTTTAAAACAACTGTAAAAAATGAAAAGAATGATGTTTGAGAATCCTCATTATATTTATAAATACATTCATATAATGCAATTCTTCCTTCCTGCATACAATCATCCATTTTATATTCATCGTTTTGATGGTAAAACGTACGTACTATTTTTTGTATATATTTTTCATATTTTGCAAAAAAGAAATTTAAAGCTGATTCATTACCTTCCTTGATTAAATAGATTAATTCATAATCATTATAACCCTTGTAATTTCTATAATTATTCAATTTCCTTCTTTAAATCTTTTAGTACAATACCTGTTGATACAGATGCGTTAAGGCTATTTACATGTCCTGTCATAGGAATAGTAATTAAAAAATCACTTTGCTTAACTAATGTTTTAGACATACCAAATCCTTCAGAACCAATAATTACTGCTAGATTTAATGATTTATCAATGTCTTCAGTTTTAGTTGTTCCTTTTGCATCAGTACCTAATATCCAATAATTCTTTTCATGTAATCTAGTTATTTGTGTTAATAAGCTATTAACATAAGCTATATTTACATATTCAATAGCGCCTGTTGAAACATGGGCTACTGTTTCATTAATATATGCTGAACGATTTTTAGGTAGGATTACTAAATCATAGCTAAAAGCGTCAACACTTCTTAAAATAGCACCTAGATTATGGGGATCTTGAATACCGTCTAATATTAATATTCTTCCACCCTTTTCCGGAATAATATCAATATAGTCATCATCATAAATCTTATAGTCCTCTCTATAAGCACCATAGCCTTGATTAGATGGACCAAATTCTCTATCCATTTTATCTTTATTCAAAAGAACATATGGATAATTGTTCTTATTTAAAATGTCTATAATATTCTTATCCTTTTTAACAATTGAATCTAAAAGGAATACCTTTATTAATGGAGCCTTAGCTCTTATTGCTTCATAAAAACAATTCTTTCCATAAATCTTTATCATAATAAAATCTCCAATAAATGAACTACCTAAATTATAACAATATTATCTAAAAAAGAAAAGAAAAAAGACACACGAGGTGTCTATTTTTTCTATTAGTTTATAGCATCAACAATTGATTTACAGAAATCATATACATAATCTGCGGCATCAGTTCCGTGCTCTTCAATAATTCTTACTATTGCAGAGCCGATAATTACACCATCAGAGATGCTTGCCATCTTTTTAGCTTGTTCTGGATTTGAAATACCAAAGCCAATAGCTACTGGAGTATCTGTATATTTCTTTATTTCTGTTACTATCTTATTTAAATCAGTTTTAAATTCAGTTCTCATACCAGTAACACCCATTGATGATACTAGATAAATGAATCCACTAGATTTAGATGCGATTTTTTTGATTCTATCATCACTTGTAGGGGCAATTAAAGATATAACCTCTTGATTATATTTTTTAGCAATATTTGCTGCCTCATCTTTTTCTTCAATTGGCATATCAGGAATAATTATACCTAGCATATTTAATTCTTGTGCTTTTTTGAAGAATCTATCATAGCCATATGAGAATACTGGATTAACATATGTCATAAATACAAGTGGAAAATCAGGATGTTTTTTTCTGACATTTTTGATCATATCAAATATTTTATCAGTTGTTGTCCCTGAAGCTAAGGCTCTAATATCAGCCTTAGTAATTACACTACCTTCAGCAATAGGATCACTAAATGGAATACCGATTTCAATTAATGATGTTCCTGCTTCAATCATCTTATTTATAAAACGCTCAGTTGACTCTAAATTTGGGTCACCAGCTGTAATAAAGCCTATAAAGGCCTTTTTCTTAAATACATCTTTGAAACTACTCATCGATTTGAACCCCCAAATATCTAGCTATTGAAGCACAATCCTTATCTCCTCTACCAGATAGATTAACTACAATAATCTTATCTTTGCTCATAGTAGGTGCAACCTTTAAACAATAAGCAAGTGCGTGAGATGATTCAACTGCAGGAATAATACCTTCAGTTTTTGATAATCTTAGGAATGCATCAACTGCTTCTTTATCTGTAATAGGTACATATTTAGCTCTACCAATTGAATTTAAATATGCATGTTCTGGTCCGATACCAGGATAATCTAATCCGGCAGAAATTGAATATACTTCATCAATTTGGCCATATTCATTTTGGCAGAATAATGATTTCATACCATGGAAGATACCAACCTTACCAGTTGTTATTGTGGCTGCTGTTTTACCGCTATCAACACCTAATCCTGCTGCCTCACAGCCAACAAGCTCTACCTCTTTATCATCAATGAAATTATAGAATGCACCCATAGCGTTAGATCCACCACCAACACAGGCAATAACCATATCTGGGTTTCTTCCTTCTTTTTCATGCATTTGTTCTTTTATTTCTTTAGAGATTATTGATTGGAAATCACGTACGATTGTTGGAAATGGATGTGGTCCCATTACAGATCCTAATAAATATAATGTATCATCACATCTATTACTCCATTCCTTCATACATTCATTAACTGCGTCCTTAAGAACTCTTGTTCCACTCTTTACAGGATGAACCTTAGCTCCAAGCAATTCCATTCTAAATACATTTAATGCTTGTCTCTTTGTATCCTCTTCACCCATAAAGATTTCACATTCCATTCCCATTAGGGCACATACAGTTGCTGTGGCAACACCATGCTGACCAGCACCTGTTTCAGCAATGATTCTTTTCTTTCCCATTTTCTTTGCTAAAAGAATTTGACCAAGACAATTATTAATCTTATGGCTACCAGTATGGTTTAGATCTTCTCTTTTTAAATAAATCTTAGCTCCACCTAATTCCTTAGTAAGCTTTTCTGCATAATATAATCTAGATGGTCTATTAGCATATTCTCTATATAGATCATCTAATTCCTTTAAAAATTCAGGATCATTTTTATATTTTTCATATGCTTGATTTAATTCAAGCACTGCATTCATTAATGTTTCTGGTATATATTGTCCACCAAATTCACCAAATTTAGTATTACTCATAATCTCTACACCTCTTTAATAATTCTGCCATCTTATCATAATCCTTAAATCCATCTTTTTCAATACCACTTGATACATCTATACAATATGGATTAAGCTTCATGGCATCATCTATGTTATCTATATTAATTCCGCCAGCTAAGAAGAAAGGCTTTGTTGTTTTAATTATATTCCAATCAAATACCTCGCCTAAGCCAGGATTAATATTATCAAATAATGAATATGTAGCATATTTACTATCTCTATATGCCTTGATAATAGGAAGATTAGTAAATTCCTTTATCCTTTTAATATATTCATCATCTTCTTTTCCATGTAGCTGTATTAAATCAATGATGTTATTATTAACTACATTTTTAATTAATTCAATATCATCGTCCTTAAATACTCCTACAATTTTAATATTCTTATCTAGCTTAGATTTTAATAATAAAGCTTCTTCAATTGTAACCTGTCTTTTACTTTTTGCAAAGACAAATCCAACAAAATCAGGCTTTAATTCATTAGAATATTTAATATCTTCAATTCTTCTTAAGCCGCAAAATTTAATTAGCATTTTTTAAATTCCTCTAATGTCTTTCCAATATTATTAGATTTCATTAATGCTTCACCGATTAAAACTCCATTTAATCCAGCTTTTTTTATTTCCTTAACATCATTACTATCCTTAATTCCACTTTCAGAAATAAGAATAATATCTTTATATTTTTCTCTTAAGCTTTTAGCTAATGAATTATCAACTGAGAAATCCTTTAAATTTCTATTATTAACACCAATTACCTTAGCACCAGCCTTAATAGCCATTTCGATTTCTTCTTCGCTATGTGTTTCAACTAAGCAAGATAATCCTAGCTTATGTGCTAGCTTTAAATAATTAGATAATGTATCAAAATCTAGGATTGCACAAATTAATAATATTAAATCAGCACCTATTAGCTTTGATTCATATATTTGATATTCAGAAAAAATGAAATCTTTTCTTAATACAGGAATACTTACTTCCTTTTTAATATTTATTAAATGATTAGCATCACCTAAAAAATAATTAGGTTCTGTAAGGCAGCTAATAGCATCTGCCCCATTTTTTTCATATTCCTTAGCTATTTCTAAATAATTATAATCCTCTTTAATAATTCCTTTTGATGGTGATTTATGCTTACATTCACAAATAAAGATAAAATCCTTATCCTTAAATAAATCATAAAAGACATATTTAGGATTATCATCTATTTTAATTTGTTTTTTTAATTCTTCGATAGGCTTTTGTTGAATTATTTTTTCATAATCCTTTTGTCTATCTCTTACAATATCATCTAATATCATTTGTAACCTCTACAAGCTTATTTAATGTTTCAAGAGCCTTCTTGCTGTCGATAACATTATTAACAAGCTCAATAGACTCACTGATAGTTCTTCCTGTAGCAACATGTATTGCACATGCACTATTTAAAACAATAACGTCTCTCTTTGGTCCCTTTACACCATTTAAGATGTCTAATGCAATTTGCTTGTTTTCCTCTGGAGTACCACCAATTAGGTCCTCGTGATTACATAAATTGAATCCATAATTCTTTGGATTTAATTCATATTCAATGATATCTCCACCATTACAGAATTCTGCAACATATGTATTAGCTGCCATTGATAATTCATCAACGCCATCTAAGCCATATACTACCATTGCACTCTTTAAGCCTTTCTTCTTTAATACCTCACAAACAGGTCTTACTAATTCTTTTTTATAAACACCTAAAACCATATGTGAAGCATTCATTGGGTTGATTAATGGTCCCATAATATTATAAATAGTTTTAATACCTAATGCTTTTCTAATTGGTCCAACAAATCTCATTGCCTGGTGATAAACAGGAGCGAATAGGAATACTATTCCTGCCTTATCTAATACTGGCTTTGCATATTTTGCTGCGAAATCAAATTTTACTCCTAAAGCCTCAAATAAATCTCCTGAACCACATTTAGAAGATACACTTCTATTACCATGCTTTGCAACCTTTACACCTGCAGCAGCAATAACGATACTTGATACTGATGAAATGTTAAATGAAAATGATCTATCTCCTCCTGTACCTACGATATCTAGGACATCATAGCCTGGATCAATAATTTCAGCAACCTCAATCATTGCCTTAACTGCACCTACAATTTCATTTGGCTTTTCACCTTTAATTGATAATGCTGTAAGGAATGCACCTGTCATTGCAGGATCTACCTCATTTTTCATTATCATTAATATTGCATTGAACATTTCTTGTTCTGTTAAATCTTTACCTTCTGTTAGCTTAACTAATAACTCTTTCATATCTTTTCCCTCTTATCTTATTTCAAAAAAATTTTTTAATATTGCCATACCCTTAGGTGTTAATATACTTTCAGGATGGAATTGTAATCCATAAATTGGATATTTAACATGCTCTACAGCCATTATTTCATTATCATTATTTCTAGCTGTAATCTTTAATTCACTTGACTCGCCACTACCAATTAATGAATGGTATCTAGCAATTTTAATTTGTTCACTTAATCCTTCAAATAATTTAGATGATGTATCAATTTTTACTACATCTGATTTACCATGACAAATCTTTTTAGCATTAATGATATCTAATCCAAATACTTCACAAATTGCTTGATGTCCAAGGCATACTCCTAAAATAGGAATATTATGAATGTTTCTTACAACATCTTCAATTATTCCACTATCCTTTGGTCTTCCTGGACCTGGAGATAAAACGATGTGTGTTGGATTTAATTTAATAATTTCTTCAACAGTCATTTCATCATTTTTAATAACCTTAATATCACTATCAATAGTTCCGATAAATTGATATAGGTTATATGAAAATGAATCATAATTATCAATTAATAATACCATCTTATTTACCTCCTGACATTTCAAGCGCCTTGAATGGAGCCATCGCTTTATTTTGTGTTTCAATAAATTCACTTTCTGGATCAGAATCCATAACGATTCCTCCACCAGCCTGTAAATATACATCTTTGTTTTTCTTAACTATTGTTCTAATAACAATACACATATTCATGTTATCTGTAAAATCAATGTAACCTAGGGCACCACCATAAATTCCTCTTCTTTCAACCTCTAGCTCATCAATTATTTGACAAGCTCTAAGCTTTGGTGCACCTGATAATGTACCTGCAGGTAGGATTGATTGAAGACAATCTAATGAATTAACATCTTCTCTAGCTTTTCCAATTACTGTTGAGGCTATATGCATAATATGAGAATATTTTAATACTTTCATATATTCTAATACCTTAACAGAACCAAATTCTGATACTCTACCAACATCATTTCTACCTAAATCAACTAGCATGTTGTGCTCTGCTAATTCTTTTTCATCTGTTAATAGATTAAATTCATTATGTACATCCTCTTCCTCTGTCTTTCCTCTAGGTCTAGATCCTGCGATAGGGAATGTCATTACTGTATCATCAGTTTTCATTGCTAGAGTCTCAGGTGAAGAACCAGCGATTTCAATATCATTACTCTTTAAATAATACATATATGGAGATGGGTTTATGCTTCTTAGATTTCTATAAGCTTCAAATAATGAACCTTCTATTTGTCCCTTTAGTCTTCTAGAGAATACACATTGGAAAATATCTCCATCATAAATATGCTTTTTAATCTTTAATAATTTTTCTGTATATTCTTCTTTAGTATCTATTGATTCAGGCTTCTTAATAATTTTTACCTTTTCAGGCTTAATATTTGGAGCCTTTAATACTAATTTCTTTATATCTTCAATATTCTTCTTAGCATTTGCGTATTCTTCTTCTAAATTATTAGTATGAATATTACAAATAATTATTAATTTTTGTTTAAATGCATCGAAGCATATTACTTTATCAAACATTAATAATTCATAATCATTAAATTTAGCATTATCTTTACTTTTTAAGACAAGCTTTGGTTCTAAATATTTATATGAATCATATGCGAAATATCCAACGAATCCACCGCAAAATGGAGGTAAGCCATTAATCTTTGGAGCTCTATAATCCTTTAATACCTTAGAGATTTCTTCGATTGGTTTTTCAGAATAGAATTCATTTCCATCAATCTTAACTATATTATCCTTACAAGATATTTTATGGATTGGATTATAGCCTAAATAAGAATATCTTGAGAATTTTGAAGGATCAACTGATTCTAGTAAATAGAATTGTTCACTTATTTCCTTTATATTTCTTAGCACATTAAGTGGTGTAGTTGAATCACTTAGTAATTCTTCATAAACCGGTACTAAATTGTAATCCTTATAAACTTTTAATTCTTCTAATTCTGGTTTCATTTTCTTGTCCTCCTAAATAAAAAAAATGCTTATCCTAGTTCATCACTAGGACAAGCATAAAAATTACCTGCGGTACCACCTAATTTGCTGCCAATAAAGCAACCTCTCAAAACAGAGTGCCATCACACCCCTGCTCTGTAACGGGAGCACCCGGCTCAGGCTACTATATTCGCCTTGCCCTCGAAGGTCCACGATTTAAATCCGCTCTTTGCTAGCATCTCACCACCACTAACTCTCTTGGAATGCGCTAAGTAAATCTTACACCCTTCTCATTGGTTTATAACATTTATGTCTCTATTATATTTCTGCTTTTTTTATCAGTCAATATATTTTTGAAAAAAAGTATTAATATTTTATTTCTTTTGATTATTATCATTATAAAATAAAAAGACCCGAAGGTCTTAAAATACTTAATTAGGCGCCTTAACCACATCACCCACACGCTTAAGGCTGCTCCATTCCTGACCTGACCTGGTTCACAGCAGACAATTGGCTAAGGACAATTAAAATTCTAGCATATAGACATTATATTTTCAAGTTAATTTTTGTTTTCTCTTAATTCTTTAAAGAAGTTAGAAATCAAACTTGAGCATTCATCTTCTAATATTGAATCTCTAACAATTACCTTATGATTAAAATCAACATCAAATAGATTAATTAAGCTTTTATGACAGCCAAATCTATAATCTTTAGCACCATAAATAACTTCTTTAATTCTAGATTGAATAATAGCTCCTGAGCACATTACACAAGGCTCTAGAGTTACATACATCTTACAATCTTCTAATCTCCATGATTTTAATTTCTTAGATGCTTTATTAATTGCTACTATTTCAGCATGAGAAATAGCTAAATTATCTTTTTCTCTTTTGTTATAGCCTCTAGCAATTATTTTATCATTATAAACAATAACACATCCTACAGGTATTTCATTTATTGAATATGCTTTTTTGGCTTCTTTTAAAGCCTCCCGCATATATTTTGTATCATTATCCATTAGATTTTTCATCGCCCTCTAATACAATATGGCAATCTCTACATCTTGCTTCATATGATTCCATTTCACCAACTAAAATAATAGGATCATTATAATAAGCTGGCTTCCCATCAATAATTCTTTGAGTTCTAGTTGCAACTCCACCGCAGCATGTACAAATTGCAGTAAGCTTAACTACCTCATCACTAATTGCTAAAATATTTCCAATAGTTCCAAAAGGCTCTCCTCTAAAGTTAGTATCTAGACCTGCACAAATTACTCTATATCCTAGGTCTGCATATTGCTTTAAATATTTAACAAATGATTCATCAAAGAATTGAACCTCATCAATAACGATAGCTTGAGTATTTTTCTTTAAATGTCTTTTTATTTCACTTCCGTGCTCAATACTAATAGCTTTCATAGATTTCTTATTATGTGAAACAATCATACAATCGCTATATCTATCATCAATAGAAGGCTTGAAGATTAAATAATTCTTTCCTGCAAGCTCCATTCTCTTGATTCTTCTCATTAATTCTTCTGTTTTACCTGCAAACATAGGACCAGTGATGCACTCAACCCAGCCTCTTTTCCCCTCATAATAGTTCATAAAAAGCACCTCTCCTTAATCGCTTTAATCTATGCTTTTATTATAACATAATAAAAATTGAAAACGAATATGAAAATGCGTTACAAATCACTTTCATAAAGACGAAAAAAAAGAACTCATTTCTATGAGTTCTTCAATATCAATTACTTCTTTAAGCCATAACGCTTGTTGAACTTTTCAACACGTCCATCAGCTTGAGTGAATGCTTGCTTACCAGTATAGAATGGATGGCAATTAGAGCATGTATCAATACGAATTTCGTTTAATACTGAACCTGTTTCAAATGTAGCGCCACATGTAGTACAAGTAACTGTAACCTTCTTGTAATTTGGATGAATATCCTTTTTCATGTTTTCCAACTCCTTCCGCCATGACTTAATGTCATAGAAAGTTTTTACTGCTGTATTTTAACATAATAAAAATAATAATACAAGTATTAAATTAAATTTATTATATTTTTTTATTAAATAACAATCCACCCGTTCAACGGGTGGTTTTTCGGCTACGCTATAAGCGCCTA
>CAMJFY010000026.1 GCA_946405105.1 uncultured Caryophanales bacterium
AACACATATTTTTAAATATTATATATTAAAAATAAAATAAAAAAATGACCATATAAAAATATATGATCATTTAATAATTTTTAATCAATATTAAGCTTATTTTTAATCCATTTTACTGAATATAATGCCCAATCAGAATAATATGGTAAAACCTTCTTAGGATCTCCTGCAGAAGTTTCTTCATTACCTAAAGATAAACCATGTCCTCCCATTGGGAATACATGATATTCAGCATTACAATTATTAGCTTTATAAGCTTCTAACAATAATAAAGAATTCATAACATTAACTGATTCATCAGTGAATGTACCAAATAAGAATAAATCAGGTGCTTCAGAAGTTACCTGTTTTTCTAATGATACATATTCAAATAGTGATTTATTATTGTAATCTTCCTTTAATAAATTCTTAAATGAATCAATATGAGAATATCTTTCATCAGATGTTACTACTGGGTATCCTAACATTAATAAATCAGGCTTAATACCATAATCTTTATAATGTAGTGATAAATCTAAAATACAGTGACCACCAGCTGAAAAACCAAGACCTATAATAGATTTACATCTATTATCATTCTTAACAATTTTCATTACTTCAGCAAGATATTTAGTAGTCATCGGGTATTTTTCTTCTACTGTTTCTCTATAATTTACAACTACTGCATGGAAGCCATGTGCGTTATAAAATCTAGCAACAGGAAGAGATTCTCTTTCAGATGTATATTTATATCCTCCACCTGGAGAAATAACTACTACTGGTCTTTTTTCGTTATCAATATATAATTCTCTATAATAATTAGTTGTGTTTAAAATGAATTTTTTCTCCATAATTATCCTCTAATATAGCTTTATAATCATTTAATAATTCCTTTTTATTATTTCTTTCAATTGGATCTGTTATATCATTATAAATATTATTTAAAAAATTATATTTATCTTTATAATATTTTAAGAAATCCTCTTCTCTTTTTAATAATAAATAAGGACCATATTTTAATTCAAATTCATTTAGATCTTGTTTATCTTTTATTACTACTATAACCTCATAATATTTTTGTTGATCAAATAATGAATATTCATCAATAATTTTAAATCCATTTTGATTTAAATATTTTCTTAATTCATATTGTTTATTATTAGGTTCTAATATTAATTTTTTATTGTTTAGCTTATTTAATCCCTTATCGATTATGTCTTTGATTAATAAACCACCCATGCCAGCTATAATACAGGTATCAAAATCCAAATTGATATTTGTAAATCCATCAGATTGAATTACATCAATTTTATCATCTAAATTTGATTTAATGATATTTTCTTTAGCCATTTTTAATGGACCCGAAGATATATCTGATGCGATACCTCTTTTAACATCATATTTCTTTATAGCTTCAATTAATACATAGGCATGATCACAGCCTAAATCTAATAAAGAATTGCTTCCTCTTGATAAGGAAGCAAGTAATTCTATTCTTTGCATATTAGTGCTTAATCATGAAGTCCTTTAATCTCTTAGAACGAGTTGGGTGCTTTAGCTTTCTTAAAGCTTTTGCCTCGATTTGACGGATACGCTCACGTGTTACGTTAAATTCTTTACCAACCTCTTCTAGAGTTCTTTGTCTACCATCGATTAAACCAAATCTTAATCTTAATACTCTTTCTTCACGCTCAGTTAAAGTAGCTAAAACCTCATCTAGCTCCTCTCTTAGCTTCATCTTTGCAGTATATTCATATGGATCTAGAGCATGTGGATCTGAAATGAAATCTCCTAAAGATGAATCTTCTTCCTCACCTACTGGTGATTCTAGAGAAATAGGCTCTTGAGCTATTCTTTGAATTTGTTGAACCTTCTCAACTGTGATGTCCATTCTTTCAGCAACCTCTTCTGGAGTTGGTTCACGGCTAAATTCTTGAACTAATTGTCTTTGGATTCTAACTAGCTTATTGATAGTTTCAACCATATGAACTGGAATTCTGATTGTTCTTGCTTGATCTGCAACAGCTCTTGTGATTGCTTGTCTAATCCACCAAGTAGCATATGTAGAGAACTTAAATCCCTTCTTATGATCGAATTTATCAACTGCCTTAATTAGACCCATGTTACCTTCTTGAATTAAATCTAAGAATTGTAGGCCTCTTGATAAATATTTTTTAGCAATTGATACTACTAATCTTAAGTTTGCGTTAACAAGCTTATCCTTTGCTTGATCTGCAAGCTCAACGATATCTTGTAGCTTTTCATATTCTTCAATTGTTACAGTATTGAAGTCGTCAGCATCAATTTCAGCTAATTTAGCTCTAGCTGCTCTACCTTCAACTACTTGTTCAGCATACATTGTTTCTTCATCACTTGAAAGTAGAGGAATCTTACCGATTTCCTTTAAATACATTCTAACTGGATCATCAACCTTTAATGATGCAGGTAATTGGTCATATGTTGAAATATCAACTTCTTCAACATCGCTTAAATTAGGCTCTGAATTATCATCCTCATTAGCGTTATTCTCATCTGGCATGATGTCGATTTCTTCTTTATTTAGTGCACTTTCAATTTTTTCATATTCCTCAGAATCCTCTTGGTAATATTTAGTTACATCCTTGATAAAGATAAATCCACCATTTTTCTTACCTAATTCAAGTAATTCCTTTTGAATCTCATCGAATTCCATATCACTTACCTCTTTTCTTTGATAGCTCTAATTTTCTTTTTCTATTTTGGAAAGCTTCATTTGCGTATTCGAAGCTCTTTTCATTGGAAATATTCTTAGAAGATATTTTCCTCTTTAGATCATCATTCTTTGCATCATAATAATCTAATTTGATCTTTTCAATACAGCTTTGCATATCTTCCTGATTATAAGCTGAGATTGTATCTTCTCTAACCTTATTCATCATTAAGATATAATAATCCATATCTGATTGATCAGTTAGCATTTTGATAAATTTTGCTTCTTCGAATTTATCAAAATTAGTATAATATTCATTTATTAGCTTTATCCATAAACTTGTAGTTCTAGGCTTAAAGCCATATATTGATTCACCTAATGTTCCATCAATGTATATAGCATTTGCTTTAGATTGTTTTGCATATAAGAACAATCTTAATTCTGCTACTGAATTCCATGTTTCAGTAATGATTGGCTTAGGCTCTTCAGGTACTTCCTCAATGTAATAATCATCTGGATATAAAGGTGTATTTGCTGATGATGCCTTAGACATTCTAAAATTATCATAATCCATTCTAATGGCCTCAAGTGTTGTCTTGGTATCATCAGATAATCTTTTCAAATAAGCTTCTTTTATAGCCTGATTATTAACATTTAATAATAA
Organism: uncultured Caryophanales bacterium; assembly: GCA_946405105.1. Taxonomy (GTDB): domain Bacteria; phylum Bacillota_I; class Bacilli_A; order Acholeplasmatales; family Anaeroplasmataceae; genus Anaeroplasma. Next base: position 3,333 of record CAMJFY010000026.1, read on the forward strand.
ATTATATATTTCCTCACATACTTCTTTAAAAACGATGTTATCGTCTAAATTCTTATTTTTAAGTGTAGTGAGATATAAATATTCTAATGAATCTATGACATGTGATTCAAAATAATCTAGATATGCTTTTTCACCATACTTCTTTACATATTCATCAGGGTCCATACCATCAGGCAATAATACTAATCTAACATTGAAGCCAGCCTGTTCAAATATCTTAATTGCTTTCTTAGAAGCCTTAATACCTGCATTGTCTCCGTCATAACAGATTATTGCGTTGTTAGTATATTTTAATAATAATCTTGCTTGATCTAGTGATAAGGCTGTACCCATTGTACATATTGCTTCCTGTAAACCAGATCTATAAGATGCTATAACATCCATTTGGCCTTCGTGAAGAATTACTCTTTTCTTTTTAAGTATTTCTCCTTTTGCTTTTTGGATATTAAATAATACATTTCCCTTATGATATAAAATAGTTTCTCTTGAATTTACATATTTAGGCTGATTTGGATCGGTTGAATTAAACATTCTTGCTGAAAATCCTATTGGATTTCCATTTTCGTTATAGATTGGAAACATTATTCTATTAACGAAGAAATCATGAGATGATTTTTCATCAATATTAATTAATCCAACATCGAATATATCTAATTCTAAGAATCCAGAATCCTTTAATAGCTTAAATAATGAATCAGAGCTTTTAGGTGATAGACCAATATTGAAATCATTTATTATTTCATCATTAAGTCCTCTATCTAAAAGATATTGTCTAGCTTCTTTACCACTTGTTGTCTTTTCATAATTGGCTTTATAGAAGCTAATTGCCATATTCATTATGTCATAATATTTTTTGTTAGGATCTTCTTTAGGCTTATAATTGGTTTTTATTTCCATTCCATTGAAATCAGCAAGTCTTCTTAAGGCTTCTGGAAATGGAATGTTTTCTTTTTGCATTATAAACTTAATTGGATCTCCACCTCCACCACATCCGAAGCAATGTGCTAGCTTCTTATCTGGTGAAACTATAAATGATGGGGTGTCCTCATGATGGAAGGGACATAAACCTTTATAGTTCTTTCCTTGCTTTTCAAGCTTAATACCATAGCTTGATACTAGGCTGACTATATCAGTAGCATCTATTAATTGCTTGTAATCATCTTGTGAAGCCAAGAAAATCCCCTCCTATATCAATTAGAATTTTAATTTTGATTCAATATAAGATGCAACCTCATCAACTGGTAATGTGATTTGTTCCATTGTATCTCTATCTCTGATTGTTACAGTGTTGTTATTAACTGTTTCATCATCAACACAGATTGTAAATGGAGTACCAATTGCATCTTGTCTTCTATATCTCTTACCGATATTAGCTGTTTCATCATATACTGCTGAGAACTTATCAGATAGCATATCATAAATTTCATTAGCCTTATCAGCATGATTTTTCTTAATTAAAGGTAATACTGCAACCTTATATGGTGCTAGAGCTGGATGAAGTCTTAATACAACTCTTGTATCAACTCTTCCGTCTTCCTTCTTTGTTTCTTCAACATCGTATGCACTGAATAATACAGTAAGTAACATTCTTTCAACACCTACAGATGGTTCAACAACATATGGTAAATATTTAGTATTATCATCTGGGTCTAAATATTCCATGTTAGCACCTGAATGAGTTTGGTGAGCATTTAGGTCATAATTTGTACGAGATGCAATACCCCAAAGCTCTCCGAAGCCCCATGGGAAATCAAATTCGATATCTGTTGTTGCATTAGAGTAGAATGATAATTCTTCTTTATCATGATCTCTATATCTTAATTTCTTTTCATCAACACCAATTGATACTAAGAAATCCCAACAGAATTTTCTCCAATATTTAAACCAATCTAATTCAGTACCTGGCTTACAGAAGAATTCTAATTCCATTTGTTCGAATTCTCTTGTTCTGAAGATGAAGTTACCTGGAGTAATTTCATTTCTAAATGACTTACCAATTTGACCAATACCAAATGGAAGCTTTCTTCTTGTTGTTCTTTGTACATTCTTGAAATTAACGAAGATACCTTGTGCTGTTTCTGGTCTTAAATAAACTTCATTTTTAGCATCCTCAACTACTCCTTGGAATGTCTTAAACATTAGATTGAATTTTCTAATGTCTGTATAATCTAATTGACCACATACTGGACAAACTACATTATTAGTTTTTAAGAATTCTGTTAATTGCTCATTTGACATTCCGTCACCAGTGATTTCTCCATGAGTGAAATCCTCAATTAGCTTATCTGCTCTAAATCTAGAATGACATTTCTTACAATCAACTAGTGGGTCTGAGAAAGATCCGATATGACCTGAGGCAACCCAAACCTCTTTGTTCATTAATATTGCAGCATCTAGTCCAACATTATATTTGTTTTGTTTAACAAATTTCTTCCACCATGCTTGCTTAATATTATTTTTTAGCTCAACACCAAGTGGACCATAGTCCCAAGCGTTTGCTAAACCACCATATATTTCAGAGCCTTGGAATACAAATCCTTGTTCCTTAAGGAAGGCTACTAATTCTTCTAAATTAATCTTTTGCATAATTCCTCCAACACATTTAAATCCGTTTTAATATTATAATATTAAATGTCAAACAAGTCAATTATACTATAGTATAAAATAACGAAAAAATAAAAAAATCATTGCCGAAACAATGATTTTTATTCTATTTCACCACTAAATACAGCTAATTCATCATCTAGGATAGTTAAAACCTCACCAAATCCTATTCTCTTTTCACTAGATGTAATAATCATTTTATCATTTTCATCTAAGCCTAGTGTATTAATGATATCTTCTTTACATTTTTTTCTTTCAGAATTCTTAACCTTATCACATTTTGTAGCAATTATTACTACTCTTCTATTGTAATATTTTAAGAATTTATACATCATTTGATCATCTTCTGATGGCTTATGTCTAAAATCTACTAATAAAAAGACAATTCTTAATGATTTTCTATCCTTTACATATGATTCTATCATCTTACCAAAGGTAGCCTTTATAGTCTTTGAAACCTTAGCATATCCATAGCCTGGAACGTCTACAAAATAGAATGAATTATTATTGATTGTATAGAAATTTATTGTTTGAGTTTTTCCTGGATTTGAAGATGTTCTAGCAAGATTTTTTCTATTTAATAACATATTAATAAATGAAGATTTTCCTACATTTGATCTACCACAAAATACAAATTCAGGTGTTCCTTCTTCTGGAAATGAATCAAAATCAACACCACTTGTTAAAAAATCAGCTTGTTTAATTTGCATATAATTCACCTCCACTTATTTACTATTAGTAATTATACAAATACTTTAATAATAATTCAAGAAAAAAAGAAAAGGCTCTAAGAGCCTTCTCAATTATTATTTTGCTTCGTCTGGAACTAAATCAAGTGTCATTCCTAAATAAGATACAATACCTTTTTGAGATAAATAAATATTATTCTTTGTAGGAATTTGATTCATAATATCATTATAATTATATGAGCCAGATTCTGTAGTTGTAACATAATATTGATAATCACTACCATTAGCCACAATTGCAATCCATCCTTCATTTTCAAATGCAGTTGCAGTATTCTTATTTTGTTTACCAGTTGAACTCCAGAATGTTTGAAGAGCTCTATAGTTAGCTTGTTCTTCTACAGCAATTGAATTATAACCTGATACTAATACACTTTGATTCCAATATACTTTACTGAAATTACCAACATATCTTGCATTTCCTTGTACTCCTAATTCACAAGCTAATAAGACATTTTCATATGCTTCTCTTGAATATAAACTAGCTGCTTGAACATCTAGTTCAACTGGTCTATAATGTGCTATTCCACTTGCACTTGAACCAATATATTCTCTTAAGAATGTAAATGTTTCTAGATTTAATGCTTCAAGTTGAGATTGGTAATTATAATTAAATACAGGCATTTCTTTACCAGCGATTGAGCCATAATCCCAATACTCTCTAGGACCAAAGTTAATTAATTCCCATCCTTCTTTTGTAAACATAAAATCCATTAAAGCAATTGCAGTATCAATATTATCTGATCCAACAGGGATTGCCCATGAATTATTTTTATCAGATCTATTTGATTCATAATATCTTGTTATAGTTTTTCCGTAGAAATCATTAAGAGACTGTTCAGCTGAATAAGATTCTGTAGATAAATATGTTAATGGTGATAAGATAGGAGCAACTCCAGTTACTTGTTCAGTTCTGAAATCATATCCACATTCAGCTGGTTTTCTTAATGTTGGGTTTGTACCAACTCCATTAATCAAATCATTTGCTGCAGATTGTGTTGCAATATAATCATATTCTAATAAACCATATGTAGCACCAACTGAAGTCTTCTTAAAGAATTTATCAAGTCCACCATTATTTAAACTTCCATACCAGAAGTCTTGTTGAATTAATCCTTCTGAATAAATAGCATTTAATTTTTCTAATAGATCATAAGATGATTGTTGAGTATCAGCATCATGAATTTTTCCATCTGCGCCAAAGAATAAATGCTCATATTCGCTATCTAAGCCTTGAACACCATATAATGTTGCACCAAATTGTAAAATATTCATAATACGATTATTTGCTTGACCTCTAGGGAATACTGGTACTACTTCATCAAATACTGTTGCAGAACCATATAATACATCTGGGTTAGCCTTGAAAATACGTAATAATGCAATTAAATCATCAGCATTATAACATGCACCAATAGATGTAAACATATTAGATATTTTTCCATCATAGTATGTTTCAATAATATCACCATATGCTTCATATGCATAAACTTTAAATTGATTAATTAAATCTTGACCTGTACATCCTGCATTTAATAAACTATTTTGTTGTTCAATAATATTATCAGTTTGATGTACAATAACTGTTTCTGGTAGTTTTGTACTAGGATTAACAATTTGAATTTCAGTCTTACTTTCTGGATAATTATAATATACATCAATGAATGGTTCAATTTCTGGTCCATTGCTTAGACCCTTGCCGTTGCCAAAAGCACCTGCACTAAGAAAACCTGTACCCTCAGGTAATTCACGATCTAATAATTTTTCAACTTGAGTTGTATCCATAATAAATGTTCTTTCAGGTGCTTGGTAACCATCAAGATATGGACCATAATACAACTTATCATTTACAAGAAGATTATTTATTAATGCTGGATTTTCCTCTAAGAACTTAGATAATGCTGGCATTTTTCCATCATTAATATAAGGTAATAAATCAAGTAATTCTCCAGAAGATGCTAATTCATTTAAATTATTAGTAGTATTACTAAATAAATCAACAGTATTTCCATTGATATCATTATATACACCATTAGAGGTTCTATTTTGTACAAATAGTTGATAACTTTGAGAATCATTTTGGCCCATTGGAGAACCATCTCTAATTGATGAAATACCTAATGAAGATTGAATACTTCTCCAAGTTGGTAAAGTAGCACCAGTAGTATAAGTTAATCCATCAACTGGATTTGTATATTCACTTCTTGTATAAGTTACGATATTTTTATTTCCATATAAAGCCCAAACATCAACATCACCAGATACACTATAATGTTTTGCTGCTTCTTCATATGTTAATGGATTCCATACAACATTTGAGCTTTGTTCTGGAATTGAAATTTCTGGTCCAGTATATTTTTTATATGTTTTACCATTATGAATTACATCACCATCTTCATAAATAATATAAGTATGGCTTACTAAATATTCTCTTAAATAAGAATCTAGTCCAACTACTAGGTTATCAAGTGAAGAAACATCTCCATCAAAATAAACATCCATTTGAACTCCATCTAGAGATTCAGAAACATAAATGTATTGAGCTAAAGTAAGTTTAATACTTTGATCTTGATATTTATATAAATAAGTTAAATCAGTTAAATAATAAGGATCAGCAAATTCAATATATGATTTATTTATATCATTTGGAAGATAAAAAGATAAATCAATATTTGCGATACCATTAGGTAAGATTAGATTTGCATATTCAGTATATTTATTTCCTTTATATGTAACATCACCATTTGGATCTAATAAATATAATTTATTAAATGATAATTTTTGTGATAAATTTACTTTAAACCAATTCTTAATTGAACCAGCAAAATAAATTTCATCTAAATTATTGAAACTATTTAATACACTTAAGTAGTTAGATGATGGATCATTTTGAATTACTGATTCATCAATTATTAGAGTTGTAATATTATCAGCAAATGCTGATGCTGTACTATAATTATCACTTGTTAAAATGTATTCAGTTAATTCACTATATTTTTTACCATTCTTAATGATGTTTCCATTTTCTTCATCTAATAAATAAATTTTATAGCTATTTTTTGAATAAATAGCTTCATCATAGCCTGTATTAATAAATTCTTCAATTGTACCATCATAGAATACTGCTTCTAGGTTTTCAGCATAAATTGACATTCTTCCTAGATCTACAATTTCATTTGGAATAACTAAATATTTAACTTTTTTACTATCAATTGCAAGTGAAGCAACTGATAAAACAGGTAAGTTATTATATTCAGATGGTAAAACAACTGTCTCACCTGGATTATATAAATATGATACCTGGTATCCAACACCTAAAATCTCGGTGAAGCTATAACCAATTAATTCTTCAGGAATATCAGTTGGATTTGATGCTTGTCCATTAGTTATTTCATAATCAAAATAAGTATTATCAGTAAATGTAATTCTATATGTATCAACTAAGCCATTTGTAGATATCTTTTCTACCTTAGAAATACCTCTACCATGTAAAGAATTAATCCATTCTTCTTTTGTTCCTTCAAATCCTAATTCTTGTGCTATTTCATATGCACTCTTTCCATCAGAAACAATTGGTAATTCGAATAATTCAGTCCATTCCTCTTCACCAACATATCTCCATAGAATATGTGATGCAGATGCAGAGAATTCAACTTGTTTAGCATCTTCACCATCTTCGCCATCTTCACCCTTAAGGTCAGCTAATGAAACTAATTCAGTCCATGTAGTTTCGC
>CAMJFY010000027.1 GCA_946405105.1 uncultured Caryophanales bacterium
TTCTCACCTGCATAGCAGGCGGTTTTCATGTGGGTCATTCGACCAACATAATAAAAGGACCTTTTGAAAGGTCCAATTATATTATTTCATTAAATTTCTAAAATAAGGAACAGATGATCTTAAATCAGCACTACATTTAACCTCTAAATTAACCCACATTTCTTCTCCGTGAGCTAGGTCATATTCGTCATGCTTCTTCAATAAATTATAAGCATATTCCTTATCCATTGTTCCTGTACCTAAAGCTAAATGACATCTCTTGCCATCACCATCATGGAAATGTGATTCATAGAAATGGAATGGATATTTATCACACCATTCATAAAATTTGCCAGAAGATACATTAACATGTCCTACATCTATACAGAATTTAAAATTGTTAGCACACATATCCTTATATGTTCTTTCCATATATGGAACTAGGCCTTCTGTTTGTTCAATAGTAAGCATGATGCCATGCTTATTACAAATTTCTTCTGCCTTTTTTAAATTCTTTAATAATCTAGGAAAATAATCATCATAATCCTTTTCGTAGATATAATTTTTTACACCTGAAACTGTACATACAGGACCTGGGATAGCATGAATATTCATACTTCTAATATAGCCTTCACCTAAAGCACAATATCTTTCCATATGAATTAAATATGCATCAGCTACCTCTTGATATGTACCGAAATCAGCCTCATCGTAGAAATGAAGTGTTGCCTTAATATTATATTTCTTTAATAGGTCAGCAACTGTTTTAGCTTCCATTTCTTTTCTACAATATCCAAAATTTAAATTTAATTCGATGAAATCTAAATTTAATTCTTTAGCTAGCTTTAGATTGTCTTCTATATTATCAAATTCAAATAATTGAGGCATTCCAAGCTTCATGATTAAATCACTCTAACCCTTAAAACACCATCAACTGCTGATAATGCCTTAACATCTACAGCCTTATCTAAATCTAAAATAGTGTATGCGAATTCACCCTTAGATTGGCTAACTAATGATTCAATATTAGCACCCTTTGCAGAAATTTCTGAAGTGAACTTAGAAATAATACCAGGGTTATTCTTATGGTTAATACATACTCTAGCTTGAGAAGCTGGCTTAGCACCTGCATCTACTGCTGGATAGTTAACAGAATTCTTAATGTTTCCATTTTCAATGAAATCCTTTAATTCTTCAACAGCCATAACAGCACAGTTATCCTCAGCTTCTTCAGTTGAAGCTCCTAAGTGAGGTAATACGATTGTGTTAGGGAAGTTAACAACATTAGCGTTAGCGAAGTCAGTAACGAACTTCTTAACTTGACCATTCTTTAAAGCTTCTTCTAGATCCTTTTCGTTAACTAATGTATCACGAGCGAAGTCTAGAACTACAACACCCTTAGATGCTGCATAGAATACTTCCTTATTTAACATACCCTTTGTTGCGTCCATTGCAGGTACGTGTACAGTAATGAAATCTGCATCCTTAGCTGCATCAACAATCTTTTCAACAAAGTTAACCTTCTTATTAAGCTTTAATGCATTCTTGATTGATAAATATGGGTCATAACCAACAACCTTCATACCTAAATCAACACATGCGTTAGCTACTAAAATACCAATAGCACCAAGACCTAATACTGCGATCTTCTTGCCATAAATTTCATTTCCAGCGAATGCCTTCTTAGCCTTTTCAGCATCCTTACCAACATTAGCGTTAGAAGCGTTAGCCTTAACCCACTCATTACCGCCAATGATGTCTCTTGAAGCTAATAACATACCAGCTAATACTAATTCCTTAACTGCGTTTGCATTAGCACCTGGTGTATTGAATACAACAACACCCTCTTTTGCATAATCCTCAAGAGGAATATTATTAACACCAGCACCAGCTCTAGCTACTGCTAAGATATTCTTTCCTAGCTTCATTTCATGCATATCTGCAGAACGAACTAAGATTGAATCAGCATCATTAATATCTTCAACAGTTGTATCAGGTGTTTTTAAAGTAGCTAATGCTACCTTAGAAATATTATTTAAACAATAAGCTTTCATTATTGTAAATTCTCCTTTTCAAACTTCTTCATGAATTCAACAAGGGCAATAACGCCTTCCTTTGGCATAGCGTTATAGATAGATGCACGCATACCACCAACAGTTCTGTGACCCTTTAAGTTTTCTAATCCAGCCTTCTTAGATTCAGCAACGAACTTAGCTTCTAATTCAGCCTTCTTTTCAGGATCTGTAATAACTGCAGGGTTAACGATGAATGGAACGTTCATTAAAGAACGAGAATTCTTTTCAACTGTACCAATGAATAACTTAGAATTATCTAAGTAATCATATAAGATAGCAGCCTTTTCTTCATTTCTCTTCTTCATAGCTTCAAGACCACCATTCTTTAATAAGTACTTGAATACTAATCCGCAGATATAAATACACCAGCAGTTTGGAGTATTGTATAAAGATTCAGCATCAGCATGAGTCTTATATTTTAACATTGTTGGAGTGAATGGTAATGTATCCTCAGTGATTAAATCTTCTCTAACGATAGCAACAACCATACCAGCAGGTCCTACGTTCTTTTGAACACCTGCAAAAATTAGACCATATTTTGTAACATCAACTGGTTCACTTAGGAAGCAAGATGATTGGTCTGCAACTAAGATTTTACCCTTTGTGTTAGGTAAAGTCTTGAACTTAGTACCATAAATAGTATTGTTTTCACAGATATATACATAATCCATATCGTCAGTAATAGCTAAATCACTGCAATCAGGAATATATGAGAATGTCTTATCAGCAGATGAAGCTAATTGTACAGCTTCTCCATAGATACCAGCCTCTTGATAAGCCTTCTTAGCCCATTGTCCTGTAACAATGAAGCCAGCCTTCTTATTCTTCATTAGGTTCATTGGAACCATAGCGAATTGTTGGCTTGCACCACCTTGTAAGAATAATACCTTATAATTATCAGGAATATTCATTAACTTTCTTAAATCAGCCTCAGCTTCTTTAATAATGTTGTCAAACATTTTAGATCTGTGGCTCATTTCCATAACGCTCATTCCACAGCCTTTGTAGTCTAACATATCTTGTGCTGCTTCTTTTAATACTTCTTCAGGTAAAACAGCTGGACCTGCTGAAAAATTGTAAACACGACTCATTTTTTCTTTTCTCCTTTTATTTGTCATTTTTTTCAGATTAAGATATAAAAATAAAAGTCCCTTCTCATAGCAATGAAAAGGGACGAATTAATCATAATCCGCGGTACCACCCTTAATTAGGTAACCTCACTCGAAATCTGATAACGGGGATTAACCGGAATTCATTACATTCACCAAAGAGGTAGATTCAAAGGTTCAAATTATAAGGCTTCCACCAACGCCTTACTCTCTAGAAATTCAAGATCCTTTTATAGTCTCTTTATTGGCTCTATAAAAAATTTCTTTTATTATAATCTAAAATGATTTTAAATTCAATATTTTTTTTATATTTTCTTCAATATATTAATAAATATTAATAAAAATAAAAAGAGGCATAGCCTCTTAATATTAGTATAATTCAATATATCTCTTGATTTCCCAATCAGTAACGCTTCTTCTGAAGTCATCCCATTCCTTCTTCTTAGCGTCGATTAGCTTTTCAGTAACGTTAGCACCAACAGCTTCTTGCATTAGCTTGTCAGCTAGGAATCCATCCATTGCTTCCTTTAGGTTAGCAGGTAAAGATTCAATATGCTTTTTCTTTCTGTCAGCATCATTCATTGTATATAGGTCATCATATACAGGATTGAAATGCTTGCAGTTATGCATAACACCATCTAATCCTGCTCTTAGAATTCCAGAAATTGCTAAATATGGATTAGCACTAACATCTACGCTTCTTACCTCTGTTCTTGTAGCCATACCACGAGCTGCAGGGATACGAATCATAGTTGATCTATTTGAATCACTCCAAGAAATATAGCATGGAGCTTCAAAGCCTGGAACAATTCTCTTATATGAATTAACAGTTGGATTTGTTAAGAAACAGAATCCTTTAGCATGAGTTAAAATACCATCAATCCAATCAAGAGCTAATTGAGATAATTTATTTTCAGTATTTGGATCAAAGAATACATTCTTATTATCACTAGATAATAATGAACAGTTAACATGCATACCAGAACCATTAATACCAGCTACTGGCTTTGGCATGAATGTTGCATGAAGACCATGACGTCTTGCAATATTTTTAACAACTAGCTTGAATGTTTGAACATTATCACAAGCTTCTACTGCGCTATCATATTTGAAATCAATTTCATGTTGACCAGGTGCTGCCTCATGGTGAGATGCTTCAACACTAAAGCCAATCTTTTGTAATTCTAATACGATATCACGTCTGCAGTCTACAGCGTTATCAATAGGTGCTAAATCGAAATAATCACCAGTATCATTGAAATCTAATGATGGCTTTCCATCAGGACCTAATTTAAATAAGAAGAATTCAGGCTCAACACCACAGTTAAATGCTTTAAAGCCTAATGTCTTCATAAATTCAACATTTCTCTTTAATACTCCTCTTGGGTCTCCTTCAAATGGAACATGAACTCCATTTTCACCTGGCTTATAAACATCACAAATAAATCTTGCTGCCTTACCATATCTTGAATCTTCCCAAGAAAGTACAAGGAAGGTATCTAAATCTGGATGTAAGAACATATCTGCCTCATAAACTCTAGCAAATCCTTCAATAGATGAACCATCAAACATAATTGAATTATTCATTGCATCCTCTAGTCTATCTACAGGAATTTCAACGTTCTTTAGCATTCCATCCATATCAGTGAACATCATTCTAATATATTTAATATTTTGTTCTTCACAAATCTTTCTGATATCTTCTTTAGTATATTTCATAAAAATACCAACCTTTCACATAATAAAATTATACAACATAATCCTAAAAAGTAAAGAAAATATTAGTCCTTTGACTCATTAGAATTATTATTTAAAACAACATACCTTTCCTTATATCTAGTATCAACATAAGTATAATTATATGTAATACTTCTTGTTAGATAAGTATGTGTTATAAATCCTGATAAAACACCTGCAGCAATTGAAATTAATCCAATAATTGGCATGTAGTTCATTACTGCTGGTGTTCCAGCAATTAAAATTAATACTACAAGCTGACCTGCAGTATGGAAATATGCTCCTAAAGCACTTGTACCTACAGCTGTAAATATTTTTATTTTTGAGAATAAAAACATTACTAATAAGCTTATCATACCACCAGATAATGACATAAAGAATACTGGTGCTAAAAATGTTCCACGAAGTAATGAAACAATAAATATACGAAGTAAATCTACAATAAAAGCTTCATAGAACTTAAATTCATATATCATTAATAATATGATTACATTAGCAAGTCCTAATCTAACACCTGGAATAAATACGGGGATAAATGATTCCATGTAATTAACAATAATTGCCACTGCTAGCATCATTGCTATAATCATTAATCTTTTTAATCCTTGATTCATAGTTTTTCTACCTTTATTACAACCTTGTTAGGAAGACAAACAATTACATCCCCGACCTTTGATTTTTTGCCTTCTTTTATACAATCATGATTTGGACATTCGTTTTCTTCAACCCAAACCTTCTTGTTTTCAATAACTATAATCATTTTATATTTAAGCTTTCTGCCATCACCTAGATCAAACAATTCAATCTCAGTATTTTCTGACATATCAAGCTCCATTATAATTTCATCATCATATTTGATGACAGCCTTTGTCTTTGTGTTTTTATTACTAGCAATAATTACCCAAAATACAAGCCATGTAACTAATGAAATAACAAGGACAGATATAATTATGATATCAAATCTAAATTTCTTCAAATTCACCATCTACCTTTTTATATATTATTTCACTATTCTTACATACAATAACCTGAATACCCTTTGAATCAACAAATTCCTTAAGTGTATCTAAATCCATAGCAAATAAAGCTGTTGAATATGCATCTGCGATCATACTATCATCACAAATAACATTAACTGATTCATAATAATTAGCTGGCTTTCCTGTAGATGGTGATAATAAATGATGAATCAATTCATTATTAACAACACATGATTGATATTTAGGTGATGATGTACCAATTGATTTATCATTTAAATTCATTATTCCATAAACAGAATCCTCAAAAGGCTTAGAAAAACCTACTCTATATCCTTTTTTTCTTGTTCCAACTAAAACATTACTTTCTCCTGCATTAACAAGATATTCAGTAATATTATTATCTACAAAATATTGATGTACCTTTTCAGTAGCATATCCTTTGGCGATACCTCCTAAATCTAAGTCGGCATCTCCTTCGATTCTTATTGTTTTTCCTTCAATTATAATGCTTGAATTATTCATTATATCAAGTTCAGCATCTATAATTGATTGTTCAACAATTTGCTTGTTTTTGATTGCATTTTTCCAAAGCTTTGATAATCTACCTATTAATGGATTATAATAACCATTTGTATCATTCATTACTTCTAATGCTACCTCAACAATAGGCTTTAAAGAATCATTTAGTTCTATTTCTCTATGATCATTTAAATCCTTGATGCTTTGGCCATCATGTGAATTATAATTATCTGAATATTTATCTACATCTTTAAATATATTTTTAACATCATCTAAAGCTTTTTTACCACCTTTTGATGATTTAAAGCTAATATCAATTTGTGTATCTAAAGATATAATTGTCGCATTATATGTAACACTTAAGCTACAGCCTGCAAGAACGAAGGCTAAAGAAAGTATTAACATTATAATATTTATTTTCTTCATAATAATTGCCTCTTTATTGTTCTTTTCTATTTTCTTCTTCAGGCTTTTTTTCTTCCTCTTTTTTATCATCATTTTTTAATAATTCATAAATTGATACAAAAAGAGGCTTATCAAATATCTTATATTTTTTAAATATTATCATCAATATAATAGCTATACATGCTACCATTATTCCATTTAATGTTCCTGTTAATACATCAGTAAAATAATGAACACCAAATATTAATCTTGTCATAGGAATAATTGTAATTAATATACCACATAATATATAGCCAACTATTTTTAATTTCTTATTAAATTTAGAATCATAAATAAAGTAGCCTAAAAACATATAAATAAAGCCACTTGTTGTTGAATGTCCTGATGGAAAGCTTAAATCATTTTCTACAACCCACCATAATTCCTTATCGGGTCTTTCTCTTTGGAAAATATCTTTTAATGCCATATTTAATAAAACCATAAATAAAGCACCTATAATAAAGGCAAAGGCTCTATAATCACATTTTGTAAAAATTAATAATAAAACTACAATAATTAATGCAAAATATGTATATCCAAGCTCAGTTATTATCCTACAAAAATAATATAAAAAGCTATTTTTATTACCTCTTATATTATAAAAGAAATCCATAATGGAAATATCTAGCTGTGAAGTTGTGTTAATATCATTACCAATTATTGATGCAATAACAATAAATATTAATAATGAAATTGCGGCAATAACTGAAAAAATAATGATTTGTTTCTTCATGTTTTCCTCTCACATTCATTTAAAATCAGCCCCATAAGGAGCTGATTTTTATAATCTTACTGATTCTTCATTTGATAATTTACGTTTTTGATCTTCGTTAATTAATTCTTGAATAACAAGATCTAATTTTCCTTCAATTACTGCATCTAAGCGGTTAATTGTAAAACCAATACGGTGGTCAGTAACTCTATTTTGAGGATAGTTATAAGTTCTTATCTTTTCAGCTCTTTCACCAGATCCAACTAATGATTGACGAACTGCACCCTCTTTTGCTTCTCTTTCAGCATCTCTTTGAGCCTTTAGCTTTGTCTTTAATAATCTTAGAGCTGTAGCTTTGTTTTCATGCTGTGATCTTGCAATTTGACATGCAACGAAATCACCAGTAGGGATATATGTTACTCTTACTGCTGAATAAGTTGTATTAACGCCTTGTCCACCAGGTCCTGATGAACAGAATGTGTCGATTCTCAAATCCTTTTCTGCTAATTCAATATCATCGTCATCTGTAGCTTCAGGTGAAACTAATACTGTAGCGATTGATGTTTGAATTCTACCATTTGATTCAGTTACTGGAATTCTTTGAACTCTATGTCCACCAGATTCATATTTCATAAATGAATATACCATTTCTCCTGAAATAGAGAATGATATATTTGAATATCCACCAGCTGTTCCTGGTGTTGCATCATCAACCTGGATTTTCCAGCCCTTTGATTCTGCATAATGCTGATACATTCTAAATAAATCACCAGCAAAAATATTTGCTTCATCTCCACCAACGGCACCCTTGATTTCAACTAATACGTTTCTTTCATCATTAGGATCCTTTGGTAATAATAAAACCTTAATTTCATCAGCTAATTCAGCTAATCTCTTATTAGCTTCTGCTAATTCCTCTTCAGCCATTAATGCAATTTCAGCATCATCTGATTTTTTCATTTCTCTTAAATCAGGAATTGATGCCTCTAGCTTTTGTTGTTCATGGAATAATGTAACAACCTTCTCTAGGCTTTTTTGTTCTTTTGAAAGCTCTGTTAATTTCTTAACATCACTTGCTATTTCGGGGCTAGATAATAATTCGTTAATTTCGTTATATCTAGACTCCATTAATTTTAATCTATCAAGCATATTAAATTAATCCTCTTTTTTCTCTCTAAATTTCTGATATTCACCTTGGAACATAAATGGAATACCATCAGATTCAGTAGTGGAACCAGAACGGTTTTTAGCGATAATTAAATCAGCTTCTCCTTTTCTTTCTGAAGCTTTATTATAATAATCATCACGATATAAGAACATAACAATATCGGCATCCTGTTCAATAGAACCTGATGAACGTAGGTCTGCCATACCTGGGTGCTTATCTTCACGCTTTTCAACATCTCTTGATAGCTGTGATAAGGCAATAACAGGAACCTCTAATTCACGTGCTAAAAGCTTAAGGCTTCTAGAAATCTTAGTGATTTTGTCATATTCTGTTACTTTTGCATTATTTTCTCCAGCAATTAGCTGTAGATAATCTATTATGATTAAATCTAATCCTTCATCCATTTTCAATTTACGACACTTTGATCTAATTGATTGGATTGATGTATCAGATGCATCATCAAAATAAATATTTAAATTAGATAATTCATTTACAGCTGTATTAAAT
>CAMJFY010000028.1 GCA_946405105.1 uncultured Caryophanales bacterium
AGGAATAAAAGGATTTTATAATTATTTAATAAATAATAATTATATTTAATTTGATAATATATCAAAAAGATGTATAATTTTACAATGTAGGTGTTTTTATGTTGATTAAGAGTAATAAAGGATTATATAAGCTAGAAAGAAATTATAGAGATGCCTTTAATCTTGAAATGTTTCAAGAAAAATATATAGAAGAATGTTTTGACAAATATCAATATATATTTGGTGACTTTTCTGCTAATATATTAAGATTAAAGGGCTTTGATGATAATCCTAATAGTAACAATTATTATAAAAATATTGATAAGTTCATTGAGGATTCATGTGCTTTTGGAAGCCCATATTTCGTATTAAGTAGAATTCATTCTGAAAATGAATTTAAAGCACTTGAAAAGAATGATACTGATCCTATTACTACAGATTCAAGATTTGATATTACATCAATTAAAAAAGAGAATTTTGATAAAGAATCATTAGTATTAGCAACTACACCTAAGGAAGATGTAAATGTAGTTATTGACCCAGCTAAGCTTAATGCAATCCCTAAGGGAACATTACCTAGCGATTTAGCTGAAATCATAAAAAATGATAAAGCACAAAGCAATAACCAAAGAAAGAATTCGCCTAACATTCAAAAGGAAAAGGAGCCAGAACAAACATTCGTTTCTGCGAGTCCTGATTTCGATCCTTCTAAGAAAGAGAAAAAAGGCAAATTCAATAGATTTAATAGAAAATAAAGGTGTATTATGGAAGAGAGAACAAATGATATTATCATTTCTGAAATAGAAAAAATAATTAATAAAGTAAGACCTTATCTTAACTCAGAGGGTGGAGATATCGAATTTTTAAAATTCGAAGAAGGTATTGTATATGTTAGAATGCTTGGAGCATGTATTGACTGTGGAGCATTAGATTCTACATTAAAGGATGGAATCGAAGCTTTATTAGTTGAATATGTTCCTGAAGTTATTGAAGTTAAAAATGTAATTGGAGAATAATTATGATATTCTTAGAAAGCAGTCCAAGGGAATTAACTAAAGAATTAATGACCACTAGAGCTGTTCAAATTATTATTACCTGCTTAATCGCAATGCTTGTAGCACAGATATTAAAGGTAATAATATTTTCAATTAGGCACAAGAAATTCGAGATTAGATATTTCTTTACAACTGGTGGCTTACCATCTTCACATTCATCACTTTGTGTATGCCTATGTGTAATTTTAGGTATGCTACAATTCCATGATGAAAATCAGCTATCATGGGCATTCGCTGTAGCCTGTGTTGTATCATCAGTAATTATGTATGATGCAATGGGCGTAAGACTTGAAGCCTCAAAGCATGCGAAAATCTTAAATAGATTTGCTGACCAGCTAACTGAGGAAGAAAAACAAGAATATGGATATGGTAAAAAAGGTAAATTAAAGGAAATGCTAGGGCATAGAGGTGTCGAGGTTTTAGTAGGTGGCATCCTAGGTGCTGGTGTTGGCTTTATGGGATTTGGAATTATTTTGATGATTAGCAACTAGACTAATCATCTTTTTATTTTATAGGGGGTCTTTTAAAAAAAACATTTTTAGTGTATAATTTATATAACAGCTAATCGGAGGAAATTTAATATGGAAAAGAAATTATGCTTAGATATTTCTCAGACTAAGGGCTTTTATGATGAAAAGCTATACAATGAAGTATCTAATGAAATTGTTAAAGCACATGAATTATTAAGAAGCAAAAAAGGCCCAGGAAATGATTTTCTTGGTTGGTTAGATTTACCAATTGATTATGATAGCAGAGAATTCTCATTAATTAAGCAAGCTGCAGCTAAGATTAAGGATCAATCAGATGTTTTATTAGCAATAGGTATTGGTGGATCTTATTTAGGTGCTAGATCAGCAATTGAAATGCTAAAGAAATATTTTGGTCAAACTGGTGTTGAGGTAATCTTCGTTGGTAACCAAATTTCATCTACATATGCTTCACAGCTATTAGAATATTTAAAGGATAAAGATTTCTCTATTAATGTAATTTCAAAATCAGGAACAACTACAGAGCCTGCAATTGCATTTAGAATTTTCAAAGACTTTATGGAAGAAAAATATGGTAAGGCCGAAGCTAAAAATAGAATTTATGCAACAACTGATAAAGCAAGAGGCGCATTAAAGACTTTAGCTGATGCTGAAGGCTATGCTGAATTCGTAGTACCTGATGATGTTGGTGGTAGATATTCAGTATTAACAGCTGTTGGATTACTTCCAATCGCAGCATCTGGTGTTGATATTGATGAAATGATGCAAGGAGCTAAAGATGCTTATTTTGCATATATGGAAAAAGATATTTCTAAGAATGATGCATTAAAATATGCATTAATTAGAAATGTATTATATAGAAGTGGCAAGAAGATTGAAATGCTTGTTAACTTTGAACCAAAATTAAATTATTTCGCTGAATGGTGGAAGCAATTATATGGTGAATCTGAAGGTAAGGATAACAAGGGTATCTGGATTACTTCAGCAGCATTCACTACAGACCTTCACTCATTAGGCCAAATGATTCAACAAGGTGAAAGAACATTATTCGAAACTGTAATCGCAGTTGAAAAGCCAGAAGCAGATATTAAGATTAATAAGACTGAAGATAATCTTGATGGCTTAAATTTCTTAGCTGGTAAATCAATGGATTATGTAAATAAGATGGCAATGAATGGTACAATGCTAGCACACGTTGATGGTGGTGTACCTAACATCAGAGTTACAATCCCTGAAATCTCAGCTTATATGTATGGCTACATGGCATATTTCTTCGAGATTGCTTGTGGTGTATCTGCATATACATTAGGAGTTAATCCATTTGATCAACCAGGTGTTGAATCTTATAAGAAGAATATGTTTGCTTTATTAGGTAAGCCAGGCTATGAAACAATGACTGCTGAGCTACTTAAGAAGCTAAATAAATAGTATAACAAAATAGAAAAAAATTAAGGACTTTTCGAAGTCCTTTTTTTAAAGATTTTTATATGTAGTTTAGAATACTATAAGAGGCATTTTTAAAGTCAAAATTAAAAAGGCCAATTATAAATTAAATTTATTAAAATTAAAATTTAAAAAAATATGTCTTTCTCAAGAAAACACGATATATCATATGTAGTATGCTAAAATACACTTTATTTTTTCAATGTTAAAATAGATAAAAAGTTATAAAAAAAATTTATAATAGACTTTTAAAGTATTAATAAAAAATATATAGTCCAAACTTTATTGTAAATAACACCCTATAATGATACAATTTAAGTATCTTTAAAAGGGGTGTTAAAATTGGAGAATATAGTTATTGTTAAAAAGGATGGAACCATCGAACAATTTAATCCAGAAAAAATTAAAAAGGCTGTTTCTAAATCTGCAGCACGTGTTTTAATTAATTTTACAGAAGAGGATCTAAATAATATCGTTAATACTGTTATTGCAAGTATTAAGGAGAAGCAATTAGAAAAGGTATGTATTCCACAAATGCATAACTTTGTTGAAGGTTCTCTTGAAAAACATTTCCCAACTGTAGCTAAGAGCTATAGAGACTATCGTAACTATAAGCAAGATTTCGTACACATGCTAGATGAGGTTTATACTAAGAGCCAATCTATTATGTATATCGGAGATAAAGAAAATTCTAACACTGATAGTGCCCTAGTTTCAACAAAAAGAAGCTTAATATATAATCAATTAAATAGAGAATTATATAAGAAGTTCTTCTTAAATGTTGAGGAATTACAGGCAATTAATGATGGATATTTTTACATTCATGATATGAATGCTCGTCGTGATACAATGAACTGTTGTCTTTTTGACGTGGCAACAGTTTTAAAGGGCGGCTTTGAAATGGGTAATATTTGGTATAATGAACCAAAATCATTAGATGTAGCATTTGATGTTATTGGCGATATCGTATTATCTACAGCAGCTCAACAATATGGTGGATTCACTGTTCCATCTATTGATTTAATATTAGATGAATATGCAGAAAAATCATATCAAAAATATTATCATAAATATGTAGGATTAGGCTTAACTAGAGTTAAGGCTAATGAACAAGCTATTGAAGACGTAAGAAATGAATTTAAGCAAGGCTGGCAAGGTCTTGAATACAAATTTAATACTGTTGGTTCAAGTAGAGGTGATTATCCATTTATCACTGTTACTTTAGGTACTGGTACATCTAGATTTGCAAAGATGTGTACAATTGAGTGCTTAAAGGTTAGACGTGGTGGTCAAGGTAAGCCTGGTAGAAAGAGACCAGTATTATTCCCTAAGATTGTATTCTTATATGATAAGGATTTACATGGACCTGGATGTATCAATGAAGATCTATTTGAAGAAGGAGTATTATGCTCATCTAAGACAATGTATCCTGACTGGTTAAGCTTAACTGGTGAAGGCTATATTTCTGAAATGTATAAGAAATACGGAAAAATCATTTCTCCAATGGGCTGTCGTGCATTCCTATCACCTTGGTATGAGCGTGGTGGTATGACTCCAGCTGATGAAGATGATAAGCCAGTATTTGTTGGTAGATTTAATATCGGTGCAATTTCACTTCACCTTCCTATGATTTTAGCTAAATCTAGAAAGGAATCTAAAGACTTCTATGAAGTATTAGATTATTATCTAGAAATGATTAGAAGAATTCATCAACGTACTTATGAATATCTTGGTGAAATGAGAGCATCTACAAACCCACTTGCATATTGTCAGGGTGGATTCTATGGTGGACATTTAAATCCACATGATAAGATTAAGCCTTTATTAAAGGCTGCCACAGCTTCATTCGGTTATACAGCTTTAAATGAATTACAAGAATTATACAATGGTAAGAGTATTGCTGAAGATGGTGAATTTGCATTTGAAGTATTAAAGCATATCAATGAAAAGATTGCAGAATTCAAGCATGAAGATGGTAATCTATATGCAATTTATGGTACACCTGCAGAATCATTATGTGGTACTCAAATCACTCAATTTAGAAAGATTTATGGAATAGTTGAAAATGTATCTGATAGACCTTATGTTTCAAATTCATTCCATTGTCATGTTACTGAAAATATTACACCAATTGAAAAACAGGATAAGGAAAAGAGATTCTGGGAATTATCAAATGGTGGAAAGATACAATATGTTAAATACCCAATTGATTATAACGTTGATGCTATTAAGGTATTAATCAGAAGAGCTATGGATATGGGACTTTATGAAGGTGTAAATATGTCTTTAGCTTATTGTGAGGATTGTGGTCACCAAGAATTATCTATGGATGTATGTCCAAAGTGCGGTAGCCGTAATCTTACAAAGATTGAAAGAATGAATGGATATTTATCATACTCACGAGTTAATGGTGATACTCGTTTAAATGAAGCCAAGATGGCTGAAATTGCCGAAAGGAAGAGTATGTAGAAATGCGTTATCATAATATAACAAAGGATGATATGTTAAACGGCAGTGGCCTTAGAGTAGTTCTATGGGTTGCTGGCTGTGGACATCATTGTCCCGGATGTCATAATCCTGTAACACATGATCCAAATGGAGGAATTCCATTTGATGATGCAGCAAAAGAAGAAATCTTTACTGAATTAAAGAAAGAATATATTTCAGGAATTACATTCTCTGGTGGAGATCCACTTCATCCAGTTAATGTTAATGAAATTGGTGAATTAGTAGCTGAAATAAATGCTAAATTCCCAAATAAATCTAAGTGGCTTTATACAGGCTATACTTGGGAACAAATTTCAGGATTACCATTCATTTCAATGCTAGATGTAGTATGCGATGGTAGATTTGAAATGGATAAGTTTGATCCAAAATTACACTGGGTTGGAAGCTCTAACCAAAGAGTAATTGATGTTAAGGCTACTAAAAGAGAAGGAAGAATCGTTTTATACGATGATGGTTCATGTTAATGGAATTTAAAAGAATTGCCAAATTTGAAAAAGTATCTTATGAACAATTTAAATCTGGATTTGATGATAAAAATGATGATGAAATTAAATCATTATATGAAGATATCAAATTACCAAAAAGAGCTACTAAAGGCTCTGCAGGATATGATTTCTTCGCACCATTTGATATTGTGTTAGAGCCTGGAAAGACTATAAAAATTCCTACAGGAATAAGAGCTCAAATGGAAGATAATTATGTATTAAAATTATATCCAAGAAGTGGTTTAGGATTTAAATATAGACTTCAATTAAATAATACAGTAGGTATTATTGATTCTGACTATTATTATTCGGATAATGAAGGACATATTTTTGCGAAAATTACTAATGATTCAAATGAAAATAAGACTGTAGAAATAAAGGCAGGAACTGGCTTTATGCAAGGTATTTTCGTTGAATATGGTATCACAATTGATGATGATGCAACAGAAACAAGAAATGGTGGATTTGGATCTACAACAAAGAAATAATTATAATGCCTTACTATAAACGTAAGGCTTTATTAATATAGGAGGTATACATGAATTTTGATGTAAAAAGACCAGAATTCAAATCAGAAATCTATAATATTTTAGATTTCGGTGCTAAAAGCGAAGCTAATTTTAATAATAAGGAAGCTATTCAAAAAGCAATAGACACATGTTCTAATAATGGCGGTGGAATTGTTTTTATTCCTAATGGATTTTATTTAACCGGTCCAATTGAATTAAAAGATAATGTAAATTTAAATCTAGCTAATAATGCTTATGTTAAATTTACAAAATCTAAAGAAGAATATCCATTAAGATTTACTGAATATGAGGGTATTAGAAAAATTAGAGCTATATCACCAATCTCAGCTGAGGGTAAGAATAATATTGCCATAACAGGTAAAGGTATTTTAGATGGATCTGGTGATTTATGGAGAGGCATAAAGCAATTCAAATTAACTTCAAAACAATGGGATAGAAGATTAAAACAATCTCAATATGTTATTGAAGGAAAAGAAGGTGGCATTTGGTGTCCTACTAAAACATATTATGATGGTGTTTTAAAGGGAGAACCAAATTATGACGATCCTAAGGCCTTAGAAATCGCATCAGAAAATTATGATGTATATAGACCAGTATTTGTTTCATTTATTAAATGTAATAAGGTATTAATCCAAGATGTTACATTAGCTAATTCACCAGCTTGGAATGTACATCCACTATATTGTACAAATTTCACAATTGAAAATGCTACAATCAAAAACCCAGCATATGCTCAAAATGGTGATGGTATTGATTTAGAATCTTGCCAAAACTGTGAAGTTTCTAACACAGTATTTGCTGTAGGTGATGATGGTATTTGTATTAAGTCTGGTAAGAATAGAAAGGCTAGAGAAACAAAGATTCCTACAAAGAATGTATGGATTCATGATTGTAAGGTATACAATGCACATGGTGGATTTGTTGTAGGATCTGAAATGTCTAGAGGTGTATCTAACATTTTAGTTGAAAATTGTATTTTTGCAGGAACTGATATCGGAGTTAGATTTAAATCCGCAATTGGTCGTGGTGGTGTTGTAGAAGATATTACAATTAGAAATATCACTATGACAGATATTATAGAAGAAGCATTCATATTTACTATGGGATATGTATTAGTAAATATTGAGGATGAAAATGAGGGTAAGGTTACAGTATTAGCTGATGATGTACCTGAATTTAAAAATATTTATTTAGAAAATATTATTTGTGATCATGCAAAAACAGGTATTAAAATAAATGGCTTAAAGGAATTACCAATTCATGATATTTATTTCAATAATGTAACTGTTAATTGTGATACTGCACTTAACCTATCTTTATGTAAGAATATAGTGTTAAAGAACACAACTATTAATTCAAAAGATGGAAGTAAGCATTACACTGAAGAAATATTAAATAACTAGTATATAATATTGAATTTTTCCATAAATTAGAATATAATTTAAGCGTAATAGGAGGCATTGAAAAATGGCAAAGTGGTTAGATGAACAATCTAAATTAATTAAGATCTTATTATTCATTCCAATTTGGGGTGGTTTAGTAGGTATCGTTTACAGAATTTTCAAGTATATTGAAAGCAAGGAGACTTCAACTTTAGTTTGTGCAATCGTTGGTTTATTCCTAGGATTCTTCATTTCAATTATTGATTTATTCTGTGTAATCACAAAGAATGAAGTTACATTCTTCTCAAAGTAATATCAAATTTAGAAGCTCGACTTTTTAGTCGAGTTTTTTATTTATAAATAAATATAAAAAATATGTTGAAATTAATTTTCATTTGTGTTATTATTTAAGGGCTGTTAATACAGTAAGGCACAATACTCCGCTGGCAATTGGGATTTTGGCTATGAGTTTTGTTAGAAGGAGAATAGATACTATGGCAAATGCAAAAGGTCAAGCTTTAATCAACGAAATCACAGCTGAATACTTACAAGATCGTCCTAGCTTCCGTCCAGGAGATAGTGTTAAGGTTTATGTTAAAATCGTTGAAGGTGATACTCATAGAATCCAAGTATTTGAAGGCTTAGTAATTAAGCGTCAAGGTGCTGGTATTTCTGAGACATTCACAGTAAGAAAGATTTCTTACGGTATCGGTGTTGAACGTACATTCCCTGTTCATTCACCATCAATCGACCATATAGATGTAGTTAGAAAAGGTAAAGTACGTAGAGCTAAGCTTCATTATATTCGTACATTATCAGCTAAGGCTGCACGTATTAAGGAACGTCGATAATTTAAGCCAGAGTTTAAACTCTGGTTTTTTTTCTATTCATATTGTGATATAATATCTATTGTTTACAGGGGCGTGATTTTTAATGAAAGAAAAATGGTCGAATAGAGGAGCGTTTATCTTAGCTTCTATTGGATCTGCCGTAGGTTTAGGAAATGCCTGGAGATTTCCAGGACTTTGTGCTAAATTTGGTGGTGGTGCATTCTTAATGGCATACATCGTATGTATGTTGGCTTTGGGTATTCCACTTTTAATGATGGAAACAGCCATTGG
>CAMJFY010000029.1 GCA_946405105.1 uncultured Caryophanales bacterium
TATATTCCATCAACATTAAAAGAAGTAATAATAACAGATTGTGAATATATCCAATATGGAGCATTCTATAATTGTTCAAAACTAACAAGCATAGAAATACCAAATAGCGTAGAAAGTATAGGTTCATCTGCATTCTATAATTGTTCAAAACTAACAAGCATAGAAATACCAAATAGTGTAGAAAGTATAGGTTCATCTGCATTCTATAGCTGTAGTTCACTACAAAATGTATATTATGATGGAACAATAGAAGAATGGTGTAATATAACATTCTCTATCTATGATTCAAATCCAATGTATTATGCAACAAATTTCTATCTATTAGATGACAATGGTGATGTTTGTTATAATGGAAATAATTATTCATTACTAACTGAATTAATTATACCTAATACTATAACATCAATAAACAAGTATCAATTCTATGGATTTAATGAGCTAACAAGCCTAGTTATGCCTAATAGTATCACAAGTATAGGCTACCAAGCATTTGATGCATGTAGTTCACTAACAAGCCTAGTTATACCAAATAGTGTAGAAAGTATAGGACAATTTGCATTCTATGGATGTAAATCACTTGAATCAATAACACTACCATTTATTGGTGGAAGTGCAACAAAGAACACATATTTAGGATATATATTTGGAGCATCATCATATTCTGATAATTCAAGTTATGTTCCTACATCATTAAAAGAAGTAATAATAAGTGAAGGATGTACAAGTATAGGCTCAGATGCATTCTATTATTGTAGTTCATTAACAAGTATTATTATTCCAAATAGTGTAGAAAGTATAGGAAAATATGCATTCTCTGTTTGTAGTTCACTACAAAATGTATATTATGATGGAACAATAGAAGAATGGTGTAATATAACATTTGGTAATGAGTTTTCAAATCTAATGTATTATACAAAAAATCTATATTTCTTAGGCGAAAACGGAGATATAGAGTATCATGGTAAGAAATATAGTATATTACCTAATGTTTTAGTATTGACTGATGGTATAGAAAAAATAAGTTCATATGCATTCTCTTACTGTAGTTCACTAAAAAGCATAGAAATACCAAATAGTGTAGAAAGTATAGGAGATTATGCATTCTATAGATGTAGTTCATTAACAAGTATTATTATTCCAAATAGTGTAACAAGTATAGGGGATAGAGCATTCTATGAATGTTCAAAACTAACAAGCATAGAAATACCAAATGGTTTAGAAAGTATAGGTTCAGCTGCATTCTATGGTTGTTCATCACTTGAATCAATAACATTGCCATTTGTAGGGGATAAGAGACATATATCAACAGATACATATCAATATCCACTAGGATATATATTTGGAACAGTAAGTTATACTGGAGGAACAGAAACAAGACAATATTATTATGGTTCAAGTACAACAAGTACTACAAATACAACATATTATATTCCTTCAACATTAAAAGAAGTAATAATAACAGATTGTGAATATATCCAATATGGTGCATTCTATAATTGCAGTTCATTAACAAGTATTACAATACCAACTAGTGTAACAAGTATAGGTTCAGCTGCATTCTATAATTGTTCAAAACTAACAAGCATAGAAATACCAAATAATGTAGAAAGTATAGGTTCATCTGCATTCACTGCTTGTAGTTCACTACAAAATGTATATTATGATGGAACAATAGAAGAATGGTGTGATGTTGATTATTCTGATATTACTTCAAATCCAATGTATTATGATTATGATGCAAATATATATTTCTTAGATGAAAATGGAGATATAGAATATAATAATAAGAAATATAGTAAATTAGGTAATGAATTAGTTATACCTGATACAATATCAGTTATTAAATCATATGCCTTTGCAGGATACAAAGGTGTATCTATAGAAATCCCAAATAGTGTAACAAGTATAGGATCAACTGCATTCGCCTTTTGTAGGTCATTAACAAGTATAGAAATCCCAAATAGTGTAACAAGTATAGGAGATTATGCATTCTATGAATGTAGTTCTTTACAAAATGTATATTATAGTGGATTATCAGATGAATGGCTTGCGTTAAATGTTAGTGATTTACCTAGCGGGGTTGTAGTTCATTGTACTGATAAGGATATTACAATTGAATAATAAAAAAACAGCGGAAATTAAATCCGCTGTTTTTGTTCTTATAATTCTTTCATTAATTTATCAATTGATATAATTCTATAATTTTTATTCTTATTATCAATAATTCCTTCATCTTGTAGCTTTTTCATTTCATATGAAAGACTTGGTCTTTCAATATTTAATAATGCTGCAAGATCAGTTTTAGTTGTATCAATCTTGAATTCAAGCTTACCAGTCTTAACATATTCATTATATAAAAGATAACAAATCTTACCTCTAATAGTCTTATGTGTTAAAAGCTTAATATGATCGCTTAATGATACTGCAGAATCACTGATTTCTCTTAAGAAATTCTTAAGGAAAACAGTAGAAGACTTCATTAGCATTAATAAATCATTAAATGAATACATAGAGATTGATACTTCAGTATCAGCATAGAATGAAGCTTTATATCTAGGAGTAGAAGAATACATTAAATTAATACCAATATATTCATCTTTGTTTATAATTCTAATTATATTATCATGTCCATCAGAAAATGATTGTTTAGCAACAATAGTACCTTCATTTACATATGATAGGTAATCACATTCATCACCCTCATAGAAGATTGTATCTCCTTTGTTAAATTTTCTATTAACTGGTGTTACATTTTCAAATAAAAATTCTTTTTCTTCTAAAGTTAAGTTATCAAATATTGTCATAATTATTCACTAAAGACTAGCTTTCTCTCCTTCTTTAATTTTTTCTCTAGCTATAGCTAGCATAAGCTTAATTCTATTTTCCTGATTTACTTTAGTAGCACTAGGGTCATAATCTATTGCGATAATATTTGCGTCTGGGTGGATTTGTTTGATTTTCTTCATAACACCCTTACCACAAATATGGTTTGGAAGACAACCAAATGGTTGTGCACAAATAACATTACTATATCCGATTTCAACTAATTCCATCATTTCAGCTGTTAATAACCAGCCCTCACCCATTTTAACACCATGGTCTAATACTCCCTCGCTTAGATCCTTAGTATGGCTGAAATATTTCATTGGAGTAATTTTTGTTTTAGATATTGCATCAATCATAATTTTTTCTAATCTCTTTATATACCAGATTAGAGCCTTATTAATTAATGCTGATTTTTTACTACGTCCATATATTAAATGATCATAAATTCCATTATATAAAGAATATAATATAAATCCGAATAATCCAGGAACCATTACCTCGGCATCTTGTGATACTAAGAAATCCTCAAGATGATTATTTCCAAGTGATGCATATTTAATATATATTTCACCAACTATACCAACCTTTGGCTTAGCCTTAGATAAATCTAGGTCTAGTTGGTCGAAAGCAGTAGCAATTTTATTAATATTTTTCTTAATTTGATGATTGCTGATACCTTTACCATTGTCAAATTGTTCAAGTAATTCATTAACAAATCCATAAGTTAGATTATCAACATCACCTTTGTTTTTCTCATAAGATCTAGTCTTATTTCTAAGATACATTAATGCATCTCCATAGGTGATAGCAGCAGCAACCTTTCTAATTAATTTAAATGTTAGCTTGAATCCTGAATCCTTTTCAAGATTTGAAGCATTAAGTGAAACTACAGGAATATATCCATATCCAGCTTTAATTAAAGCTTTTCTTAATAGATGGATATAATTAGAAGCTCTACAGCCTCCGCCTGTTTGAGTTATCAATAATACTATCTTATCTAAATCATCTCTATGATTTAAATTATCAATAAATTGTCCAATAACTAATAATGCTGGGTAGCATGTATCGTTATGAACATATTTTAATCCTTCCTCAACAACCTCAGGTCCTTGGTTTTTACAAACCTCAACCTTGTAGCCAGCTTGTTTAAGAACACCTTCAAATAAAGCCATATGAATATCAAGCATAGAAGGGATTAAAATAGTATGAGTCTTTACCATATCTAACGTGAATTTAGGATATTCAAAATCGTCAGATACAAATGTGCTATCTTTTTCCATTTTAATCATCCTTTCTTTGTTTTAAGGCTTCAAATAGGCTTCTTAATCTAATTTTAACTGCGCCTAGGTTAGTTATTTCATCAATCTTAATTTGAGTATATATTTTGTCGTGTGATTCAAGGATTGCTTTACATTCATCAGTAGTAACAGCATCTAGGCCACATCCAAATGATACTAATTGAACTAAATTCATATCATCATTCAATGTACAATATTTTGCAGCACTATATAATCTTGAATGATATGTCCATTGATTTAATACTCTAACCTGGAATTTTTCAGTTAAATGAGAAATTGATTCCTCACTAACAACTGTAGCTCCCATAGAAGCAATTAGCTTATCGATTCCATGGTTTACTTGAGGATCTTGGTGATAAGGTCTACCAGCTAATACAATGATTTGTTTATTATCAGCTCTTGCCTGAGTAATATAAATACCAGCAGTTGCTCTAATTTTAGCTAGATAATCATCATATGCCTTGAAGGCAGCAGTAGCAGCTTCTCTAACTTCACCATTTTTAATATTTTTATCCTTGAAATATTTATCAAGAATTAATTTCATTCTCTTAGGGAATTCCTTTTTATCATCAATAGAAATGAAATCACTAATGAATGTTACATTCTTAATGCTTCCAACATTGTTAATGATATTTTCAGGATAATATGCAACGATAGGGCAATTGTAATGGTTATCACCCTTCTTTTCATCGATGTTATAGCTCATACATGGATAGAAGATTGTTTTATGACCTTCAGTAATTAGCTTTTCAATATGTCCATGAACTAGCTTTGCTGGGTAGCATGCAGTATCAGAAGGTATTGTATGCTGTCCCATTTGATAAATCTTTTGATTTGAGAATCCTGAATTAATTACTTCAAATCCTAAGAATGTAAAGAATGTATGCCAGAATGGAAGAAGCTCATACATATTAAGAACTAGAGGAATAGCAATTTCTCCTCTCTTTCCTTTAACTGGCTTAAATTCTAATAATTTTTCTCTTGTATATTCATAAATGTTTTCACCCTTATTAGAGCTATTAACTCCAAGTGGCTTTTCGCATCTATTTCCTGATATAAACTTGTTAGGGTTATTTTTAAATGTATTAACTGTTAATAAGCAGTGGTTATTACAGCCTTGGCATGTAATATTTTTAACTGAGTGCTCGAATTCTTTTAATTCTTCCTTAGAAATAGTAGAAGTCTTTTCAATCTTTAATGATTTAGCATAAAGGGCAGCACCATATGCACCCATTAAGCCTGCAATATTAGGACAAACAACATCTACTCCAAGTTCTCTTTCAAATGCTCTTAATACAGCCTTGTTTAGGAATGTACCACCTTGTACAACAATGTGTTTTCCTAATTGATCCTTAGATGTACATCTTATAACCTTATATAATGCATTTTTAACTACAGAAATAGATAAACCTGCAGAAATATTATCAATTGTTGCTCCATCCTTTTGAGCTTGCTTAACTGATGAATTCATGAATACAGTACATCTAGAGCCTAAATCCACTGGCTTTTTAGCCATTAAACCAAGCTTTGCGAAATCTTGGATTTCATATCCAAGTGCATTCGCGAATGTTTGTAGGAATGAACCACATCCAGAAGAACATGCTTCATTAAGGAAAATGTTTGAAATTGAATGATTTTCAATCTTAAAGCACTTAATATCTTGTCCACCAATGTCGATAATAAAATCAACATTTGGCATGAATTTTTCAGCTGCCTTATAGTGAGCCATAGTTTCAACTAGACCACCGTCAAGCTTAAATGCGTTTTTAGCTAATTCTTCACCATATCCTGTTGAAGCAGAAGCTTTAATATTGATATATGGATATTTATCATATAGATAATCTAATATTTTTTTGATAACTGATACTGGGTTACCTTTATTTGGATTATATGATTCATATCTGATGTTTCCGTCATCATCTATTAATACTAGTTTTAAAGTAGTAGAACCAGAATCAATACCTAAATAAAGATTTCCTTCATATCCTTCAAGTGGATAAGTTTCAACTCTATCCTTGTTATGTCTTTCAATGAATTCGTTGTATTCATTTTCGTCAGCAAATAATGGATTGTTGTAAGCATAAGTTGATTGGTTAGAGAATTGAATTAGCTTTTCAATAGCTGTTTTAACATTAACAACCTCATTACTGCAAAGTGCAGTACCAATTGCTACATAATATAATGAATTTTCAGGACAAATACCTTCAGTATTTAATACTTTATCAAATGCTTCCTTTAATTCTGATAAGAATGTTAAAGGTCCACCAAGGTATGCAACATTACCTGTAATTTCTCTACCTTGTGCTAAGCCACCAATTGTTTGGTTAACTACTGCATAGAAAATAGAAGCAGCAATATCAGATTTTGATGCACCCTGATTTAATAAAGGCTGAATATCTGTCTTAGCAAATACACCACATCTAGAAGCAATAGAATATAGCTTTTGATGCTCACTTGCTAAATTATTTATTTCAGTAATATCAACATTTAATAGTGTTGCCATTTGATCGATAAATGCACCAGTACCACCAGCACAAGTACCATTCATTCTAACTTCCATACCATCAGTAAGGAATAATATTTTAGCATCCTCACCACCAAGCTCAATAATACAATCTGTTCCAGGTATTAATTTGTTTGCAGCAATACGTGTTGCGTAAACCTCTTGAACAAATGGAATACCACATCCATCTGCAATACCCATACCAGCAGAACCTGAAATTGAGAACTGAATTTCATTATCTATAATATTATTTGATAAAAGCTCTTGTAGCTTTTCAATTATACTATCCTTAATATGAGAATAATGGCGTTTGTAATCTTTATATATAATGTTATTGTTTTCGTCCATTACTACACATTTAATTGTTGTAGAACCAACATCAAGACCTAAACGTAGCATTAAACCAACTCCTTTATCCAACAATGTAATAATTATATTATTAAAAAATGTCAATGTCAATAAAAGTGTTCGATTTATTACATTTTTTTGTTTTATTTTAGAAAATCTTGTTTTTAGAAGAGTTTTTAAGAAACCTTAACCTGTTTCGTAAAAACTTTTGTGTTGTAATAACATTTTTATTAATGTATAATAATATCGTATTTATTTTTATATATTAAAAATATATTTTAGGAGTTTTAGTATGAAGAAGTTAAAAGGATTAATTGCAAGCATAGTGTTATGCTTTGGAATATTATTGTTAGCTGCTTGTGGTGGAAAATCAAGTGGTATCACTGAAAAAGATGTTGATATGCAGGTTTCAGCTATTACTAAAAATAGTGCAACAATTAAGCTAACATTTACTGAAAATGATAATCTAGCAAATGGTAATGCAACAGCTTATGTATCTGCATACAAGATTACTGATGATGCTGAAGAATTCCATCAGAGAAAAGATGTATCATTCACTGGTGATGTTTATACATCTTCAACAGTATCATTTACAAGCTTAGAAACAGATACTGAATATGAATTCGTTTTATATGTAACATTCAATAAAGCAAATAAGAAGATTAAATCTATAAAGGCAACTCCAACAAGCAATGTATCAAGTGAAATTGCAACTACTCAAGAGTTCAAGGACAATTTAGTTAATGATACAGATGGAGAATTCGTTTTAACAAGTGATCTTAACTTTG
>CAMJFY010000030.1 GCA_946405105.1 uncultured Caryophanales bacterium
AATAAATCAATACCCTTTTGGTCAACTAATCTAGATACTAAACCAAATAGAGGAGCATCCTCATTCTTTAATCCGAATTGTTTTAATAATGCTTCCTTATTTGCTTTCTTACCAGTAGTTACATTTTTAACTGAGTAGTTTTTGAATATATTTTTATCTGTTTCAGGATTATATTTAACTACATCGATACCATTTAGGATACCATAGAAGTCAAAATATCTTAATCCTAAAATATTATTTAAATAATAACCATATTGATCTGTTAATACCTCATTTTTATATGTAGGTGAAACAGTAGTAATAGCATTCGCTTCCATAATTGCTGATTTCATAAAATTAATACAGCCACCAAATTCTAGTGAATTAGAATATGGCATAAATAGAATATTCATCATATCCATAGGGAAGTTACCTTGATATTGGATATTATGAATAGAGAATACTGTTTTAATTCTATTGTATTCAGGATATTGGAAATAATTAGATTTTAAAATATATGGTACAAGTCCTGTTTGCCAATCATTTAAATGAATAACATCAGGGAAGAATTGTACTACCTTTAATAATTCTAAAA
Source organism: uncultured Caryophanales bacterium (assembly GCA_946405105.1). Lineage (GTDB taxonomy): Bacteria > Bacillota_I > Bacilli_A > Acholeplasmatales > Anaeroplasmataceae > Anaeroplasma. The sequence continues at coordinate 575 of CAMJFY010000030.1, forward strand.
TTGCGAAATCGAAGAATGCAAATCTTTCACCATCATCACCATAGCCATAGAATCCATCTCTATTGAAGTATCTATCACTATCTATAAAATAAAAAGTAACACCATCACATACAGCTTCGAATACTCCTAGATATTCTGTAGAAGAACCAATTCTTACATAAGCATATCCTTTATATTCGGCAATATTTTTTTCCTTTATTTTTTTGTAGTAAGGTAGAACAACCCTCACATCACATCCGTTTTCTTGTAATGCTTTAGGTAAAGCACCTATAACATCAGCAAGACCACCAGTTTTAGCATAAGGAGCACCTTCACTAGCACATATTAAGATTCTCATTATGAAACCTCCTATTAATTTATATTTTTGTCATTGATCTATCTATATATTGTATTATACAATATTTTTGGCTATTAAACAAGATAGAGAAGACAATGAAAATTAATAAAATTTGTCGTTTTTCTTAAGAAAAATGGCACTTATATGAAACGGATTTTAAAAATAAAGTATTTTCACTTGATATGAAAATATAATTTTGATATAATTTGAAGCGTATTGAAATATTATAATTAATTATAATGTTTTTAAATGAGGTGTAAAAATGGCGTCTAAAAGTAAAAGAAATAGAACTAAATTTAAATGGACAAAGGAATTAATTTTCTTAATGGCTGGTATAGTAGTTTTAATTGTTGCTGCTATATTAATTAATATTCCTACTAAAGCATCTGTTCAATTAGATAAATATAATAATGCGATTACTGCATACAATACTAAAAATAGTACTCAGTATTCAACCTTACCAGAAAACCATGTATATAAGGAAGTTTCTATTAAGAGCTTACAAAAGAAGAAAAAATCAGATAATTATACATTTGTATTCTATTGCTCATTAACAAATGAAACTACACTTGAATATTTATCAAAGATTAATTCAGTAGCAACTGAATATGAGATTAAGACTGTTTATTTATGGTTTGCTGATTATGTAGAAAATAGTGATGCAGATACAAAGAAGACTGTTAAATACCATGATAAGGTAAGTGAATATAACAATATCGTTAATGCTAATATTAATTCTAAGGTAGAAGGTAGCAATATCTACTATAAGCAAGATAATTTTGATTTAGAAGTTTATCCTGCATTATTAGTATTCAAATCTGATTCATTAATTTATAATTCACAAACATATTCAGAAAATGATGATAGCTCACAATTAAATTGGGATATTTATGTATCTACAGCTCTTAAATATTCTCATGAAGATGAATTAACAAAGTAATAAATTGATTTAACTGGGACATAGCTGTCTCAGTTTTTGTCATAATTTAGGAGGTATATATGATAGATACAATTAAACGTGAAATAAAGAATAATTTAGAATTATTTTATAAAAATAAATATGATGCTTCAATTCAAATTGTAGTTGAAGAGCCTAAGAAGAAAGAATTAGGTGACATCTCAATTCCAATGTTTAGTGTTGTTAAGGCTTTAAGAAAGCCTATGCCTGAGATTGTTAATGAGGTATTAGAGGCATTAAAGACATTTGATCTACCTATTTCTAATTTAGGTGCAGTAGGTGCATTCATTAATTTATTTGTTGATAAGAGTAAGATTTCAAAGACTATTATTAAGAATGCGATTGAAGAGGATTCTAATTATGGTAATAGTGAATTAGGATTAAATAAGAATGTTACTCTAGATTATTCAAGCCCTAATATTGCTAAAAGTTTCTCTATTGGTCATTTAAGATCAACTATGATTGGTAATTCATTAAAGCTAATTTATGAGAAATGTGGCTATAACACATTCTCAATTAATTATTTAGGAGATTGGGGTACACAATTTGGTAAGATGATTGTTGCCTACAAGCTTTGGGGTGACCTTGATAAGATTAAGGCTGACCCAATTAATGAATTAACTGCATTATATGTAAAATTCCATAAGGAAGCAGCTAATAAGCCAGAACTAGAAGATGAAGCTAGAGAGGCATTTAGAAAAATGGAATTAAAGGATCAAGAATACCTTGATTTATGGAAATGGATTAGAGAAGAATCTTTAAAGGAATCTCAACAAATTTATGATTTATTAGGTATTACATTTGATTCATATAATGGTGAAGCATTCTATAATGATAAGATGGATCCTGTAGTTGATGAATTAGAGGCTAAGGGACTTCTTGTTGAGGATAAGGGTGCTAAGATTGTTAATCTTGGTGATGATATGCCACCAGCATTAATTAAAAGAAGTGATGGTGGATCTTTATATATCACTCGTGATTTAGCTGCCGTATTCTATCGTAAGAAAGAATATAAATTTGATAAGATTTTATATGTTGTTGGAAATGAGCAAAAGCTACATTTCGAGCAATTAAAGAGATTAATTACAAAGATGGGCTACGATTTTGCTGATGAGGTTAACCATGTTAATTTCGGTTTATACCTAACTAATGGTAAAAAGGCGTCAACAAGAGAAGGTAATGTTGTTAAGCTATATGATGTATTAATGACTGCCATCAATTTAGCTAAAAAGCAAATCGAGGAGAAAAACCCTGATTTAGCTAACAAAGATGAAATCGCAAAGAATGTAGGTATAGCAGCAATCGTATTTGCTGACCTTAAGAACTTTAGAGGCTTAGATATTGAATTCAATATCGATGACGCAGTTAAATTCGAGGGTCAAACAGGACCATACCTACAATATACAGGTGTAAGAATTGCCTCAATCTTAAGAGGTAAAGAATTTGATTATAATAATATTGATACAGCATTATTTGAAAAGCCACATTATTTTGAATTAGTTAAGCTAGTTTCAGATTTTAGAGCAACAATTGAAAGAGCAGCTAATGAGCTTGCTCCATCAGTTATCGCAAAATATTTATTAAACCTTGCATCTTCATTTAATAAATTCTATTCATTAGAAAAAATCAATGTAGAAGATGAAGTAATAAGAAATACTAATTTCGCTCTAGCTAAGGCTGTAAGAGTTGTATTAAATGAAGGATTAAGACTACTTGGTATTAAATATTTAGAGGAAATGTAATATGTATTCTAAAAAAAAGATTATCAAGTATTTGATATTAATCCTCGCAATTTTAATATTATTAGTTGTCCTATTAACACAAATAGGAGATATTAAGAAAATAGTTAATGTATTTGCTTCTGGATTTAATGCTTGGTGGTTAGTTGCTTGTTTTGGACTAATATTACTATATTGCTTTGTATATAAGCTTCCATTAATTATTTTAGTTAAAAGGCATTATAAGAATTTAAAATTCAAGGACCTATATTTTATATCAGGCTCTGAGTTTTTCTTTAATGCGGTAACACCATTTGCATCAGGAGGTCAGCCTTTCCAGGCTTACGCCCTAAAGCAAAAGAATGTAAGCCTTGCTGATTCAACATCAGATTTATTATTAAATTTCTTGGCTTATCAGGTTGCCTTAAATATAGTATCTGGTGTTTGTGCTATTGTTTTCTTCAATAGATTACATAGTGAAATTGATAATTTCATTATCTTATTTATTGTAGGATTCTCTATTAATTTTTTAATTATGATTTTATTATTGCTATTAGGTACTAGTAAAACCTTTGGTAAAGCATTAATAAAATTAATTAGCTTAATTTGTAAAATAAAGCCAATTAAGAAGCTAGTAGGAGATAAAACTGATTCAATTACTCAATATGTAAATGATATGCAAACAGCATTTAAGAATATGAAAAAGGATATGCTAACATGGTTTTTATGCTTATTCATTAAGGTATTAGCTAATGTTATTTATTACTGCATTCCATTCTTAGGCTTCTATGTTATTAATAATGGAATAAGCACAAAAGAATTCTTTTATTGTTTTGCATTAACATCATTTAGTTTAACTACTACAATTTGGGTACCACTACCTGGTGCCTCAGGAGGAGTAGAGCTAGCATTCCTAGTTTTATTCAAAAAACTAATTACAGATTCAGGTGCATCAGACCCTGATTCAGTTGCTCAAAGTGGTATGTTATTATGGAGATTTTTAACATATTATTTTGTTTTAATTTATGGTTTAATTGATTATATTATCTTTGATACAACTATGACAAAGGAGCTAAAACTTCTTCAAGCAAATGATAAAAATAATCAAGTAAATAGTGAAAATACTGATGAGATATCAGAAGAAATCGATAATAATTCTTTAAATGAAGATAATAAAAGTGATATAATAAAGTAGATTTCGGAGGATAGCATTTATGAAAATAGGTTTATTTTCAGACCAATACTACCCACAAATTAGTGGTGTTGTAACATCTTTAAAGATGTTATATGAAGGTCTTGAAGCAATGGGGCATGAATGTTATATATTTACTGCAATTGATGATGAAAACTGTAAGGATCATCCAGAATTAAAAAATAAAAGAATAATTAATTTTCCAGGAATTCATTATCCTTTTAAGGCAGCTAAAGAATATAAATTTAATTTCTTTAGAAAAAAATTCGTTAAAGAGGTTGCAAAATATAATTTAGATGTTATTCATGTTAATACTGAATTTAATATTGCAGCTATCGCAAGACTAGCTTCTAAAAAGCTAGGTATCCCTATTGTCTATACTGTACATACTGCATGGATACAATATATTTGTACTTTATTTCCAAGAGGAGATAAATTATTCCATCCAATATATGTAAAGATAATGCAAATCCTATTCACTAAGCCTACATATAAGGCATCAACTATCACTATCCTACCTACTAAAAAAATGTTACCAGATTTAAAGAATTACGGTATTAAGGGAGAAAATTTCAAGATTATCCCTACTGGAATTGAATTATATAGATTTAAAGATTTTAATCCATCACCTGAAAAGGTAGAAGAATTAAAAGAGAAATTAGGATTAAAAGATAAATTTGTATTTTCCTATATTGGTAGAACTGCCAAGGAGAAAAATATTGAATTCATAATTGATGGATTCGCTAAGATTGCAGCTAAATATGATAATGCTAGATTAATGATAGTTGGTGGTGGCCCTGTCTTAGATTCTTTAAAAGAACAAGCAGAAAAACTAAATATTGCTGATAAAGTAGTATTTACAGGCTTAATACCATGGGAAGATATTCCATATTATTACCATATATCTAATGTCTTTGTTAACGCATCTAAATCAGAAACACAAGGTTTAACATATGTAGAAGCACTTGCGGCTGGAGTACCTAATCTAGTATTAAATGATTTATGTATTGAAGATGTTATTAAGGAAGGCTATAATGGATTTATCTTTAATGATATGGATGAATTTGTTAGTAAAATGGAATATTGCCTAACAAATAATTTAGATGATATTATTAAAAATACTAAGCCTTCATCTTTAGAATTCTCTAAAGAGAAATTCGCTGAAAATATCTATAATGTATATTTAGAAGCAATAGAAATTAATAATAATAAAAAGAAAAAGAAGAAATAAAAAATAGCTCTCGTTTGAGAGCTAAATAATTGCCCGATTGATGAAATTGGTAAACATGCGTGACTCAAAATCACGTGGGGCGACTCTTGTCGGTTCGAGTCCGACATCGGGCACCAATTAGAATATTAGTCTTGATTTATTTCAAGGCTTTTTTTCTTTTTTTTGCATAAATGTCGAATATACTCGACAAAAAATACGAATTATTATATAATATAGTCGACAGAGGTGACGTTTATGAATAAGGAAATTCTTAAAAAGGTAATATACGATCAACATCAAGTAATACGTGATGCTGTTATAGTTGATAGAGATATTGAATTAGAAAAGAACGCTAATTATGTTTTAGTTGGCTTAAGACGTGCTGGTAAAACCACATTATTATATAAGCGTGTTCAAGATTTGATTAAAGATGGAGTAGAATGGAATCAAATCATTTATATCAATTTTGATGACGAAAGATTGATTGATTTTAAATTGGATGATTTTGATGATATCTTATTGGTTGCTGAAGAAATGTCATCTGAAAAACATTATTTTTATTTTGATGAAATACAAAACATTGATGAATGGGAAAAATTTGCAATTAGAGTAGCTAATCAAGGTTATAAGGTTGATATAACTGGTAGTAATGCAAAAATGTTATCAAACGAAGTTGCTTCCAAACTTGGTGGAAGATACATTATGAAAGAAGTATTAACGTATTCGTTTAATGAATATTTAAGGGCTCATAATTTCTTTAATAATGATATATATTCTACAAAAGATATTGCCAAAGTCAATAATCTTTTAGAACAATACTTTATCTATGGAGGTTTTCCAGCCTCAGTAGAATTCAAAAATAAACGCGAATATATATCAAGTGTATATCAAAAAGTTTTATATAATGACATCATTACTCATAATAAAGTAAGAAGTGAAAATGGAATGAAACTATTAATTAAAAAGATTTCGGAATCGATTATGCAAGATATTTCATATACAAAATTACAAAATGTAATTACTGGTATAGGTTATAAAATCTCAAAAGATATAATTATTGATTATTGTGGTTATATAAAAAATTCATTTTTACTATTTACTATTGAAAACTATTATTCGTCATTTGTTGATAAGAATAGTAATCCAAAATATTACTTTAGAGATAATGGTATTTTGAATCTATTCATTGACGGTAAAAAAACATCGTTATTAGAAAATATTGTTGCGATAAATTTATATAGAAATAATAATGAGATATATTATCTAAAAGGTAATAAAGTTGACATTGATTTTTATATTCCAGCCAATGATATTTTAATACAAGTTGCTTACTCGTTAGATGAACAAGTTACTTATGAAAGAGAAGTATCAAGCTTAATCAACTATGCAAATGATTCAAATAAAGAATTGAAACTGATTA
>CAMJFY010000031.1 GCA_946405105.1 uncultured Caryophanales bacterium
TTTATTCCTAATATAATATCAGCCTCAGTCTTACTAAAATCACCAGTATACCAAGGGTCACTAATATCTCTATTTAATCCTGCATATTCTAAGAATAAATGAATTTTATGTTTATTGTCATTATTAATTATTCTTTTTAGATTATATAAATTATTTTGATCCATTATAATAATGAAATCATAATAATCATAATCATCTAATCTAAATCTTCTTGCTGTCTTTTTAGAAGCATCTATTTTATATTTATCTAATACCTTTTTAGTACCATAATGAATATGGTTTCCTATTTCTTCATTAGATGTAGCACAAGATTCAATATAGAATTTATCAGCTACTCCTTTTTCTGAAACATAATATTTAAATAAATATTCTGCCATTGGGCTTCTACATATATTTCCATGGCAAACAAATAATACCTTAATCATTAGATTCTACTAAGCAAACTGCTTCACAAGCAATTGCTTCTCCTCTACCTATAAAACCCATTTTTTCATGTGTTGTTGCTTTAACACTAATATATTTAACATCAACATTTAAGATATTAGCTATACTTTCTCTTATTTTCTCTCTAATTGGGCTTATTTTAATGTTTTGTGAATAAATCATAATATCAATGTTATTCAAATGATAATTTAAATCTAGAACCTTTTTATAGCATTCCTTTAATATTATCTTTGAATCCATTCCTAATGTCTTATCACTATTATCTGGATAGAATGTACCTAAATCACCAAGTGCTAGGCTACCTAATAAGCTTTCAGCTATTGCGTGTAATACTACATCGGCATCACTATGACCTAAAAGGCCAATCTCAGATTCAATTTTAATTCCGCCTAAAATTAAATCCCTATTAGGAACTAATTTATGGACGTCCCATGAATGACCAATTCTAATCATATTTCCTCCATAATAGCTTTGCTAGCTCATAATCAAGTGCTGTTGTTATTTTAAATAAATCATCAGATGCATATATTAATTTTGTTTCTATTTCAGGATGATAATATTCTACTATTGATAAATCATCAGTAAATTCTTTATTATCCTTTAAAGCCTTATTATATGAATCTAATAATATATTTGTATTACCACATTGTGGTGTATAAGCCTTGATTAGCTTATTTCTATCTAATGTATTTAGCTTATTATTATTTAGTTCTTTAATTGTATCTTTACATTTAGAACAAGCTAATACATTCTTATTATTTAATAATTCTTTTTTAATATCTTCTATTAATTCTTTAGTTATAAATGGTCTTGCGCTATCATGGATTAATACATAATCATTTGTGACAAGCTTTAATCCATTAATAACACTTTCCTGTCTTGTTTTACCACCAAATGTATATTTAACATTATTTGGTAATGATTTAATTATATCTTCGTTATCCTTGCTGATAACACAAATAATTTCATCAACAGTCTTTAGCAATACATCTAATGAATATTCATATACCTTCTTGTTTCCAAGGGGTAATAATATCTTATTAATATCCATATTCATTCTTTCGCCTTTTCCAGCCATAAGAAGTATTGCAGAAAACATAATTAATCACCCTTCTATAACTAAATCTAAAACTACATCATAATCATCAGCCTTGAAATCTAAATTATTTAATTCTTTATAAATAATTCCAATCTTAAAGCCCTTATAATTGGCTAAATATCTATCATAATATCCTTTCCCATAGCCAAGACGCTGTCTTGTCTTAGAAATGGCTACACAAGGGATTATAAAGCATTCTATTGAATCTATATTAGTAATATCACCAACAGGCTCCTTTGTTTTAAATTTAGCATCTATTAGTGTATCTCCTTTTTTATATTCAATAAATGATATTTCTTCTCTTGTAATAGGAAGATAAAATCTTTTATTAGGATATTTATCCATTATTTTTAAAATATTAATTTCACTTCCAATTGGATAATAAATACCGATATTATCGAATTTAGAAATTATATTAGATAATTCATCTACTATTTTATTATCTGTAGCTTCGCTTTTAAGCTTGCCTCTAATTGAAAGTGCATTTTTTCTTATTTCGTTTTTATTCATTATTTTATGTCCTTAAAGAATGCATATGATGATGAATAATTTTCGTTAGATGCAATCTTTAATGCGTTTTTAGCATTTGTTAATGCATCCTGTGGATTAGGTGTATCATTTGAATATGATATACCCATATGAATATCAGCAGTTATTTTATTACCTGCCATATCTGCAGAAACATGTAAAATCTTTTCATCATTTCTTAATTGTGATTTTAACATTTCCATTTTATTGTAGTTAGTTATGAAAGCAACAAATTCAAGACCTGATACTCTATAAATATAATTATCTACAATAAATGTTTGTTTAAAGAAATTAACATATTCTGATAACATCATATTACCAATTCCTCTACCATACTTTTCGTTGATATCAGGAATAGATGATACTCTAAAATAAACAACCTCAAATACACTATCATTTAATTGTAATGCTTTGAATCTCGCAAGCATTTCAGGCTCGCTACCAACTGAATCTAGGGCTGTATCAGTTTTTTCATATCTATAATCATCAATTACTGACATGATACCACAAAGCTCAATTGTGTTACCTGATATAACCTTATGTCCTTGTTCTTTTACATATACATAATATGATCCTGTATTGTATCTATATGTAATTGTATAATCATCATCCTTTAGATTATTCATTACATCCTGGTATAATGGCATATCCTCAGGATGAATTTTTGAATAGAAATCATTACTATCCATACTATTACCATTTAAGAATAATCTTTTTACAAGGATATCATTAAACCATATAGATTTATCATTTAAATTATTGAAATAAATACCATCAGATGTTTTATAAAGGATTGTAATGAAACGGCTCTTAATTAAATCTAATTCAGCTGTTTTATCAACAATTTCTTTTTCCATTCCAACAAGTGTTTCTTCATTCTTCTTATCACCTATTAGAATTCTTCCTTTATATTTTCCTCTACTAAATACGCATGATTCATTGAAATATAGAGCATCGTGCTTTGCGTTATCATCTAAGATGTTAATCTCAACACTTTTTACTGTACCCTCTTTTGCGTATTTTTCGTAATGATCATAATATTTCTTTATATCCTTCTTAAATGCTTCTTCTCCATTTAAGCCTACGATACGATATTTATTTTCAATTAAATCAAAGAAATTCTTTCTTATTGAATTTTCAGGCTCTATTTCTAGATCCTTTGCTAGTAAGGATGATATTTCTTTAACTCTATCCTTTTTGTCTAATAAAACAAAATATTTTGTTTCATCTAATGATTTTGTTAATATCTTATGAAGCTTTTCATTTGATAATGATAAATCAATAGTTGTGAAGAATAAGAATAAAGCTATTGCATCAACACCTACTAAGCCAAATCTTTCTAGATTTATCCATAAATCTCTATTACTTGTTGCATTTTGTATTTCATTATGGAATGCTAAGCATAATCCTGCAGCAAATGTTATTAAGAAGCCGATTAATAATCTTACCTTAAATAGCATATGCTTAGAAAAGCATTGCATAATGATTATTATTGTAATTAATGATGATAATGCAAGAGGAATAATAGGACTCTGATCAAAATAACCTAGAATACTAGCTTCCCCAAATATCATTCAAAAATCACCTCATAATAAACTAAAAATATTAAAAGTGCTACTGCTACTAATGCACAACCTAAAACTATTAAAGGCTTAACAACCTTGTTAGTTCCTGGCTTAGCATTTGATCTAAACAATAATACAAAAGGAGACGTTAATAATTCAATTATAAAATTTACAATTTTCATATGTTATACCTCCTAATCACCTAAATAAATATTGATATATTCTAAAAGCTCATTTTTAGAATTCATTACATTCATTAATCCAGCACAAGCGATATGTACTGTTCCTGTTTCTTCTGAAACAATGATTGTTAATGAATCTGTAATTTCTGATAAACCTAATGCTGCTCTATGTCGAGAACCAACTGTCTTATCTAGTGTTGAATCCTGAGATAGTGTATAATATGCGGCAGCACAAATGATTTTATTACCTCTAATGATTACGCCACCATCGTGTAGTGGAGAATCCTTAATGAAGATTTGTTCTAGTAATTCTCTTGAAATATCTGAATTTAGGTTAATAGCTCTTTCAGCATATTGCTGTAATGAGTTATGAAGCTCAAATGTAATTAAGGCACCAACCTTTTGAGAGCTCATGTTAAATACTGCATCTACAATTGAGTTTCTTGTAGATTGAGTAGATGACATTAGCATAGCCTTCTTATTATCATCAGCCTTATGATATTCCATTAGCTTTCTTAATTCTGGAGCTAATAATATTGCAAATATTACAACATATGAAATAAAGACTGCGTTATATATTTTTGAAGATAATTCAAATCCAAATAGTTCTGCTGCACTCTTAATCAAGAATAATAAGATTCCAATAACAGTAAGATTCAATGCTTTCTTAAATTTAATGCATAAGAACACAATAAAAGAAATGACAATTAGTGCTAAATATCCATCTACTATTATTCTAGCAACTAAATTATCTTCGAAAAATTCTTGTATTCCTTCGAAAAAATCTGTTATACCACTCAAAAATAACATGATAAGACTCCTTTGAATGATTTATGTACATTATAATACATTCTATTAATTATTATACAATAATTAAAGAATATCTTAAATACTAAAAAATAAAAAACATCGAACAATATCGATGTTTAATATATAAAAAGGTAGGTTTGAAAATAAAAATGGTGCTTCAGGGCGGGATTGAACCGCCGACACCAGGATTTTCAGTCCTGTGCTCTACCAACTGAGCTACCGAAGCATTTTTTATAGTGGCGGTCCGGACGAGACTCGAACTCGCGACCTCCTACGTGACAGGCAGGCATTCTAACCAACTGAACTACCGGACCACTATTATTTTAATTGGTTGCGGGAGAAGGATTTGAACCAACGACCTCCGGGTTATGAGCCCGACGAGCTACCAGACTGCTCTATCCCGCGATATATGGCGGAGAAAGAGGGATTTGAACCCCCGCGGGACTTGCATCCCCTATCGGTTTTCAAGACCGAACCCTTCAGCCACTTGGGTATTTCTCCGTGTCTAATAAATAAGTGTATAAAAATAAAGCTGGTGGACCCGACAGGACTCGAACCTGTGACCAACCGGTTATGAGCCGGTGGCTCTAACCAACTGAGCTACGGGTCCAAATGCGTCAAAAATCATGGTGGCTCCGGAGGGATTCGAACCCACGACCTATCGGGTATGAACCGATCGCTCTAGCCAACTGAGCTACAGAGCCATACTTTTATACTTAAGAAAATGGTGGAGCTAAGCGGGATCGAACCGCTGACCTCCTGCGTGCAAAACAGGCGCTCTCCCAGCTGAGCTATAACCCCATTTTCATATTTTGTTAAAGTGGTACCCCGGGTCGGACTTGAACCGACACGCCTTTAAGGGGCATGGGATTTTAAGTCCCACGTGTCTACCTATTCCACCACCGAGGCATTTAAGAAATTTAACAAACAGCTTTATAAATAAGCTGGTGACCCGCTGGAGATTCGAACTCCAGACCCCTTGATTAAAAGTCAAGTGCTCTACCGGCTGAGCTAGCGGATCAAGTGGTGCCGACTATAGGAATCGAACCCACAACCTACTGATTACAAGTCAGTTGCTCTACCAATTGAGCTAAGTCGGCATAATGGTGGAGGTTAACGGGCTCGAACCGCTGACCCTTTGCTTGTAAGGCAAATGCTCTCCCAACTGAGCTAAACCTCCAGAATTATATTTATATACAAAGAGACAGCCTGGCAGCTACCTACTCTCGCAAGATTTAACTTACTACCAT
>CAMJFY010000032.1 GCA_946405105.1 uncultured Caryophanales bacterium
TGTAAATTTAACAATACGTTTATTTCGTCATATACAGTTTTCAAAGACTCAAATTTTACACATTCGGTTGAGTGTGCTTGTTTAGTATAACACTACAAAAATATATTGTCAATATAAATTTTATCTTTTTTACAAAAAAAATCTCAAAAATCATTTTTGGCTTCGCATAGCCATTTTTCTATATTTTTAAAAATAAAAAATCGGTTCAAAAAACCGATTAATTAATTGTTCTTTAAAGACTCAATTTCTTCCTTTGTTAAAAGTCTATATTCGCCTCTTTTTAAGGAGTTATCAAGTACTATATTTCCAAATTGAATTCTTTCTAAATATGTAACCTTACAGCCTACATGCTCCATCATTCTTTTTACCTGATGGAATTTACCTTCACAGATTGTAATATATGCTTCATTATTACCTAAATCCTCAAATATTGCTGGCTTTGTAAAATAATCATCTATTTGGAATCCTTTTTTAAATATATCTACAAAGTCATCTCTATATTTACCATCATATTTTAAATAATATTTCTTTCCAACATGATTTTTAGGTGATAAAAGCTTATGAGCTAGTTGTCCATCATTAGTTAATATTAATAAACCTAATGTATCAATATCTAATCTACCAATAGGAAATAAATTTCTTGATTCATATCCTGAAATTAAATCTAATACAGTAGTTAAATTTCCATCATATGTTGCACTTATAACATCAGCTGGCTTATTTAACATAATATAGACAAATTCTTCATAATTGATTTTTTCATCAAAAATAATTATTTCACTAGATTCATCAACCTTAATATCATCAGATTTAACAATTTCACCATCTACAGAAACAAATCCTTTACGAATTAATTCTTTTACTTCTTTTCTTGAGCCATAACCCATATGGGCTAGCATTTTATCTAATCTAATCATATTAATTATTTTTCATATCCATTAGGATTATTTTTTTGCCAATTCCAGGCGTCTCTTGCCATATCTTCAATATTATATTTAGCCTTGAATCCAATTTCTTTAGCTGCCTTATCTACCTTAGTATAATTAGCAGTAACATCTCCTTCTCTTCTAGGAGCGATGCAATAAGGAATATTTTTACCATATGCCTTTTCAAATGCATGTAGTACATCAAATACACTTGAGCCCTTACCAGTACCTAAATTATAAATAACTACCCCTGGATTTTCTTCAAGCTTCTTAATTGCACATACATGTCCATAAGCTAAATCACAAACATGAATATAATCTCTAATACATGTTCCATCTGGTGTATCATAATCATTACCAAAAATATTTAGCTTTTCTCTCTTGCCAACCATTACTTGAGTAATGTATGGTGCAAGATTATTTGGAATACCATTTGGATCTTCACCCATTAATCCTGATGGATGAGCACCAATTGGGTTGAAATATCTTAATATAGCAATATTGAATTTAGGCTCTGCAACAGCTAAATCCATTAATATTCTTTCAATAAATAATTTTGTTGTTCCATAAGGATTAGTAGTTCCTCCTGTAGGTGAATTTTCATCTACTGGAACAGATTTTGGATCACCATAAACAGTTGCTGAAGATGAGAAAATAAAATTATAAATACCATTCTTCTTCATTTCTTCTAATAATACAACTGCACCATAAATATTATTTTCATAATATTCTAATGGAATTCTTACTGATTCTCCAACAGCCTTTAAACCAGCAAAATTAATTACACAATCTATTTTATTTTCTTTAAAAATTTTATCTAATATATTTCTATCTCTAATATCTCCTAAATAGAATTTAGGTCTCTTATTAGTTATCTTTTCAATTCTATCTAAAACAATATCTTTTGAATTACTTAAATTATCAATAATTATTACATTATAATCTAAATTTAGTAATTCAACTACTGTATGTGAGCCGATATATCCAGTACCACCAGTTACTAAAATATTCTTCATATTCACTACCTCATTTCCATTAGTTATTTTATCATAATAAGAAATAAAAAACAATCTACGGGATAACTCGTAGATTGTCTATTAATTATTCTGTTCTTAATGCAACAACAGGGTCCTTCTTTGCTGCACTTCTTGCAGGAATTAATCCTGAAATTGAAGTTAATAATACTGATACAGCAACCATTATTACTGCAATAAGCGGAGTTAAGTGAGCAATAGATAATACAACACCACCAGATACCGCAGTTATTATTATGTTAGCTATAATACAAAGTATACCAGTAACTATTATACCTATTACACCTGATGCAAATCCTATGATGAATGTTTCAGCATTGAATAAATGAGAAACGTCTTTCTTTCTACCACCAAGAGATCTGATAACACCAATTTCTTTTATTCTTTCCATTACGGATACATAAGTTATAATCGCAATCATAACTGTTGAAACAACAAGTGATAATGCTGTAAATGCAACTAATGCATATGTAACAATATTAATTAATTGATTAATAATATCAACAATTAAACCAACTGGATCTGAATATTTTACTTCAGCTCTATCAGATGCCTTTAATTGATATGTTTTAGCTACACCATAGCTATTATAAGTTTTATTAAAATCTTCATCAAATTCATAAATAGTTAATGAATCTTTAGATGACCATTTATCTAAATAATTAGTAACTAAATCTTTATCTTTAAAATTATTTGGATAAATATAAATTCCAGATGGAATAGTTTGACCACCAAGAGCTGATAAAGATAATGTTTGAGCACTACCTAAAATCTTTTCTAGGCCAGGAATAATTCTTAATATCTGTGATAATGCATTATTTTCAGTAACATATAATAAATCTACTGCAGTTCCTTTATCTTTAACATCAGGAAGACCTTGTGCAATTTTTTCATCATTTAATTTTTCCCAATAATAATCAAGATTGTATGTAATCTTGAAGTCCATTGTTCCAGCAAAGAAATAATATTTTTTTGTTTCATCATATGATGTATCAGTTGTTTGTATATACTCTCCATCTTCAGATAATTCATAAACTGTATATTCTCCAGATAATGCAGATGGATTCCCGCCCATTGCGGCTATTTGTTCTTTTGTAGCTTCTAGATAAACATCTTTATTTAATGGGTTAGTTATTGTTCCACCAACACCATCAACAACTCTTGCAACTTGAGAATCTCTATTTTGTTTAATTATATATCTAGCAAAATCTTCTTGATATAAAAGGCCTGTCTCTAACGAACCATAAGAAATACCTTTCTTTGGTTTTACGATACCAGCAACTCTTAATGTTTGTTTACCTTCAGTATCGCCAGGGTTTTTATATCTATAATTGAAATTATTAACTAATGGACTTGAACCATCATCTTTTCTTTCAAATACTTCATCATTTGGATACCAATAATATTTTCTATTTAAGATTTCTTCATAAGAGAATCTTTCTTTATATAAAGCTGAATCTGTATGATTTTTCATAGCATTATATACTAATGCATAGAATTCTTCTTGTGAATAATATCCTAATTGAGCTAATACTAAATCTGATAACGCACTCTTTTCATCTAATACTAATACTAGATCATTTTTATTAGATGGCCATTCACCTGCCAACATATCATATTGAGTCTTAATATAATCAACATTTGGAATACATTGACTCAAAGGTGTAGATAAGCTTGTTATAGTAGATGAATATCTTGAGAAATCATCACTTAAATGAGTAATAGCTTGAGCGTAAATTGAGTTAATTGCAGTTAATGAATAAACTCCATTTCTTGCAAGTTCTTCTGGCTCATTTGTTCCAATAATATAATCTGTATATAAATTATTTCTAATTTCAATACCATAATCTAAAGATATTGATTGATAATATTCTTCAGGCATACTCTTTACGAAATTAACATAATCTTGAGTAATTTCATTTTTAGTTGTAAGTGATGTTAATTGATCTTTATTTTCAACTAAGTAATCAATTACTTTATTAACATTAACCCAATCACCTTGTTCTAATGCTTTTGCCTTAGCTCTTAATGAAGATGATCCCATTAATTGTTGTAAATCAACAGATGATTCAGTAATTCTAATTGGATTTCCTGAAAGTAAATCATCTTGAACATCTCTAATATAATCCTTAACACCAGTTGAAACTGATAATACAGATGCAACACCTATAATACCAATAGAACCAGCAATACCAACCATAATTGTTCTTGCACGCTTGCTCCATAAATTTCTAGCTGATAATTTGAACGCAGTCCAGAATGACATTTTTGCTTTTTCTTTTGCATTCTTTTGCTTTTCAAATTTTTCTAATGCTTTTTTATCATTTTTATCAATTAAAGCTAATTCAGCTTCCTCTTTTGCCTTTGCTTCTGCAACAGCATTTTCTATTTCAGCTGCTTCTTCCTCTTCTGAGAATGGATTAGAGTCATCAATTAATTTACCATCCAAGAATTTAACAATTCTTGTAGAATATTTATAAGCTAAATCAGGGTTATGTGTAACCATGATTACTAATTTTTCATTTGCTATTTCTTTAATTAAGTCCATTATTTGAACACTTGTTTCAGTATCAAGTGCTCCTGTAGGTTCATCTGCCAATAAGATTTCTGGTTCATTAACTAATGCACGTGCAATAGCAACTCTTTGACATTGACCACCAGATAATTGGTTAGGATGCTTATAATATTGATTTGCAAGGCCTACTCTATCTAGAGCCTTCTTAGCTTTTTCAATTCTTTCTGCCTTTGAGATACCAGAAATAGTTAAAGCTAATTCAACATTTCCTAAAACAGTTTGGTGTGGAATTAAATTATAGCTTTGGAAAATGAATCCAATTCTATGATTTCTATATACATCCCAGTCCCTATCTGTATATTCTTTTGTAGACTTTCCATTAATGAATACATCACCTGATGTATATTTATCAAGTCCACCTATAATGTTTAATAATGTAGTTTTTCCGCATCCTGAAGGTCCTAAAATAGAAACGAACTCGTTTTTTCTAAAACATAGGTTTACTCCCTTTAATGCTTCAACTGTTAAGGAAGCTTTAGATGAATTATACAATATAGCAAAT
>CAMJFY010000033.1 GCA_946405105.1 uncultured Caryophanales bacterium
AGAGGTGGATAAGATGAAATATACGAAGTTTGGAGAACTATTTAGAATATACAGGATAAAAAATGGAGAGACATTAAATGATGCCAGTATCTTCTTAGGAGTAACAAACTCATTTGTTTCAGCTGTTGAGTTAGGCAAAAAGAAGGTACCTAAAAAATGGTGCAAAATGATAGCAGAACATTATAATTTAAATGCTGAAGAAGTAAAAGAGTTAGAAGATGCAATTCAAGAATCTAAGAATAATGTTAAAGTAAACCTTTCTGGTTCAACATTATTTCAAAGAAATTTAGCTATGGCATTTCAAAGATCGTTTGATAATATCTCTGAAGAAACTGCTAATGAAATTATTAACATATTAAATAGAGGTGACAGCAATGGATTACAAAACAAAAAGGATATCTAGATTTCAAATAAGGTTGTTGGCAAAAATCTATAGGGATATATTTAAAGAATGTATTTCTAATGATGGATTATATGTTGATGTTATTAAAATGTTCGAACTAACACCTGATAAATTTAAAAATATTACAACGGAAATAGTAGATGATGATATTTTAGGCAGTATACCTGGAAGATGCAATCCTGATTTTAATGGTAACTATCATATACAAATTAAAGAAAGTGTGTATATAGGGGCTGTTGAAGGAACTGGAGGATATAGAACACATATTGTACATGAATTATCTCATGCTTTCATGTGTATGTTTGGTTTTACACCAGTTTGCGATAGAAGCTTTAAAAATCGTGAATTAAACCCATGTGAAAGTATGGAATGGCAAGCTAAAGCTTTAGCTGGTGAAATACTAATGGAAAATGAATTAACAAAAGGTATGTCAGCTGAAGAACTAATAAATAAATGTGGAGTGTCTTTAGAAGGTGCTGTTAATAGAACTACTAGGAAATAACAAAGGTGGTGGTAAATATGAACAATAAAAAAAGATCGAGCTAATTGTTGAGACCAATTAGCACGATCAAATAATAATCAACATATGTAATATGTCGTTACACCTATTATATTACCATATGTTGATTAAAATTACAATTTTTTGTAGTAATTCTTATTTACGAATTTACAGAGAAAGCGAGGTTAAACATATGGTAAATGATAATTACGAAACTAAATATGATGTTTTTCACTCATATTTGGTAAGAACAGCTACTTATGCTGGTGAAGAGGAATTTCCTGCAATCAAGTCTTGCAATGAAATGCCTAATAAAGTAGTACCCTTTTCGGAAGCAATGAAGTCTAATTACAATGACTTTGATTGCTGGGTTTGCTTTTACGAACTTGACTATTTATTTATCAGGTTCTGGAATGATTCGAAGAAGTATTTGCCTAGACTAAGGAAGTTTAAAGGAGTAATATCTTGTGACTTCAGTTTATATGCAAATATGCCATTAGTGATGCAGAAGTACCATATTTATATGGGAAGGGCATTAGCTAATTGGTTGATTGATAATAATATAAAGGTCATACCTAATGTTAGATTAGGTGACGAAAGAACTTATAAGTTCGCGTTCGACGGACTTTATAAAGGTGATGTTGTTGCTATAGGTACTATTGGAACAACAAAAAGAAAAGAAGAGAGAGAATTAGTAGTTAATGCTATAAAGAAAACTATTGAAGTTTTAGAACCTGTGGACATAGTTATTTATGGCAGTTTACCAAGTGATATTAAGGAAAACTATCCTGAAGTGACTTTTCATGTATTTGAGAATTATAACTTCAAAAAGATGAAGGAGAAGCAACATTGGTAGTGGTTTTCGTGGAGATTTTGGTGCAACAAAAGGTTCTAAATCACATATACTTGCAGCTACTAAAAAGGATTCAGTATTAGTTATTAGTACTTTATCTGGAGCTTCTAAAAGTATTAAAGACAAAGCAGAAAGATCTCCAATAAATTTACCATCTAATGCTACATATAAAGAACAGCAAAAGGATGGATATAAACAAATATCGTTTAAATTTGAGAGAGATGGAGTTAAATATGAATCAAGATGGCATGAAAAAACTCCAAATTCACCAAATTATATGGGTAAGTCATGGCAGGTTGAGAAAATAGTTAAAGGACAAGGCCATGGCTCTAATCCTAGACAAAAAGAGAGATATCATTTATTAAAGGGCAAAAACGGTTCTAAGAAATGGATATCTCATGAGAAATATCAAGAGTGTATCAAGGCTAAGAATAATGGTACACTAACACAAAAACAGAAGGAGGTGCTTGACAGTGCGCACTGGAGAGACTAATAAAAAATATTATGAAGGATATGAAGAATACGATTATATTGCTTTTAAAATAAAAGAGAAGCAAGATACAGTACTAGTTCTATGGGATGGTTATATTGATTCAATGCTAGAAAATCAAAAAGAATGGGAATCAGGATTATCTCTAGATTGGTGTGAAGAATCTGGACCATATGAATTAAGAGATGAAGATGTAGAAGTGAATACTGAATCATATTTTAACGATTTAAAAGGTTTAGATACTAATCTTTTCTCAGAAAGATTATTTACTAAAGATGAAGTAGCTGAAGCATATAAATCTATAATTGATTTTGTACAATATGCTAAAGAGAATAATTTAACTCTTTTAGTAAATATTGGTGTAGGATATTAGTGTATTCTATTATTTCGTTAATTAGCGCATGGATTAGACAGTTTTATCTGCCTAATCCATTTGCTACAATTCTTAATCCTTCATATGCTGATATATTTAATATTTTAGTTGGTGGAGCTATATTACATTTTCTGTCATACGGAATGACTTCAATTTACTATGAAAGAGGAAGCATGCCTGTAGTTGGTAGTATTAGCTACTTATTCTGGTATGTTATTAATACTTTTATTTTCATAGGGATAGGAAAGATAACTTTTTCGTTACTATCTTTTTCTATAATTGCCTTGATAGCATATTCTGTTATCATAGCATTAATTAACTATTTAACTAATAAGTCGCGTTATGTCACATTATGACACTTTGACCATTAGGGAAATAAGTTTAGGCTACGTGCTTTAGCACGTAAATTCTTAAGAATTTAGAGGTAATTCATTGCCA
>CAMJFY010000034.1 GCA_946405105.1 uncultured Caryophanales bacterium
CATAACTGGCATATATTTAGGTCCAACCTGCATAGCCTTACCTGTCTTCTTATCCTTCATTAATTCATCCTTACCACCGTTAATAGCGTATAGTAAGCACTTAGCTAGATTAGCTCTAGCTCCGAAGAATTGCATTTCCTTACCTTGCTTCATTGAAGATACGCAGCATGCAATACAGTAATCATCACCCATTTCAGGTCTCATTAATTCATCTGATTCATATTGAATTGATGATGTTCTAATTGAAATATCAGCACAGAATTCCTTGAAGCCTCTTGGTAATCTTTTTGACCATAAAACTGTTAGGTTTGGCTCTGGTGCTGGTCCTAGGTTATCTAGTGTATGTAATACTCTAAATGAAGTCTTAGTAACTAATGTTCTACCATCAGTACCCATACCACCAATAGATTCAGTAACCCAAGTTGGGTCTCCTGAGAATAATTCATTATAAGATTCAATACGAGCAAATCTAACCATTCTTAGCTTCATAATGAAGTGGTCGATTATTTCTTGGGCAATCTCTTCTGTGATTAAGCCCTTCTTTAAATCTCTTTCAAAATATATATCAAGGAAAGCGGAATTTCTACCAATTGACATTGCGGCACCATTTTGATCCTTAACAGCACCTAAATATCCGAAGTATAAAGCTTGTACAGCCTCTTTAGCTGTAGTTGCTGGCTCTGAAATATCACAGCCATAAGATGCTGCCATATCTGTTAAAGCCTGTAATGCTCTAATTTGCTCAGAAATTTCTTCTCTATCTCTAGTCTTATCTGGTGTCATATCGCCATCGATTAAAGATTTATCATATTCTTTCTTTGCCATTAGGTATTTAGTACCATATAGGGCAACTCTTCTGTAATCTCCTACAATACGACCTCTACCATATGTATCAGGAAGACCTGTTAAGATGTGTGCTGATCTGCATGCTCTCATCTCTGGAGTATAAGCATCAAAAACACCATCGTTATGAGTCTTACGATATTTTAAATAGAATTCTTGAATTTGTGGATTAATTTTATATCCATATTGTTCTGCAGCTTGACAAGCCATTCTAATACCACCATTTGGCATGAATGCTCTCTTTAGAGGAACGTCAGTTTGTAAACCAACGATTTGCTCTAATGGCTTATTAATATATCCTGGCTTATGTGAATTAACTTGTGAAATAATATCAGTATCACAGTCATAAACTCCGCCTCTTTTTCTTTCTTCAGCCATTAAGTCTAAAACTGTATTCCATAATTGCTTTGTAGCCTCAGTAGGTCCTACTAAGAAGCTTGCATCGCCCTCATATGGAACATAATTTCTTTGAATGAAATCACGTACATTAATTTCATCATTGCTCCACTTACCAGGAACAAATCCTTCCCAACCTTTATACATTTTCCAAAAAACCTCTTTCCAAAAATTATTAATTAAAGATTATTATCTTTAGTTCATTGATATTATACATTATATACTGCTTTATTTCAACATAAGTAAACGCTTTATTAAGAATTATTCTTAATTAGTAGCTTATTTATTTTTAAGCTCTTCTACCTTTTTATCGATCCAAAGCTCTAATATTTCTTCTGGTTGAAATCCTCTACATGAAACATAACATTTATCATCATTCATGATCATAATTGTAGGTACCTGTCTTATTTCATATTTTTCTAATAATGAAACTGTATCTTCACTTGCTTCTATATGAAATAGCTTTAAATCAGGTCTCTCTGATACAATTTTTTCAAGTATTGGCATTAATGTTAAGCAATTAGCACAAGATTCTCCAGATACTTCAACTATAGAAATACCTTTTAGATATTCTAAATAATTTTTATCATTAAGCCACATCCTTAATCACTCCTAACAAATATTTTGCATGTCTTGTTTCTTCTTTTGTAGGTGGGATTGTACCTTCTAATCTATATGGGATATTTAGCTCCTTATATTTAGCTACTCCCATAGTGTGATATGGTAATACCTCAATCTTATCTACAGTTTTTAATGTATCAATAAATTCTTTAGTTTGAATTAAATATTTGTCATTTAATGTAATATTAGGAACTAATACATGTCTAATCCACATATGTACATTATTATCTGATAAATATTTTGCAAATTCTAATATGTTTTTATTAGATTTGCCTGTTAGCTTTATATGCTCATTGTCATCAATATGTTTTATATCTAATAAGAATAGGTCTGTATATTTGATTAATTCATCAAATTTAGATAATAATTCAGGATTATTCTTATCAAATATTATTCCAGATGTGTCTATGGCAGTATGGATATTATATTCCTTAAGCTTTTTAAATAGCTCAATTAAGAAATCAATTTGTAATAATGGCTCGCCACCACTTACTGTTACTCCACCACCATTTGAAAAATAGCCACGATATTTTAATGCGTTCATAACTATTTCATCTGTTGATTTAATTATCGCATTATCCTGTGTCCAAGTATCAGGATTGTGACAATATAAGCATCTTAGGGGACAGCCTTTTAAGAAAATAACATATCTTATACCAGGACCATCAACTGTTCCGCCTGCGAAAAAAGAATGAATTTTACCTTCCATACAAGTTGCCTCCGTGTAGTTAATTATAACAC